>JAUSID010000125.1 GCA_030648295.1 Opitutaceae bacterium | reverse complement strand
GGCGCGGCTCCGACCCGCGGTCGCGGGCGCTAACCGGGACATTTCACAGGCTGAAGGAAAAAAACCTTTTGGGTCACAGAGCGCACAGAGTTCCGACACAGAGTTTACCCGCCTACGGCGGCGCCGAAGGCGACCAGGGTTCACAGAGGAAAACCCTTCGATCCAATTTGGAATGCCTGCCCATTCGCATCAGGCGCGTTCAAACACCCTGTGGTCTCCTGCTGCCTCTGTGTCCGAGCTCTGTGTCCTCTGTGGCCCACGCCTTGGTTCGTCTGGCTATGCTGATATCGATCCGGATCGTGGAGAATTGCGACGATTTCAAAGTCCAGGATTTAGCCGCGAAAGAACGCATAGAGCGCAAAGATGAGTTCGATTCTCTGCGCTCTTTGCGTTCTCTTGCGGCTAAGCCGTTTGGTTGCGGCCGCAGGCCGCGGTACGCTCGGATTTCCGAACACGACGTCAGTAGTTCTGGCGCATCTTTGGAGGGCCCTCCTCTGCGCGGGCCCTGAACGTGGTAGCTACCGATCGCGGACGGCGCGGAGGCCGTCCCTCCATATTGTGCGCAATTAATTATGGCGTGGCGTATAGCAGCCGTGGTGACGGGGCTGGTCTTGGCGCCGTACCTGGGAGCGCGGGCGTCCCGCCCGCAATGCGTTGAAGCTCGCCGGATGCGGGCGCGACTCCCGCGCGGTCGGCAGGCCGCCGTTCCTGATCCGGAGCGCGACTCGAGCGCATCCGTTCATGCCCGCGATCGCTCGTTCAGGAACTCTTCCAGATTGGTATAACCGTTGCCGTCGGCATCGCGCGCGCCGTCCTGCGGATCGTTGGGGTTGAAGCCGTGGCGTTTTTCCCACTCGTCGGGCATGCCGTCCTTGTCCGTGTCCACCTGGGCCGTACCAGTGGCGAGCACCGGCCAGCCGCCCACCTCGTTCTGCGAATCGAGAATCTTCCCCGTGCCGTCGCGGATTTGCCGCACCACGCGGGCGTCGACCGCATCGCGCGCCGGCCGCGTCGCACCGGCGCCCTGCAGGAGTTTTTCATAAACATCGTCCGCGGAATCCGTCGTCACTGGCAGAACCGGGAAAGGCCGATCCGCCCGCACCGCCGCCTCTGCCTTCTCGATCATCAGCCAGTTGTCCGCATCCGCCTCGGGTCGCCCCACCAGCCGGTTGCCGGTGACATAAAGCGCGGTGGTTTGCTGGCCGCCGACATTGAAGGCATGTCCCGGCGTCTTGCTGGACGCATTTGGCTTCAGGAAATTTCCCACGTAATTGAGGTTCGCCTTGTCCGCGGCGCTGTAACCCGCGCGCGAGCTCCATCCGTAGATCAGGTTGTTGCGAAAATCGAAGATGATCCCCTGCTTCGCGCCATCGTCATACGTCCCGGGCCGCGGATTCCGGCTGCTGTGATGCGCGAAGATGTTGTGATGATAACTGACGTCGCCGTCCGCCCGGACCAGCGCGCCATAGCCGTGGGGACCCTTGGGATGGACGCTGTTGCTCAGGCTCTCGGCCATGAGGCACCATTGCACGGTCACGTCATCGATGTCGCCGCCGGATACCGACAGGCATTCGTCGACCGACCAGCTCGCGGAGCAGTGATCGATGATCACGCGATGCGCCGTGGTGCCGATGGACATGCCGTCGACGGCTTTCTTCGCCTCGTCACCGGGACGGAAGCGGAGATGCCGTACGATGACGTCGTCGGCCGCGACGACGAAATCGAAGTTTTTCAGGCAGACGCCGCCGCCGGGCGCGGTCTGGCCGGCGACGGTGACGAGCGGGTCCTTCACCTTGAGGGGTGAGGCGAGTTCGATGGTGCCGGCGACGGCGAAGAGTATGGTGCGCGGGCCTTTGCTCTCGATGGCGGCCCGCAGGCTGCCAGGGCCGGCGTCATTCAGATTCGTGACGTAGATCACCCGGCCACCGCGTCCACCGCGCGAATACATGCCCGCGCCCTCGGCGCCGGGAAAAGCGGGCAGCGGAGCAGCCACGGAAGCGGCGAGAGCGGCGGCGCCGGTCAACAGCGCCGCGAGGAAACGAAGTTGGAGTTTCATGAAGTTCGGTTGGGACGCAGGGAGTCGTCGTCGATGGGGACAACCTGAAACAGCCGCGTGCCGGGGTCGATCTTCGCCATCAGCGCGGCGGGTTTAGGCCGCTATGATTTCATTTTCGATTCCCGCGGGGATTCTCGTACCAAATCACGCCGAGCCCGCCCTTGCCCTCGCGCTCATCGTTCGTGAGCACATCGAGATCGCCGTCGCCATCCAGGTCGAGCAGTCGCACGAGGTCGAACTTGACTCCGGGCGCACCGGAAATGTTGAACGCGTCCCACCCGCCACTCGCGCGTTTTCCGTCCTGGCGCAGCCAATAGACTCCGATGCGATCGCCGACGGCGTTTTCGCACGAGACGACCAGGTCGGCGGTTCCGTCGCCGTCGATGTCACCGAGGGCGACGCTTTTCATACTGCCGGTGTTCGCCGGCGCTACGATCGTGTTTTCCAACCATCGCCGGCCGGAGGCGTCGGCACGCTTGAACCACATCACGCGACCGTGCCGCTCGGGCTCAGCGGCCGGTGCTTTCTCGAGCTCCACCGCAACGGCAACGTCGCGCCGGCCGTCGCCATCCACGTCGCCCGTGGCCAGGAACATGACGCCATGGACACCGGCGGACCAGACGCGATGCTGATTCCACCGGGCGCCCGCCGCCACTTCGCGCGAGCCGGGATTCTCCAGCCAGTAAACACCGCGCGTCTTGTCCATCCGATCTGAATACAGGATGTCGGCGTCGCCGTCGCCATCCATGTCCTCCAGGTTGATCGACATCGTCCATCCCATCTCGATCATCGGGTGCCACTTCCAGCCGGCGACGTCGCGGGGCGACGCGGGACTTTCGAGCCAGCCGAGAAAGGACCGGGAGGTCCCGCCGCCGCGTTTACCGCCCACGACCAGGTCGATCCCGTTGCGTCCGTCCAGCTGGATCGGCTCGGCGAACATCCAGCGGGTGACGCCCTGCGTGACCGGGATGACGTCCTGTTTCCATGCCTCCGACTGGAGCATTTTCGCGCGATCCGCGGGTGCCCAATGTACGAAGACGCGCTGGGTGTTTCCTTCCGCGCACGTCACCACGTCGGCGTTGCCATCGCCGTCGAGATCGGCAAACACCGCATCCTCGGCGGACGGGGTCGACCCGACCGTCACGGCCGGCCAGCGCGCCTTCGCTAAATTGGGTCCGGGATTGAGGTACACGCGTGTCGCGCCGCCTTCCTCCCATCCGGTCGTCACGTCGAGCCAGCCGTCGCCGTTGATATCGGCGAGCTTCGTGCCGTCCGAGCCACGACTGCTGTCATCGATCACGTGACGAGCCCAGGCCGGGCCGGTCGGCGCCGGCGCCGCAAGCGCATCGAATCGAACCGCGGCAAGAATGAGCAGGACCGCAGCACGCCCGGACAAGGTTGGGAAGCCGTTCACCATCGCGCCTGACGTTGGAGGGTGGAGCATCGGTGCGGCGATAAAACTTTTTGCGTGGACCATTTTTCATGGACTCCGGAACATGCCGGGCTGGTGTGTGCCCGCCGCCGGCGATTCGACCTTCATGAAAAAACTTCTTCCCTGTCTGTTCCTGCTTGTTGCCGTGGTCACGGAGCCGCTCGCCCGAGCCGCCTCCAGCGGCGGCAAGCCAAACATCATTTTCATCCTGAGCGACGATCTGGCGATGGGCGACGTTGGCGCCTACGGCCAAAAGCTCATCCAGACCCCCGTGCTCGATCGGGTCGCCCGCGAGGGCACGCGTTACCTCCAGGCCTACACCGGCACCAGCGTGTGCGCTCCGGCCCGGTCATCGCTCATGACCGGGCTGCACATGGGCCATTGTCCGGTGCGCGCCAATCGTGAGATCCAGCCCGAGGGACAGATGCCGCTGCCGGCTTCCACCTTCACCGTCGCCCAGCTCCTGAAGGCCCAGGGCTACGCCACCGCCTGCATCGGCAAATGGGGTATGGGTATGTTTGATACGACCGGCAGTCCGCTGAAAAAGGGCTTCGATCACTTCTTCGGCTACAACTGCCAGCGGCACGCCCACAGCTATTTTCCGACCTATTTGTACAACGACGATCAGCGGTTCGAGCTCCCGGGCAACGATGGCAAGGGCGTCGGCCAGACCTATGCACAAAACCTGATCGCGGACGAGACGATCAAATTCGTCCGCGCGAACCGGGATCGCCCGTTTTTTCTCTTCTATTCCATCACCCTCCCGCACGGCCGCCATGAGATCGACGATCTCGGGATCTATCGCGACAAGCCGTGGAGCCAGACCCAGAAGGCGTACGCAGCGCAGGTGACCCGGCTCGACCGCGATATCGGCCGGCTGCTGGACACGCTGGCGCAGGTCGGCGTGGAGAAAAACACGCTGGTGATGTTCGCCGGAGACAATGGTTCGTCGTTCGCCGAGGACTCCGAGATCGGCCGGCTCTTCGATCAGGCGATGGGCGGACAACTGCGCGGCTTCAAGCGCACGCTCTACGAGGGCGGGCTGCGCAACGCGGCGTTCGCGTGGTGGCCGAACGTCGTGCCGGCGGGACGCGTGACCGACGAGCCGTGGGCATTCTGGGACTTCCTGCCGACGGTCGCCGAGCTCACCGGTGCGACGCTGCCGCGCGGATACCGGCCGGACGGATATTCGCTGCTGTCTTTCCTGCGCGGCGGCCCGGCGCCGAAGCGTGATTATTTTTACTGGGAACTCCACGAGGTGGGTTCGATCCAGGCCGTGCGCTTCGGCAACTGGAAGGCCGTCCGAAACGGTCCCAGCCGCCCGATCGAGATCTACGATCTGAAGGGCGATCCATCGGAGTCGAGGAACCTGGCCGCCACGCGGCCCGATCTCGTGGCCTATGCCGAATCGGCGATGAAAGCCGCACGCGTCGACGATCCGAACTGGCCGATGAAGGATCCGCCCGAGCGCAAGAGAAAGGCGGCCACGAAGAAGGCGGAGTAATGCGGCGCAGTCGCACCGCGGCCCGGCGCCGCAGCCACAGACATGTCTCCGGTTCTTTCTCTTTCCTCTTCCTCCTAATCTTTCTCCCCTGAGACCTTGAATTGATACTAGCATGAACAAACCCTTCCTCCCTCTTCTTCTTGTCGCGCTAACAGGCCTGGCCGGCGCGCGCGCAGCCGAAACGAAACGCCCGAACATCCTCTTCGCGTTCGCCGACGATTGGGGCCGGCACGCGAGCGCCTACGCGCAACTCGATGGTCCGGGCACGGCGAACGATCTCATCCGCACGCCGGCGTTCGATCGCCTGGCGCGCGAGGGTGTCTTGTTTCGCGGTGCGTTTGTGTCCGCGCCGTCGTGCACGCCGTGTCGCAGCGCACTGCTGTCAGGCCAGCATTTCTGGCGCACTGGCCGCGGCTCGATCCTGCGCGGCGCCATTTGGGACGGCTCGAACCCGTCGTTCGCCCTGCTGCTGCGCGACGCGGGCTATCACATTGGCGAGACGTACAAGGTGTGGAGCCCGGGCACGCCGGTGGATGCGCCGTATGGTGCCGGCAAATACGCCTATGAAGCCGCTGGCCGCCGGTTCAACCAGTTCTCGCAAAACGTCACCAGCCTCGTTGCCGCCGGGCAGCCGCTCGAAGCGGCCAAGCAGGCGATTTACCGCGAGGTGACCGCCAATTTCGACGCCTTCCTCGCCGCCCGGAAGCAGGGACAGCCGTTCTGCTACTGGTACGGCCCGACCAACACGCATCGCAAATGGACAAAAGGATCGGGCAAGGCGCTCTGGGGGCTCAATCCCGACGCCCTGCGCGGCAAGATGCCGCCGTTCCTGCCCGACGTGCCCGAAATCCGCGAAGACCTGGCGGATTATTTCGGCGAGGCGATGGCCTTTGACGCTTCGGTCGAGCTGCTGTTGAAAAAACTGGAGGAGATCGGCGAACTGGACAACACGCTGATCGTGATGAGCGGCGACCATGGGGCGCCCGGTTTCGGCCATGGCAAGTGCAACCTGTACGACTTCGGGTTTGGCGTCTCGCTGGCGATACGCTGGGGTGGCGCGCGCGGCGGGCGCATCGTCGATGATCTGACGAGCCTCACCGATCTCGCGCCCACGTTCCTCGAACTGGGCGGCGTGAAGATTCCCGAGGTCATGACCGGCCGCAGCCTCGTCCCGCTGCTCACGGCGACGAAGTCCGGCCAGATTGATCCGAAGCGCGATGCGGTTTTTGTCGGCCGCGAGCGCCACGTCGAGAATGCGCGCGACAACCTGCTGCCCTATCCGCAGCGCGCCATCCGGACGAAGGATCATCTTCTCATCGTCAACTTCAAACCCGACCGCTGGCCGCTCGGCGCGCCTTACGGGCTCGACGGACCGGAAGTCCCGAGCATGCGCGACCTGACCGAGGAAACGCGCGTGACGTTGCGCGACGACGATGCAAGCCCGACCAAGGCATGGCTGGTCTCGATGCGGAACGATCCGAAATGGAAGTCGGCCTACGAGCGTGCCTATGGCAAGCGGCCGCGCGTGGAGTTGTATGATCTCAAGTCCGACCCGCACGAGGTGAACAATGTCGCCGGCAAGCCAGCGTACGCGAAAGTGCAGGCGACGCTGGAGCAGCGGCTGATGGGCGAACTGCGGCGCACCGGCGATCCGCGGTTGGTGGACGATGGGAAATTCTTCGAGACACCGCCGATGGCCGGCCCGGTGAACGACGCCGAGGCGGGCGCACAACCCTCCGGCCAGCGGGGCAAGGGCAAGGGCAAAACCGGGAAGGAAAAAAAGTGAGGACCGGAACGAAGGAGGATCGGAATTCGTGAAAATTGAAAACCGGTCATCGAAAATCCTCCCTTTTCAAACCGCCTGCGACCGGAAAGGTGTTTTGAAATTTTCAGCTTTCAGATGCCCGATGCCCGATTTCAAGATTTCCCAAATTCTCCCGCTCCTTGCTGCCATCCTCTGCATCGACGCTGCCGCCGCCACCCGCCCCAACATCGTCATCCTCTACGCCGACGACATGGGTTATGGCGATGTCGCGATCCAGAATTCCGAATCGAAGATTCCGACCCCCAACCTGGATCAACTCGCGCGCGAAGGCATGCGGTTCACCGACGCGCACAGTTCGTCGGGCGTCTGCACGCCGAGCCGCTACGCGCTGCTGACGGGCCATTTTCACTGGCGGAAGTTCCACGGCATCGTGAACTCGTTTGGCCCGTCGGTGTTCGACCCCGCCGAGCTGACGCTGCCGGAGATGCTCCAGGCGCAGGGCTACCGCACCGCGTGCATCGGCAAGTGGCACCTGGGATGGAACTGGGAGGCGATCAAGCGACCGGACGCGAAGCCCAATCCTAAGACCGGATACGCGCCCGACGCGTTCGACTGGTCGCGACCGATTCCCGGCGGCCCGCGGGACAACGGGTTCGATTACTATTTCGGCGATGATGTACCGAATTTCCCGCCGTACACCTGGTTCGAGAACGATCGCGTGCTCATTCCGCCGACCGAGCCCCTGGCCATCACGCAGCAGACCGCCGAAGGCAACTGGGAGGCGCGGCCCGGACCGATGGCCGCAAAATGGGATTTTCATGCCGTCATGCCGAAATTGACGGAGCGGACCGTGCAGTGGGTCGGCGAGCAGCGCGGAAAGCCGCAACCGTTTTTTCTCTACGTTCCATTCACCTCTCCCCACGCGCCCATCGTGCCCAGCCCGGAGTTCGTCGGAAAATCCAAGGCCGGCGGCTATGGTGACTATGTGATGCAGACCGATGCCGCGGTGGGACGGATCCTCCGGGCGCTCGACCAGCATGGGTTTCGCGAGAACACGATCGTGATCTTCACCGCCGACAACGGCCCGGAGCGTTACGCCTACGACCGGATCCGGAATTTCCAGCACCGCAGTTCGGGTCCGCTGCGCGGATTGAAGCGCGACCTATGGGAAGGCGGCCACCGCGTGCCGTTCATGGTCCGCTGGCCCGGCAACGTGCCGAGGAACGAGGTTTCATCCGCGTTGATGAGCCAGGTCGACATCATGGGCACCATCGCCGCCGTGACCGGATATGCGCTTCCGCCGCGGCAGGCCGAGGACAGCCATGACCTGCTGGCGGTTTGGAAAAACGCATCCGTACCCGGCCCTCGTCACACCCTCGTGCACAACACGCAGCCGAACGGGTACGCGCTGCGGCATGAGCACTGGCTGCTGGTTGCCGCTCCCACGGGCGGCGTGAGCGCCGTGCCGGCATGGTTCGATCAACAATTCGGATACAAGCCGAACTCCCAGCCGGGCGAATTGTACGATCTCGCGGGCGATCTGGCCGAGCAGCACAACCTTTACGCCGACAACCCCGGGAAAGTCGCGGAGCTGACCGCGCTGCTCGCGCGTGTGCGCGAGCGCGGGCAGGTCCGGTAGTGCGTGGTCCCCGTTTGTTCCGTCGATTGCCCATGAGATGTTTCCCTCTTTCTCTTTCTCGTTCTCTTAATCTTTATCCCTGGTCGCCTCCGGCGCCGCCAAAGGCGGGTAAACTTTCTCGTTCTCTCGATTGGTGGAGAGAGAAAGAGAACGAAGAAAGAGAACGAACCGCGGGTGCACCCGTACGGATTGCGGGCGGGACGCCCGCGCTCCCAGGGAAAATCGTTGCGGTCCTGCTCTCGGTGCTCGCGATGGCGGCGTGTTCGGCGGTACGCGCCGGCGCACCGGCCACGGCATCGAAGCCCAACGTCATCGTCATCCTCGCCGACGATCTGGGCTATGGCGACCTTGGTATCCAGGGTTCCCGGACGCTGGCGACGCCGCGAATTGATCGCATGGCGCGCGAAGGCGTCCGGTTCACCGCGGCGTACGCGGCGGCGCCGTTTTGCAGTCCGTCACGCGCGGCACTGCTGACCGGCCGGTTGCCGGCCCGCTGCGGCCTGCCCTACGTGATGTTCCCGGCGGAACACCATGGGCTGCCGGAAGCGGAGATCACACTCGCGGAGCTGTTGAAGACCCAGGGCTATGCCACCGCGTGCATCGGCAAATGGCACCTGGGCTGGGATCGAGCGTTCCGGCCCCGGCGCCACGGATTCGACGTTTTCTTCGGGCTGCCGTACAGCAACGACTCGAACGAGTGGCCGGTCGGCGCACCGTTCATGCAGGTCATGGGACTTGAGCCGCTGCCTCTGATGGAGGGTGACCGTGTGGTCGAGGCGCCGGTCGATCAATCGCAGCTCACCCGGCGCTACACCGAGCGGGCGCTGGCGTTCATCCGCGACAATCGCACGCGGCCGTTTTTTCTCTATCTGCCGCACACGATGCCGCACGTGCCGCAATACGCTTCGGAGAAATTCGCGGGAAATTCGAAAGGCGGCCTTTACGGCGATGCGGTCGAGGAACTCGACTGGAGCACCGGCGCGATCCTCGACACGCTGCGCGAGCTGAAGCTCGAGGAAAACACGCTGGTGATCTTCACCAGCGACAACGGCGCGGCCATTCGCCGTGCGGCAAACGCGCCCGGCAAGGCCAGGGATTCTGCCGCGCCCAAAAAGCAGGCGGCCGGCGGCGGAGAGCGTTTTCCCGGGAGATCCTTTGGCGGTGACAATGGCCCGTTGCGCGCGGGCAAGGGCACGACATTCGAGGGCGGTACGCGCGTCCCCTTCATCGCCCGTTGGCCAGGCCAGATTGCGGCTGCCCGCGTGAGTGACGCACCGATCTCGCTCATGGACGTGTTTCCCACGATGGCACAACTGGCCGGCGCGAGCCTTCCGGGCGACCGCACCTACGACGGGCGCAACATCGAGCGCGAGCTGATTCGCGGAGCCGCGGCGGCCGAAACGGAGCAACGCCCGATGTTTTATTATTTTGGATACCAGTTGCAGGCCGTGCGTGAAGGTCGATGGAAACTTCTGGTCGCGGTCGATCGCCGGCCCGAGCCGCGGCCGGTCAGCCTCTGGTTCGAGCATCTGCCGCGCGTCTTCGAGACCCAGCATCGGCTGCTCGCCGAACCGGAGCTGTACGATCTCAGCCAGGACATCGGCGAAACCCGCAACGTCGCCGCGCAACATCCCGAAGTCGTGACCCGGCTGGCGAAGCTCGCCCGCGAATTCGACGCGGCACTGCAACCGGACCAGCGGCCGATGCAATTCGTGCCTGGCCCCACCCCGCCGGCGCCGCAAACCATCCGTACGCCGCAGACCGATTTGTCAGCGTGGCGCGACTCGAATCCCTAACCCAAGTTCGGCACAACCGCCGCTCTCCGTTTCCTCCGTCCCCTCCGGTTGATGCTTCATCCTCCGGCGTCGAGCGCGAAAACCGCGCGCCGCGTCCTTCCACGTCGGGAAAGCCAATTTCCGCAATGTTAAATCCGCTGGCTCGCGCCCAGCCTGCCGCGAGCCAACACTGCGCCTGGCTTTTGTTTTCCGCCCGGCCAAACCTCCTCTCCCATGATTCGTCCCGCCGTTCTTCCTGCCCTGCTGCTGGCTCTCCTCTGCGTCACCCGCGCCGCCGAGCCGCAATGGCAACACCTTTCCAGCTCCGCCGGCGAAATGCCGGTGCCCGGTCCGTCGAACCAGCAGACCGCCGCGATCGTGTGCGACCTCGACGGGGATCGGAAAAACGATTTCGTCCTCGGGTTCCGCGTCACCGCCCCGGCGCTGGTGTGGTATCGCCGCGCCGCCAAGGGGTGGGACCGGATCGTAATTGAGCCCGAGTTTCTGCGGATCGAGGCGGGCGGCGCGTCGTATGACATCGATGGGGACGGTGACCTCGATCTCGTGTTTGGCGGCGACGCCAGCAGCGATGAACTCTGGTGGTGGGAGAATCCATCGCCGAAATTCCCGCCGGACGTGCCGTGGAAACGCCGGCTGATCAAGAAGGGCGGCCCGCGGGCGCACCACGATCAAATCTTCGGCGACTTCATGGGCAAGGGCCGGTCGCAGCTGGTGTTTTGGAACCAGGCCGCGAAGAAACTCTTCCTCGCCGAAATCCCGGCGCAGCCGCGGTCGCGGGAGCAGCCCTGGCCATTCGCCGAAATTTTTTCCACGGCGGCTGATGAGAGCGCACCCGGCGCACTCAAATCCGAGGGCGCGTGGTCCTGCGACGTGGACGGTGACGGCCGGCTTGATCTGCTCGCCGGCCGCTGGTGGTTCAAGCATCGCGGCGGACTGAAGTTCGATGCGATGCCGATCGGGCCGAAAGGCGGCCGGATCGCCGCCGGCCGCTTCAAGTCCGGCAAGTTCGCCCAGGTGGTGATTGCTCCCGGCGACGGCACCGGCCCGGCCAAGCTCTACGAATGCAAGGGCAACCCGGAAACGGCGGCGGACTGGGTCGGTCGCGATCTGATTGGCCGCGACGTCGTCCACGGTCACACGCTCGACGTCGCCGACGTCGATGGGGACGGACACCTCGACATCTTCACGGCCGAGATGGCGAAGTGGACCCGGACCGAAGCGAAGGCGGATCATCCCGATGCGACGGCCTGGATCCTCTATGGCGACGGCAAGGGCGGTTTCCGCAAAACGGTTTTCACGACCGGCATCGGCTGGCATGAAGGCCGGCTCGCGGATCTCGACGGCGACGGCCGGATCGACGTGCTCGGCAAACCGTATACCTGGGAAGCGCCGCGGGTGGATGTCTGGCTGCAAAAGCCGGCGGCACGCTGAGCATGCCTGATGACGTTGTGTTTAAATCCGCAGGAAAATCTTTCGCCGGTACATCCAATAGCAGATGCACCAGAAGACCACCGCCACTGCGACCGCGGATGCGATTTGGTGGGTAATGCCAAAGTGGATGCGCAGCTGCCCGCGTACCCATCCGCCCATCAGCTGCCCCATCAGGTAAATCGCGATGGAATTCATTCCCACGACCACGAACGGGAACGTCCACCGGCGCCATCCCTTCATGTCGATGCTCCAGTAGAACGCCCCGAGCAGCGTCAGGGTCCACCCGGCCGAGAACAGCGTCCACGAGGGCGTCCAAATCCGCTTCACGATCGGGCACAAGGTCCAGCTCGCGTTGACGCCGGGCAGAATCGAGGGATCGGCGGCGATACCGAGGACAAAACAGACCGCGGCCGCGCCGAGGATCCGCTGCAGTTTCGCCCGGTCCGTGAGCGTCGAGCGCAGCGTCTCACCCGCCATCAACCCGAGCAGCATCGTGCCCATCGAGGGGATGAAATTCAACGTCTGGTATCCGCCGTCCTGCGACACAAACGGCTTGGCCCCGGGGAAAAGGTTCAGGAACCAGACGTCGAACCGGTGCGCGGCATTCGCCCGCAACGCCCAGTGGGAGCCGAAGTCGGAACCGCTGGCCGGGTACAGGGCGAACAACAGCCAGTAGCCGATCAGGATTCCAGCCAGCGCGAGCAGCTGGGTTTTCACGCCGCGGCCCCGCAGCAGCATGACCGCGGTGTAACCGAGCCCGATTTGGCCAAGCACATTCGTGAACCGCCAGTTCGTCTGCGTCCCGGATTGCGACGCCAGGAACACCGCGAGGACAATCAGCACCAGCGAGCGCCACAGCGAATGCAGGATGATTTTGCCGTCCGAGTCGCCGCGCGCCTTGCGGCTGGCATACGAATACGGGATGGCAACGCCGACCATGAACATGAACGCGGGCTGAATGAGATCCCAGAACCCGCAGCCGCGCCACGCGACGTGATCGAATTGGTACGCGAGAAACTGCCACACCACGCTGCCCGGATGATTGGCCGCCTCCTTGGCCAGCCCGAAACCATGGGCGGCGAGTACGAACATGATGAACCCGCGATAAACATCGAGTGACACGAGCCGTGCGGGCGGAGCGGCGACGGCGGCCCCGGCGGTGATGGGAGGATCCATCGCGGCGGCGCGAGCGCTCGCCGCGGCGGGAGGCGGAATCGTCGGGGTCATATTTCGGGGGTGTCGTGTTGTGGCGTGAAACGGCGTGGAATGCATCACAAATTGTCGTCGGGCCAATTCCCGCCGCCACGAACCGGAAATTCACGGAGCGGCGAATTATCGAAATCAGCCGGGCTCGACAGCGGCGGGGGTTCGGCTCAGGAATCACGCTTCTCATGTTTCCGAGCTACCTTACGATATCCCGCAGCGACTTGGGCAAAGACCAACCGGTCCGGCTCCGCGTCACGGGCGACATGGCCGCGCTGGCGCGCGAAATGGCGAAGGCGATGAAGGACGAAATCGTCCAGGCCCAGGCCGCCGGCCGGGCCGCCACGCTGATCGTGCCGGTCGGGCCCGTCGATCAGTTCCCGCTTCTGGCGCAGCTGATCAACGAGGAGAAAATCTCGTGCCGCGACACGGTCTTCATCAACATGGATGAATACCTCACGCCGGGAGGCGACTTTGTCCCCGCGAGCCATCCGCTGAGTTTTCGCGGCTACATGGACCGCGCCTTCTACAACCTGCTCGATCCGAAGCTCGCGCCCGCTCCGCCCAACCGCGTCTTTCCCGACCCGCGAGCGCCGGAGGCGATCCAGCGGTTGATCGATCAGCGCGGCGGCGTGGACGTCGTGTTTGGCGGCATCGGCATCAATGGCCACATTGCCTTCAACGAGCCGCCCGAGCCCGGCGAGTCGTGCACGGTCGAGGAATTCGCGGCGCGACCGACGCGCTCGCTGACCCTTTCGCGCGAAACGCGCACCATCAATTCGGTTACGGTTGGCGGCGATATTGCCGCGATTCCGGACCGCGCCGTCACGGTCGGGATGAAGGAAATCCTGGCCGCCCGGCGGCTGCGCTTCTACTGCAACCGCCCATGGCAAAGCGGCGTGGTCCGCCGGGCGTTGCACGGCCCGCTGACCCCCGCCTGCCCGTCGTCCTATTTTCGCACTCATCCCGACGCGATGCTCACCGTGGCAGATTACGTGGCCACGCCACCCGAGATCCGGTTGCGGTAGCCGCCCGTAGTCAGGAACGCCGAGTGGACGAGACAAATGACGTCACCCTCCAACGGGCGGCTTAGGCAAAACCGCTCCTGCGGTTTTGCTTTTAGCCCGCATGAGCTTGAAAACTGCGATGGCCGCCGTCATGGCCGAAGACGGAGGAACACGGAATGACACGGAGACTATGCTGATATCGATCCGGATCGTGCAGGCTTGAGACGATTTCAAAGTCCTGGATTTAGCCGCGAAAGAACGCATAGAGCACAAAGATGAGTTCGATTCTCTGCGCTCTTTGCGTTCTCTTGCGGCTAAATCCGTTTGGTTGCGGCCGCTGGCCGCGGTAGGCTGATATAGATATGGATCGTGCAGGCTTGAGACGATTTCATCGTTCTCTTTCTCCCGGTTGGCCGAACGCGATCGGCGATAAAGTTTACCCGCCTTTGGCGGCGCCGTAGGCGACCAGGGATAAAGAGAAAGAGGAAAGAGAAAGAACCGGTGACGCTCCTTTGGCTTGCCCGCCTCTGGTGGGTTTCGGCCAAGGTGCCGCGGTAGGAAAAATGCGGGCTACCCGTAGCACTCGAGATACTTCAGTCCCGTGCTCGTGTTGAACAGGATCGTCGTGTCATCGGGCCGGACGGTTCCGGCGGCCAGCAGCTGTTTCAGCGCCGCATAACACGCCGCGCCTTCCGGCGCCACGAACACGCCCTCGGCCGCGCCGACCTCGCGCGTCGAAGAAATCATATCCTCGTCCGCGACCGCGATCGCGCCGCCACCGGATTTGCGCAGGGCATCCAGCATGATGAAATCGCCAATCGCCTTCGGCACCCGCAGGCCGGACGCCTTCGTGTGCGCGCCGACGTGCTCGGCGGCGAACTTCTCGCCCGACTGAAACGCGCGGACAATCGGCTGGCAGCCGGTCGCCTGTACCGTGAACATCCGCGGCCGTTTCGCACCGATCCAGCCGAGTTTTTCCAGCTCATCGAACGCCTTCCACATCCCGATCAGCCCGGTGCCTCCACCGGTTGGATACAGGATGACGTCCGGCACCTGCCAGTCCAGCTGCTCCGCGAGTTCGTAGCCGAGGGTTTTCTTGCCCTCGGCGCGATAAGGCTCCTTCAGCGTCGAAACATCGAACCAGCCCTCGGCCGCCTTGCGCTTCGCGACCTCCGCGCCGCAATCGGTGATCAGCCCGTTGATCAGCGTGACATGGGCGCCCATCTGTTCGCACTCGATCACGTTCGCGCGCGGCGTGTCCTTCGGCATGAAAATGTACGCCTCCATCCCGGCGCGAGCGGCGTAGGCCGCAAGCGCGCCGGCGGCATTGCCGGCCGACGGCACCGCGAGTTTCTGCAGGCCGAATTGCTTCGCCATCGACACCGCCGCGGTCATGCCGCGCGCCTTGAAGCTTCCGGTCGGATTCTGCGCCTCGTCCTTGATGAAAAGTTTCTTCATCCCGTGCTTCGCGCCGAGCCGCGGCGCCGCCAGCAGCGGCGTGAATCCCTCGCCCAGGCTTACGATGTCGGCGTCGTTTTTCACCGGCATGACCTCGCGATACCGCCACAACGATTTCGTCCGGCCGCGCAACGCCGCCTTGGTCATCGTCCGGCCCGCGGCCGCCAAATCGTAGTGCGCGAACAGCGGCTTGCCGCATGCAGTGCAAACATTCTGAGGAACCTTGCCGTCGTGTTCCTTGCCACAAGCAGTGCAGGCGAGATGCGTGAAGTACATAGGTGAAAGTGAAAGTGAAAGTGACGGGGGAAGGTGGAAGGGAGTGATGGATTGAGGGGCAGAGAGGCAGAGGAGCGGAGGTGCAGAGGGACGGAGGCGCGGAGACGGAGGTCAGATATCAGATGTCAGATGTCAGAGCGTGGGGCTTTGGTCTTTCGTCTCTTTGTCGCTTGGTCCTTGGTCCCTTGGTCCCTTAGTCCCTTGGTCCCTTGGTCCCTTAGTCTCTTAGTCCCTTGGTCTCTGGTCTCTGGTCCCTGGTCCCTTGGTCCCTTGGTCCCTGGTGTCACAGCGCGATCGATACGTGTTTCGTCTCCAGAAACGCGTCCATGCCCTCGATGCCGAGTTCCCGGCCCCAGCCGCTTTGTTTGAGCCCGCCGAAGGGGCACTGGCTGGTGGTCGGCACCCCGTCGTTGAGCCCGATGCTCCCGGCCTCGAGCCGTTCCATCAGCCGGAAGGCCCGGCCTATGTCATTGGTAAACGCATACGCGCTGAGGCCGAACCGCGATGCGTTGGCGCGTTCAATCGCCTCGTCCTCCGTGTCAAACGCACACACCGGCGCCATGGGCGCAAACGTTTCCTCCCGCATGCATTCGGCACTGTCCGGCACATCGGCGAGCACGGTTGCCTCGAGGAACGTTCCGCGTCCCGGCACCCGCTTTCCGCCGCAGAGCACACGTGCGCCTTTCTTCACCGCGTTTTCGATTTGGCCCAGCGCCTTGGCCAGTCCCTCCTCGTTGATCAGCGGGCCGATCTGCACGCCGGGCTCGAGCCCGTCGCCGACCTTCAGCGTCCGCACGTGGGCGACGAAGCGCTCGAGAAACTCCGCGTAAACCGCCCGCTGCACGTAAATCCGGTTCGCGGCGATGCATGACTGGCCGGTGTTGCGAAACTTCGCGATCGCCGCGCCTTCAACCGCGCGGTTCAGATCGGCGTCGTCGAAAACGAGCACCGGCGCATGGCCGCCGAGTTCGAGCGACAGTGGCTTGACGCCTTGGGCCGCGCCGCGAATGAGCGACTGTCCCACCTCGGTGGAACCGGTGAATGTGATCTTGCGACACAGCGGATTCTCCAGGAATTCCGCCGCGATGTCGGCCGCGCGGCCAACCACCAGCTGAAACACGCCGCATGGCAGTCGCGCCGCCTCGACGCATTCGGCAAAAAGCACCGTGCAGAGCGGAGTCGCGCTGGCCGGCTTGAGAATGACGGGACAGCCCGCCGCCAGCGCCGGCGCGATTTTGCGCACCGCCAGCACCAGCGGGAAATTCCAGGGACTGATTGCGGCCACGACGCCGATGGGCGTCTTCACCACAATGTGGCGCTTGCCGTCGACCTGATTGGGCACCGTCCGGCCGTAGGCGCGCCGCGCCTCCTCCGCGAACCAGCGCAGATGATCGACGGACATCGCAACCTCGCCCTGGCTCTGCGCCAGCGGCTTGCCGTTTTCGAGCGTGATGGTCCGCGCGATCTCGTCGCCTCGACGCTCCAGCTCCGCGGCAATCTTGCGCAGATATTCCCCGCGGGCCTTGCCCGTGAGCGCCCGCCACGCGGGAAACGCCGCGTGCGCGTCCGCGATCGCCTGCGCCACGACGGGCCGCGGGACCGTGCACACCTCGCCGAGTTTTTCCCCGTTCGACGGATTCAAGACCGTCAGGGTCGTATCGGTCTGGCGCCATTGCCCCCCGAGATAAAGCGGTCGCGCGTTCATTCTTTGGGTACGGATTTCCAGTCTTTCAGGAATTGGGCGATCACGATGTCGGTCAGCGGATGGAGATACAGCTGCTGGAGCACATCGAAGTTCATGGTCGCGATATGCGCACCGGCCAGGGCAGCCTCCAGCACATGCACCGGATGGCGCACGGCGGCAACGATGATCTCCGTCTTGAATCCGTAGTTGTCGTAGATCGTCTTGATTTGCCGTACGAGGTCCATGCCGTTGTGCGCGTGGGCGTCGAGCCGGCCGACGAACGGGCTGATGTACGTGGCGCCGCATTTCGCCGCCAGCAGCGCCTGGACGGGCGAGAACGTCACCGTAACGTTGGTCTTGATACCTTCGGCCGCGAGAATCTTCACCGCCTTGAGGCCCTCCTTGATGATCGGCACCTTCACCACCACGTTGCGGTGGTATTTGGCGAGTTCGCGGCCTTCGGCGACGATCTCCGGCGCGGTCAGCCCGATTGTTTCCAGGCTGACGGGACCGTCGGCCGCCGCGCAAATATCGCGAAACACCGCGGCGGCCGGCCGGCCGGTCTTCGCCACGTGCGACGGGTTGGTGGTGACACCATCGATGATGCCCCAGGACCATGCCTCTTTGACCTGCTGAACGTCAGCGGTGTCGATAAACAGTTTCATGATTTGGAAGGTGGCTCAGGTTGCGGCGGTGCGCCGATTCTTTGGCTGGGAGAAATTCGCGCAATTCCGCGCTGGCTCGCCGGCGAGCACGCGGCCGACATCGGCGCACAGCGCGTTCACCACCCGCTCCTGCCCTTCGCGCGTGAGCGCCGCGATGTGCGGCGTGAGGATGACGTTGTCCATCTTCATCAGCGCGCTCGCGGGCGGCGGCTCCTCCTCGCGCACATCCAGCGCCGCACCCGCCAGCCGCTTTTCGTCCAGCGCGCGAATCAGCCCGTTCTCGTCGACCACTTCCCCGCGCGCCAGGTTCAGGAAATATGCCGTCGGCTTCATCGCCGCGAACCGCTCGTAGTTGAAAAGGTGTTTCGTTTCCGGCGTCAGCGGCACATGGCAGGAAACGAAGTCGGCGCGCCGCAGCACCTCCTCGAGGCTCAGCAGTTCCGCCTGCGACTCCGTGACCGCCGACGCATCGGGATTGATGAACTGATCGTGCGCGATGATCCGCATGCCCATCGCGCGGGCACGCAGCGCGGTCATGAAGCCGATCCGGCCGAGGCCGACGAGGCCGAGCGTCTTTCCGTACAGCTCGATGCCGAGGAAACGATGCCGGTTCCATCCGCCGTTGTGCGTGTCACGGTCCGCGGCTGGCAGATGTCGCGCGAGGGCGAACATCATCCCCATCGTGAGTTCCGCCACTGACAATGAATTCTGGTCCGGCGTGCTGACCACGACGATGCCCGCCGCAGTCGCCGCCGCGACGTCGATATTGTCCAGCCCCGCGCCCGACCGGCCGACCACGAGCAGCCGCGGCGCCGCCGCGATGATCTCCGCCGTGACGCGCGTCTGGTTGCGGACGAGCAACGCGCGGCAGGAACCGACGGCAGACTTCAATTTTTCCGGCGAGCGCCAGAGGTCCGGCTCCGTCGTGAGCGAGAAACGCCGCCCGAGTTCGGCGATCGCGGCACCGCTGATTTGTTCGGTGATGAGGATGTCGGGCATGGCGGAGCGATTGGAGGAACCCGACAGCTAGTCCGGATACTTCACCGGCCGGAAGATAATTTTAAGAGAAAGATGTGGCATTGCGGGCGGCGGGGGAAAATCCATTCGACCCGAAGTTGCAGGGGCCGCGCTCTCGCGAGGGCGGAGATCACTCGTCACTCATCACTCGTCACTCGTCACTATGAGCCTCAACGGGGCCGCGCTCCGGAGAGCGCGGAGATGTGTCACTCGTCACTCCCCCATGCTTCAACGGGACGCGCTCTGGAGAGCACGGAGATGTGTCACTGGTCACTCGTCACTCGTCACTCGTCACTCCCCCATGCTTCAACGGGGCCGCGCTCGATCGAGCGCGGAGATAATCCCTGCGCAGCGACGGCGACGGCGGACGCTAAGCTTCACGGGGGCCGCGCTCGATCGAGCGCGGAGATGACACTCTCCCCGGGTGAGAATATCCCCGGGACTAGCGCTTCAACGGGGCCGCGCTCGATCGAGCGCGGAGATGATGAATTTTTTCGGCGGTTCTACTACGGCGGTAGGCTTCAACGGGG
>JAUSID010000124.1 GCA_030648295.1 Opitutaceae bacterium | reverse complement strand
CATCTAATAGAAGACAAACAACGGGAGACTCTGGTGCGAAATCTCAACGGCCTGGAGACCGGGCGTTTTGCAGGGCGTCTGCTCGCAGACGCCGCGTGCCAGTTTAGATCGGCATTTGCGCAAAACCCACGGCGGGAAGTGTCATCTAATGTGCTCAGGCGCCGAGCCCTGCTGGAGGGGCGACGGTGTGTGTTCGCGCGAGCAACGCACGCGCATGAGCTTCGCCGAACGCCCAAATTGTGGCACGCATTGCGGGCCGGAGGCCCGCGCTCCCAGGGAAACTCGTTTCGGTCTTCGTCTTCCTGGCGGCGTGTCTCCTGTGCCCTGTTTCCCGTCTCTTGTCGCCTGTCTCCTGTCCATCATCCCCTGCTCCCTGCTCCTTGCCCCTTGCTCCCTCTTTCGCTTCCCGGTGTTTCGCCCCTATTTTTTCACCGGTACGGACACCGTCTCGTTGTACCGTAAGACCTGCCCGTCCTGCATCAGCCGCTCGCGCAGCTTCGCATACGGCACGTCCTGCACCGCGATTTTTCCATCGATCGCCATCACGGCGGCCGTGGCGGCAGACTGCCCCAGGATCATGAATACCGGCTCCATCCGGATTGAGCCGAACGCGATGTGCGAGCTCGACACGCATACGGGCACCACGAGGTTGTCGGCCTCGCCGCGCTTCGGCACCAGCGACCCGTAGGCGATTTCATACGGCCCGCCGGTGGAAACGCCGATATCGCCCTCATTCTGCACGAATCCCTCCGGCGTGATGTAGCGTTGCACGTTGTGCGAATCGATCGTGTAGCTGCCCATCCCGACCGAGTCGGGCGTCGGCCGCTTTTTCCGGAGATTGTTTTCGGTCATCACGTACATCCCGATCATCCGCCGCGCCTCACGTACATAGATCTGGTGCGGCCAGCCGCCGTTGTCCTTGAACTCGTCCTTCGGCAGACCCCAGCGGCTCATCCGCTGCCGCACGTCGGCCGGCACGCGCGGATCCGTGCAGATGAAGTACAGCCAGCCCTTCTGGTACCGCTCGTGCTCGCCCAGGATCTCGCGGCGCCGCTCATAGGACGCTTCAGGGTAATCATAGTTCATCCCGATGTTGTCCGTGCTGAAGGGTCCGTGGTTGTTCGTATCCGTTTTCCGGTTCGGAATCGGATCGAACTTCCCGAACGTCTGCGTCCACCCCGCCGCATAAACGCGCGCGAGGAGCTCGTATTGCCTCGGCTCGTAACCCGCCGGCGCGGTGAACGGGATCCGGTTCTCCGGATGATCCGTCAGGCACATCCGGTAACAATACGCCTGCAGGCGCTTGTCGCCCTCGCCGAACTTTCCCGGCGGCTCCGCGCTCACCCGCGCGACGACGCCGCTCTTCGGCTCGCCCGGCACCACATACGGGCTGATGCCCTGCTTCAGCACGCCGAAGTGATGACTGTGGTGCAGCACACCGGTCTGCACACCATTGTGTTCCTCATCGTACACGCGGTTCGCCTCTCGCCCGACGTGATACGACACGCCCGCCGCGGCCATCAGGTCGCCCTCGTACGTCGCGTCGATGAACATCCGACCCGTGTAGGTCTTCCCGCTCAGCATCGTGATTGAAACGATCCGCGCGCCCGATTTCTTCACGCCCTTCGCCCGGTCCAGCCATTCGCCGCGATGCACCGCGATCCCGTGTTCGCGGACAAAATCCTCGAACACCTTCTCCGCCATGTGGGGCTCGAAGATCCACATCGTCCGCTGCGCGCCGTCGATCGCCGGCGTGCCCTGCCCCTTGTTGCCGTACTCGGACTTCTTCTGCCAGGTCCACGCGGCGTCGGAGTCGTAATGCCGCCAGAGTCGGTGGTAAAACTCACGCGCGAGCCCACCGATCACGGCCTTGTTGCCGGTGTCCGTGAAACCGAGTCCGCCGCTCGAAAGCCCGCCGAGGTGCTTGTCCGGTCCGACAAGCACGACGCGCTTGCCCATGAGCTTCGCCTGTACCGCCGCGACCACACCGCCGCTCGTGCCACCGTAGACGACGACATCGTAGTCCTGCGCGCGCAGGCAGTTGGCGATGAAAATGCAAACGAGCAATGCGGTGCGGGGTAGCTTCATGCCGCTAGCGTTTACCCGCCGCAGCGCGGCGGTGTCGAGCCGGACGTGGCTCGGCGGGTTCGCTGGGGATCGAAGGACGGTGCTCCGGCTCTTTCTCTTTCTCGTAATCCCTGGTCGCCTACGGCGCCGCCAAAGGCGGGTGAACCCTGGTCGCCTACGGCGCCGCCAAAGGCGGGTAAACTTTATCTTTCTCCTCGAACGGAGTCCGCGGGACTCCGTGCGCCCCTTCTCCGCGGCGCAGCGGACGACGACCTTATTACTTCTGTTGCGGCTGCGCCGCCCCCGGCTTCTTGACGCGGACTTTTTCGCGCGCATCCATCCTCCGATGCCCCCGCCGCTCTATCCCCTGCCCGGCTCGCCAACGTTCACGCGTCGCTCCTTTGTTGCCGGCTCCGCCTCCTTTGCGGTCGCGGCCTGGCTCTCCTCCTGCCGGACCGCGGGGATTCGAGGCAGCACCCCGGCATTCTCGGCGTATCCATTTTCACTCGGCGTTGCCTCCGGCGATCCGGGGCCGACCAGCGTCGTCCTCTGGACGCGGCTCGCGCCGCAGCCGCTCATGCCCGGCGGCGGCATGCCGGCCGTTCCCGTGCGGGTCGCGTGGCAGGTGGCCGACGACGAGGCCATGACGCGCGTCGTCCGTTCGGGCACCGCGATGGCGAACCCGCAGTGGGGCCACTCCGTTCACGCGGTCGCGGAGGGGTTGCGGCCGGATCGCTGGTATTGGTACCAGTTTCGCGTCGGCGGCGAGGCCAGCCCGACGGGCCGGACGCGGACTTTTCCGCCGGTGGACACACTGCCGGCCCGGCTGCGGTTCGCCTTCGCGTCGTGCCAGAATTACGAGAATGGGCTCTTCACCGCGCTGGATTACCTGGCGCGCGAGGACGTGGATTTCATCGTCCACCTCGGCGACTACATCTACGAGATGGGCGCACGGGAAAAACAGGTTCGTCGGCACAACAGCGGCGAGTTGTTCACGCTCGAGGAGTACCGCGCCCGTTACATCCAGTACAAGCTGGATCCCGCGTTGCAGTCGGCGCACGCCTCCGCGCCGTGGATCGTCACATGGGACGACCACGAGGTGGCGAACAACTACGCCCGTGACATTCCCGCCACACCGGTGCCGCGGGCCGATTTCCTGCGCCGCCGGGCGGCGGCGTACCAGGCGTATTACGAAATGCTGCCGCTGCGTCCGTCGGCCCAGCCCCACGGGCCCGACATGCTGCTATATCGACGGCTTCAATACGGCCGGCTCGCGCAGTTCCACGTGCTCGACACCCGGCAATACCGGACGGACCAGCCCTGCGGCGACGGCACGCGCGCACCGTGCGAGGAGATGCTGAAACCGAATGCGACGCTGCTCGGGACGCAACAACGCGACTGGCTGTTTCGCGGGCTCGATCGCTCGCCCGCGCCCTGGAACGTGCTCGCGCAGCAAATCATGATGGCGCGTGTCGATCGCGCCGCCGGGCCCGACGTCACCATCAGCATGGATCAATGGCCCGGCTACGAAATCGAGCGCCGCCGGGTGCTGAAGCATTTTCGCGACCGACGGATCAAGAACCCCGTCGTACTCACGGGCGATATCCATTCCAATTGGGCGAACGAACTCATTACCGACTTCGATCAGCTCGACGGCCAGAGTGTGGGCGTGGAATTCGTCGGCACGTCAATAACGTCGGGTGGTGATGGTTCGGCCACGCCACGCAACCTCGAGGCGACGCTGGCGGAGAATCCATTCGTGAAGTTCCACAACACGGAGCGCGGCTACGTCCGATGCGAAGTGACCCCGCAACGCTGGACCACGGATTACCGGACCGTGCCGTACGTCAGCCGCCCCGGCGCCCCCATCAACACCCGTGCGACGTTCGTGGTCGAATCAGGTCGGCCGAAGCTCAACGCCGCTGATCATCGGCCGGCGCCGTCTCGGCCCTGCCCGCCTTCTTGCGTGCGTTTCGTTGTTCCGATCGGAACAACGAAACGCACGGCGCCCAGCGAAACGAGCGCGTTTTGGCTGAATCCGATGTCCGTCTCTCGTGCGTTTCTCTGTTCCGATCGGAACAAGGAAACGCACGGCGCGGGCGGAGGCGGCGCGGTATGAGGTTCACCTCGCCAACGGCGGCAAAATCTATTGAACCCCGGCTCATTCCCAATGCCCGAAGATCCCTCCCGCCCCGAGTTCTGGAACACCCGCTACGAAAAATGCCGCACGCCATGGGATGCGGGCGCGGTGCCACCGGCGCTACTGCGCTACCTGGAAACTCATCCCGGCCGCGGCGAGAGCGTGTTGCTCCCAGGTTGCGGTTCCGGCTACGAGTTCGAAGCCTTCGCGAATGCCGGCTACCGGGTGACGGCGGTT
The DNA here is from genome assembly GCA_030648295.1 of Opitutaceae bacterium. Lineage (GTDB taxonomy): Bacteria > Verrucomicrobiota > Verrucomicrobiia > Opitutales > Opitutaceae > ER46. Next base: position 1,086 of record JAUSID010000124.1, on the reverse strand, counting down.
GATTTCAGCGCGCCGGCGGTCGCGCGTGCGCGGGACCGGCTGCCGGTCGAGTGGTCGGAGCATGTCATCGAGGGCGATTTCTTCTCCTACGATTTCCCGAGGGCGCCATTCGACCTCATCTACGAGCGGACATTTCTCTGCGCCCTGCCCCCGGACCTATGGCCGAAGATTGTGCAGCGGACCGCGGAGTTGCTTGTGCCCGGCGGAATTCTCGCCGGCATCTATTTCTTCGGTGAAAAAGAAGATGGCCCTCCTTTCGGGCTCGCGCCCGGTGAGGACGCTCAACTCTTCGCCGCCAATTTTGTCACCGTGGCCAACGCGCCCATTCCCGCCACCGACTCGCTTCCCATGTTCGCCGGAAAGGAGCGCTGGCAGGAGCGCAGAAGACGGGAAGACGCATAAGAACGCGAGACTTGTAAGACGACGAGCCCCTTCAACTCTTCGGTGTCTTGCGTTCTCGCGTTCTTACACGTCTCGCGTTCTTCAGGCGTCTCGCGTTCTTCAGGCGCGTCTTACGTGTCTTCACCTCGCCTCATCCACCAGCAGTCGCGACTGAACCTCGAGCGAACCTTTGTAGAAAGGTGGGAATAGAATCAGCAGCGCGCGCTGCTTGGGCGTGAGTTGAAACGTGCTGGCGTACGACTGGTACGACTTTCCCTTGACCTCGGTGCGACACATCACGCGCGCACTTCGTCCGACCGCGACGGTTGGATTCAGCCCGGGCTTCAATGCGACCTTGGTCTGGTTTACCGTGCCGCCGAGCGTCAGCCCGCTCAGGTTGATGATGGCCATTCCCCCGGCCCCGTGACGGAGCGCGCTGTCGTCCAGCACGGCGACGCGATAACGCAGCCCGTCGGCCTTGGCCTCGCCCGACACCGGCATGAAAAGCAGCAGCGCCTCGCGGATTTCCGGAGGGATGACGGCCTCGGCCACCGGATTTCCGCTCGTATCCAGAAAATGAAGCGGCATCACGCCGCGGTATTCGTAGCGCGGCGAGCGCGCCGTCGGATAGAACGTGAGCTTCTGTGCCGCCGCATTCGCTCGGGGCGTGAACGTGACGTCCGTGATCGGCCGCGCCGCAAAGAC
>JAUSID010000119.1 GCA_030648295.1 Opitutaceae bacterium | reverse complement strand
GCCACGCCCGTGATTTGCCCGCGGTGCAGGCGTGTCTCGAACGGGAGCTCGTGCGCAAAGACGATTCGGTAACCTACCTTCTCGCCGACCTGTGTCGCGCCGATCTCAACGTCGAGATCGAAGCCGTGCTGACGAAGTAGCCCTGGGAGCGCGGGCGCCACGCCCGTGTTGCCGCCTGGAAGTGGCTGCGGCTTCCCCGTTCGACAAGCCTCTCGACAAGCTCGAGGCCGTTCAGTCGAACCAGCCGATGGCCGTGAGCTCGTCGAATCGGCTCGAGGCCTTTCAATCGAAACCACAGAGGCCGTGAGCTCGTCGAATCGGCTCAGGGCCCCGAGCCTGCCGAGGGGCAGCCGCAGATTGGATCGAACGTCCGCTCGAATGTCCCTGCGGCAGTGCTTGCCCTGAGCCTGTCGAAGGGATGCCGCAGCCACTCCGGACAAGTCGCTTTATCGTCCGGATTATCCAAGAGAGTGAGCCCGAAGAGTGGCACGGGGGTCTCGCCCGCAACGTCTTGTCCGGCCCGCACCCCCGCGCGCGTAGCAGCCGAGGTGACGAGGCTGGAAATGTCGGAATGCCGATCGGGCCCGATCACGTTGCGGGCGAGACGCCCGCGCTCCCAGCGAAATTTCTCCTCCGCGCCAATTCGCGCGCTTCGCGGGCGACGGACGGGATTTTCCCTCACCCAAACACGGTCTTGTGCAAAGCGCGGGTATCGATTTTCCCACGCGCGCTCGTGGGCAACGCGGGCACGACGACCCACTTCTTCGGGATTTTCCAGGGGGCGAGGTGGCGCAGCAACTCCGCCCTCAGCTCCGTCGGGCTTCGTGCTGTGCTCACGGCGGCACCGAGCATGGGTTCGGCCGAATCCTGGACTCCGACCCACGCGTCCTGGACGCCCGGCACCCGGCGCAGCGCGCCCACGATTTCCGCTGTGTCCACGCGCCGGCCGCCGAGCTTCACCATCGACCCGCGGCGGCCGAGTAATGTGACCCGCCCGCGAGCATCGACGTGGGCGCGGTCGGCGGGAACAGAGCACCCGTTCGCACCACGCCGCCGTGAGTTCCCGCGCGTGAACACCGCCGCGCTGCACACCTCGATCCGCCCGCCGCGAGGCGCACGAATGTTCACGCCGCGCATGGCGATGCCCACCCCGCCGACGAGGGTCGCCGCCCCGGATTTGTCGTAGGCGATTCCGCCCGTTTCGCTCGAGCCGTAAAAGTTGTGGATGCGGCGGCCGAACCGCGCGACGAACGCGCGCGCGGTTTCCGGTGTGAGCGCCGCGCCCGCCGAGATTGCCACCCGCAGACTCGCGAACGCCGACGCCGGCACATCCGACGCGGCGAGCGCGCGAAAAACCGCGGGCACGGTTGGGAACACCGTGGGTTGCCATCGCGCAAAATCGTCGGCGACTGCATGCGGCAGCGCCGCGCTGCCGCTCACGAGCGGCACCCCGTGCGCGACGAGCGGAATCGTCAGGTTGCCCAGCCCATAGGAGTGGCCGAGCGGAATCAGCGCGTGATTCAGATCGCGCGCCGTGATTCCCATCGTGGCCGTCACCTGCCGCCCATCCGCGAGCATTTGCGCGCCAGTGAACACGAGCGGCCGCGGCCGGCCGGTCGTGCCCGACGTGAGCTTGATCAGACAAATCTCGCGCTCGCGGAATCGCCGCGGATGCGGCAGCTCCGTGAGCCGCGTGCCGTCCCACCAGAAGGCCGCGCGGACGGATTCCGCGATGCGCCGCTGCGCATCGGGCGGCTCGCCAGGATCAAGCGGCAGCGCAACGGCGCCGGCGCGCAGCAGCCCGAGAAAAACCTCGAACCAGCCGATGCCGTTCGGCAACGCGAACACAACGACGTCGCCACGGGATACGGCCGGATGCGCCGCGCGCCAGGCCGCGGCGCGGGCGTCGAGCTCGCCAAAGGTGGACACCACCCCCGTTGCGGCCGTGACGATCGCACGACGATCGCCGATGCGCGCCAGCGTTCGCTCCCACGCATGCAGGAGTGCCGGCGTGGTTGCGGCGGCGGAAACCGGTCGCGCGGCGCGGATGGGGCGTCGTTTCATTTCGCCTCGCGCCTTTCGCCCAGTGCGCCGAGGTGCTCCAGCTCAATCACGCACAATGCGGCGACCACCATGGTGGACACGGTGATGCCCAGCGCGCGCACGACGGGAATTCCGCTCAAGGCCAGGACGCCGAACGAAGCGGCGGTCGTGAGCGCGGACAACCGCACCGACACCGGCGGCGGCTCGCGTCGATAAGCGGACGTGGCGGAAAAGATCGAGTAGTTGTGCGTGAGACACACTCCGAGGAAAGCACCGAGCAGGTGGAACAGATTGAGCGGATGGCCGATCCACCCGAAAACACCGAAGATGCCGAGGCACGCGCCGCAGGGAATGGCAAAAATCCGGATACCGTCCCGCACGCCGTACGTGAGAAACACGCCGAGTCCGACGAGCGCGAGTCCCGCCAGGCTGAGTCGCAACGCCGAACGGCGGTAATTCGCGAACAGCCGGTTCAGCGACTGGAGCTGGCTTGCCGCCACCGTTTGCATCGAGGCTGGCGGCGCTTCTCCGGGCGCCGTCCGCGCCACGGTGACAAACCAGTTCACCCGCGGCCCTCGATGCCAAAGCAGCCCGGGTGGACCGGTCAGCGCCTGGTGCAATCGCTCGACGGCTGCATCGAGCACGGCGGATTCGGAGCGGCTGAACGCACGATACGCCTCGAAGAATGGCTCAAACTCGGCCGCCGCGAAGCCCTCCCGCTCCAGCGCCGCGGCCAACCCCTTGGGAAACTGCGGCTCATGGCGGGCGAATTGCACCGCGTGCTCGAACTCGGCCCGCGTGGGAATGAGCGGCGCCAGATTGCCGAATTCGGCGCGGCCCCGCAGCCACGCTGCGAATTTGTCCAACGCCCCGCGCGCCTCATCAAATGTCGCGCCGTAGGTGAGATACACAGTGCGATCGCCACCATCGCCGAATTGCGCGCGAATCCGCGCATCGTCGGCCTTCAGCGTGGCGGAGGGAATTTCGAGTTCGCGAATGTCGTCACGCCAGGTGACACGCCCAAGGCCGGCGACCGCGACGAGCCACGTGAGCGAGAGCGTCCAGCGCAATTTGCGCCGGACCGCCGGCGTGAACGCCTGTCCAAGCCGGAACTCGCGCGCGTTGAGAAAAGGATTTCGCACGGTCGAAAAATAAATCACCGCCGCCGCAAGCGCGCAGAGCAGTCCGACGCCGACGAAGAGCCCGAGCTGCCGGATCAGCGGCAAATCCGACAGCAGCAGAAGTGCGAATCCGACGACCGTCGTGAAGCAACTCGCGAGCAGCGGCTTCAGCAGCCGGCGTACTTTTGCCCAATAGTCTTCCCCGGGTCCGGCCGGTGGCTGCATGTAGAGGTAGAATCCGTAATCGATCGCGACGCCGGTCAGCAGCGCCCCGAGCACGAACACGACAATGTGAACACGCGGAAATACCATCGTCGTCGCCACCCAGGCGCCGAGCACGGCAAACGCGACCACGGGCAGCAGGTGGAGCGCGCGATGAACGCCGCGAATGAAAATGGCCGCGACGGCCAGCACCGCAGTGAGCGAAAGCACGTTCAGCCACGACACCTCGCGCTCGATCCGCGCGCGGCTCGCGGCCGCGAAACGATTCACGCCCGTGAAGGAAACGATCAGGCCCGGAAATGCGGCGCGCACTTCGGCCGTCGCATGCTCGATCGCCGCAAATGCCGGCGCCTGCCCGGCCTCACTTAGCGGCGAATCCGCGAGTTGTCCCCAAATGCGGCCGTTGGCCGAGCCGTCGCCCGACCCCTGCACCAGCGGCAGCGCCGCTTTCATCTGCTCGATCGCATCGGGCAGAAGCAACAGGGGATCCGCCGGGATGAGATCCTGAAACGCGAGCGCATCGGGCGAGGCGACGAAACGTTTCAGTCGCGCCGCGGCATCCCGCGCGGCCTCGATCGGTTCGCCGGAAACTCGAGTGCCAGACTGCTCGCGTGCCTGCAGCCAGCGCGGGAAAAGCAGCGCCATCCGGAGTTCGAACAACGTGCGGCCGGCGGCGTCGCGCGACGCGGGATCGGCCAGCGGAATGGCTTCGCGAAAGGCCGGCGAACGTTTCAGCGCGGCGGCAAACCTGGCCGCCGCTTCCAGTGGTGGCGGCCGGCCGTCGGCCGCGGCGAGCACGAAGAGCATTGTGCGTGCCTCCGCTTCGCTCGCGAGTTCACGCACCAGCGCCAGCTCGGGATCGCGTTCTCCCGTCGGTACGAGATCGAGGACATCGGTCGAAATCGCCCGCGCGTAGTCCATCCGCAGCAGCCACCCGCCGCCCAGCACGGCGCAGGCGGCGAGCACGGACCATGCGATCTGTCGACGACGGCGAAGGTTCATTCGCTGCGAAACGGCGCTGGTCTCCAGGGACCGGCGTCGCGCCATGAGGCCGCGTCCAAACCATCGCATGCAGGAACCATGCGGAACTGCCTGTCAGGAATCAGCGTGCTCAGCAATCCGCTATCGGAAAAACCTCCGCCGTTCCTCGGGCGTGAACGAGGCCGCGGGCTGAGGTGCCGCCATTACGATGTCGATGTGCTGCTTCGCACTGCGTCGCAGTTCGATTCGGCGAACGGTGTCCGCTTCGCCCTCCACGAAAATATCGCCGAGCGCGCGGCGCAAGGTGGCATCGCGGGGCACGAGCCCGAGCGACCAGGTCTCTCCCGCCCGCCGGCCATAAAGTTCGTACCCGGCCGCGAGCTCGGCGAAATCAAATCTCAGGATGCTGCGCAGCGGACCCACCGCCGCCGCCGCGCGCGGATCGAGCGGCGCGGCCTGTCCGGAAGCTTCCCGCACGAGCAGACCGTGGTCGTCGAGGATCATCGTCCGCTCGTCCGGTGAGGTGTAATGCAGGCTGAGTCCGTGCACCGGCGAGACGCGAACGTCGCCCACGAGCACCACGGGCTCCTTGCGAAAAGGGAAATACCGGCGTTCCTCGAAGCTCGCGGTGGTGTCAGTGCGCCGCGCGAAACGCGCGGCGAGTTCGCGCCACGCCGGAGGGTCCGCCTCGAGCCGGAACTGCGGCGCGATGAGCGGCGGAGCGGCGGCCGCCTGGGCGACGACCGCAGCGAGCACGGTGAACGCCAGCCCCACGGGCTGTCGCCACGCCGAACGACCACGCGCGGCCCGCGAGGCGGGCTCAGTGCCGCCGCCAACCATCGGGTTAATGCACCGCATCGCTCGCGGGTTCCGCCGGGCCTTCCAATTCCACGGCCGCCTCCGTCCGCCAGCGCCGCCGGTGGCGCAGCAAATCACCCACGTGCCACGGCAGTTCCCAAAAGAGCAGGCGTGCATGCATGCCCACCAAAGTCAGGTTGTCCCGCACGTAATGAAAATGGGATACGCCGCCTTCCTCGCGGGAAAAATAGCGGACCGGCGCCGGGACGTTGAACGGTCGCACGCCAGCCCAGCAGAGCCGGACGGCCGCTTCGGTATCGAAATCGTACCGCCGGCCCGTGCTCCGGCCCGCCAGCACCGCCAGCAGCGGTGCGATCGGATACACGCGAAAACCAAAGAGCGGATCTTCCACGCCGGCGCCGAGCAGCAAACCGCGGACAAGCGCCACGCTGAGCTTCCGGCCATGCAAACGCGCGGCCGGCACGTTGACCGGGAAAATTGGCCGGCCCAACACGAGCGCATCCGGTTGCCGGCGCGACAAGGCCATGAACTCCGGCACGTGCGCGGCCACGTGCTGGCCATCGGCATCCATCGTCAGGGCGTGCGTGAATCCACGCTCGTGGGCCCAGCTCGCGCCGGCCAACACAGCCGCGCCCTTCCCCGCATTGCGCGGGAGAACCAGCACGGACAAGCCGGCGTCCTGCCGGGCAAGTTCGTGCAACGGCTGCTCACTCCCGTCCGTGCTGCCGTCAATCACCACGACAACCGGGCGCCAGCGCGCCAGCACGCCGGCCACAACCTCACGCAGGCGGGGCCCGGTGTTGTAGCTCGGCAGCACCACGAGGTGCGTGGACGAAGGCATCATGTCGCCGTCAGCGTGGGTGAGGAGGCGGTTGCGGGCCAAGCCTCAACTGCCGTGCGCGCATGGGCCGCACGGCAATCGGCGAACCATGACTCCACTTCCGTCACAAACACATCCAGCGATCGTGCGGCCGCGGGATCGAAGCACGGGCCAGCCTCGACGACGACACGAGCCGGAAGCGGCGGAACTCTCCAATACCGCGTCTCTTTCGTGAAAAACCGCGGCGTCGTCGTGATTCGAAGCACCTGCACCGGCACCGCGGCGTGTTGCGCGATCGCGGCGAAACCGGGCTTGAATGGACCGAGGGCACCGTAATAGCCGAGGAATCTGTAGGCCGCAGTCAGCATGCGCGCGGGGTTTGGCCGGGAGGATTTCCTTCCATGGGCCCGCGGCAACGCAAATGCGGCGCGGTTCGGTAGCAGCCGAGGTGACGGGGCTGAACACGATTGCGAAAACCACACCTGCCAGCCTCCTATGCCGGCTGCCACACCGGATATCCACACCCCGAATGACCGGTCGAACGCGCTGTCGTAGCGGAACGCGTGAGCCCGCCGAAGGCGGGTAAACGCTTGCCCGCCTCCGGCGGGTTTCGCCGAAACTCGGTCGCGAAAGCCTCAACGCTTCTGCTCCGGTATGCCAGTATCCGTTCACTTCGGCGCAGCTTGCGACGATTTCGGAAATTATGAAATCGGTCATTGGTCATCTGAAATCTGCCATCGGGAAAACCGACGGATTGGAAATTGCCAGATGCCCGATGCCAGATGCCAGATGCCCGATTTCAAGATTTCCGAGGCAGACCGCCCTTCGGTTGCGGCCGCGGCGCCGCGTTGGGAAATTTCCGGGCCACCGGGCAGGCCTTACACCCTGGCGGCCGATCCCGGGGAAATAGGGGCCGGCTGCGACTCGGGCTCGGGATTCAACGGGATAAAGTTGAACCATAGTGTCGGATACGCCCGGACGAGCGCTTCGAGACGCGCGAGCACGGCTTGGAAATGCGACCGGCCGCGCCGGAAATTTTCCTCCCGGCCGAGCGCGGGGTCGGGTCGAAAAAGCGGTGCGGCACACACGCGAGTGCCACCGACGCCATCGGGCAGTCCAAAACAGAACATCACCGGCCGGCCGAACAGCACCGCCAGATGATAAATCGTGAACGGGAACAGCCGCCGCACGCCGAGGAAGTGAAACGCCTCGGCCTTGGACGTGAACAAGCGATCGCACTGCATCGCGAGCGAATCACCCCGTTCAACCGCCGCCTTGAGGGCGAAAATGAGATCCTCCGGTTGGTTCACCCAGATGAAGGAAACCGCGCCGGCGAATTGCTGCTCCAGCATCGCCGTGTCGTCGGCGTTGGTGACCCGCAGCCGAATCATCGCGACGCGCCGGTCGCGCGCGGAGAGCAGGAAGCCGAGCAGATCGGAGTGGCCAAAATGAAACGTGCCAAAGAGCGCCGGCTCTCCGGATTGAATCAGGGTTTCAAACGCCTCCGAGTTTTCGGGATCGAGCGCGACGCGCGGTGCTTCGCCCCCGCCCACGCGCAGCCGCAGGAGCAGGAACTCGAGGTACGTCGAAAAGTGCCGCCACACATCGCGCCAGCGCGGCCGCCGGGGCAGGACATGAGCCAGATAGGCGCGCGAATAACCACGCTCGACCGGCATCAATCCCACCGCGACCGCCGTGCCCGCCATCAGGAGCGGTCGCAGCAACGGCCGCGGAAGTCGTTGCACCGCCAGCAGGAATCGAAAACCCCACGTCGGCCCCGGATTCCGCCGCCTGGTCGCCGTGTCGTTCATGTCCACGTCAACGACCAGGCGCCGCCAGTTCCGCGCCATGCGAGCGGCCGCCGCTCCGCCACGGCGTCAGCAAACGCACCAAGCATGGGACATGACCCGGCGCCATCCGGCGGCGGGGGTGTAAATTCCAGCCGCCCCATCGCGCCGTCGGCCTCGCGCGACAAGCTCAACGCAAAGGCAAACGCCCGGTCGCTTGCCATCCCTCGCTCGAGCATCCAGGTCCCGCGCTCTTCGCCGCCGACCAGGACGACGCGCGGCGCCGTCTCGAGGAGCGCGGTGAGAAGTGCCTGTTCCACCAGCCGGGTTTGGCCTGCGAGTGGCCACAACCGCGCCACTGCCTGCTGGCGGCCAATCAACACCTGCTGCACGCCCCCGGGATGGATTGACGTTTGAAACAGCAGGGGGCTGGCACTCGGAAAACTGAGGAGAAAATCCTCCAAAGCCCGGGTTTCCGCAAAACTCGAGGCATACACGGCGGCATCGTCGGCCGACAACGCCAGGCCTTCGAGCGTCGAGCCGATCAGCAGGCCGAGGTGCGTCATGCGACGAACCGCGCCACGCGGAAATTTTTCGCGCAGCCGCTCGCGCGCTTCCGCCGCCGACTCGCCCGCCGGCGGCCGGTCGACGCGAACGTGATGGATGAAACGCGTGATCATGACGGACGGAGAAGCATCGCCGCGTGCGCGCCACCGAACGCGTTGCTCGCGAGCACCACGGCCTCGAACCCGTTCGCGCTGAACGGGGCGAGCGCGACCTCACTGGTGAACGAGGGGGTGGCGCCGGCGATCGTGCCGGGAATTTTTCCGCGGCGCAGCGCCGCCAGCGTGAGCGCGAGTTCGACCAACCCGCAGCTGCCGAGCGTGTGGCCCAGGCTGCCTTTCCATGAGACGAGTGGCGCAGCCGGAAAAACCTTCGCCCAGGTCTCCGCTTCGAGCCGGCCGGCGTCGAGGGTTCCCGTCCCGTGTCCCTTGATCCAAACCCGGCGGCCGCGGGCGGTTTTCGCCATCGCATGGGCGGTGGACTTGAACCCCGCGCCTGACGGCTCGTTGGCCGTGAAGTGATGCATTTCGTTGTGCAGGGCGTGCGCCTCGAGTTGCGGACCCGCCGCATCGCGCGCGAGTACCGCGAACGCCGCGCCATCGCCCAGCCCAATCGCACCGACATCGCGCACGGCGAACGGCGCCGGCATCGTTCCATTCAGGATCTTGAGACTGTGAAATCCACCGGCGACGAACGGGCTGACGAAATCGAACGAGAAGACGAGCACGCGCTCCGCGATTCCCGCGTGGAGCAGCCGGGTGGCGTGCGCGAGCCCGAGTTGCGCCGTCACGCACGCGTGCGAGAACACCGTCACGTCGTCGCCCCAGCCGAGTTCGCGGCGCAGCATGTCTACGCTGGCGAACGGCGGCCCGTGACGCAGATGCCGCGCGTCTTGGTCCCGCGTGAATGCATACATGCTGCCGACGCCGAAATTGCTGCTCGTCACCACGACGGGATAACGTCCGGTGCCCCACGCGGCCGGCGGAATCCGCGTGGCCAGGGTTCGCAACGGCTCGAGCCAGCGCGGCGGCAGGGTCTCGTCCATCGTGCCGCCGAGCACGGCGAGCGGAACCGGATCCCCGCCGTCGCGACCCAGCACCGGTTGCAGTTTCAGCGCGATCCGGCCGTCAAGCAGAGCCGCGACCGTCGCCTCCGCGTTGCCGAGCGGCGTGAGCCCGTCGCAGGCGACGATGCCGGTGGACAGTTGATCTGCGTCGAAGATCATCCCATGCGTTTGTGGGGCTCGGGCTGAGCCGGGCAATGCGAAACCGGAGCGCCGGAACTCACTGAAAACACAGATGGCGTCTCACGTTTTCGCCGCCGCCTGCTTGGCGCGGATGAATTCGGCCAGCGCCCCGACACTCGCCAACGCCGACTTGGACTCCTCGCTGCTGGCGATCTTCACGCCGAACTCTTTTTCCAGCCGCACCACGAGTTCGAGCGCATCGATCGAATCGAGCCCAAAGCGAGGCGAGCCAAACAACGGCTCGTCATCCGGAATGTCCTCCGGCCGGACATCGTTGAGCTTGAGGGTTTCGACGATCAGCGCCTTGAGGCGAGCGTTGAGCGGGTCAGGCATGGCCGGACGGAAAACGAGCGCGGCGCAGGGGGCAAGGGGCAAAGGAGGCATGGGGCAAAGGGCAGGGAGCAAAGCGGTAAGGGCGGGGGCAAGGGGCAAAGCGCGAAGGGCCACGCGAAGTTCGCTGCCGCCTGGGAGCGCGACCGCCCCCGGTCGCCGTCTGGTTTCTGTCCTCTGTCCTCTGTCCTCTGACGTCTGTCCTCTGACGTCTGACATCTGGCTTCCGCCCTCTGCCCCTCGCCCTTTGTCCTTCGCGCTTTGCTCTTAGCCCGGTTATTTCATAGCCAGACGAACCAAGGCATGGGTCACAGAGGACACAGAGCTCGGACACAGAGGCAGCAGGAGGCCACAAGGTGTTTGGACGCGCCTGATGCGAATGGGCAGGCATTCCAAATTGGATCGAAGG
>JAUSID010000118.1 GCA_030648295.1 Opitutaceae bacterium | reverse complement strand
CAATTGATTTCCCGGCTAAGGGCAAGACCGCGGAGCGGTCTTGCTTTTAGCCCGCATGAACCCGAGGCGATCGCCGGAGGCTTAGAGTGTCGAGGGTCGGACACGGGCGAAGAGCAGTTGAAGTGTGAAAAATGCGGGCTAGGTCGCAAGCTACCGCCGGTTTTCGTTACGAAAATAGAGGCAAGTCACCGCGCTACTTTTTCGGCGCGCGCTTCTTCGGGTTCGGGACGTTCGGGTCGACCACCGTCGGGGTGCCGATTTCGACCGTTCCGGTGCGCATCGAGCGCCGGGTCAGGACCTCCGGTTCGGGCATGTCCATTCCAAAATACGGCGCAGCGGTGAGGACGAGGGTGGGCAGCGTCTGCAACTGCGACACGCCAGCCGACGCGACGGTCATCCGCGTTCGCCACAGCAACTGCCGCTGGTTTTTCGCCATGCCCGTGTAGTCATATGCGGACGCCACGACGAAATAGACGTCGTGGGCCGCCTGTTCGACGAGCGCCTCGTTCTTCGGCGAGCGCCGCTTGAACAGGTTCACCGGATTCGTGAAATCGAGCAGTTCCGGCGTGAACACGGGCTCGCTTCCGGGCGGCGTCGAAGTTTGGGCCGCGAGGTAAAACGAATCGGCTTCCTCGAATAGCGTGAGCATCTGCTTCGCGAACCTGTCGCCGCCGACGAGCGCCGCGCGATCAAGGAGATTTCGCGCGACCTGCTCGCTGGAAAGCACGGGGTTTTCATCGTCGCCCTCGGTGAGAAGGTTGTGCGAGCCCCACGAGTAAATGATTACGATCGCGGGGACCTTTGACGGCGGCTCGGCCGGCAGGAAGCCGTTGGACGCCAGCGAGCGCGTGAGCAGCCGCTCGATGTCCTCGCGCGTGAGCGTCTTCTCACCGCCCGGCGGGTGGCCCTGCTGCCGAAACCCCGCCGAGTAGAGCTCGAAGTAAACCGGATTCTGCGCCGAGGCGGACGGACGTTTTTTCCCCTCGTCCGTGACTTCGGTGATGACGGTCAGCTCGAGGTGCGGATTCTGCTGCAGCGATTTCGGCAGCAGAGAGAAGACCCAGTCCGAGCCCGGCTTCTTTTCGGCGGACGGGGCGGCTGGCGCTGGTGGCGGCGAGACCACGCCCGGTTCCGCCGCGCATGTGCTTGCAGCCATGACAACGAAGACGGACCAGATGCGATGCAGGCGCATGACGCAGCAGAGTGTGACCCTTTGCTGCGATTGGGTCCACGTCGAATTCGTTTCAGCCGTAGCGCCTCAGCAAGACCGATCCGATTTCGTAGCCGCCGAGGTGACGAGGCTGATCCGTCCTGGGAGCGCGGGCGTCTCGCCCGCAGTTTTCCCGGTCGAAGGGGTGGCCGTTGCCAACCCAAGTAATTCGGTCTGGTTGGACGAACGGATCCTCACAGCGATCTGCGGCTGGAAGCCGCAGCCACTTTGCGGGAAGGATGCCCGCGCTCCCAGGAAAAACCGCGGGCGCTCACCCGCGGCTCATGAACCGCTGAAGTGCGATGCGAGGTTCGCGGCGAGCAGCGATCCGGGTTTCGCTCCCTCGCGGGCGCGAGCGAGGTGTTCGAAGTGCTCCTTTCCTTTCGGATACGCGCTGGCCAGCGCCAGCGCGAATTCCATCTCCGGGTCCGCGCCACGGAGCTTGAGCGCCTCCAGCAGCAACGCATAGCCATCGAGCGACGGATCGAGGTGCGCCTGCCGCAGCGTCTCGGCGAAGAAGCCGACATCGAAGAGTGCGAGCGCCTTCGCGGGCTCCTTCGCACCTCGCACGCGCGCGCGCAGTTGCTCGAGCAATGCGGAAGCCGCGGCATGATCGTCGGTCGTGTACGTTCCCTTGTCCCAGCCGCGCATTCCCGCCGTGGCGTAGATGGCCGCGCGCCGCAGTGTCTCCATGCGCACGATGACCGGGGTTTCGGGTGTGAGGGCGGCGAGCGTATCGCGCGTGAGGTTGGCGCGATCATACTTGGGATTCACGCCCTTCCAGTCGCCTTCGCTGTGGGGAATCGTTTTGGCGCCCTTAATCGCGTACGGAAAACAGATCAAGGGCGTGCCGGCGTGAAGCGCGGACACGACGGCGAGCCCGGTGGCGGCGAGAAGCGGGCGAAAGGAAAACGCAGCGCGAAATGGAAACTTCTTTGTTGTGATCATGATGTGGGTGGGTTGTGGGGTTCCGAGAATGAGATGCCGGCCGCGGCGCGAGGGTTTATCTTCGCCCATATTTTTCCCCGGTGCCGGTTCAGAGCATGTGGCGGCGAGCGCCAGTGTGTTGTCGGCAGAGGGTGGAGTGTGCTAAAAATGCGGGCTAGCGGGTCGCAAACGAATTCAGTCCCAGCTCTTCACCCCACGCGCGAAGCATGCCCGCATCAAGCGTGAGGATCCCGGGCCGCGTGGTGCCGGCGGGTGGCGGGTGATGTCGGGCCAGAGCGTCGTAGACCGCACCACGCTCGGCGACGGGTGAGCGGCCGAGCAGGTGCCACAACATCACAGCGTCGTCCGCGCCCGCGCCGTCCACGAGCCGCCGAACTGCCGCCGCCGCGTCCGCCCGCCCGAAGTCGAGTTGCTCCAGTGCGCTTCGCAATTCCGGCGGCGCGTCGATCCGAAACGGCACCCCGGGGCCGACACCCGGACGCGTGAGACACATCAGGCCCGCCGGAACGATCGACTCGCGACCGCCATATTCGAGGGCCACATAACCAGCCGTGACGCGCAATTCCCCGCCGCCGCGATCATCAACTGACAGCGTGTAGGCACAGCCAAGATCGACCGCCGTGCCCGATGGCGTATCCACGAAAAACAGGCGCGGCGGCGCCCAGATCAGCGCGTTCATCGTGCCCCGGGCGAGTTCGATGCGATGATCCGTGGGCGCGGACTCGACCAGCCGCATGCGCGAGTTGGGCTCGACGCTGACTTCGCCAATCGAACCGATGGTGACTTTGGCGCGGGAGACGGAATCGGTGACGAGCCACTGGCCCCGCCGCAGCTCGCCGGAGGATTTCAATGGCAGCGCGTTCACGCGCGGCACGCCGGCGAGCGATACGACCTGCCATCCGGTCGGGTGCAGCCGGGCCGCGGCATGGCGATTTGCCACATTCGCGATCAGGACGAGCGAAGCCGCCACGGCCAGCGGAATTGCCCAGGCGATTACGCGGCCGCGCGGTTTTCTCGTCGTGACGGCGTCCGAGCCCGCGCTTGATGCCGATTTTTTCGCCGCGCCGGCCTGCTCGATTTGAGCCATGATCGCTGGCCACAAATCGCGACCGGGGGCGATCGTGCGCGGCAAAGCGCCCGTGGCGACGCGCAGTCGCCGCAGCGAATCGAGTTCGGCCGCGCACTGCGGGCATGATGCAGCGTGCTCCACCACCGCGCGCGCCTCTTCAACCGCAAGCTCGCCATCGCAGAACTCGTTCAACTTCCCGGCGCATTCGGAGCAATTCATCGGAGTGCCTCCTGCAAAAGTTTTCGGGCGCGATGCAGCTGCGCCTTGGTCGTGCCGACGGCGACCCCGAGCTGGGCGGCAATCTCGTCATGCTGCCAGCCCTCGACGTCGTGCAGCACAAAAACGGCGCGTGCCTGCGGGGGCAGCGCGGCAATCTCCTGTTCCAAATCGAGCCGCGTTCCGATCGGCGAAGCGGGTGGCGCAGTCTCGAATGCCGCGGGGTTCTCGGTCGTGAAAACACGCTGGTTGCGCCGCTGCTCCGCTCGCAAATCAGCGAGCACCGTGTTCACCGCCACGCGGTGCAGCCACGACGAAAACGCGCTGTCGCCACGGAACCGCGGCAGATGGTTCCACGCGGCGACGAAAGCGCGCTGGGTCAGATCCTCGGCCGTCACCACGCTGCCCGTCATCCGCAGGCACACGGCATAAACACGCTGCATGTGCGTGCGATACAGCTGTTCGAATGCGGACGCGTCGCGTGCCTGCGCCCGCGCGACCAAATCGCGTTCGTCGTCGACCGCTTCGCTCACGGCGACGAAGGCGATTGGAGCTGGGGCGAGGTCCACATACGTCATTGTTAGTCCGATGCCGGCCGGGCCGGAAAGGTTTAACCGCCCCGCATTTTTCCCCTGCGGACTCACGGCAAAGCCTGACACCTGCCATCGTTTTCATCTACAAGCCTCGCCGATGAGCCCCAGTACCCCGACCGTCCCGACGCCATCTGCGGCGGTCGAGTTCGACGTGGCCATCGTCGGTGCGGGGCCCGCCGGCGCGGCCGCGGCGCTGGAGTTTGGCGGTCGCGGGGTCAGGGTGGCGATCATCGAGAAGGCCGTGCCGCCGCGCTACAAAACCTGCGGCGGCGGCGTGCTGCGCCGCGCAATGTCATTGCTGCCGGTCGATGTCCGCGAGGCCATCGAGCGCGAGTGCCTCGTCGCCGAACTGGTCCATCATTCGCCGAACCTGCGGTTCGAGTGCCGCCGCTCGCAACCGATCGTGTCGATGGTCATGCGCGATCGGTTCGACCACGTGCTCGTCACTGCGGCTCAACATCAGGGCGCGCAACTTTTCGCCGGCACCACGGTGACGGATGTGACATTCACGAGGGATCGCGTGCGGCTGGCGACCAATGCGGGGGAAATCAACGCGCGGTTCGTGATCGCGGCCGACGGCGTGAACAGCATCGTGGCGCGGAAGACGGGACGTCCCGCCTTGCGCGGCGTGGTGCCCGCGCTCGAATGCGAGGTTACGCTGGTGGATCATGCCATGGTTCCGTTCATGGTCGCGGCGCGGTTTGATTTTGGATTGGTTCCGGCCGGATATGGCTGGGTTTTCCCGAAGCGGAATCACCTTTCGATTGGAGTCGGGACGACCCACCGTGGCGCGGCCAACCTGCCCCAACATTATCAACGGTACCTCGAGCAACTTGGCATAAGCGATATCCGGCACGAGGAACGCCACGGCTACATGATCCCATGCCGGCCGCGCGCGCGAATGTTCGAGGTGCCGCGGGTGCTCTTCGCCGGCGATGCCGCCGGTCTCGCCGATCCCGTGACGGCCGAGGGCATCACCGGTGGAATCCTGAGCGGCCAGCTCGCCGCGCGCGCGATCCTCGCCGCCGACTTTGATGACGAGGCAGTCCGGCGCATGTACCAGAAAACCTTGGATGCAGCGCTGCTGTCGGAGCTGCGTATCGCGCGCTGGCTCGCCTGGGTGGTGTTCGATTGTCCGCGGTTGCGGGCAGCGCTGTTTAACCGGCACGGACAGCGGATGAGCGAATTGATGACGCAGATCGTGACCGGCGAAACGTCCTACTCCGCGGCCGTCCGGCGGCCCGGCCATTACTGGAAGCTGCTGCGCGCGGCGTGAGGTGCGTACGGGTAGCCCCCCGCGAATCACGCTATTCAGGTGGCCACTGTAGGTGGCGCGCTTGCCCATTCGACAAGCCGCTCGGCAAGCCTTTCGGCAAGCTCAAGGCCTTTCAGTCGACGCAGCTGTTGGCCGTGAGCCTGTCGAATCGGCTCGAGGCCTCGCTGTTGGTGGAGTATTTGGCCGTGAGCCTGTCGAACCGGCTCAGGGCCCCGAGCGGAGTCGAGGGGCCGCACCACTTGTTCGCCGCGGTGCTGTCTTGCGCGGCAAGCGCGCAACCTACATGAAATGCTGCAAGCCTGCTTTCTTCACCATGCGCGCATCCTTTTTCTCGCCGCTTCGCATGTTCTGGCGGTGCACGTCCTGCGCTTTCGTTACCGCTGTCACGTTCGCGGTTTCGTTTTCACCGGCCCGGGGTGCCTCGAACCCAAGCGCGGCGGAAAAGAAGGGCGGCAACGTGCTGGCGGTGGCGGGTGCGGACATCCTGCTGAATGGCGCACCGATCAAGATCAAGGGGCTGCGCTGTTCGGCCGCGTTGATTTCGGATGCGACGACGGACGATTTGATTGGGCAGCTCGATTCGTTTCGCGGCTACGGCGTGAACACGATCAGCGTTTACCTCATGGGTTCGCGGTTTGCCGACGTGAAAGGTTACCGTCCTGACGGCTCACTCGATCCGGTTTATGCCGCACGACTCGATCGGATCATCACGGCGGCGGATGCCCGCGGCATGATTGTCCTGGTGGGGTGCCTTTACTGGAGCACGTCACGCGCAAAGGAGGAACTCGGGCATTGGACGCAGGCCGATGCCAATCGGGCCGTGGCCAACACGGTCGCGTGGCTGAAGGCGCGCCGGCATCGCAACGTGTTCGTCGACCCCGACAACGAAGGCATGGCGCTGGCGGAGAAAAAATGGAGCATTGCGGCGATGATCGATTCCGGCCGTGCGGCCAATCCGGAATGCGTCTTTGCCTACAATTCGAGACGCCCCGCACCGGCCAACGCGGACCTCGCGATCCATCACAGCCCGCGAATTTCGGGCAAACCGTACGTGGAAACGGAAGGCTCGCCGCCGGGCTCGAATTATTGGGGGCCTTACAGCAAGCGCGATGGGCTCTACAATTACATCAACGTCGGCGTCTACACCGAGGAGATGAAACAGCGGCAGCTGGCCGCCACGACCGAGCACATCGAGGGCGCGAATGGCTACATGCTCGCGTCGACCTGGCTCCAGGCACCTCCGCCGCTCGGCCCCAAGGTACTGCCCGGTGGCGATGGCGCGGCCGCGAATCCCGGGATCCGCTGGTGGCTGGATTTTTTGCGCGAGCGGTATGGGCGGGACGCGCGGTAGGTGGCGCGCTCATCGCGCGGAAGGTTGCGCGCTCAGCGCGCGACGAGGTTTGGGATACACCCGGTCGTTGCGACGAGAGGCCGAGATTCCTCATTGCGCGATTCAGATATGCTCCGCGACTTCGCGCCTTCGCGTGAGCCATCGCTGTGTAGCGGCGAGCGCCAGCGAGCCGACGAACCTCCACTCGCTGGCGCTCGTGGCTACGACGAAATGCGGCAGAGCGGGCACGACGCCGGGCTTGCCACGTTGCCACCAGTTGTTACCTCACGACGCATGGGTCGATTCCGATTTCTCGCTTTTGCACTCGGCGCCGGACTCCTGGCTATCAGCCCGTGCGCGCGCGCCGCGCAGTCCGGGCCGGCCAGACCAAACGTCGTGTTTCTGCTCGCCGATGACATGGGCTGGGGCGACGTCGGGTTTCACGGCAGCGACATCAAGACACCCAACATCGACAAATTGGCGGCGGCCGGGGCGCGGCTGGAACAATTCTATGTCCAGCCGGTTTGCTCGCCCACGCGTGCGGCGTTGATGACCGGCCGGTATCCGATTCGCCATGGGCTGCACATCGGCGTCGTGCGGCCGTACGCCCGTTATGGGCTGCCGCTCGATGAGCGCACGCTGCCGCAGGCCTTGAAGGAGGCGGGTTACGTCACCGCCATCACGGGCAAATGGCACCTCGGCCATTTCGAACCGGCGTATCTCCCGACGCGCCGCGGGTTCGACCATCAATACGGCCACTACAATGGTGCGCTTGATTATTTCACCCACCTCCGCGATGGCGGCTTCGACTGGCACCGCGACGACAAGGTGAACCGGGACGAGGGGTACGCCACGCATTTGCTTGCGCGTGAGGCGGCGCGGCTGATTGGCGAGCACGATGCGAGCAAGCCGCTGTTTCTCTATGTTCCGTTCAACGCGGTGCACTCGCCATTGCAGGTTCCGGAGAACTACCTGGCCCCGTATCCAAATTTAAAGGGCAACCGCCGCACCTACGCCGGCATGCTCGCGGCAATGGACGAAGGCATCGGCCAGATCGTCGCAGCGCTGGAACAGAAAGGGCTGCGGAAAAACACGCTGATCTTCTTCTGCTCGGACAACGGCGGACCTGCGCCTGGCGTCGTGACGAGCAACGGTCCGTTGCGCGCGGGCAAGGGAACGCTCTACGAGGGCGGAGTCCGCGTCCCCGCGGTCGCGGTGTGGGATGGAAAAATAAAGCCGGGCTCGGTCGTGCCGGCGCCGCTGCACATGGTCGACGTCTATCCGACTGTGCTGAAGCTGGCGGGTGTTTCGCTCGCGCAAAAGCATCCGCTCGATGGACGCGACGCGTGGCCGAGCATCACGCAGGGCGCCCCTTCGCCGCACGATGACATCCTGCACAACATTACCGCCACGGGCGGAGCGATTCGCGTTGGTGACTGGAAACTCGTCGTCAACGGCCAGCGGACCGATGAAAACGATATGGCGGCGCGCGGCGCGGCGGCCGGGGAGGGTGGGGCCAAAAAGAAGGGGGCGAAGAAGGCGGACAAGAAATCTCCGGTGGGCGAGAGCATCGAACTCTTCCACATCAGCAAGGACCCCTACGAGAAGACCAACCTGGCATCGCAACAGCCCGACAAAGTGAAGCAGCTCCGCGCGCGGCTTGATGCGTATGCAAAAGCGGCCGTGCCCTCGAAGGCCGCCGCCCCCGCGCCGGGTTTCAAGGTGCCGGCGGTCTGGGGCGAGCAGTAGCAGGCTTTCGGCATCTTTCTCTATCCTCTTTATCGTAATCTTTCTCCTCCGTTCGGGTGGCCCGACCGCGAGAGAAAGAGAAAGTTTACCCGCCTTTGGCGGCGCCGTAGGCGACCAGGGATGAAGAGAAAGAGAACGATGAGGTACCCCGCGGCCGTCGTGCGGAGCACTAGCCCGGTTATTTCATAGCCAGACGAACCAAGGCATGGGTCACAGAGGACACAGAGCTCGGACACAGAGGCAGCAGGAGGCCACAAGGTGTTTGGACGCGCCTGATGCGAATGGGCAGGCATTCCAAATTGGATCGAAGG
>JAUSID010000116.1 GCA_030648295.1 Opitutaceae bacterium | reverse complement strand
CGTCAGGGGGTCAGGAAGCGCGCAGGCCATAATATGAATGAACACCGAGCAAGCTTCGAAAAGGGCAATGCGGACGCCGACCCCGTTGAAATAGGGGGAAGGCTGGTATCTTCCGGGAAGGAGATGATGAGCGACACGTGCACCGGAGGAGTCCGCCGGAGTAGTGGTGATAGCATGCGTGCAAAGGAGTCACAGAGGAACACGGGAAGTCCGCCACGGTGGGGCCACTCGGCCTCAACCGGTAACCCGCGAGGGATCGACTGGGCCGCGGCGGATGACGGAGAGGTTCGTAGTAGTGAGGAAGCGGGTAACGACCGCGGAGCGAAGGAACCTCAGTTCCAAGGCAACGTGAACTGCAACGAAGGAGCGGAGATTGGCGCAAGCCTAGCACCTCCAAGAAAGCTCCGAGACCTGCAAGCAGCGTTGCATGCCAAAGCGAAGGGACAACCTCCCGTGGGCGAAAGCATGAACCGACCTTGGTCCGAAAGCCGGATGCGGGAAATCTGCACGTCCGGTTTGATGAGCGGGGAGTGGAAACGGAGCGGCCTTGCCGTCACCGCGCCACTCCTCGACTCTACCCGTCTTTCTGTTGTTCAGTGCCTCGTTGTCTTCGCCCATGACTTCTGCCGTCGTACCTCTCCCGCACATGCGGGCTACAACAATACCGCCAGGCGGTATTGTCCTTGGCATGATGTGCGCAGGCGGTCGCGCAGCCCGTTCGACAAGCTCAGGGCCTCGAGCCCGTCGAGGGGCTGGATTCTTCGCTCCGCTGCCAATGACGTTGGCCGGTGTAGCGGAACGCGTGAGCGTTTCGCCTTTCGGAAGGCCCTTCGGCGAAACGCTCACGCGCTCCGCTACAGAAGTCATTTTGGCGCCATCGAAAGTGCAAAAACTTTCCGGGCGCTTTTTCAGAATGACACGCAGACTGGTTAATCCATTCGTCTCCGGCGTCATGCCCGTTGGTTGCGGGTGCCGCGAAAGGGACCATTCGCCATGCCAGTGAACCAGGCCGGTATCGTTTACCTCGTGGGCGCGGGGCCGGGGGCCATCGGGCTGTTGACCTTGCGCGGCGCGGAATTGCTGCGCACAGCGGACGTCGTCATATACGATGGCTTGGCGAATGCCGAACTGCTCGAGCTGGCACCGTCCACCGCCGAGCTCATCTCGGTCAGCAAGCACGAGCGCACGCACTGCGTTTCGCAGGATGACATCAACCGTCTCCTGCTGGCCCGCGCCCGGGCCGGCAAAAGGGTCGTTCGGCTAAAAGGCGGAGATCCGTACCTGTTTGGTCGCGGCGGCGAGGAAACGGAAATTTTGGCCGAGGCCGGCATTTCCTTCGAGATCGTGCCGGGCGTTTCGTCGATCCAATCTGTTCCCGCCTACGCCGGGATTCCACTCACGCACCGTAACCACAGCTCGAGCGTGACCATCGTCACCGGGCATCCCGCCCGGTCACCGGCCAACAGGGTCGATTGGGCCGAATATGCCCTCATCCCCGGCACGTTGGTCGTGCTGATGGGTTCGAAGAATATTCGGGAGATTGCGGCGGCCCTCATCCGCCACGGACGCGCGGCGGACACGCCGACCGCCGTGATCAGTCGCGGCACGACGGAGCAGCAGCGCACGGTCGTGGCTGCGCTGGAGAGCATCGCGGACCGGGTGGACCAGTCGGGAATCGTGCCGCCGGCCATCGTCGTCATTGGAGAAGTGGTTGAACTGCGCGAGAAGCTCGCCTGGTTCGAACGGCACGGCTGCACCCCGGACACTGCAGCCGGCGCGGCTGCGCGGCGAGCGTAGCATCCGGGTTGCTCCCTTACCTCCGCGGTCGGTACTCCCGGCGAAAAAACATCCGTCATGATTGCGGCCCTGGTTGACAATGGATCGCTGCGGCCCGCGGCCCATCGCAGCTTGCGCACTCTCGCGGCGACATTATCCACGCGGACCGGAACGGAAGTCCACGCCGTGTCCTGGAAATACAGCGATCGGATCCCGCCAGAGTTTCTTGGCGGCAGCCCGGCGTGGACAACCGCTCCGTGGTTGCGCGCTGAATACGCGGCCGGTCAGCGCGACTTTGTCTTCATGCCATTTTTTGTCAGCCCGCAGGGTGCGGTCGGTTCACGCTTGCACCGTGAGGTGGGGGAACTGCGCCGCCACCTCGAGGGATGTCGGATTTCGTTCACGCCCGGCCTCGCCGTCCCTGGCGCGCTTGCTCGCATCGCTGGACTGCGGGTCCGGGAGACGATCACGGCAAACCATCTGCTGCGGCCGGCGTTGGTGCTGGTCGATCACGGTGGCCCGTCGGCTGCCTCCGCGGCCGTGCGAGATGAGATTGCCGCCGGTGTTCGTCGCGAGCTTGGCCACGACATCCGGGCCCTGGCCGTCGCCTCGCTCGGAGGTTCGCGGCATGCCCACAATCGTCCCTCATACGCCGAAGCGTTTGCGCTGCCCGGCTTCGATCGTGGCGAAGTCGTGGTCGCTCCGCTTTTCCTGGCACCCGGCCGGCATGCGGGTCCGGCCGGTGATCTCGCGCGAATTGCGTCACTCGCGGCCATGCGGCGCCCGTCGCTCACCTGCTATTTCACCGAACTTCCTGGCACCCATCCGCACGTCGTGGACGTGCTTGCCGATGGATTGGGCCAAGCCTTGGCGCAACATCCGGTCCGTCGGTAGTCGCGGGCATCCCCTTCCAGGCTGCCTCCGTGGTTTTTATTCGTGTCGATCCGCGCGGACTCGCGGACTACTGATTGGTGCGGCTTGGTCGGACTGCTCGTCGTGGCCCACAAAAACCGATGGACATGTCCGCCCCGGCCGGGCTCGTTCGTTGAGTTGTTGAACCCACAAAACAAAACCCACCAACCCCAGCGAAAGGCGAATCATGTCCCACACCATCCGTCTTCACCGCGTCCTTCGTACGACGCCCGAGAAAGTGTATCGCGCATTCCTCGACGCCGACGCCATGAGCAAGTGGCTTCCGCCAAACGGATTCACCGCCAAGGTCCAGCACATCGACGCGAAGGTCGGCGGCACGTTCAAGATGTCGTTCACGAACTTCACGACCGGCCAGAGCAACTCCTTCGGCGGCAGCTATCTCGAACTGGTGCCGAACGAGCGTATCCGCTATACGGATAAGTTCGATGATCCGAATCTGCCGGGGGAAATCCACCAGACGGTCACTCTGAAGAAAGTGTCCTGCGGCACCGAGGTGAACATCGTGCAGGAGGGAGTGCCCGCCGTGATTCCGGCCGAGGCGTGCTACCTCGGCTGGCAGGAATCGCTCACCCAGCTGGCGATGCTCGTCGAGCCCGAGATTCCAAATTGATCAGGCCCCAGGGTGGCGGACGGCGCAGAGGCCGTCCCTCCAAGGAATGAAATGGGCGGGAACGCCGGTGGCTGCAGCGTCAAGGCGACTTCGGAAATCGCTCCAGAATCAACACGTGACCCGAGGGGTTGTCCCTGCTTTTCGGTTGCAGCGCGGCGATTTGGGCTTGGGAGGCGTCCAACTTTGTCTGCAACTCGGCGAGTTGTGCTTTCGCGGCGGCAAGCTGCTGTTGCAGTTGGGCGGATCCGGCTCTCGCATTCTCCATCGTTTTCAGTCTGGCCGCTAGCTTCTGAGCCTCCGCAGCCTGCGTCTTCACCTGCGCCTGAAGCTGCGCCTGAAGCTCTGCCGCTCGGGCGGCATCCTGGTCGAACTTCGACTTGGCGCGATCCGCGGCCGTCTTCGCCTGCTGCAACTGCTCCTTGAGCTTGGTCGCGGTCGCGTTTGCATCCGCGACGCCAGCCTGGAGCCGGGTGAGTCCAGATTTGGCGTCGTCGAGTTGTTTCTGGTAGTTGCCGGATTCCAATCGGGCCGCATCCAATTGCTTCCTCAACTCGCCCGCTTCCGCCCGCGCTTGCGTCAGTTCGCCTTGGGTTTTGGCGGCGGCGGCGTCGCCGTCGCGTCCCTTATTCCAGAATACAACGGCCGCAATTATGGCGGCGACGGCCAGCAGCCCGAGCACGACAACCATAACGGAACCACGATCAGAACGCTTTTCAGGGGTGGAGTTCATGACGAAGGATTCTGCGGGTGAGATTCCGGGGTGCAATGGATAATCACGCGGGTCGGGCGGCTGCGCCGGCAGGCCAACTTCCGCGCGCGCTTGGCCAAGAGTTGCGCAGATCGCGGCGCGGAAGCCGGACACACTGGCGGGCATTCCGCGATCCGGCCGCTTGACCGGCCGCCTTCCCCCAATTTTCTTCTTCGCACATGAAAACCACGCGCCGCCACTTCCTGAAAACCACGGCCTTGGCCTTGGGCATGCCAACGATCATTCGGGCCTCCGCTCTGGGAAAAAATGGAGCGGTGGCTCCGAGCAACCGGATTGTGCTCGCCGGCATCGGCATCGGCCCGCGGGGACGCGAGGATCTCAAGGCTTTTCTCCTCAATCCCGAAGTGCAGTTCGTGGCGATTGCCGACTGCCAGGAAACGCGGCGCGAAGTTGTTCGGGTGACGGCGAACCGGCACCACGGCAACCAGGACTGCGTCAAGACCCGCGACATGTACGAGGTGCTCGGCCGCGCCGATATCGATGCCGTCCTGATCGCCACGGGCGATCGCTGGCACGCGCTGTTATCCATTCTCGCCGCGAAGGCGGGCAAGGACATCTACTGCGAGAAACCCTGCAGCATGACGATTCGCGAGAGCCAGGAACTCGCCGATGCCACCAAGCGCTACGGGCGCGTTTTCCAGGCCGGCACGCAACGCCGCAATGTCGATAATTTCATGTTCGCCGCGGACCTCGCGCGGAGCGGCAAGCTCGGGAAAATCCACACCGTCCACGCCGGCATCCTTAAACTCGAGGAAAGCCACAAGTGGCTGCCCGCCGAGCCCGAGCCGTCGCCCGATGTCGTCGATTGGGATCGCTGGCTCGGCCCGGCGCCGTGGCGGCCCTTCAACAAGGACTACGTGAACGGACGCTGGCGGGGCTACTACGATTTCCATGGCGGCGCCGCGCTGCCGGAATGGGGCGCGCACACGATCGACCTTTGCCAGTGGGGCGCGAGCGCGGACGACACCGTGCCGGTGGAATACGAAGCCGACGGCGAGACCATTTACGGCCGCTACCCCAACGGCGTGAAACTCGTCATGCGCCGCGCCGGCTTCAAGGGCGAAGGCAACTGGGTCGTCCCGGGCACCTGTCCGATTCGCTACGAGGGCGACGAAGGTTGGGTCGAGGCCGCCGATACCGGCAAGATCGCCGTGTCGTCGCCCAAGCTGCTCGAGAAAGGCGCGCCCGCGCCGATGGCCGGCACCGATCCGACCAAGCACGTCCGCGATTTCCTCAACTGCGTCAAGTCGCGGGCCAAGCCGGCCGCCAACGCCGACGTCACGCGCCGCGGCCACATCGTCTCCCACGCCGCTTCAATCGGCTGGCGGCTCGGCCGCAAGGTGCAGTTTGATCCCGTCACCGAGTCATT
Source organism: Opitutaceae bacterium (assembly GCA_030648295.1). Lineage (GTDB taxonomy): Bacteria > Verrucomicrobiota > Verrucomicrobiia > Opitutales > Opitutaceae > ER46. Next base: position 35,199 of record JAUSID010000116.1, on the reverse strand, counting down.
CGTGAACGACGCCGATGCGAACCGCATGTGCAGTCGCGCCCGCCGCGCTCCGTGGCACGTCTGAAACCAACTCCCCTACTATGCATGCCTTTCGCTCCCTCCTTCCGGCCCTGCTGGTGATTTCGCTGGCCGGCTGTGTCACATCACCGAATCCGAAGGAGGCGCCGCAGCTTGCCGTCCTCTCTTCCTCGACGGATCTGCACGAGAAGGCCCGCGCCTGCCAGGAACTCGGCGTGTTCGGCGGCCGCGCGGCCGTGCCGGCGCTGGCGGCGTTGCTCAATGAAGAGCACCTTTCCGACTACGCGCGCAGCGGACTCGAGGCGATCCGCGACCCGGCGGCCGGCGCCGCCCTGCGCCAGGCGCTGCCCCGGCTCGAGGGGCGCCACCTGGCAGGCGCGGTGAATTCGCTCGGAGTGCGGCGCGAAAAGGCGGCGGTATCGGATCTTCGGATGCTGGCCCTCGATAACAAACGCGGAGTTGCGGCGGAGGCGGTGGCGTCGCTCGGGATGATCGGCACAGCTGACGCGGCCAGGGTGTTGCAGCAGGTGCTCGCTTCCGGGCCGGCCGAGCTGCGGCTTCCCGCCGCCCATGCCTCGATCATCGCCGCCGAACACCTGGCGAAAGTGGGAAATCCAGCCGCGGCGCGAACCTTGTTGGACGCCGTAGTCCGCGCGGTGCCGTCCGGACCTGTCGCCACGGTGGCGCAAAATCAGACTGCGGCCCTGCGCGCCAGGCGTTGAACTGCGACCGGCCGCTCAGCGGCCCGGCCGGGTTCATGCCCCGAAGATACGTTGGGAGCTCAAGGTGAGCCCGGCCGCCGGCACCCCGCGGACGATGAAGGGCTGCGCGTCCGCGCCGGGCAGCCCGTGACGAATCCATAAACTCCATACGGCTCGAACAGGATGCCGCGGCTCGCGGGACTTGTTGGCGTATTGGATGACCGGCGAAAATCTTTTTGGCTCGCCGCGATCTTGAGCGCGCTCGTTGCGGGAGGATACTATTGCCGCAATGCCCTGACGACACCCCTGTATCAGGGTACCGCCTCGGTGCAGCTACTGAGGCGTCTGGCGCAGTCAGTCGATTCGCGTGCGGATATTCCGGAGAACGACATTCGTTCGGCGGAGGATCTCAATTCGCTCTTGCGTCTCTTTTCGGGCAACCGCTTGCGCGCCGACGTTGCGGCATCACTTGCGCCATCCGAGCAGAAGATCGTCCGGCGCAGCACGGCGACACGCCACGTCTCCGACGAGATGCTGCCGGCAGCCGGCGAGCAGTTGGGCGCGCTCCGGGTGATATCGCTGCGGCGGTCACTCGTGGTTACGTTATCGGTGGTCCACGAGGACGCTGAGGCAGCAGCGCTCATTGCGAACCGGTATGTAGAGCAGGGACGAACAGCTCTTCGGGAAATCACCAAACCCAGACGTATTTTCTTTCGAGTAATCGATCCGGCGACGCCAGCGCGTTATCCGATTGCGCCGGATTTACGGCGAATCCTGCTAATGTCGATTGGTCTCGGCCTCGTCACGCTCATCTGCCTGGTGGCAACAGCCGCGGTGCTGCGAAAGTTTATGCATATGCGGGTGAGTTTCCGACCGCAGGTGAGAACGTCCTAAGCCGTATCCATTCAGTCGGAGGGCTTTTCACGAATGAGAAGATGGAAACCAATTTGTGTAGGGCTGGCGCCTCTCGACAAGCTCGAGGCCTACGAATCGATGGATCGGTCGGCCGTGAGCCTGTCGAACCGGCTTGTCGCCACGCCGCAAGTTTCATCCTTGGAGTCGGCAGTCAGATCGTGATTCGCTTCGCTTTTACTCGTTCGTACGATGACCAAACCTGCCTGCCCGGCCTGCACCCTCGAAGATGTTCTCAGCCATGCCGACTGCTGGGAATGCGCCACCTGCGGACACGAATGGCCGAGGGAAGCGACGCCGGAAGCCGCGCGCGTTGTGAAGGACGCCCACGGCAATACGCTGGCCGACGGAGATACCGTCACGCTAATCAAAGACCTGAAACTCCGTGGCGGCTCGGGTGTGTTGAAGGGCGGCACCAAGGCGCGCAACATCCGGCTGGTCGAGGGCGACCACGAAATCGACTGTAGGATCGACGGCGTCGCCATGGCGCTCAAAGCCTGCTTCGTGAAGAAGGGCTGATTTCCCGATCGGTCCTTCCGCGCGCCTCGCAGACGACAGCCCCAGGGCGGCGCAGCCCCGCGGCACGCTCGGGGCCTCGAGCTTATCGAGACGGCCGCAACCGAAGTCCGCACTGGTTATCTCGGCATGAGCAACCGCGCCTGGGTGCCGCCAAGGAATTCGCCGCAGCGCGACATCGCCACCCACTTCACGCATGCCAGGCTGCTCAAGTCGGCCGGCTACTCGACCGCACTCGTCGGCAAGCCGGAAGATTATGGTCCCGATCGTTTCAACGACTACGTCATCAATTACGCGCGCACGCACCGCGAGAAACCGTTCTTCATTTACTACACCTCGTGCTCACGCATCAGCCGCACGTCGAGACGCCCGACCCCGCGCATCCCGGCCGGCGCTGGCCGGCGGGATTGAAGTCGAATCTTGAATACCTCGGGGCCGAGCAGTTTTTCGACTGCGGCGACAGCCGCGACGGCACCGGCTACAAGAAAGTCACCGGCTCAACCGAGCCCGAAGTGAAGGCCGCGCGCGCGCGGTTCGCCGGTATACTCGCCACGATGCCGGCGCCGGTAGCCCACGACATCGGCGCCCAGCCGGCTGCTGCGAAGAAGAATAACAAGAAAGCCACGGTGCCATGAAACGCGTCCCCCGGCGATCCGGATTCCGGGACGAATCGCCGGCGGGAAGGACGAGCAGATCCTGCGCGCCCGGCGCGACGGCGGGGTCGAAAAGCTCATCGCGGCTGCCGCCAGCGCGAAGTGACCGCTTTTCAGTTTTCCACTCCGACGTCCTCAGTCAGGACATTGCTCGGCGGGAACATCCAGGTCCACTGACCCGCATCGATCACACTTCGAGGCGTTGAAGGCGCGGGGATTCGAGCCCCGGCGGTTTGGGCTGGAGTGGACGCCGGGGGCGGTCGGACCGCCCTCAGATCCGCTCCCCTGGCTTCCGACGCCTCTGCTCTGCGGCTCCCGGCTGCTGGCTTCTGCCTTGGTCTACGGTTGTACAGGCGTGCCCTGATACGAAATCACCCGCCAACCGGATGCTGATCGCATGTACACCGTGGTGGTCGTGAGGACGCGTTTCGTTACCTGCCCCGCCTTGTTCTTCATCTCGATGGACGCACGCCCGGTCACAATGGCGGTGTCGCGCCCCGCCACGGTAATACGCGCCGGGGGGGCATATCGCAGCGAAACATATGTCATGCCGCCGGCGAGCATGGCAAGGTACCCCCGCTTCGTATCGACCCGGCCGTTCGCGTGAATGTAAACGAGGTCGTCAGCATAGAGCTGCTCGAGGCCTTTCAGATCGCCTTTCAGCAGGGTATCGACCCGCGTCGCCTCCATGCGCAGGATCTCGGCTTCGACGCCTTGGACGTCGGCAGACCATGCTGCGGCGGAACCGCCAGCCGCGATGACGATATAGACAAATGCGAGTCGAATGAGGGCTTTCATGGATTCTGGCCCATCTGTCACTGCCATTGACGAATGAGTCCAGCGCGAATGCACCGTCGCGTCAGCGTATCCGCGATCTTAAGCGTGAACCGCATTCAGATCCCTATGGCCGCCGAAACGAGCGGGCGATCGGCGCGAGCCAGTCGGGTCGATCGCTGATTAACGCTTCCACCCCATGTCTGAGTAGCCGCATGCCTGGGCGCCGGCGTGGCGTGCGGCACCGGTCAGTCGGTACCCTTCGCGCCCGCGGGCTGGCGGACCGTGGGGTACTTGATGCCGAGTTGATCGAGGTACGTGTCGTACTTCGCCGGATCATAATAGAACGTGCGCATCCGCTCCCGATAATCCGCCATGATCCGCGTATTGAGGTGGATCGCCGGTTTGTCGTTCGGCGAAATCAGCGGCTGATACTTGCGACTCTTCGTCTGCACCGTGCGGAAATACTCCCACGACTCCTTCTCGAGCACGCCCGTGAGATAGGTGGACGTTTCGATTTCCTGGAAGCCAAGCTCGCCGAAGCTGAACAGCATGTCGATCATGACCTGCGTCTGCTTCTTCATCCGCTCGACGTCGCCGCCGATCTGGACTTTCAGGTCATCGGACTTCGCCTGGCCGAAGGTAGTCCCGGTCACGGCGAGGCTCAGGATTAGCGAAGCAACGAGGCAGGGCGGGGGGCGCATGGAAGAAGGCTTTCGATGGGGTTGAGCGCAGCGGCGGACGTCGTGCATCCGTTCGACGTGGGTTTGTCGCCGACTGTGCTCTTCGTGGCAACAGGCGAGTGGCGGCGTCAGCCGCGTTCTTGAAAAACTCGAGACCTTAACCCGCAGGTTACTCCTGTTATTCGGATCGGTGCGCCCACCACGGCTGGCCGTGCCTACGCCGGCACGGTTTTGGGCGAAGCGCCTTCGATCTTCTGTCCGGATTGAATGCGGCGGTGCATTCTTGCATCCGGAAAACCGGCGGGGTGGCCGGGAAAAGTGGCCCTGGTGCGAATTGCGGGAGGTATGCGGTTTCTTTCATTCTTGCAGCGCAAGAGCGCGGGCCTTCACTCGGTCCGGCCGACCCACCGGCCTTAACCCCTGTTCGCATTGCTTTTTATGCATGCTTCCCTGCGTTGGTATGTGGCCGGGCTGCTTGGCTCGGCATTATTCCAGGCGGTCGCGACCGCTGCTTCGATCACTGGCCGCGTCCAGGATCCCAATACGAAATCCTACCTGATTGGCGCCACGGTGACCGTGCGCGAACTGAATCGCACGACGAACACGGCCGCCGGCGGCGAGTTCTCGCTGAACAACATTCCACCCGGGACCTACACCCTCGTCGTGTCGTCACTCGGTTTCGCCGATCACACGGCGCCGGTCACGGTGACCGAACAAGACATGGCGCCACTCGAAATCGTGTTCAACTCCGGCATCGTCGCGCTCTCGAAAGTCGTGGTCGAGGGCACGCGCGAAGGGCAGGCCCGCGCGTTGCAACAAAAGCGTTCGGCGACGAACATCATGGACGCGGTCTCGGCTGATGCGGTCGGCAAGTTTCCCGATGGTAATGCGGCCGAGGCCCTCCGTCGCATTCCCGGCATCTCGCTCGAGATCGATCAGAGCGAGGGCCGGTTTGTCGTGGTGCGCGGCATCGATGCCGCATTGAACAACGTCACGCTCAACGGCCAGTCCGTCGGCTCGCCCGCGGAGCAGGGACGACGCGGCCTGGCGATGGACTCGGTGCCAGCCGACCTGATTTCGCGACTGGAGGTGGTGAAGGCAGTCACGCCGGATCTCGACGGCAATGCCATTGGCGGTTCGATCAATATTGTCACGCAAAGCCCGTTCGATCGCGCGGAGTCGCTGCTCATCGGTTCGCTGAGCGTCGGCTACAACGACTTCAGCGGCGACTGGGGCTGGCGGGCGGGCAGCGCCACCTACAGCCGGATCCTCGATCCCGCGAAGCGGTGGGGCGCCGTCGGCGGCGTCAGCTACTCGTTCAAGGAGTTCGCGTCGCAAACGTCCGATAACACCAACTGGACGGCGGTGGGCGGAAGCTTCGTCCCCTCGACCCAGGAGTCGTTCGATTACCACGTGGAACGTGAACGCATTGGAGCCAACGTCGGCCTGGAGTTCCGGCCCCTGCCGGCGCACCAGATGTATCTCAGGTTCAATTACAATGAATTTACGGACGAGGAGATTCGCTTCAGCAACAATTTCGACTTTCGTTCCGGCACGCTGACCAACCAAACGCCGGCCTCCGGCGCGAACAGCCAGGGCCGCGGCACGCGTGAATCGCGCGACTACCGGCAGCAGGGGATCATCAGTGCCGCGTCGGTTGGCGGCGGACACAAAGTCGCAGCGTTCCGCTTCGACTGGCAGGCTGGAGTGAGCCGCGGCGAGCGCCGCACGCCGCGTCGCGTCGACTGGGAGTTCCGCTCGGCGGCCAACGCCTTTCCGAACACCTACGTGCTGGGGGGCGAAGTTCCCATCGTCACGCCGAATGCCGCGTTCTATCTTCCCGCCTCGTATCCCTTCCGCCGGGTGCGTTTTCGGCGCGACGCCGAACAGGAGGATGTGACGACGCTGCAGGCCGATTTGCGCCGGGACGTCAGCTTCGGCCGCGCGCCGGGATATTGGAAAATCGGCGCCAAGTGGCTCGACCGCGAAAAGACGCAGGACCGCAACAACACGAACTATGTGCTCGCGGCCGGAGCGGCGAATGCGTTCTCCCTCGGTGACGGCGGGCTGGCGGGGGCGGAACCGACGAACTTCATGCGCGGGCGGTATCGGTTTGGTCCTGCCCTGAATCTCGCCAACATGCGGAATTACTTCACCTCGAATCCCGGGCGCTTCGCGTTCGACGCCACCTCGACGGCGAACGACTCGGTCAACGCGGACTTCGACGGCAGCGAGCAAGTGACCGCCGGCTATGCCATGGCAACCGCGCACCTCACACCGCGATCGACCCTCCTGGGCGGTGTACGGGTGGAACGGACCGAATCGGATTTTTCCGCGTTTGAAAACCGCAATGGCGTGCGCACGCGGCTCCGCCTCGAGAATTCATATACGGAGGTGTTGCCCGGTTTGCACTATACCCTGCGTCCCGCGGATCGCGTTGCCCTCCGGGCCGCGTGGACCAACACGTATGGCCGCACGAATTACACGGACCTCGCGCCCCGAAACACACTGGACGACATCGATCTGGGCGGCGGAGTGTTTCAAGGCAGCCTGAGCGCCGGGAATCCAGCCCTGAAGCCATATGGCTCGATGAACTTCGATGTATCGGCGGAATATTACCTGAAAAACGCGGGCATTGTTTCGGTGGGTGTCTTTCACAAGATGATCGACGACCCGGTTTACCGAAACTCCTACATCCTGAACAACACGACCTACGCCGGCCGGAATTACTCGCGGCTGTCGGTCTCACGCCCCGAGAACGCGGACCGCGGCCGGATTACCGGCGTCGAGCTGAATTACCAGCAGTTTTTCAATCTCCTCCCGTCCCCGCTCGACGGATTGGGCGTCAATTTCAATTACACCCACACGGATTCGTCTGCGACGATTCCGGGTCGCGCCGACAAGGTGCCGTTCTTCAAGCAATCCGATCGGGTCGGCAACATCGCGCTGATGTTCGAGAAATACGGGATCGAAGCCCGCCTGGCGTTTGCCTTCAACGACGAGTATCTCACTTCGGTTGGCGGCACCCGCGATGGGGACGGCTATATTGACGAGCGCAAGGTGCTCGATGCGAAAATCAGCTACCGCATTAATTCGCGTCTCCGCGTGTTTGCCGAGTTCCTCAACCTGAACGAGGAGCCGCTAAGGGAGTTCCAAGGCAGCCCTTCGCACCCGAGCAGCTTGGAAATCTACTCGTGGAATGCGAACGTCGGCATCAATTGGAATCTATGACCAGGGGTGAGACGGGCGCCTCGCGCGAGTGGGTGTAGGCGCAGCGGAACACCCCGCCGGGGTGGTATGTCGGCGAGCATTGCGCGGGCTCGGCCTCGCGGGTGGTCAGAATTCAATGACCATTGATCCGGCGCCCTTCGATTTTCTGTCCGGTTTGCGCGCGGACGGAAGCTGTCGAAGGAAGCCGGCGCCGGCCGGCCTGGTTACGACTGGGACCGAATCATCAGCGATGCCCAAGCGCTCCTGGCCGACCGGCAGAGGGAAGATTTCATCGCGGCGATCGAGTATCGCCGTGCTTCCGATAAAATGTCGGCGATGGCCGCGAAGAAAAAACGATAGGCGAGTCGGAAGGGGGCGAATCATCCGGCGAGCAATACTTCGGGATGCTTGCGGGCGATGTCGAGCAGGGCGCAGGGCCGCGCCGGTCGGCTTCCTCCGTCCGCGCTCCCAACTGGCGGCGGTCACAGTCGGAATATTCATCATCGCGGCAAACACCGGTTGACTCACGTTGAGCTTCCGGCGGATCGAACGCACCTGTGAGGGTGTGAGCGGTTTGACCGGCGGCGGCAACGGCATCGTCGCCGTGCTCAGGGTGAGCTTTTGTTTGCCCGTCACGTGACGCGCAAACGCCTCGACGCTGCCGACGAGGTCATCAGCGTTGAACTCAATGGCCTTGGTTTTCATGTCTGAATTCTCGTTTGATGGTTTCGACGGCGGCCCTCGCCGAATTGCTCCGCCGCTATGCTGACGAACATTCCGAAAACGCCTTTGCCGAACTCGTCCGGCGTCAAATTGGTTTCGTGTATGCCGCGGCGTTACGCCAAGTCAAACGGGGCGACCCACCGTGCAGCACCGAGGTCGCGAGGGCCGCGACCGATGGCGCGCAATCTCGAGCCGCCGATCGCAACAACCACCTGACGGTGCTGCGCGTACGCGTGTTTCCAAGCGCCGAACCTGGACGAGACGCGGCGTGGGTTCTTCTTCCGCTGCCCCCAATCGGGCTCGCTCGCGACGGCGCCTCGAGTCATTACTTCATTAACGTCACCTCATGAACCCGACTTCACCCGCCACGACCACCCGCCGGACTTTTCTCAAGCAGACTGCGCTCGCTGGCGCCGTGCTCGGGTTCCCGGCGATTTTGGGCGCCCGCAACCCGAACAGCCGCCTCCAGCTCGCGGCGGTCGGCCTCGAAAAAATGGGCTACAACGACGTCCACAGTCTCGCGAGCCACGAGAAGGTGAAGCACGTCGCGTTCTGCGATGTCGATTCAACCCACTTCGCTCGCGCCGACCAGGTCACGCCGGACGTGCCACATTTCAAAGACTTCCGGGCGATGCTGGAGAAACTGGGCGATGCCATCGACGCGGTCAGCGTCTCCACGCCCGACCACATGCACGCGCTCATCGCAATCGAGGCCATGAAGCGCGGCAAACACGTCTATTGCCAAAAACCATTGGCGCACACGGTGTGGGAGGCGCGGCAGATGCAGTTGTGGGCGGCGAAAACGGGCGTCGTCACGCAGATGGGAAACCAGATCCACTCCCGGTTGGAGTATCGGCTCGCCACGCGCCTCATCCACGAGGGCGTCATCGGAAAGGTGAAGGAGGTGCGCTCGTGGCAGTCCGCGGCCGGAAACTCGCAGACCCGGCTGCTCGAGCCGCCGGAGCCGGGTCCGGTGCCGGCCGAGTTGGATTGGGATCTCTGGATCGGCGGCGCGCCGGCGCGCCCGTATGCGCCCGGTGTTTATCATCCCGCCGCGTGGCGTGACTGGCAGGATTTTGGCGGCGGCATCCTGGGCGATTTCGGCTGCCATATCCTCGATCCCGTTTTCACCGCGTTGGGCATCAAAGCCCCGCTCTCGGTCGTCGCCACGAACAGCGGGATCAATCGCCATATCTGGCCCACGTTTCAAACGATCCAATATGTTTTCCCGGGCAACGAGCGCACGGCTGGAGCGACGCTCAACGTCACCTGGACGGATGGCGGACTGCAGCCCGAGCGTAAACTGGCGCAGATGCCACCCGAGCTGGACCTGCCGAGGTCCGGGTCGCTGTTTATCGGCGAAAAAGGCAACATGGTGCTGCCGCACGTGGGCGGGCCGCGCCTGTATCCAGTGGAGAATTTCGTCGGGTTCGTGTACCCGAAGGATCTCCAGGGCCTCAATCACTGGCATCGCTGGGTCGATGCCATCATCGCGGGCACCAAGACCAGCGACGGGTTTGATTACGCCGGTCCGCTGACCGAAACCGTGCAGCTGGGTAATGTGGCAACGCGTGTGGCGCGCTCGCCGGGAAAACGGCGCGCGAAGGGGGCCGGCCGGACCGAGCCAAACGTGCTGCGGTGGGATGCAGAAAACTGCCGCATCACCAACGACACCGAAGCGAACGCCTTGCTGACAAAAGCATATCGCCGCGGTTGGGAGGTGCCGTCGGCGTCATGATGTGCCATCGAAACCTTTCATGGCCGGTTGAGCGCCTCGACGGCGGCGGCCTGATGCAGCGTCAGCATTTCTGCATCGGTGAGCGCGCGGTTGAAAACGGCGAGTCCACCGAAGCGGCCTTTCGTGGCTTCCCGTAGCATCGAACCCACCGCCATCCGCGCTCCGACCGTAAAGTCGCTGCCGCCGATCTTGGTGTGTGCGTGTTTATCCGGATCGTAGCTGAAAATGCCGCGGCCGTGATAATACGGGTTCATGCCGCGATCCCTGCCGTCAGGGCCGCCTTCGGTAAAGTATCGGTCCTCGCGCTTGTCCTTCGCCGGGTCGAGTTCGCGCGCGTCCAGCCGGCCGTCGATATACGCCCGGATGTAAGCCCCGTCGTAGGTAAAGCCGAGCGTGCACCAGCGCTCCTCCGGCACGGGTTGACGGGTGGCGGCATAGTCGGCGCACCAGGGAAACGCGCTGCCGTCGGCCCGTCGCGTCACCCCGCCCTCGCTCGAGATGTGGGGCACGAGTTGGTTGGCGCCACCATAAGTCGGCATGTTCATCAGCAGCGCATACTGCCGCGTGCCCGTGTCGTCGTCGCGGCCTTTGCCCTCGCTCCACATGCCGGCAATGGTGCGGCTCTGCTTCAGGTCAACAATGCGGACCACGGCGAACATGCTGACCTGGGCGCGCGGGCCGGAGATGTTCAGGTTCCCCGTCTCCGCATAGACAATACGGAGATACTGCCGGCCGTTCAGCTCCGCCGCATAGCCGGAAAAAGGTCCGCCGGCCACGCGCGCGATGGGCCCGCCCACCTCTTGCAGCGGGTGACGGTCCTTGGTGCCGGACGAGAGGCGAGGCTGGCCGGGCTCCTCGCCAAACGTCCAAAAGGCCACGAGGCCCGGCATCCTTTCCACGACGGTTCCATCCCCCGGGGCCGGTGCGGCCAACCCGAGGCCGGTGGCAATGAGAAACAGGTAAAGGGTAATGCGGCGCATGAGATTCAGACGACAGGCTGACCGCTGGTCACCGCCGCAGCGAGATTCGAAAGCGCGGACGGCGGTGAGCGGTTCTTGAATCGCGCTATCGCAGAAGTGGAGGACGCGGCGGAAGAGGGCGTGCCGTTACCGGTTCGCCGCGAATGGACTAGCGTGGATTTGCGTTCCCCTGATTTCGCGCGCTTCGCGTCTTCGTGAACGTGCCGGCCTGATGCCCAGTACGCCGCTCCAAGCGGCCGCCGACCGCCGCTGGCAGCTTGACCCCGGTGGGACGACTTCTCGGAGTGGGGCCCAGCGTTTTCGTTCCCCCTCACCCCATGCGCTCCTCGACCTTGCTGTTTGCGTGTTTCCTCCTCGCCGCCACCGCGCGCGCCGAAAACTGGCCCAACTGGCGCGGACCCGCGCACAACGGCTCGAGCCCCGAGAAGAATCTGCCGGCCAAATTCAGCAAAACCGCCGGCGTGAAATGGGCGGTCGAGATGCCCGGCTCTTCCGCCGGCACGCCGGTGATTTGGGGCGAGCGCGTGTTCGTCACGGCGGCCGACACCAGGAGTGGCAAGCAGGCCGCACTCTGCCTCGACCGCCGCACCGGCGCGCAGCTCTGGCGCGCCGACATCAGCGAGTTCACCACCGACGGCCAATACAGCAACTCGTGCTCCCCGTCCGCGGTGACCGACGGCAAGCTCGCGGTGTTTTTCTTCGGCACCGGCGAGCTCGTCGGCTTCGACGTCGCCGGTAAAAAGCTCTGGGAGCGCAACCTCGCGCCGTTTGCGTTCCAGTGGACGTTCTCCAGCAGCCCGCTACTGCACGAAGGCCAGCTCATCATGCAGGTGCTCCAGCGTGACGTCGCCGTGCGCGGCCGCGGCAAGCCCACCGGCAACGAGTCCTACCTTCTCGCGATCGATCCCGCCACGGGCAGGGATCTGTGGCGCGCGCTGCGGCCCTCCGAGGCCGTCGCGGAATCGCGCGAGGCGTTCAGCACGCCGCTGCCGTTCGTGCACAATGGACGCGCCGAACTCGTCGTGGTCGGCGGTGACTGCATCACCGGCCACGATCCAAAAAACGGCGCCGAGCTCTGGCGCTGGGGCACGTGGAACCCGACGAAGATTGGCCACTGGCGGCTCGTGCCGTCGCCGGCCACCGACGGCCGCGTGATTCTCGCCTGCGGTCCGAAGAACGCGCCCGTCTACGCTGTGAAGGCCGGCGGCCACGGCACGCTCACGCACCAGCAGGCCCTCGCGTGGCAGAGCCACGTTCAACCGACAGAGGATCCGGCCGAGGCCGCGCCGACGAAGAACGAGCGCGATCTCACCGCCGATGTGCCCACGCCGCTCTTCTACGAGGGGAAATTCTACATTCTGAACGGCACGAAGCGGAAACTGTTCTGCGTCGACCCCGCCGATGGCTCGGTCATCTGGAGCGGAGATCTCGGCGGCCGCTCCGTTTTCCAGGCGTCGCCCACCGCGGCCGACGGCAAGATCTACGTGATGAACTTCGACGCCGACGTTTCTGTGATCCAGGCCGGCGGTCCGGCGTTCAAGCTGCTCCACAAGGCCAGTTTCAAAGACGACGGCGACGACACCCGCCATCGCTCGAGCATCGCGATCGCGCAAGGCAACCTCTACGTCCGCACCGGCACGAAGCTGTTCTGCCTTGGGAAGTAAGTAGGGTCCCGTGGCGCGGCCGTGCGGAGTGACGAGTGACGAGTGACGAGTGACAAGTGACGAGTGACGAGTGACGAGTGATGAGTGATGAGTGACGAGTGATGAGTGCGCGACGGGCTGGGCGGGAGACTCGCGCGCAGGTTTGAGAACTCTCAGCTCTTGACGGTGCTTGGCGCGCTGGACGACAAGATCGAACTACCGAAGCTGCTGAGCGGGAGTTGAGCGTGGCATAAGCAACAACTGTGGAACAGCAGCACGAGCAGCAGCAGGAGCATCAGCATGACGACGACGCGCCACGCAATACACGGCTACTAGTCCATGAACGCGAATCCCGACATTTGCCCGACAGCAAAGTCGGGATTCCAATGGTATCGAGTGTGCGAATTCGGAATCCCGACAGAATCCCGACAAAAGTGTCGGGATTCAGGTGCTGTTGGACAGTGTAAAGGGAAATCCCGACTCGAGTAGGATCGTGAGTCTCTACGAAACGACCGTCGAAGCGGGCGTCCTTGGATGGCGCGGGGCATTGGGTTATGCGATGGGGCAGTGGGTCACATTGCGCGCGGGCGCGCAGAAACACGGCCACGTCGTCCTCATGCCGGTGCGACCGCCGCGTCCGCCCCGGCGAGAACGGGTGTCGCCGCGGGCGGAGCGACGGTGCATTCCCGCATGTCGAGCGGCTCGTTTCCGCGCGCGCGTTTGAGGCCGTAGAATCCGTTCATGGCGGAAGAAAGCAGCGCGGCGCCCGTCCGGAGCGACCGCGCCGCCCGGGCGACGCGAGCCGCGACATGGGCGGGTGAAAATGCCCGTTGCCAAAGTTCGCGGTGCGCGGCGAGCAGTTCGTCGGGCGACATCAGGCGCGGCGCAAACGCGACGTTGTAGCCGTTGTAGTATTCCCATCCCCGGTCCGGCAGCAGCCGGCCCGCACCCTGCAACTGTTCGAACAGCGGCGTGCTGGTGGAAGACGCGCACCGTGTGATCGGGCGGAGTGATCGCTGCGAGATGAATTCCAGTGATGGGCGGCACGAAGTTCGCCTCGTGGCCGAAACGGTAGCGCGGGATGTAGGCGACCAGGATGTCGATTTTCATGGCAACGGAGGGTGCCTTAGCCTGTGGGCGTCGGATGAAGTGCCGATGAAGCCGGCGTGAATTGGGTGCGAATTCGCGTGCCAGCAGCCTGTCGGACTTAGGAAATTCGATTTTTGGGGTAGCGAATGCGAGGCCGACGGAGCCGACGGGCTGCTAAGTGAAAATGGCTGCGCCATTTTCGCGGATACATCGGAAGTTGGCGGGCGACCTGCTCGTGGACGACATGACCCCTTGGACGACCTCGGGGCACAGGTAAACGGGGTGACGCGGGCGAACGGCAGACTTCGACCCAAATTGTGCGTTGCCCTCCGGCGGCCGCAGCGCTTTCACCCTTCGCCACCGCACCGCGCATGGCACCCATCGAAAAGGCGGAAAACGCGCTCAACCGCCGCATCGATCGGATCCAGGCAGCTCTGCGCGAAGCCGAGCCGGAGACGGCGCGACGCTTCCTGATTCAGTCACTCGTGGTCTGCATCGGCATCGGCGAAGCGCTGAAGGATTACGTCCGGATGATCGGCCAGTATGCCCAGGGGCGTCATGGCGAACTCAAGCCGACGCATGACACCCTCACGGCGCAGCACGCCGACTTGCTGAAGTCCGGCCACGAGCTGCTCGAGCGGCTGAAGGCCAGTCCGGCCGATCGGGCCATCCGCAAGGAAATCGAAATTGTGCAGCGGAACATGGCTGCCATCCAAAGAACCCTGCGGCGCGGAGCCAACGCGCTGCAGCGCGAAGTCGCGCCGAGCATCGCGATGATCGACAAACTGGCAGAGAGCGTCCGGCGGCTCGGCGAGGCTGACCAGCGCGACGCGCTGAAGCGCGTGATCAAGATGATCGTTGGACACGCGCGAGAGCTCTACCTCGCCCAGCCGACGCTGGAAGCGAAGGACATCATTGATCCGGCGGCCTGGGAAAAATCAGCCGGGTCCGAAATCAATGAGGCCACCGATTTCTACGAGGCCTACGCTCGCGCCGGCTACCGGACGATCCTCGCCCTCGACGTGATGACGATGGCGGTGTCGCAAACTCCGCCCCGGACGGCCGAGGAGGCGATCCACCGCGCCAACGAATCAGCCGCCGCGCGGGTGAAGGCTATTACGGCGCGGCTCACGACGAGCTAGGCCTGTATTTTTCACCCTTGAAATGGTCTTCACCCGTGTCTGACCGCCAACACCCCCATGTTCCGGCGAGCGCCCCGCGTTCATGCGGGCTAAATGCATTCTGCTGGCCAGCAGAATGTCGTGATCGGGGTGCGTGTCGGCTGTCAGCAGGCGCACCGCCACGTTGTCGAAGGTCGAATGCTCGATGCGCCGGGAACCGAAAACTCCGGTGGCGTAGCTGTAGACCAGCAGCGCCAGCAGCATCGCCGGCGCTCTGCTGGCCAGCAGAGTGCGCATCGCCCGTGCCGCGGGTGTTCACTTTGATTTGGCGCAGGTCCAGCTTCTCCACCGCGTCGATTAGAAAATGAACCAGGTGGTTGGCCGGCACCCAATCGCGCAGGTCCGGCGGCAGCCCCTCGGCTGGTGCTCGGGGCCCTGAGCTTGCCGAACGGGCAATAGTGCGGTGTCACGGTCGATCTCGACGAAGCGGGTGGCCATGCCGGTCAAGAAGCAGTTCGCCCGCCAATCATGGATGTATCTGCGAAAATGGCGCAGCCATTTTCATTTAGCAGCCTGTCGGCTCCGTCGGCCTCGCATTCGCTCGCCAAAAAATCGAATTTCCTAACTCCGACAGGCTGCTAGGCGCAAAAAAACCCGCTGCGCATGCAGCGGGTTGACGGTTGAAGCGAATTCGTCGTGGCGCGATCGCGCACTACTTCTGCCACGTACGCTTTTTGTGGCGATTGGCCTTCAAGCGCTTTCGGCGCTTGTGCTTGTTCATTTTTAGACGGCGCTTCTTTTTCAGGTTGCCCATGGAAGGTGAGAGATTGGCGAATGGCCAACGTGTTGCCGGCCCGCAGGGGTGTCCAGCCAGAATTTATCCTCGCGGGACTTCCTGCCAGAGCCCGGCCGCGGTGGAAAATACCACCACCTTTTGCCGCGTGCCGGCGAAGAAACCGCCCGCACATTCCGCGTAAGCGGAAAGCTGGGGCTTGTATTCAAAAACCAGACGCGCGAGCAACTGCTCGTCGGTTTCGTGCGGACGGCGATGGTTCGTCTTCCAATCGACAATCCACAACTCGTTTGCAGCCGGATCGTGCAGCACGAGGTCAATCACGCCATCGATCCAGGCGCGCTCATTCAGCGGGCCAAAAACGGCAAGTTCAGTACAGCGCACCCAGCGCGCCGCATTGAGTTCGCGCCAGGCCGCACTCGCGCGGAATCGCTGCCATTCGACTTCCGGCCGCGCGCCGAGCCCTTGTGCGGCCGCGTTGGTCAGCGCGGCCCAGCCATAGGCGGTGATTGTCGCGTCATCGGCCGACCACGGTAGAAACTCCATCGTTTCGTGCCACCACACGCCGTAATCGATCGCATCGTCCGCGCCGGCCCGCGGCAGCGGCGTGTCCAGTGACGACTCGTGTCGCGCGATTCGCGCGAGGTCTGGCCGGTGCGCGAGCTGATGCGGCAGCACGCGGGCCGGCAACGGCGGAAGTCGCCCGCCTGCTGATCGGTCGTCGGCGCGGCGCGGCCCCGGCGACGCAATCGGCGCGGCTGATGGCTGGGTCCCGCGCCCCGCTGACGAGGCCGGACTGCATGGCGCCAACGCGTCCAGCGGAGCTCCCCACAGTTCCGCCAAGCTGGGCCGTTCGCGCTGGCGGCCGCCGAATCCGTCACCGGCCCACGGGACCAACAGGGTTTGGCGCGCCCGCGTGAGCGTGACGTAAAGCAGCCGCGTCAGTTCGCGCCGCCGCTCGCGCTCCCGCGCATCCCGCGTGTCCTCGGGCAGGCTCGAGCGGTCAAAGTAGAGGCGCACCCCGCCGGAATCGCGGACCATCTTCAGTCCGCGATCAGGCGGCTGGCCGATTCCGCGCCAAAGCCCGAGCACGATCACCACGGGCCACTCGAGGCCTTTCGCCGAATGCGAGGTGAGCAGGTTGATCGCGGTGGAACTTGGTTTACCGGCGGGCCGGCCATCATCGAGGCACTCCAGCAACTCCTCGAGCCACGCCCGCGGTGAAACTCCCTCGAGGCCGCGCTCGGCGGCCTGCGCGAGTAGTCGATCCAGTTCACCCGGCACGCTGCCGCTGGGATCGATCCGCCATGCTTTCGCGGCGAGCTGTGTCACGGCCGCCAGTTCACGCGTATACGACTCGAGCGCGCGGCCCGCGTCGTTGGCGCGCAGCACGAACGGCCTAATCGCCACGAGTGCATCGCCCAGCGGCCCCGGGTGAGTCGCCGGTTCCTCCCATGCCAGCCGGCCATGGTGGCGCATTTCCGCGGCGATCATGGCATCACTGACACCGAACACTTCGCGCAACACGCCGACCCACTCGAACATGTTTTCCGGATCAACGCACACGGCCAGGAGCCCGGTCAGCCACGCGTAAGCCGGGTTGTCGCCGCATCGCGTGCGACGGGTTTGCAGCGCCACCTCGAGTCCCGCGGTCTCGAATGCCTTTCGGGCCACGACCAGCCACTCGTTGCGCGGCGCGAGCACCGCAACATCACCCCACCCTTCCGCGCCGAGCCCCCCCGGACCATTTTCGCGCAGCCATGTCGCCACCTGCCGCGCTTCGCATTCGAGCCAGGCCTCGACGCCGCGCGGTGATTCAGCTGGCCCCTCCACCCGCAGCCGGTACACGGCGCCCGGCACATTTTTCGGCCCGGGCTCCAGCGGAACATAGGGAACCTGGAGGAAAGGCGCCGGCGCGCCCTGCGGCGGCGGCAATCCAAAATTGTACTCGCGCTCGTGGCCGAACGCGACCGGCAGCGACGAATTGAGGAGCGCAATCAAGGCATGCGGCGCGCGAAACGTGACCTCGAACTCGAGCAGTTCACCGCCGTCGCCGCGGCGAAATGCATCCACATGCCGCATGAAATTTCCAATGTCGGCCCGGCTGCCGTAGATCGCCTGCTGTCCGTCGCCGACCATGCAAAAGTGTCCGGCGCGCGGGCCCTCCGCCTGCGCCCCCGTCCCACCATCCGGCCACGCACCGCGCCGTGCGCCCGGCGGCCGCGCAATCTCCACCAGCACGGCGAACTGCTGCGGGTCCGTGTCCTGCGCCTCGTCGAGGATGACGCGCCATCCCTCCGCTCGTATCCGGTTCAGCAATGCGTCGTCGTGCAGGACCGCCATCGCCGCATCGATCTGGTCGGCGTAGGTCTGAACGCCGCGCTCAAACCGCCACGCACGGTAGCGCTCGGCCAGTTCACCGGCCAGCGCCGCCGCCGCGTCCGCCAGCCAGTTTTTCAGCGGCAACATCCACTCGCGCGCGCAATCGACGACGATTTTGGTTTTCCCGGCCGGTTCGTAAAGCGGCAGGAACGTCGCGCCTGCCTCCCAGGCCGCGCGCCACGCGCGCGCCGTCTGCTGGCTGCGCTCGGTGTTCGCGGCCCCGTTTCCCTTGGGCACGATCGCAAGGAGTCGCTGGCCAGCGGCGGCGTCCGGCACCGCCGGCGGCGCCGCCGGTGTTCGCCGGCGCAGCGCCGCCGCGGTGGCGTGATCCAGTTCGCGCGCGACGGGGAAGATCTCCTCCAGCGGCACATGCCGCAGGAACGCCCTGAGCGCGCGTTCGTCGAGGCCGGAGAACTCCATCGCATCCTGTTCCAGGAACTCCTCCCACCAGGCGTCATCGTTCTCGGTCACGACGGTCGGATTCAGGTTGATGCCGACCGTCTGCCCGTAAGTCTGCGCGAGCTTCAGGCAGAAACTGTGAATCGTGCCGAAGAACGCCCTCTCCAGGTGATCGAGAGGGCGCAAATCGGGGCTGCCCGATTCCGTGATCCGGCGGAGCAGCACCTGCCGCGCCCGCTGGCCAATCTGGGCCGCCGCCTTCTTCGTGTAGGTGACCACCGCGGTATGGCGCAGCCGCTCGGCGCCCGCCGGCGCGAGCGCGATGGCGGCGAGCCGTTCCGAGATCGCCGTCGTCTTCCCCGAACCGGCGTTCGCGCTCACCGCGAAATTGCGGTCCCACTCGGTGCGAAAGCGCTCCCGCGCCTCGTGATCGATCAGCTCATTCATCGACGGCCTGTTCCGGCGCGAGCCCAAACGTGAGCGCGAACTTCTGTTCGAGGATCGCGCGCGAAACCGGCGTGCACGCCAGCGGCCAGTCGCAGCCGCCCGGCGCGTAATCCGAGCGGTCGCGGGTCAACGCGCCATAAACTCCGCGCGTCAGCGCCTGCTCCAGCCACCGCAGCTTCGTCAACGCCACCGCCATGTCGTCGAACGTCAGCTTGGTCACGCCACCGGGCTCCGGTTTGATCATCCAGACCGAACCGCCCGCAATGCCCAATGAGCGCGCCGCTTCGAGGTAAACGCCCAGCTGGAGCGAAGCGCCGGTCCGGCCCATCCGTTCGGCCGAGAGCCCGAGGTCGCCGCCGGTCTTGAAATCCACAATGTCAATACGCGCCCCGCTCCAGGCCGGCTGATCGAGCCGGACGAGGTCGAGCCGGCCGACCACCGGGATCCGATGCGGGCCGAGCTCCAGCCGCGCTCCCGGCGGCAGCGAGGCCTCGGTGGCGACGTACCGGCCCGCGGTGATCGTGAACACGTTCTCGAGCAGGAGGCCGCACACGTGTGCCAGCTCGCCGTGGAACGAGTCCCAGTACCGGTTGCCGGGCCATTCGCGTCGCTGCGCCGCGAGCCGGTCGTGAAGTTTCTGCCGCGCGACCTCGAAGGCCAGCATCTCGCCAAAACCGCGGGTCGTTTCCGACGGCATCAACACGTTCGCGAGGAGCTGGTGGGCCCACTGGCCGAGGGCCTTGCGTCGCGCGCGCACGAACGGGTCCCACCGGATTCGCTGCGTCTTCAAAATCGCCTCGAACCAGAGCTCCGCCGGATCCTGCACTCCCCGTTCGATCAATTTCGCCGGCAGCTTCGGCGGCGTGATTCGCGCCGGGTCTCCAGAAAAGAAGTACTCGTCAAATGGCCGCGTCGGGTCACGGCGGCCCCGCCATGCGTCGTGCCACGCATCCAGCCCGGTGGTCGCGACGGCGGCCGGTTCGCCGGTCGCAATCGCGGCGCCGGTGAAAGCCGCTTCGATATCGCCCTCCGGCCCCATCTGGCCGTTCGCCCACATGATCCGCTCCACCCAGCTGTTCGGCGCCAGCTTGACCTCGGGATCCTGCTCGCCCGAGAGCGCGGCGGAGAAAATCACCCGCTCGCGGGTGTCGCGCGCGAGCGTCGCATACCCCGCGCGCTCCAGCACCGCGCGCTCCTCGGAGTTGAACAGCGTGGGCGGGGAATTCCGGGCCCGGCTCAACGCCGACCGATGTTCGTCCGTCAGCCAGCAACTTGGCTCCTGCCGGAGGGGCCACACGCCGGAATTGCTCTCGACCAGTACGAGGTGCGACCAGCACAGCCCCTCCGCCCGCCGCCGCGTGCTGAGCGTCACCCTGGCGAACACATTGCGGCCCGGTGCGTCGATCACCACCGAATCTTGCGGCAGGAATGACGCGAGCGTGCCGGTGACGACCGCCAGCGGCTTCGGCCCGGCATCGATCGCCGCCATCGTATCCAGCGTGCCCCACCCGTCCGGCGACTCGAGCGCGAGCTGCGTGCAGGCACGGCGGAATCGCGCGAGGGCCTCGGCCAGCGCCAGCTCCGCCGGCCATGGTTCGCCCAGTATCCGCGCCAGCCGCGCCAGTTCCGGACGCTTTTCCCAATAACCGGCGTGCCGGCGAAGATCGTGCGATTGCGTCGCGTCAAAGCTGCGTTCGCACGCGCGCCGCGCCTCGGCCAGCGGGGCCGTCACGATCCCGATCGCCCGCAACAGCGGCCAGAGCGCGAGAAACTCCTCGATGCGTCCGCCGCGTTCGTAAAACGCGAGCAGTGCCCGCTGGGCCTGGATCTCGATCGCCGGCGGACCGGCGGTTTCGAGCATATCCGCAAAAAGAATACCCCGTTCCTGCAGCAATCGGGCCAGGATCAGGTGGGCCGGATCGGCGCGCGGGAAGATGACGCCAATGTTGTCCGCCCCGGCATCGAGCAGCGCGCAAATCTCGTCCGCCACGCCGCGCATCTCATCGCCGCGGGTCTGCCCGACCACCAGGCGGGCCGGCACCGGCGTGGTGGCATGCTGAAACCAGACGGCCGCCACCGGCTCGCAGCTCCGCTCCGGGTCAGGCGCATCGAGCGGCATCGGCTCGGCACCCAGCAGGCGGCCCCAGAGCTCGATCCACTTCTCGCCGTGCTCCGACGAGCCTTCGAATTCCGGTTCGGGCAACACGGCCGTGACGTCGGAACATCGCCGGACAAACGCCGCCACGTTGAAGAACTCGCCGCTCATCTCGGGCCCGAGCCCGTAAACGAGAACGCGACCCGCGATCCGCTGACCGTCCGCAACCTCCGCGGCCGCCCGGGCGGCCTGCCAGGCGGCGAGCGTGTAACCACACGCTTCGACCCACCGGGCCAGTTCGCGAAAAATCTCGCGGAGCGGTGGCACCGGGAAGTCATCGATCCCGAACCCCGCCTTCAGGAGTTCGTCAAAATCGTCGAGCGCGTGCTCGGCATCGCTCTCCAGGCTTTTCCAGAATCCCCACTCGCCGGTTCGGTGCCGGTCGCCAGCGCCACCCGCAGCTGACTCCACGCCGGAAGACAGCTGCAAGCGGCGCGCGATCAGAGTTCGCAGCTGGAGCAACAACAGTTCGCGCCCCATCGCGGAAGCCTTCAGGCGCGCCACCGTCGCCCATTTTTTTCGCGCCAGCCCGGGCGTCAGGAATTCGACCCCCAGCAGCGGCAGGCCTTCCACGAGGCAACGCTGCTTGAGTCCATGCGCCTGGCCCCGCGTCGCGACGATGACGAACGCGCGCTCGAGCCGGCCATGACCGCGCTCCAACCATGGCCGGATGGCGGCTTGCCACGCGGTCTCCGCGTGCCGGGCAAGATGCAGGGAAGTTTGCGAGTTCAGCACCGTTCGACGCTGATGAACGCGAGATTCCGAGCGGGCACAATCCATCTCTGGCGCGCTGCCGGCGGCCGGAAAACAAAAGCCCGCGCCGGGAAAAGCGCGGGCCGCGGATCAGCGGGCAATGTCAGCCGCTTACCTGGCGAGAACGTACTTCGCGACGTGGGATTTCGCGCGCGCCGCGACGTTGCGGTGCACGACACCGGACTTGGTCGCCTTGTCGATGGCCGACGCATACGCGATCCCGGCGGCCTTCGCGGCGGCGGCGTCGTTCGCCTTGACGGCCGTCACGAAGTTCTTGTGCAAGGTCTTCAGGCGGGTCCTGACGCCCTGATTACGGTCGTGGAGTCGCTTGGACTTACGGGCGGCTTTGATCGCAGATTTCGTGTTGGCCATGATGTCGAAAGATTGAGAGCCGGTCACACACTCAAACGGGTGCAGGAGAGTCAAGGGTTTTGTCGGCCTGAACGGACCTAGGCCGGTAGGGCCAAAATACACCCCTTCTGCCTCTATGCGCTGTAATCGGGAACGGCTAACGTGCAGCCATGAAATTGCCAGTGGCTGAGTGGTCGTCGGTGAACCGGGTTCAGGCGGCGCGTCTGCATCGCGTGCCCGCTGATGCCAGCGGGTTCACCATCATCGAGGTCGCACTCGCGACCTTCGTCATGGCGTTCGGGATCGCGACCTCGATCATTGCGCTGCAAATGGGCTTCCGCGCCATCGACGTCGCGCGCGATGGCACGCTCGCGTCACAGATCATGCAGAGCGAGATCGAGCGGCTGCGCCTGTGGCCCTGGAACAACACGTCGACCTCGGCGGTGGACAGCATCTGCGAATTGCCGGCATCCGAGCCGGTTTCGATGTCCTCGATGTTCACGACGTCGGCCGCAATCGCGGCGAAATACGTCGTCACGCGGACGGTCACGGCCGATACGGCGCGGCCCGGTGACGTGAAGTATATCACCATCACCGTCACCTGGCACTCGTATGACGGGCGGGCGCACACCCGCACGTTCACCACCATGTATGCGAAAAACGGGCTCTATGACTACTACTACACACTCGCCAAACAGTCATAGCCGGCCGGCGCGCGCCGGGGGCTTCACGTTGGTTGAAGTCATGATCGGCGCCTCGCTTTCCACGTTCATCCTGGCCGGGGTCCTCTCCACGTTCCTGTTCCTTGGCCGCAGCGGGGCAAATATGCGCAACTACAATGACATGGAGGCGCAGGCGCGGAAGGCGCTCGAGCTTTTCGCGGAGGATACGCGGCAGGCGAGCTCGGTCAGCTGGGCGAGCAGCAGCTCCCTCACGCTCACGGTAAATTCGATCATAATCACGTATACTTACGATTCCACCGCCGGCACATTCAGCCGGGCGGTCACGACCGGAACGCCGACGACGCTGCTCACCGGCATAACGCAGTTCAACTTCCTGGCCTACACCATCAGCGGGACCAGCATTTCCGATTTCAGCACCGCGGCCGCCAGGACGATCGCCAACAACACCACCAAGCAGGTGCAAATTTCGCTCTCGGCCGCGCGCACCAGCACCACCGTCACGTCCGCGACGAATATCGTGCTCTCCGCCCGCTATGTGCTGCGGAACAAGCGCGTCACCGCCTAAAGGAACCCCATGTCCACGCTCACACCACGCCCCCCGCAACGCGGCTCCCTGCTCATTGTCGCGATGATCATGTGTGCCGTCATCGGCATCTCGATCGTGAGTTATATCCAGCTGGGACGCACCGCCCTCACCCTGTCGAACCGCGGAATATATAACAATGCCGCGATGAACCTCGCGGAACAGGGCCTCGAGGAAGCGATGTACTCCGTCAACAAGATTGTCGCCGACCCGAGCTATACGATGTCGGACTGGAACACCAACGCGTCGGTCAACAAGCGCCGCCGATGGGACGACGTCGCGCTCAGCCAGAACGCCGAGGGGGAGTATCGCGTTTACGTCTACAATTATGCGGGGTCGCCCGGCACCCCTAAAATCGTGTCGAAAGCGTCGATCCGGCTCGGCGGCAGTTCCGCCCCGGCGGTCGAAAAGTGGATCGAGGTGCAGTTGCTGAAGACGTCCAAGTTCGCGAACGGACTGGTGGCCAAGACCTCGGTTAGCTTCACCGGCAACAACGCCACCGTCGACAGCTGGAACTCCGATCCCGAGAATGACGGGGCCGGCATCCGGCCGTACAGCACGGCCCTGCAGACCGATAACGGCAGCGTGGGCAGCATCTCGATCAGCACCGATGCCGTCGTCGTCCAGAACGCGGATGTCTGGGGATACGTTGCGACCGGCGGCACCGATCCCACGACGTTCGTCGGCAGCAACGGCTCGATTCTCGGCAACGGCTCCCCCGGCGGGTCCAATGTCGACCCGAACCGTGTCTCGACGAATTTTTGCGCCACGTTCGACCCCGTCACGTCACCGACCACCACCTCGAACGGCTTTGTCACGCTTCCCCCGACCCTGGTCCTCCCCGATCCATCGCACATCGCGGCGGCGGACGGTTATTACTATTACGACGCGGCGGAAATCAGTTTGTCGGGCGGGCAAACGCTGACGATCAATAACAAGAAAGTGGTCCTGCGCGTAACCGGCAATGTGACGACCACGGGCAATGCCGGGATTACGCTCAGCGGCTCGGACGCGTCACTCGCCATCTATACGCCCGGCACGGTCGATCTCGGCGGCAATGGTGTCGCCAACGGAACCGATACCGATGGCGATGGAAAAATCGAGACCGGTGAAACGCTCGGCCAGCCGATCAACTTCCAGATCTGGGGCACCTCGTCGACCGCGCAGAACATTTCAATCCATGGCAACGGGCTGTTCAGTGGCGTGATCTACGCGCCAAACGGAAACGTTTCGATCGTGGGGAACGGATCCGTCTGCGGCTCGATTGTCGCCAACAACATCGCGCTGTCGGGCACGGCGGAATTTCACTATGACGAATCGCTGGCCAAGGTTGACGGCGGCAACCCGTATCGCGTCGGCAGCTGGAAGGAACTGACCACCTCCGCCGCTCGTTCGATTTACTCCGGCGTGCTCGACTGGTAGTCGTCGTTGCGGCTTCCCATGCTCCCCGTCCCTGCAGTCCGCCGGCGTTCCGGCTTCACCATCGCCGAGGTGATGATGGCGGCGGCGATCATGGCGCTGGCGATCAGCACGTCGATTACAACGATGCAGCGGGCGTTCCTGGCGCTCGATGCGGCGCGCAATGTGACGCTCGCGAGCCACCTCATGCAGAACGAACTCGAGCGCATGCGGCTGAAAAACTGGGATACGGTCAACGCGTACCCGCTGACCACAACGACCATCACGCTGGACAGCTCCTTCACCGGCGGCACGACGATCGCGGACCGTTTCTCCGTTACCCGGCAGGTCGCGCTGGTGCGCGATGGGTTGAAACAAATCACCTTCACGGTGACGTGGCGCGGTTACGACGGGCGCTCGCAGTCGCGATCGTACACGACGTATTACGGACAAAACGGTCTGTATGATTATTTCTATAACTCGTATTGAGCTGGCCGCTCGTGGCCGGAGCGCGCGGCGCGCATTCACGCTGCCCGAGGTGATCATCGGCGCCACGATTGGCAGCATCGTTCTCGCCGGCGTCATGTCCGCGTTTCTCATGCTCAGCCGCAGCGGCGTGAACGTGGCAAATTACAGCGCCTCGGAAGCCGAAATCCGCCGCGGGCTCGAGGACTTCAGCCAGGACGTGAGAATGGCGAGCAACATCACGTGGAACAGTGACAGCTCGATCACGCTCACCGTGCCGAACAATTATGCGGCGAACAGCAATCGCGTGACGTATTCCTGCGCCGCCACCGCGCCCGGAAGCACGGTCCGCTCCTTCTACCGCACCCCCGCGAGCCCCAGCGCCAGCGGCGGCCAGCTGATCTACGTGCGCAATGTCTCCAGCTTTGCCTTCGCGCGCTACAACCGGCTCGACGCGCCCGCGACCACGGACAACGAAACCAAGCGAATCCAACTGACGCTGAACGTCCGGCGCACGGGCCAAACCACGGTCGCGGCCAATACGATGGCCATCTCCGCGAGCTATCTGCTCCGCAACAAGGTTGCAAACTGATGAACCCGAATCGCCCGCCCCATCTGCCGGCATCCGCGCCGTGGTTCCGCGTACCGAACCGGTGTCGTGACGAGCGCGGCTCGCTCCTGATCGTCGCGATGCTCATCGCCGCGGTGATCGGCATCTCGCTGGTCAGCTATATCAAGCTGGCGACCAATTCGCTGACCATGGCCGACCGCTCTTTCTACCAGACCTCGGCGATAAATCTGGTGGAGGTGGGCGCGGAAGAAGCGCTATATTGTTTCAATCGCCTCGATGATGTCGCCAGCGAGCAGCAGGCGTGGAGCGGAATCACAAACGCAAATGGGACTTCCATCACGTGGACCATTGCCTCCGATAACAGTGTCAGCACGACGCTCCCGGTGTTCTCGGTGGGCACGGGCGTGACCGGGAGGGTCAGGATTTATTGCACCCGTTACAACCCGTCGACGGACAACCCGAAGGTGGCGGTGCGCGCGACGATCACGCCGGCCCAGGGGCCAGCCGTGGAGAAGTGGCTGGAGGTTACGCTCCGCAAGCGCTCGTTGTGGGCCAACGGCATGGTGGCACGGAACACCATCGTCTGGAGCGGTGGCAATGCCTCGGTGGACTCGTGGAACTCGGACCACGACAACAATCCCTCGACGCCGGGGGTGGCCTACGGCTCGACCGACGGCCCCGCGCATGCCAATGCCACGGTCGGGACGCCGAGCAGCACCAATGGCGCGATCGACGTCGGCGGCGGAGTGATTCGCGGCGAACTGCTCAATTCCGGCGGCACGATTCTGAAAAGCAGCGGCGCCGTCCTCAGCAACACGACCACCGGTACGGGTTGGGACACCAGCTTGATTTCGGCTGACTTCGACGCGACGTTCCCCACCATCACGGTTCCGGCTCCGCCGGCGACGGACAAGAACATCATCAGCAGCTCGAGCCGGCCGATCACATTTTCGGATACGCTGCCTCGGACGGGGGACGTCGCCTGGAACGGAACCTACTATTACGAGTTTGGCACCGGCTACAACCTGTCGGCGGCGGGCAGCGCGACCAGCGTGGTGACGGTAAATGGCAATGTCATCTTTCTCGCCACCAATCACAGCGGCGTGAATGTCATCGATCTTGGCGGTCAGGCGAGCATCCAGGTCACCGCCACCGGTTCACTGAAAATCTACACGAATGGCAACATCGAGGCCGCGGGCAACGGGATGGTGAATTCGACCGCGAACCCGGCGGCGATGCAGATCTACGGCACGAATACGTCGGTCGCCGGCCAGACGATTCGGTTCGACGGCAACGGATCATCGGTATCCGCGATCTACGCGCCGAACGCCACTTTTGAGTTGAAGGGCAACGGGGCCCTGAATGGCGCCGTCGTCGCGAACACAATCAAAATCAATGGCAATGGCGCCTTTCACTACGACGAGGCGCTCGGCTCCGTCACGACGGGAAATCCGTTTGGCATCGTGAAGTGGCGCGAACTCCAGAGCTCGACTGAGCGGGACGAGTACACCGGAAAATTATAGCGCCCCACGGCGTGCGCCGCACGGCCCGTCGTCGCCGGTTCAATGCCGGTGCTGCTCGTAATGCTGGCGCAGGAGATCCTTGCCGTAGTCGTTGCCATTGGGCGTGCGGACCACGACGTGAATGTGCTCGCGATTGGGCAGCTGCGGATCCTTTGCCAGGTGCCGCAGGTTGGCGGGCCGCTGGTGATCGAACTCGATCAGCACGACCGGGCTGTGAATCCGGTAATAGTGATGTGGTAAAGCCATTCACCGTATTCGGTGAAATTGTTGTCGTTCAGCTCACCCAGCGTGTGGTTCAGCTTCATGATGTCCTGCGACAGCTTCAGGCCCTTCGCGCTCAAGGACGCGCGCAGCAGCGCAAAGGCCGCCTCCCGCTGCCCCTCGGTCATTTCATCGAAGCTGACGCCCTGCCGCGCGTAGCGGTGGACATTCATCCACTTTCGCCATTCCGGATCGTCCACGGGAAAAGTCGTTTTCGCCCGCTGTTCCGCCGTGAGTGCGGCCAGCAGCGCCCCGGCTGCCTGGCGAACCGGTTCGGTGGATACGCCCGTCGAGCGAATCCGGAACAAGCCGGCCTCGACCTTGCCGTTGGCGGTAATGCCGACAAACGGCTCCGCCAGGGCGGCGGCTTCCCGCGAGGGACCGGGCGGCGGGCGGCCTGGGCGGGATGAAACACCGGCAGGGGCCTGCGCGTGCGCCGGTGAAATGAGGTTGAGCAGCAGAGCCGCCGGAATCAGCAGATGTCGTGTGGGCATGGGGAAAAGCGTGGGGCAAGCAGAACGGCCATGGCGGGCCTGCGCGCCCGCCACCGGTCAGGAAAATTGGCTTTGGGGCCGGTAAGCCGGATTCTGTTCCGCACCTTGCGGTGCTTCGGTCGTCATTTCTCTCAAGCCGTCTCGCGACGGGCCTGGCCTTCGTCGCGCTGCTTCGTCCGGCTTTCGCCGAACTGGCAACGTGCAGAAAGCTGCAGCATACCCGTGACTATTGGGCGGGCCGCCCAGTCACCTATTTTGCCTTGCACCAGACGGGGTTTTTCGTGCCGCCGACGTTGCCGTCGGCGCGGTGGGCTCTTACTCCACCTTTTCACCCTCACCCTGAGCGAGCCGCCTTGCGGCGAGTCGCACCGGGCAGTTTGTTTTCTGTGACACTGTCCGTCGACGCGCCTTGACGCGCGCCGCCCGCGCTTGCGGTGAAGCTTGCGCGGCATCCTGCCCTGCGGTGTCCGGACTTTCCTCTCCGAACTTCTATCGGGCGCGGCGTTACCCGCGCCTTGGGTCAAAGAACTCGGAGCGACAACCAGGCCCCAAAGCCGACGGGACGGTAGCCGCCGAATCCGAAAAGCCAACTCAAGTTCTTCAATACTGCCAATACACCATCCGGCCGCACTGGTCACACGTCGGCAACTGGCTGTTCGGCTCATGGCTTTTGCCGCGGGCCGCGGACTCCACCTCGCTTGAAACCTTCAGGTGGCAGCCGCCACACTTGCCGGCGACGATCGGCACGATGGCAGGCAGGTTGCGCGACGCGATTCGGTCGTAAAATCGCAGCGTTGGGTCACCCAAGGGCGCGCGGGCCGCCGCGACCTCCGCCTGTGCCTGCGCGAGCTCGGCCGTCAGGTTCGCTTCACGCTCCCGCAGCGCCTGAATCCGATGCTCATGCGCGGAGATGTTGCCCTTCAATTCCGTCTCGGCGGTCGCAAAGCGGCTCTTGGCCGCGTCGATCTCATACATGATCTCGAGTTCACGCCCCTCGAGTTCGCCGATCTGGACCTGCACTGTTTCAATCTGCTGGCCCATCGCCTGATACTCGTCGTTCTTTCGAATCGAAAGCTGCTGGGTGCGGTAGAGCGCAACCTTTTGCTCGGCGGAACCGATTTCGGTTTCGAGCGCCTTCTTCTGCACCTCGAGATCCCTGATTTCCAACCGAGCGGTTTCGATCGTCGCCTTCTCCGCCGCAATCTTTTGCTCCACCGCCGCGATGTCGCGCGGGATCGACTTGAGCTGCGCTTCCATCCCCACCCGCTTCATATCGCGGTCCTGAAGAATGAGCAGCGGTTCGAGCGCGGGGTGTAGCATGTCCTACGACTCTGCGGCCAGCCGTGTTTCGGTCAAATGAAAGCTCGGCCGGGGAATCGCACCGCACGATCGCGCGTCTGCCCTTTCCGCGGCGCTTGAGCCCGCGCTGCTGCAATCGGGCAGGATGGGAGCGCGACCGCCCTCGGTCGCACCGTTCTCCATGTGACCGGGGACGGTCGCGCTCCCATCCAAACCCACACCACCACGGATCACGGATAAACACGGATCACTAGGGTTCGCATCCGTGTTGATCCGTGAAATCCGTGGTTGAACTCGTCTGACGCACCGCCTCGCGACCCGCCCGAGTGCCAGGCTGAAGCGCCGCACCACCATGGGTTGCCGGCCGGGGTTCGATTTGCCCCCGCGAGGCTCGCCCCGGGCCAAAAAATTCCCGCGGCCAGCGGCCTAACCCGCCGTCTTCACCCTCCCCCGCCGGTGCAAGCCTTTTAACGCGAAAGGAACCGCTAATTTGCGCATGTTTTTTCGCAAAAAAACCCTCGCCAGCCGCGCGGTTTTCCCGGACTTTTTTCCTTTCATTTTCCGGGCGTTTTTCCCTCACAAATTCTCTTCATGTCCGACGTTCTCGACCCACATCACGACGCAAAACTCAAAGCCGGTGCCGACGCCTACGACGCGTCCAAGATTCAAAAGCTCGAGGGCCTGGAGGGCGTGCGCAAACGCCCCGACATGTACATCGGCGACACGAACGAGCGCGGGCTCCACCACTGCGTGTTCGAGGTCGTCGACAACTCGATTGACGAGGCGCTCGCCGGGTTCGCGTCCCACATCACTGTCAGCATCCACCTGGATGGCTCGTGCTCGATTGAAGACAACGGCCGCGGCATTCCGGTCGATCTCCACCCGGTCTACAAGATTCCGGCGCTGGAACTGGTGCTGACGAACTTGCACGCGGGCGGCAAGTTCGGCAAAGGCGCGTATCAGGTATCCGGCGGCCTCCACGGCGTCGGCGCCAAGTGCGTGAACGCCGTCTCGGAGTGGTTCGAGGCGGAGGTCCGACGCGGCGGCAAGGTCTACCAGATGCGTTTCGCGCAGGGAAAGACGACGCAGAAGATGACGGTGATCGGCGACACGAAGAAGACTGGCACGAAGGTCACCTTCAAGCCCGACCCGGAAATCTTCCTGACCACGCGCGAGTTTCAATACGACATCCTCGCCCGGCGGCTGCGCGAGCTGGCGTTCCTGAATCCCGGCATCCGCATCGAGCTGGCGGACGAACGCGCGCAGAAGGGCGAGCAATTCTACTTCAAGGAAGGGATCATCGAATTCGTGCGGTTCCTGAACCAGAACAAGGTCGTCCTGCACGACAAACCGATCATGTTTTCCGATTCGGCCGGCGACGAAGCTGATCCCGGGAAGCCGCCGATCGGGGTGGATGTGGCGCTGCAATACAACGACTCGTATGCCGATCAGGTCTTCGCCTACGCGAACTCGATTTATAATTTGGAAGGGGGCACCCACCTCAGCGGCTTCCGCACCGCGCTCACCCGCGTGCTGAACAATTTCGCGAAGAGCGAGGGCCTGCTGAAGGAAAAGGATCCGTCAATCACCGGCGACGACGTGCGCGAAGGCCTGGTCGCGGTCATCAGCGTCAAGGTGCCCGAACCGCGGTTCGAGGGCCAGACGAAGACCAAGCTTTCGAACAGCGAGGTCGACGGCATCGTCCAGAAAATCGTCGGCGAAAAACTGAAGCTTTTCCTGGAGACGAATTCCAACATCGGCAAACGGATCATCAACAAGTCGCTCATGGCGGCGCGCGCACGCGAGGCGGCGCGGAAGGCCCGCGAGACGATCCGCAAGGGCGCGCTTTCGGGCGGCGGCCTGCCGGGCAAGCTCGCCGACTGCTCCGAGCGCGATCCGGCATTGTGCGAAATCTACATCGTCGAGGGTGACTCGGCCGGCGGCTCGGCCAAACAGGGCCGCGATCGCCGGTATCAGGCGATCCTTCCGCTCCGCGGCAAGCTCATCAATTCGGAGAAGGCGCAGCTCGACAAGGTCCTCAACAACGAGGAAATCCGAAACCTCATCACCGCCATCGGCACCGGCATCGGCACGGGTGAGGAGGACTCCTCGTTCAACCCGGACAAGGCCCGCTACCACAAGATCATCATCATGACGGACGCGGACGTGGACGGCTCGCACATCCGCACGCTGCTGCTGACCTTTCTCTACCGGCAGATGCGCGGACTGTTCGACCGCGGGTTCGTCTACATCGCCCAGCCGCCGCTCTACCGCATCAAGCGCAAGAAGCGCGAGCAATACATCGACAACGACGAGCAGTTGAACCGGATTCTGCTCGAACTCGGCTCCGAGGACGTCGTGCTCGAGCGCCGCGCCGACGGCCACAAGTTCGATCCGTCGCAGATCGACAAAATCGTGGAGAACCTGGCCGCGCTGGAGAAAATGGGCGCCGG
Organism: Opitutaceae bacterium; assembly: GCA_030648295.1. Classification (GTDB taxonomy): domain Bacteria; phylum Verrucomicrobiota; class Verrucomicrobiia; order Opitutales; family Opitutaceae; genus ER46. Next base: position 3,428 of record JAUSID010000116.1, on the reverse strand, counting down.
CGTGACGCGTCACGGCGGCTCGCTGGCCGCGTATCTGGATCAGCATGACCCCCATTCCCAGGAACTGCCGCGTTATGTGGCGCGAGTTCGCGAGGGCAACCGCGAGGCGTTCGAATTCCTCTTCGACGACAAGGCCCGGGCCGAGTTCAGCCAGAAGAACCAGCTCGACGCCGGGGCCGCGGAGGAGTCGGCCGCCGTCGGCAGCGCTCCCGCTGCCGGCCGCTCGAATCCGCCGATGACCGCGAAACGCGTCACCATCCACGAGATTTTCGAGAGCAACGAAATGACCAAGCTCCTTCGCGCCATCGCCAAGATTGGCCTGGAGATCGACAGTTTCTCGCCGACCGCGGAGCCGCGCTATACCATCACGGAGAACCTCGGCCAGAAGTCGGAGGTGAAGACCGAACTCTTCTCGCCCCTTGCGATCGTGCAGCAAATCCGCGCCAACGGCCGGAAGGGCCTCACGATCCAGCGTTACAAGGGTCTCGGTGAAATGAACCCGAAGCAGCTCTTCGAAACCACGATGGATCCGGAAAAACGCCGGCTGCTGAAGGTGTCGATCAACGACGCGGCCAAGGCCGACCAGCTCTTCACTCTCCTCATGGGTGACGAAGTTCCGCCGCGCCGTCAGTTCATCGAGGACAACGCGCTGAACGTGCAGTACCTGGACGTCTGAGCCGCTGAATTTGAACAGAAGGCAACTGAGGTAACCAAGGACACCAAGGTCTTCGTTCCCTTCGTTCCCTTCTGTAAAACCGCCTTCCTTTCTTCCGAATGTATACTGCCAGCGAAAAACTCTCCTCCGCCAACATCACCGACATCATGCAGACGGCCTACATCGACTACTCGATGTCGGTCATCATCTCGCGTGCGCTGCCGGATGCGCGCGACGGCCTGAAGCCGGTCCAGCGGCGCATCCTCTATGCGATGCTCCGCGAAGGGTTGCTGCACAACCGCTCGTACGACAAGTGCGCGGGCGTCGTCGGCGAAGTGCTGAAGAACTACCACCCGCACGGTGACGCGTCGGTGTACGACACGCTCGTCCGCCTCGCGCAGACCTGGGTGATGCGTTACCCGCTGATCGATCCGCAGGGCAACTTCGGCTCGGTCGACGGCGATCCGCCGGCCGCGTATCGTTACACCGAGTGCCGGCTCGCCGAGATCGCGGAGGAACTGCTGCGCAACATCGAGGAGGACACGGTCGATTTCGCGCCGAATTACAAGGAGTCGACGACGGAACCGACGGTGTTGCCGGCGGCGCTGCCGAATCTGCTGATGAACGGGTCGACCGGCATCGCGGTCGGCATGGCGACGAACATCCCGCCGCACAATCTCGACGAGATCATCGACGCCGCCTGCGCCATCATCGACCGGCAGTCGATCACGGTCGACGAGCTCTGCGGGATCGTCCGCGGCCCCGATTTTCCGACCGGCGGCGTCATCTCCGGCCGCGAGGGCATTCTCAGCTATCTGAAGACCGGCAAGGGCATCGTGCGGATGCGCGGCAAGGCGCACACCGAGGAGATGAAGAACGGGATGGAGCAGATCGTCATCACGGAGATCCCGTACAATGTGAACCGCGCCACGCTCGTCACCCGCATCGCCGATCTCGTTTCCGAGAAGGAAATCGACGGCATCCGGGATCTGCGCGACGAGTCGGACGAAAACACCCGCATCGTCGTCGAGCTGAAACGCGGTGAGCAGGCGAAGGTCGTCATCAACCAGCTGTTCCAGAAGACCGCGCTCGAGTCGTCGTTCGGTGTCACGCTGCTGGCGCTGGACAAGAAGCGACCGAAGCAGATGAACATCCGCGAACTGCTCGATTGCTACATCGAGCATCGCCGGGATGTGGTCACCCGCCGCACGAAGTTCCGGCTGCGCGAAGCCGAGGACCGCGCCCACGTGCTCGAGGGCTACATCATCGCCCTCGATAACCTCGACGACTTCGTGAAGATCATCCGCGCCTCGGCCAATCGCGACGAGGCGAAGGTCCGCTTGATGGCGAAGTATCCGCTTTCCGAGCGACAGACCGACGCGATTCTCGAGCTGCGATTGTACCAGCTCACCGGCCTCGAGCGCAGCAAGATCGAGGCGGAGTACCTCGAGCTGATGAAGCTGATCGAGGAACTTCGCAGCATCCTCGAGTCCGAGCCGAAGCTGTTCGCGTTGATCAAGAAGGAACTGACGGACCTGAAGGCGAAATACACCTCGCCGCGCCGCACGCAAATCGAGGCGCTCGCCGGTGAATTCCGGATGGAGGATGTGATTCCGAACGAGGGCTGCGTCATCACCGTTTCCCATCTGGGCTTCATCAAGCGCACGCCGGTCGCCGACTACCGCTCGCAGAAACGCGGCGGCAAGGGCGTCATCGGGGCCGAGACGTACGACGAGGATTTCGTCGAGCATCTTTTCACCGCGAGCACGCACGATTTCATCCTGTTCTTCACGAACACCGGCCAGTGCCACGCGAAGAAGGTCTACGACGTGCCGGAAGGCACGCGGGCCTCGAAGGGCAAATCGGTGTCGTCGTTTCTTCGTCTCAGCGAAGGCGAGAAAATCGCGTCGATGCTGTGCGTGAAGGATTTCGTCGACGATCGCTTCCTCGTCATGGCCACGCAGTCCGGCGTGATCAAGAAGAGCGCGGTCTCCGACTACGCGAACGCGACGCGCGAGGGCGGGTTGATCGCGATCAACCTCGGCGACGGCGACACCGTGATTGGCACCGTGCTCACCTCCGGCAACGACGAGCTCATCCTCGTCTCGAACCAGGGCCTGGCGGTGCGGTTTCGCGAGCGCGATCCGGAATCGGGCGAGGATCTGTTCCGGCCCACCGGACGCGCGACCGGCGGCGTCACCGGCATGCGTTTCAAGCTCGAGAGCGATTTCCTCCAGGCGATCGAGGTCGTGGACCACGAGGCGAAATTCCTCGTCGCCAGCGAAGCGGGTCTCGGCGTCCGCACGCGCTTCGAGGACTACCGGTTGATCAATCGCGGCGGCAGGGGCGTGTGGGCCATCGACCTGCCGGAGGATGGCTCGATCCGGCTGGCGGGGGCCTTGAGCGTGCGCGACCACGACGAAGTCATGCTGCTGACGGCAAAGGGTCAGAGCATTCGCTGCCCGGTGAAAGACATCCGGGAAACGTATCGCGGCGCGAAAGGCGTGCGCCTGGTCACCCTCGAACCGGGCGACAAGCTCCTGAGCATCGCGCGAATCGTCGAGACCGACGAGCAGCAGGCCGCGTTGAGCGAGGCTGCGGCCCCGAGCGCGTAGCCCGCATTTTTCACCCTTGAAATGGTCTTCACCCGTGTCTGACCGCCAACATCCCAATGTTCCGGCGAGCGCCCCGCGTTCATGCGGGCTAAATGCATTCTGCTGGCCAGCAGAATGCCCATAGCCGGGAAATCGTGGAGCGCGCGCCGGCGCACGGC
>JAUSID010000109.1 GCA_030648295.1 Opitutaceae bacterium | reverse complement strand
GGATTGTTTCTCCGGCCACGTGATCCGCACGAGCCTGAGCTTCGCCGCAGGCTGATCGCCCCCGGGTAACATTCCCGGCCCGCCACGTCCGCCGGGGAAGGGAGCGCCAGCGCCGCCCCGGCCGCCCCGCATCGGCGAAATGCCTCGGCCGGGCACACCACCGCGCGCACCACGCGACGGGCCCGCCATCCCGAAACCGGCCGGGCCTGAAGGCGGCCCGCCCATGCCGCGCATCGCGGGCATATCAACTTCGGCAATACTTTCGAAATCGCCGCCCGCGGGCAGCGCGTTCTCCACCGCATCGGTCCCGCGCGCAAACCAGAAGATCGGCCGCCCGCCCGCCCACTCCTCCACATCCGTCCACACCCGCTCGCGCCGCCCGGCGGCAGACAGACCGGCGTATCGTTCCTGCTGCGCGCGATTCTTTCCGGGCTGCTGCGGACTCGGCCGAGTCTCGTCATCGACACCATTGGGACCGCCCATGAAAGGTCCGCCGGGGCCGGGCCCGAGCCGCGGCCCCATGCCCGCCACCATCATTTCCTCGACCAGCCGCCACTGGCCGACCGCGTCGAGGCTCTCGGCCAGCTGCCGATCAACAATGAGCACGCAGCCGGCGGGCACATGTTTTTCCGCGACCGCCCGCGCTCCCGCCGCGGCGGTGAGGGATGACTTGGTTCGCGCCAGTGCCTGCTGCGAGCCCGCTCCCGCGATCAGCAACTGGAGCGCGGCCACGACCCCCACCGCGATCCGGCCGGTGCGCCCGAGATGCTCCGGCAATCGCGCGAGCAGCCAGGCGCCGGCCACGGCGAAAAAGGGAAACGTCGGCAGCAGGAAACGCAGGTTGCCCGCCCCTCCGCCGCCACCTCCCGGCCCCCCGAAATAATAAGCCATGTACAACGTGAGCAGCGGCACGACCAGCCCGGCGAAAAGCAGGCCGTCGGCGCGCCAGCGCCGATCCGCCGCGAGCGCGGTGATGCCGGCGGCGCCGAAGGCGAAGAACAACGCGAGCCCCTGCCCGCCCAGGCTCTGGAGATACGGGATCGCGTGGGCAAAAAAGTAGTTCAGGCCGAAACCGGTCTGCTCATTCGTCAGCGCGTATCCGGTTCTCCAGAACGTGCCGTACGCGATCGTGTTGTGCGCGAGCAGCGCGCCAATGGGAACGGCCGCGCCCACGACTGCGGGCCAGGCGCGCCACACCGGTCGCACCCGCCAGGCAAGCCAGCCCGCAATCGCGAAACCGCTGATGGCCTCCGGATATCGAATCGACGGCAGCACGCCGAGCAAAACGCCGGCGAGAAGTCCCCACCAAATCGACCGCGTCGCGCCAAACCGCCGCAGCGCGAGCACGCCGGCGACAAGGAAGAATGTCGCCGCCACATGGGCGTCGGCATCGAGCGCGTGCTGGTTCGCGACCGGAGCCGAGGCCACGACCGCCGCGGCGAGCAGCGCGAACCAGCCGCCGGTCATCGGCCGCGCGAGGAAAAACACCAGCAGGACGGTCGCGCTCGCGAGCAGCGGATTGACGAGCAGCGCGGCGGTGAGCCCGCCCAACTTCCATGCCGCGGCAAACAGCAGCGGCAGACCCGCCGGGTAGCGGCTGTGGAAAACCCCATGCGAGGTTTCGAGCCAGTGCATGCCCACATATTGCACGGGCGAGGCACTGGTGAAACTGGTCTGCCCCTCGACCGCAATCAGTCGCGCCTGCACCACATAGCCGTTCGCATCCGGGCTCATGATGGCCGGCGCGAAGTGCGCGAGAATCCAGCAGAAATGAATCACCGCCAGCGCGACGGCGCACGCGAACGGCAGAACCGCGTGCCAGTTGGGGTCGCTGACTCCGACGGGGGTTGGCGATGATGCTTCGGCAAGCATGGCACGGAAGGACGCCGGGGGCGGAGGAATGTTGCAGCGGGCCTGCGGCCAGATGTCAGACGTCAGAGGTCAGATGTCAGTTCAGAACGCAGAGGACGAACCGGGGGGAAGAAGCCAGAGGCCAGAAGCCAGAGGCCGGAAGCCAGATATCAGACGTCAGAGGGCACTGAGGGAGACCGCTCTTAACTCAAAACCCAGAACCCAAAACCCAGAACTGAGGCGAACCCAGAACCAGGCCGGAACGCGAAACCCTAAACGCGGAACCCGCAACCGACCGGCTGGCCGGCCTAGCCGACCTCGACCACCGGCCGGCAGAATGCGCCGGAGCAGCCGGGCCAGTTCATCGGCAGCGCCCAGAATTTCAGCGGCTGGGGCAGCGCGAAGATTTCGGGCGGGAACTTCAGTTCCTCCACCACCCAGATGCCCGCGCCGAGCAGCAGCGTGTGCGTCTCGGCATTCACCGGACCCATTCCCCCAATCGAAAAATGATCGATGCCCACGCCGCGAACTCCCCGCTCCACGAGCCAGCGCGCACCGTCCGCGTCGACATACGGCGAATGATTCAGCCAGTCGTCCGACTTCGCGCGTTTGTCGCCATAGCCGGTCGCGAGCAAAACGATGTCGCGCTTCGTCACTCCCTTGAGCTTCGGCGCCATCAAGGCCGCCGTGATTGGCGTGTCCGGCGGCAACCCGCGCAGGTCCGCGATTCGCGCCGGGCCGACGAACATCTCCAGCGGCAAATCTGAAATGCTTTTGCCGCCGGCAATTTTGTGCAGCGGCGCGTCCACATGACTGCCCGTGTGGGTGGCCATCGTGATTTCCTCCAGCCGCCAGCCGTGCTCCGGATGATCGACCGTGCGCCGGAATGAAACCGGCGGGTGCACCGGACAATTCGGCGCCTGATCGAAAAGTGGCTGGGAGAGATCGATGAGCCTCATAGGTTTTCGCTGCTGCGAAAACCTAGGGTAAAGGCAATCGGCGTCGCAACAATATCGGGGGCACTCGTACCCTTGCAGCGAGGTTGGCCGGCTTAGCCGTAACGATGCAGTCAAAAACGATCCGACTTCGTAGCAGCCGAGGTGATGAGGCTGGAAAACTCGGTTCACTATCCGGTGAATGGAGCCGCGGCGCCCCCGCCGCGGATGTAAGCACAACGTTCTACCGTCGGACGCGGCGAGGGCGCCGCGTCTCCAGTGAACGATCGTCGTGCGAGTTTAACTGCATCGTTCCGGCTTTGAGCTCGAGCAAGGAGCCGTCTCCTCCCCCTCCCTTTGCGCAGCAAAGGGCCTAGCTTTTCGCAGCAGCGAAAAGCTCTATTTCTTCGACTCGTCGATCACCAGGAACTGGTTCCGGCCGTTGCGGAAGACCAGGACCATCACCTTCGGGCCCTTGATTTCCTCGCTCAGCTTCACGGCGCTTTCGGCATCCGTCACCACCCGCCGATCGAGTTCGAGAATCACGTCGCCTTCGCGCAACCCCTGCCTGGCCGCCGGGCTGTCGGGCTCGATTTCGGTGATGATCGCGCCCTTGATCCGCGGCGGAATCTGCAGCCGGTCGCGCATCTGCGCGGTGATATCTCCCACCGTGACGCCATTCAGCACGCCCACGTCCGCCGCCGGACCGCCGGGCGCGCCGTCGCGCGCCAGGGAGTCGTCATCGCGGCGTCCGAGTTTCACGGTCGTCTTTTGCGGCTTGCCGTCGCGCAGGTACTCCACCGCCACCTGCGTGTCCGGCGCGATCTGGCTCACGGTCAGCAGCAGGTGACGCGCATCGCGAATCTCGGTGTTGTTCACCTTCGTGATCACGTCGCCGGATTTCAGCCCCGCCTTTTGCGCCGGGCTGTCCTCCGTCACCTCGGTGATCAACGCGCCCTGCTCCGCCTTGAACTGCGCGGTGAGATCCTCGGTGAGGTCCTGCGGCGCCACGCCCAGGAAGCCGCGCTCGACGCGGCCGGTGTTCACGAGTTGTTCGGTGATGGTGCGGACGAAATTGATTGGGATGGCGAAACCGACGCCATTGAACCCGCCGCTCCGGCTCAGGATCGCGGTGTTGATGCCGACGACGCGGCCCTCCGTGTCGATCAGCGCGCCACCCGAGTTGCCCGGATTGATCGCGGCGTCCGTCTGGATGAAGTCCTCGAACGGCCCGATGCCGACGCCGCGACTGAGTGCACTCACGATGCCGCGGCTGACGGACTGGCCCACGCCGAAGGGATTGCCAATCGCGAGCACCACGTCGCCGACCTGAAGCTGCTCGCTGTCGCCGAACGTCGCCGGGGAGAGTCCGCTGGCCTCGATTTTCAAGACCGCGATATCCGCCGGCGCGTCGCGGCCGACCACCTTCGCGTCGTAGCGCTTGTTCGACTCGCCGATGGAAACCTTCACGTCATCGGCGCCTTCAATCACGTGATTGTTCGTGAGGATGTAGCCGTCGGCGGTGATCACGATCCCGGAGCCGAGCCCCTGCTGCGTCTGATCGGGGATGCGGCTGCCCTTGCGGGAGCCGCGGCCGCCGGGCTCGCCGCCCGAGCCACCGCCACCCCCGCCGCCGGGGCTGCCGGGCATGCCGGGGATGTTCTCGAAGAACCGGCGCAGCGCCGGGTCATTGAGAAAAGGATACATATCCGTCGCCCGCACGGTCTTGCTCGAATGCACGTAGACGACGCTTGCCGCGGTGCGCTTGATCACCGGCGCGTAGCTGACTCGGTCCGGCGCGTCCCGGTTGATCGGCTTGCGGTCGACCGAGATTTTGAGGTTACCCCGCTTTTCGGTCTGCTTCGTGTCGGTCGCCTTCTTGTCCCTGGTCGCGGTGGATTCGGTCTTGCGGCCCTTCCGGTCGGCCTTGCCGTCGGCGGCCCAAACCGTGAGCCCGGCGGTGCCGGCGAACGCGAGGAAGAAGGCGAGGACGAAAATCAGGGCGTTCGGGGAGAGTCTCGGTTTCATGGCGAAGGTAAGGCGTGGCAGAGGGCGCAGATGATGGGCGCCCGCGGGCGCTGTGACTTTTTGCAGTGTGACAGGTTCCCGTCTCGTTTAAGCCGCGGCCAGCGAAAAGCAAACCACCCGAGCCGTTTACCCTTGGGACCGCGGGCGGCAGGGCCGCAAAGAGTCGCCGTCGTGGAAAACACCAAAACCTGATGCGGGTGGGACGCCCGCGCTCCCAGGGAAAGCCGTGTGCCTCATTCTCTTTCTCTTAATCTTAATCTTTCTCTTCGTCCTCGCCTGCCGCCGGCGCCGCGGCGGGAGAAAGAGAATGATTACGAGAACGATTCAGGCACAGTCGGCCGAGTTCATGTCCGCTGCTTGCGAGTGGCTGCGGCATCCTTGCCGCAGATGTTGTGGATGTACGATCGCCGCTTACCATCTGCGGCTGGAAGCCGCAGCCACTTCCGAAGCAACCGAAGAACCGAAAGGTGACCTCGTTTCCGTTCTCGTAATCTATCTCTTTCTCCCGGCTGGCGGGGGCCACCGGACTGGTTGAGAAAGAGAAAGAGAAAGAGAAAGATTAAGAGGAAGAGAAAGAACCAGCCGGGCTACACATCCACCGCAACAACCTCGTGTTCGCCGATGCCAGGGACCTCGACCTCAATCGTCCCGCGGGTCTGCCGGAATTGCGGCGTCGTGTTGGCGACGAGCAGCTTCACCGCCCGCGCCCGCGCTCCCGCAGGCAGATGCAAGGTCACCTTTTGCGCTCCCAGCGGAATCACCTCCCGGATTGGCCCCTTCATCATCATCGGATTCGTGAGGTTCACGAGGTGCACCGTGAACGAGTTCTTCTGCTGCCACACCGCCACATCGATGATCCCGGGTCCGCGCACCACGATGGGCGAATCGTCCCGGCTCGCCCAGGCGACGGCGTTCGCCATCAACCGGCCGTGATCGACGCCAAGCATTTCCCAAAAACTCCGGTCGATGTCCCACGGAAAATACACGATGCGCCCCGGCGTCGCGGCCGAACCTGGCACTTCGCGCAAAAACACCTGCGCGATGTCCGTGCGCGGCTGCCGCGCATAAACCTTCTCCATCGGTAAATCCGGATACGACGGAATCAACGTCAACGGCGCGACCGCACCCACCGGCGCAGCCGGTTTCACGTCGACCCGCCAGACACCATGCGCGATCCGCGGTGCGTCCTCGAGTCCGCGCAGCAACGGATGGCCCCGCGCGCTCTCGTGCTCGAGCCGCAGATACGCGTTGCGCATCGGGCCTTCGTTCTTGCCCGCGAAACTGACGCCAAAAAGATCGGCGAGCCCGAAGTCCTTTCGCTTCACGCCCCATTCGTCGTAGAGCGACGTCTCGTAGGTCGCCACG
>JAUSID010000101.1 GCA_030648295.1 Opitutaceae bacterium | reverse complement strand
ACAGAGGACACAGAGCTCGGACACAGAGGCAGCAGGAGGCCACAAGGTGTTTGGACGCGCCTGATGCGAATGGGCGGGCATTCCAAATTGGATCGAAGGGTTTTCCTCTGTGAACCCTGGTCGCCTTCGGCGCCGCCATAGGCGGGTAAACTCTGTGGCGGAGCTCTGTGCGCTCTGTGACCCCAAAGGTTTTTTTCCTTCAGCGGGTGAAATGTCTGCGGCTAAAGTAGGTCGCCGTTGATCTCATACCATTCGCCGCGCGTGCGATGGTGTTGCGTCGGATCAACTGTGGCGCCACGTTCGCGGGCGTGCCGCAACTGCTTCGTCGCCTCCAGCCAGGGACGTGAGCGCAACGTCGAGTTGATCGCTCGAATCGAAAACTTGGTCGTCTCCAATTCCGGGCGCGGATCGCGCCGGGCGGCGCATTCATTGTGGCCGTCGCATTCGACGTGTTCGTGCGAGCGGTTTCGGGTACAGAGCATTTGGATTGTCGCGCTGATTACATTAGGGATCGGGCCCGGCCGCGCGCGCGCCGCGGCGGTCGCGTCCGCGCCGATTCCCGGCGCGCAGCATCTCGTCTTCGAGGTGACGGACACGGGCGTGTTGAACCCGGTCACAACGGGTCGGTGGAATCTCGCCGGCAAGACCCTCGAGGTGCGTTTCACCGGCCGGATTGCGCCGCACGAGAATTCGGCGTGGTCGTTTTTCGAATCGGGGGTCGAGTCGCTCACCGGGCGGTTCGATCGCGTGGTGGTGCCGGACGGCTGGCGGTACGAGGTCAATTACGACGGGAAGGCGCGCACGGTCGTGATGCGAAACCTGCGCCCGAATCGCGCGCCGGCATTTCCGGGGGTGGAAGGTTTCGGCAAGTATACGATCGGCGGCCGCGGCGGGCGGGTAATCGAAGTCACGAATCTCAACGACAGCGGGCCGGGCAGCCTGCGCGCCGCGGTGGTGGCAAAGGGACCGCGGACGGTGGTCTTCCGCGTCTCGGGTACCATCCCGCTTGAATCCGAACTCAAGATACAGGAGCCGTTCCTCACGCTCGCGGGCCAGACGGCGCCGGGCGACGGAATCTGCGTGAAGAACTACCAGTTCAACTTCAACACCCAGCACCTGATCATCCGCCACCTTCGTTTCCGGCCCGGGGACGCGAAAAATGACGGGGTCAGGTTGCTAATCTTTCACTCACCTGTTTAAGAATCGCAGCGGCCACAGGATTGAGCGAGTCGCAGTTTGCGCGCCATATCGTGGACCAGACGCCGCACTTGCCCTGAGGTCAAGTGAAAGATTAGCAACCTGACCCCATCGTTTGCTTCCATCGTTTGCTTCCAATACACGAAGAATTTCGACCTCGGCGCCGAGTATTACCTCCAGTCGGGTGGCATCGTGGGCGTCAATGCATTCCGCAAGAGCATCGATGATCTCATCTTCAACGTTTCGCGGGTGATTGGACCCGACGACGGTTTCGACACCGTCTACGACGGGTGGAGGCTGAGCACGACCGGCAACAGTGCGTGGGCCTGGGTGAGAGGCATGGAGTTCGATTACCGTCAACAACTGACGTTCCTGTCCGGCTGGCTGAACCGCTTCGGGGTCTTCGCGAATCTCACGCTGCTCGAGACGAAGGGAAACTATTCGACGCCCGACGGCTCGGTGACCAGCGAAATACCGGGGTTTGTGCCGCGGATGATCAACGCCGGCGTCTCCTATTCGGGAAAGAATCTTTCGGTTCGCGTGCTCGCGCAGCATCAGGGCGAGCGGCTGTCGGCATGGGATGAGCGAACGAAGGAAGCATGGCGCTACACTGAAGAGTCCACGACGGTCGACATCATCTCGAGCTTGCGGGTCAGCAAGCGATTCAGCCTGTTCATGAACATCTCGAATCTGTTCGAGGATTCACCCGTGCAATACCAGGCGCGGCCGAACCAGCCGCAGACGGTGAGCCGGACGAGCCGCCGCTTCGACTTCGGGCTCCGCGGTTCGCTTTGAGCGCGGCGTGCGATTGGAGCGGCATCGGCTTTTCCGTAGTGGCTGCGGCATCCCTTCGACTAGCTCAGGGCAGGCTCTGCCGCAGGGACGTTCGAGCGAACTATCGATCCCATCTGCGGCTGCCCCTCGGCAGGCTCGAGGCCCTGAGCTTGTCGAACGGGGAAGCCGCAGCCACTCAGAACTGGCGCTCTCTCGTCCGGCGCGACTTTATTCGGGCGGTGCGCCCCACATCCCGTGTTCTCGCCGGTGTTGCCATCCTGCTGGCAGTGATCGGATCCGTGCTCGCGCAGACGCCCGCCACTCCGCCGAAGAGGATTCCGCCACCGGGCATCACGCTGACCGATGCTGAGCGTGCTGAGCTCACGGTCGGGGTGGCGCGGCTTCGTGCTGAACTCGACGCGCTGCCGGCGCTGCTCGCGTCCGAGTCTGCGTTGCTCGCGCGGCTGCCCGACGTGGAGATATTCCACAAGGCGGTCGACTGGGCACTGCGTTACGACGAGTTCATGGCGCCGAAGGAAATCGCGTTCGCACGTCACCTGCTCGTGGAAGGTGGGCAGCGCGCGGCGCAGCTGCGCACGAAACAAACGCCCTGGCTCGATGCGACCGGGCTCGTTGTGCGCGGTTATCGCTCGATGCTCGACGGCTCGGTTCAACCCTACGGCCTCGTGGTCCCTGAGTCGCTGAAAGGCGCGACGCGCGAAACACCGCTGATGGTGTGGCTGCTGGGTCGCGGCGAGAAGCGCACCGAACTCGCCTTCCTCGCCGAGCGTGAAGCCGGTCCTCCGCAGCTCACGCCGAAGGACACGCTGACCCTCGTGCCGTACGGCCGGTTCTGCAACGCGACGAAGTTCGCGGGTGAGGTGGACGTCTTCGAGGCGCTCGCCGCCGTGCGCGCGCAGTATCGGGTCGACGTGAAGCGAATCGCAGTTGCCGGATTCTCCATGGGTGGCGGCAGCACGTGGCATCTCGCGACGCATTTTTCGGGTTTGTGGTGTGCGGCGTCGCCGGGCGCGGGATTTGCGGAGACACCTATTTTCACCAAAGCCTCCGCGACCGGCAAAGAGCCGCGGCCCGCGTGGGAGCAGTTGCTGTGGCGGCAATACGAGGCGACCGGCATTGCGGGGAATCTCTTCAACGTGCCGACCCTCGCGTATGCCGGCGAAATCGACGGTCAAAAGGAGGCCTCGGATCTGATGGAAGCCGCAATGGCGAAGGAAGGACTCAGACTTGAGCGGTTCATCGGCCCGCAAACGGCGCACAAATATCATGACGCGACGAAGCTCGCGCTCACGCGTCGGCTGGAGGAGCTGATGGTGAGAGGACGCGACCCCGAGCCGCGCGAAGTCTGGTTGCAAACCTACACCTTGCGCTACCCCGATGCCGCGTGGGTGCGAATCGAGGGCATGACGAAGCACTGGGAACTCGCCGAGGTGAAGGCGACGCTGCACGACAGCCATTCGATTCATGTTTCGACGCGCAACGTGGAGTCGATTGCGTTCCCGGGCGTGATCGCATCAGCCGTGGTGCTCGATGGCCAGAACCTGACGGTCGGCGATCCCGGGTTGAAGATGACGGCGCTCGATGGCCAGGAAGTGGCGGTCGGCGCGGCGGAACTGCGCTTCACCCGCAAGGGCACCGCGTGGCGGCTCGGGCCCGCGCCGGTCGGACGCAAACGTCCCGGGCTGACCGGACCCGTGGACGACGCGTTCATGGACGCATTTCTGTTCGTGCGGCCGACGGGGCGGCCGCTAAACGCGACGATCGGCTCGTGGGTCGAGAACGAACTCACGTCGGCGCGGCGGCTCTGGCGCGATGTATTCCGGGGCGATGTTCCGGTGAAAGCCGATCGCGCGCTGACGGATGACGACATCGCGAATCGCAACCTGATCCTCTGGGGCGATCCGTCGTCCAACGCGGTGCTGGCGAAAATCGTGGCGCGGCTGCCGCTGCAATGGACGGCGCAGTCGCTCGTCTTCCGCGGCCGCACGTATCCGGCAGCCGAGCACGCGCCCATTCTCGTGTTTCCGAATCCGCTCAATCCCAGGCGGTATGTCGTGTTGAACAGCGGGATTGATTTTCGCGCGGACGGCTACGGCAACAACGCGCTGCAAACGCCGAAGCTGCCGGACTGGGCGATCGTCGACCTGCGCACCCCGCCCGGCCCGCGCTGGCCCGGGAAAATCGTCGACGCCGGTTTCTTCGACGAGGAGTGGAAGTGAGGGCGCGGCGCAGAGCACGGCACTGCGGCATCGCCGGTTTGTAGTGGCGGCGGCATCCCTTCGACAAGCTCAGGGCAGGCTCTGCCGCTGATGGTTACGGAGTGGCGTACTGCTCTTCCGTTTTCATCTGCGGCTTCCAGCCGCAGCCACTTGCGCCTGCGCGCTTGCCACGCGCGCCGAATGCACGACGATCTCCGGCTCGCGAACCACCGTTGCCGATGCGACCGCCATCACACCTTCACCAAAACCCACCACCATGTCTGACAACAAACATCCAATCTTCACCCGTGCCTCCTGGCTCCTGCGATGCGGTGCGGTTCTCGCGGTTGTAAGTTTTGCCACCATCAATGGCGTTGCCGCCTCGAAGTCCGGCGCCCGCGGCCACCCGGACACGACCGGATGGAAGGACCTGTTCGCGCCGGATCTATCCAACGCCACGCTGAAGCCCGGCGGGTGGGAGATGAAGAACGGCGTGCTGGTGGCGAAGGATCACGAGAACATCTGGACGCGCGAATCGTACGGCGACTTCATCCTCGATTTTGAGTTCAAGGTGGCGAAGGAATCCAACAGCGGCGTGTTCCTCCGCTCCGGTGACATCACGAAGGTGCTCGGCGCGCTCGAGATCCAGGTGCATGAAAACAAGGACGCGTCGAAATACGGAATGGTCGGCGCGCTTTATGACGCGAAGCCGCCTTCCATGGAAATGTCGAAACCCGTGGGCGAGTGGAACCATTTCACGATCACCTGCCGCGGGAGCAAAGTCGCGCTCGTGTTCAACAGCGAACAGGTGCTCGACGTGGATCTCAACCAGTGGACCGAGGTGAGGAAGAACCCGGACGGCACGCCGAACAAGTTTCCGCAAGCGCTGAAGGATTATTCCCGACGCGGTCCGCTGGGCCTGCAAGGGCTGCACGGCAAAGCCCAAGCGCCCGTGTGGTATCGGAACCTGAAGATCAAAGTGCTGGAGTGAGCGGGGACGCCGGGCGGGCGGATCGGTCGCCCGTCTATCGGCGTGCAGAGACCAACATTGGTCTCCTGACGAATACCGGCTGTAGGTTGCGACCTCGTGTCGCAACCACGGCATGCAGCCCGAATGTCGTTGCGCGGCCAGCGCGCAACCCACGGCTGCGCGGCGGCAGCCGCACCGCTCTGAACAGGAAATGCGCAAATTCGACCAAGGGCTGCGCGGTGGTTCACGCTGCATGCCTGTACGATAGCGCGCCTTCATCGTTCAACCCCTGGCGTCGTACTCGCCGCGGCGATGACGACCAATCCACCTCATTCGAAGTTGAAACCCAATGTTCGCTCCATGCGAAGCCTGGTGGCTGCGCTGACGATCTGCGTCTGCGTCCTGATGGCAGCGCTCGCACGCGTCGCGACCGCGGCTCCGCCTCAACCTCCGGCGTTTTCGCCCACGGCCCTCGCGACGTCACCGAAAGTGGGCCTCGTATTCGTCGCGTGTGCGAGCGCGAACGAGGTCAGGACATTCGATACGACTTCCGCCAATGTCGTGCGCGTCACACCGATGCCGGCCTCGCCACTCGGGCTCACCCTTTCGTCGGATGGCGCCTCGCTCTATGTCACGTGCGCCGCGCCCACGAGCACAGTGTGTATCGTAAACACGGCTACGGGGAAGATCGCCGCCACA
>JAUSID010000086.1 GCA_030648295.1 Opitutaceae bacterium | reverse complement strand
CTCCATCGCGGGAATGGCGGCGATTTGCTGAAGGATCTGTTGTTTGTTGGGCTGGCTCATAATATGTCTAGGATACTAGGCACATCAGCTCAAAAAAACAAGCGCCGATTTCCATCTAGCAGAATTTTGTCTCACGCCCGCCCGAACAAAGCAAATAGGACGGCCATGCCTTGACCAATGTTCGCGGCGATTTGCGTGGCGCGGCGCCGGCCCAGCCGTGTCGCGAGCAACGCGCGCAACACGCGGCCTCCGTCCATCGGAAACGCCGGCAGCAAATTGAACACGGCGAGGAAAAGATTGAGCATCATCAACCGTGCCGTGAAATCGCCGGATGCGAGCGCCGCGGCGAGTTCAATCTCTTGCGGCGGGCCGCCAGATACCGCCATGGCCGCAAAGAGCACGCCGGCGATGACCATATTGACGGCCGGCCCAGCGAGGGCGACCCACAGTTCGTGCCGCGGGTTTTCCGGCATCCGCTCCAGCCGTGCGACGCCGCCGATCGGCAGCAGCGTAATGTCGCGCGTGCGGATGCCGTAGCGACGAGCTGCCAGCGCGTGGCCGAATTCGTGCAATATCACGCAGCCGAAGAGCGCCAGCACGAAGCCCACGCCGCGCAAGGCTGCCGGCACATTCTGGCCCGTGCCCAGATGGGCGACAAAGATCCACACGAGAAGAATCAGGAACGTCCAGTGGACGAACACATCCACGCCGGCGTATCGGCCGAGTTTGAGTGACCATTTCATTGCGTCCTGGGAGACAGTGTCGGTTCGGCGAACCGAAGTTCCCACAGGAAGCGATTGCGAGCGGAGCTCCGGCTTACGGTCAAGGGGGACGTCATGGGGGTGACGACCTCGATGATCCCATTTCGAAAAGTTCGATCGGGTTGCCATCGGGGTCCTCGACGATGATCTTTCGCCCGCCCGACCCGGCGACGATCTCACCGCGGAACTTCACGCCTTCGCGTCGGAGGCTCTCCACGCGCGCGTCGAGGTCCGGCACTTGGATGAGAAAGCGATTCCAACCGCCAGGAACTGGCCGGCTTTGGTCCGACAATGGCTGGCCGGCCGAACTTTCCGGTCCGCTGAGCCAGAGTGACAGGTCATCCTTGGCGACATTCGCGATTGCAGAGCCGATCAGCTTCCGGAGCGCGAAGCCAAAATGTTTTTGGTAGAACGCGACCGACCGGTCGACATCGGTCACAATGTATCTGAGAATCGTCATTCGCGTTCCTCCCGGTTTCAGGCCTGCGCCTTGGAGAGCATAAGCATAGGCCTTGCGAGGCGGTTTTCAACGTGGTGGACGTCGCGGAACGTTGGCTCTCGTGTGTTTTCCCATCGCGGCGAGAGGCACGAGTCCGACCGCGGAACACCGCGAGCGCTCTATGGCACGACTCGCTTCTTCCGAGCAGAGTGAGGTGAAATTTATGGTCCCCATCCACGCACCAACGCTGGTCACGACATCGAGTGCGGAGCGCGGGATGCTGCTCGCATTGAATGCGGGATCGTGGAGCTTGAAGTTCGCGCTTTATTCACTGGCCGACGTTTCCGCGTCGCGCTGGAGAGGGAAGATCGAGGGGCTCGGCGGGGCCGATGCGACGTTAATCTTCCAGGGCGATCAGGCGGATGCCCGGCGCGTTCCGCTCGGTCGCATCGACCACCTGCAGGCGCTGCGCGAAGTGATCGAGCGCTGCGCGGAGGCGATGACGACCGATGCGGAACTGATATCGATCGGGCATCGTGTCGTGCACGGCGGTCCGCACTTGAATGGACCGGTGCTGATCGACAGGGAGGTGATCGATCGCTTGCGAGCGATGGAACCCTACGACCCGGCGCATCAAGCCATCGAACTCGGCTGCATCGAGGCTATCACAGCGCGATGGCCCGATCTTCCGCAGGTCACGTGTTTCGACACGACGTTTCACCGCAACCTCCCGGAAGTCGCACAACGTCTGCCGGTGCCTCGATTGGACGCGGCGCGAGGATTGCGGCGCTATGGATTTCATGGGCTTTCCTACACGCATGTGATGGATGAGCTTCGTCGAACCGCGGGTGAAGCGGCGGCCACTGGCCGGCTCATTCTTGCGCATCTCGGCGATGGCGCGAGCCTGGCCGCCGTGCGTGGCGGGCGGTGCCTTGACACGACGATGGGCTTCACACCGACAGGCGGAATTCCCATGAGCAATCGCTCGGGCGATCTCGATCCGGGCGTGTTTTTGTGGCTCGCCCGCAATCACAAGATGTCGGCCGAGGAAATCTTCGAGCAGATGACGCGCCGTTCCGGCCTGCTGGCGGTTTCGGAGACGACCTCCGATCTGCGTGACTTGCTGGAGCGCGCCGGCGACGACCTGCGTGCCACGGATGCGATCGAAATGTTCTGCTATTACGTGCGAAAGGCGATCGGTGCGCTGGCCGCGGTGCTCGGCGGCATCGACACGCTCGTGTTCACCGGCGGCATCGGCGAACACCAGCCGGAGATCCGCGAACGTGTCTGCCGCGAGCTCGCATTCCTGGGAATCGCACTCGACCAGGCATCGAACGTCGAAAATGCCGCGGTCCTGTCGCGCGATGGCGCAAAAGTGACCGTGCGCGTGATTGCCGCGGACGAGGAGCGTATTATCGCACGCGGCGTGCGGCACGTGCTGCAAGCGCGGCGTTTGGGCACATGAAGGCAAAATTGCGTTGCCGCATCCGCTGTCAGCCAGCGCGGCTCTGCCGGCGGGCGCGAACCGATTTTTCCGAAAAACGGCGATGCTCCCACAGCCAGCACGGGGCTGGCCCCACTGACCAACCCGCGCGACGCCCGATGGTGGAATGGGCATTGAGGGTTATATTTCGCACCAATCGAGGAGTTCGCTATGCTAAGAAATCACGGCTGTCCGGAAACGGACATACGATAAACACATAAGCTCTTGTTTACCGGATTCATACAATCCTGTTTGACTGTGACGCATTTTGGTTTGGGTCGTAATTTTGAGCCATCATGGCACGGACTTCGTCCTTGCCATGGCGAACGAAAATGTTTTTGCGCAGATCATGTCTCTCGGACACCGAGAGACGTTTCAACGCTGTATCGAACGATATCACGGCGACGCTTATATCAAAACGTTCTCCTGTCGCGACCAGTGGCTCGCGATGGCATTCGCCCAACTGACCTTCCGCGACAGTCTTCGCGACCTGGAGGCGGCATTGAACGCGCGGCCCGAGTTGCTTTATCAAATGGGCTTTCGCAGTCGCGTAGCTCGGAGCACCTTGGCCGACGCCAACGAAGCTCGGGATTGGCGCATCTTTGCCGACTGGGCACAGACGCTGATCGCTCGTGCGCGCAAGCTCTATGCCGCCGATCCGTTCGGCGTGGACATCACTCAGACCGTCTATGCGCTGGACGCCACCGTGATCGATTTGTGTCTGAGTCTCTTTCCCTGGGCACGTTTCCGATCGACCAAGGCTGCGATCAAGCTGCACACGCTCTTGGATTTGCGAGGCTCGATCCCGTCGTTTCTCACTCTGACGGAGGCTCGAGTGCACGAGGTCAATATCCTCGACGTGCTGCCGGTCGAAGCGGGCTCGATCTATGTCATCGACCGCGGCTATATCGATTTCGCGCGACTGGCTCGCTTTACTCAACAGAGCGCGTTCTTCGTGACTCGCGCGAAAACGAACATGGATTTTTATGTGGTGGAGAGTCGGCCGGTCGACAAAGCCAGCGGGCTGCGCTGCGACCAAACGATTCGTCTGCGCGGATTTTATCCGAAGCAATATTATCCCGATACGCTCCGTCGCGTTCGCTTTTACGACGCCGAATTGGAGCGATCGTTTGTCTTTATCAGCAATCTGTTTGGCCTGACAGCCCTGCAGATTGCGGAACTTTACCATGCGCGCTGGCAAATCGAATTGTTCTTCCGCTGGATCAAACAACACCTGCGCATCCGCACTTTCATGGGCACGAACGAGAACGCCGTGCGTATACAGATCTGGACCGCGCTCGCCACCTACCTCTTGGTGGCGATTCTGAAGAAGACTTTGAAGTTGGACCAAAGTTTGCACGAAATCTTTCAGGTCATCAGCGTCACTCCGTTTGAGAAAGTCCCAATCCAACAGCTACTTATGAATGACTCACTATTAATTGATACAAGGACCGGCACAGATGATATCCCTAACCTGTTCTTGTAGAAATACATGTTTCCGGACAGTCGTGCTAAGAAATGCAAAACAAATGGAAAGCCGTGCGCTACAGGCGCGCGACGGGATCATCGGCGAGGTGAAGGATTTTTACTTCGATGACCACCATTGGCACGTTCGCTACCTCGTGATTGAAACCCGCGCGTGGCGGAAGAAGCGCAAGGTGCTGATTTCACCCGACGCGCTGGGTGCCATGGATTGGGGGCTCCAAGTCTTTCCGGTCGACCTGACGATGGAGCAGGTGCGGAACAGTCCGAGCATCGATACCGACAAACCCGTTTCGCGACAGCACGAGGAGACGTTGCGGCAATACTACGGCTGGCCACCCTATTGGGGCGCGGTCTTTGCCGAAGGTGGAATCGCCACGCCGATTCTCACTCCGACGCCGGCGGCGAACACATCGGAGCCCGGGTTGACCGATGGGGATGCTCCGTTGCGGCGCAAAGGTAATCCGTATCTCCGAAGCGCGAAGGACACGACGAACTATCACATCGCCGCATCGGATGGGGCAATTGGTCATCTCGAGGATTTCCTGATCGATGACGACGCGTGGCGTGTGCGTTATCTCGTGGTCGACACGCGAAATTGGCTGCCCGGTAAAAAGGTCATCGTGGCGCCGGGATGGATTCGCGAAGTGAGTTGGGAAACGAAGACAGTCTACGTCGACCTTACTCGCGACGCGATCAAGGCGAGCCCTCCTTACGATGCTTCGATGCCATGGAATCCGGCATATGCGGCCAACTTGCACGACTACTATGGGCGCCCCCGCTATTCGGATTGGGATCAAGACATCACGGCCGGCGCTCCGAAGCTGCGCGGCGATCGCTGACTCAGACCGTGCACAGCTCAAAGCGAGGCGCGCATGACAATCGAAAGTCCGGCGTTTCAATCGGGAGGAACGATTCCCAATCGTTTCACCTGTTTCGGCGACAATCGCAGCCCGCCGCTGATTTTTCGCGACGTTCCTCCGGGCACGCAGAGCCTGACGTTGATGATGGATCAGCGGCACACACCGCGGGACGTCGTCACACTCTGGGTGCTCTTCAACATCAATGCCACGGTGGCAGGAATGGAAGAAGGCGCGGTTGCGCCTCCCGGAGCGCATCCGGGCCGGAATCACTGGGGACAGATTGGGTATCACGGGCCGAGCCACGAAGGAGAGCACGTTTACTTTTTCCGTCTCTTCGCCCTCGATTGTAAGCTCTACCTGCCAGACGGCGCCGATGGCGCGCGCGTCGTCGATGCGATGGGCGGGCACGTGCTGGCGAAGGCCGAAATGTGGGGAACCTACATCCCACCGACCGAGACCGCGCCGGCTCCAGGATCGGGCGCAACCTCGGCACCCGGGGGCCCGTCGCCCCAGACAAAGGACACGCCATGACCCGGATGATCTGCTGGAACGAGGTGAAGGACTTCGCCGCGTGGAAATCCGTTTTCGATTCCCACGCGGACGCGCATGCCGAGGCCGGGCTTACGCTCGAAGGCCTTTGGCGCGACATCGATGATCCGAATGAAGTTATCTTTATTTTCCAAGTGTCCGATCTGGAGAAGGCCCGCGCGTTCGCCAGCGCTCCGGCGGGGATCGAATCCGCACACCGGGCCGGCGTCACAGACGGCAGCATCTGGTTCGTGGAATGAATTGCTGTGCGCAGTGCCGCGCTTCCATCGAACCGCAACGCAACTATGAAAACATCATTGAAAACACTCCTGTGGTCCGCGGTCGCTGCGGTCCTCGTCTTATCGTTTGGATGCTCCACGCCAGCAACGCGCATTAAACGAAATCCCGAACTCTTCGTCCAACTGGCTCCCGAGCAACAGGAGATGATCCGTCGCGGGCAGGTGGCCGTCGGCTTCAACGCCGAGATGGTGCGCCTCGCGCTGGGCGAACCGGATCGCTACACCACGCGCACGGATCAGGATGGCATGAGTGAGATCTGGCACTATGTCACCTACGACGGACCGACGGGCGTCCCGCTTTATCGCGGCTGGTATCATCGCTACTATATGTGGGGCGATCCGCTGTATCCCTTCTATATGGAATATCCCGACCGCCGCGAACGCGACCGCTTCAGCGTGGTTTTCCGTAACGGCACCGTGAGAGCATTGGAGCGCGAAGTGCAGCGGTAAGCATGCAGACGTTCAACGCGCATCGCGCTCCGCTTGCACGGGCGTGGCGAATCGGCCCCGTTCTTTGGCGCCCGGCAGCTGGTCCTCTTCCTCGGGGACGAGGGGTGGGTGGTCAATCGCAAGCGGGTCCGGCGGCTGATGGTCTTGATGGGGCTCGAAGCGATGTGCCCGCAGCCGGATCTTTCGAAGCCAAATCGTGCGCATGCCGTTTATCCCTATCTGCTGAAGGGTCTGGAGATCACCCGGCCCAACCAGGTCTGGAGCATCGATATCACCTTTGTCCCCATCGTTGGGGGCTTCGCTTATCTGTGCGCCGTGATCGATTGGTACAGCCGGATGGTGTTGGCCTGGACGCTGTCCAACACCATGGACGTCGGCTTTTGCATCGAGACCCTCCAGGCCGCACTGCGGCAACATGGCAAACCGGAGATTTTCAATTCCGACCAAGGTAGCCAGTTCACTTCACCGGAGTTCACGCAAATCCTGCTCGACCGTGGAATCCGGATCTCGATGGACGGCAAAGGCCGATGTCTCGACAACGTGTTTGTCGAGCGGCTCTGGCGCAGCGTGAAATACGAGGAGATCTACCTTTTTGGATACGACTCCATTCTCATTGGCCAAGTGCGATTGGCGGCGTACTTCAAGTTCTACAACCACCGCCGGCCGCACTCGTCGCTCGACGGCCTCAAACCCGCGGAAGCCTACGCCACTACGCTTCCTCTTGCAGTCAACCAATGAGCCGCCCATCAATCCGTCCACGTTCGGGCCGGCTCCTGCGGCAAGCTCTTCGGCCTCTGTCCTCGGAGCCGGCCAAGGCATCTCAATCGCCTTTGTCTACCATAACTTAATTTCCCGTCCCACCTGTCCAACGGATGGGGACCACCTCATAAAAGCCCAGACCCTTCGAAATCTGATCGGGCATTTCAAGGGACCGCTCGCGCCGGGTGCATTGCGCCATGTCCGCGCCGAACTGCGAAAAGGCTGCGATGAAGAGATGAAGCGCTTTCGAAACGAGAAGACCGCAAGAGCCGTCGAGAGGACGCTGCGCCGTTTCACTAAAACGTTGGAGCGCCTGAAAGTGAGCGGCAAGGAATGGAAGGCGCTTGGTCCGGGCGTGAAAACCGCCTACCGCCAAGGCTGGCGCGCCTATCAGACGGTGCTGGAAGATTCATCGCCTGAGAATTTCCACGAATGGCGCAAATGTGCAAAGGACCTCTGGTATCATGTGAGGCTCCTGCAACCTGTCTGGCCCGAACAGATGGACGCGACGGCGAGTGAACTGGACGCACTCGGTGAATGCCTCGGCGACGACCACGACCTCGTCGTGCTCCGACAGGACGTCCAAGCTCGGTCGATCGGCGATGGCAATGCGCGGGAAATAGAAACGCTCAATGGGTTGATCGAGGAGCGTCAGCGTGAATTGCGCGCTACGGCACTGGAAATGGGGGCACGGTTCTACGCCGAAAAACCCTCCGTCTTCTGCAAGCGCCTCGCGGGGTATTGGAAAACTTGGCGGCGCGAGAAAAAGCCCCTCACGCAACCCGCCGCGGCCAACGCATAGGTTTTGTGGAGCCATTCATCACACTCGGCATTTCGCTTGGGTTGGGCCTTCTCATCGGCTTGCAGAGGGAGCGGACCGAAGTGCGATTTGGCGGCATCCGGACGTTTCCGCTCATCAGCCTGTTCGGCACATTTTGCGGAATGCTCGGCGAAAGGTTCGGTGCGTGGCCGATTGCCGCAGGGGTGGTCGCCATTTTCGGCACGCTGCTGATATCCGATCTCGTGAGCGCAAAGCGGGAAGACAGCGAGCACGGCCAGACGACGGAAATTGCAGCGCTGCTCACTTTCGCCATCGGTGCCTACCTGCCCATGGGCGATCGCGCGGTCGCCGCAGTGGCGGCCGGGCTCGTGGTCATTCTCCTGCACCTGAAAGAGCCGATGCACGTCTTTGTGCGGAAGATGGGGCCGAAGGACATCGCCGCCATCATGCAACTTGTGGTGATTTCGCTCATCATTCTGCCGCTTTTGCCGAATCGCGAGTTCGGCCCTTTGCGAGTCCTGAATCCTTTCGACATCTGGCGGATGGTCGTGCTGATCGTCGGTCTGAGCCTGTTGGGTTACATCATCTACAAGCTCGTTGGCCCGACGGCGAGTCTCGTGCTCGGTGGAGTTCTAGGCGGCCTGATCTCCAGCACGGCCACGACGGTTTCCTACGCGCGCCGTGCCCGAGGTGCGCCGGCGGCGCACATGCTGGCCGTCGCCGTCATCTTGATCGCCTCCGCCGTGTCCTATCTGCGTGTGATCGTCGAAGTCTCCCTGTTTGCGCCGTCGCACCTTGCGGCGCTGCTTCCGCCGCTGGCGATTGCCTTCGTCTGGGTGGGCAGCATCGCTGCGGTGGCGTTCTTGTTATTTCGCGGGGAGCGCGAAGAAATGCCTTCGCCTACGAATCCGGCTGAGCTCAAGAGCGCGCTCGTCTTTGGGCTCATTTACGCGGTTATCACGCTCACCGTGGCGGCCGTGAAGCAACAGTTCGGGGCAACTGGACTCTATGTGGTGGCGGCGGTTTCGGGTCTAACCGACATGGACGCGATCACCCTGTCGCTGTCGCGCATGGTGGAGAGCAATCATCTGGAGGCGAACAACGCGTGGCGACTCATCCTCGCCGCGTCGCTCTCGAATTTTGTTTTCAAAGGAATCGCCGCGACATTCCTCGGAGGACGCAGTTTCGGCCTGCGCCTCGCGCCGTTCTTCGGTGCTGCCTTGCTCGGCGGGTTGTTGGTGCTCTGGTTTTGGCCAAGGGGATGGGCCGTTCCGGAGTGACATTCGCAACTGCGTCCGACGGCTATCGCGGCCGAACGACCAATGCTGTGGTCAGGCTGCGTGAAAACTTCTGAACCGAAGCGGGAGCATTCGGCCCCCGGAGATGTGATTGACGTCACTGGAAGAGATCGCTGATGGATTCCGAGGTAGCGAGGCGCTGGATGGCTATTGCGAGCAGCGGAGCGATGCTGATCACTCTCAATTGCGGCCAGTCCGGGTGATGCTGGGCTATCGTGTCGGTCACGATGATTTCGTGCAGAGCCGGATGGCTCAGTTGCTCGCGGACGCCTTGCACCAATACGCCGTGCGTGGCAGCCACGATTATTTCGCGGCGCGCGCCGGCCTGCAGCAGCGCCGCGATGGCAGTGGCGATCGTGCCACCCGTGCTGATCATGTCGTCGATGATCAAGCAGGGCCGATCACGCACTTCGCCAATGACCTTGACCACTTTCGTCTCGCTGCCGGTCTCGCGCTGCTTCTGCAATACCGCCACCGTGGTGCCGAGCCGCCGCGCAAACTCGCTCGCGGTTTTGAAGCGGCCTTCATCCGGCGAAACGACAACCGTCCCCGGCGAAAGGCGAGGTTTCAGTTGATCGCAAAACGTCGGAACCGCGGTGAGATTGTCCACCGGCAAATGGTAGAATCCCTCGATTTGCGCCGCGTGGAGGTCGAGCGTAACGAGATGATCGAGGCCGACAGCTTGAAGCAGCGTCGCCACCATGCTCGCCGTGATGGGCTCGCGCCGGCCGTGACGCTTGTCGGCGCGCGCGTAGCCAAGATACGGCACGACCGCGGTGACACGACCGGCCGCGGCGCGGCGGCAGGCATCGACGAAGAGCAACAGTTGGAAGAGATTATCGGTTACTGGCGACGCGATGGATTGAACGATGAAAACCGACCGTCCGCGCACTGGTTCGTCGAGGTAAACCGTGATCTCCCCGTCGGGAAACCGCTCGAGCCGACTGGGACTAACGCGATGGTCCAGGTTGTGCGCAATCGCCGCGGCCAGATCGGGATTGGCAGTGCCGGAGAAGAGCAAAAAATCCTGCATGTGCGTAATTCAGTTTCCGCACGCGGCATCCGACTTCCTGCGTCCGCGGGTCGAAGATATTAGTTCTCCTCGGCGGGTTTGGCCATCGGGCCGTTCCTCGTAATCCGGTTGGTAGCGGACTCACCGACGCGGTTGGCAGAAATTCCGAGGCGCGGATACGGGCGCCGCCCCATGGCGCGGCATCGTTTTCCTTGGTCTAACGTCGCATGAAAACGAAGCTCCTCTTGATCGCGTCGGCGTTCTTCGCTGCTTGGTCAGTGCAGGCCGCCGAGCGCGTCGACACCAGCCAGCTCCCCGCGCCGTTGAAAAATGCGTTGAACGTATCCGCCGCCAACGAGGCCGTGAAGGAAGTCACGATTCGCAACGTGGGTGGTCAGACGGTTTACGATGTGGAATTGGAGCGCGACAACGCTCCGAATGCGCGCCTTCGAATTTCCGCGGATGGAACCGTGCTTCGCGACTCGCGCCGGGCCGCCGTCGGTTCGACGACGCCGGACGTGCCGGTCTATTCGTCGGAATACGGCACAGCCCCGTATGTCCCGAAATTGAAACTCGAAGAGCTGCCAGCCGCGGCGCGGCAAGCCATCAACCAGGAAACAGCCGGACGCGAGATTGGCGATATCACATCCGATACCGTGGATGGCCGCGCCGCCTACCGAGTGGAATTCCGCGAGCGCGGTCGTAATCCGCGATTCTACGTCGCGGAAGATGGCACGCTCCTGCGCCCCACCGAAAAACCGCCCGCGCTTGGCTTGGGAACGACGTTCTCGGCTACTCCTGCCGCGGTCCAGCAAACCATTCGTCGCGAAGCGGCCGATGGTGAGATCGTGAAAATCGACAAAGAGGGTCTTCGCGGGGCGGCGACGATCTATAAGGTTGAGATCAAGAACAGCCAAGGCTCGTTCCAATTGGAGCTTTCCGAAAGCGGGAGTGTGCTCCGCGACAGCCGCCGAGCCGGGAATCGCTAAGGTTTTTGCGCCGCGCAAAAACCTATCCCTTGGTCACGCCAATTGGCCGCGGGCGCGCCGCTTTCTTCGACAAGCCGGCGCGCCCGACCATTCCTCTGGGCTTTTGAAGTTGAAGCGGAATCTGGTGCGACCAAGCATCTCGATGCCGCGCATGATCCCCGATGATGAACTGTTCCAGCATCCCGGCCAAATTGCGTGGGCGTCCGAGGATCTCGACTTCGCCGTCAAGGAACTCGTGAAAGAATTCCCGGCCGCTTCGCGCGACAGTCTTGTCGCCGCCGTTAATTCGGCGACGCCTTTCCTCCCTTCAATTGCCGGCCGCGTCAAACTCATGCAACGAGCACGCGAACGGTTGCGCGCAGGCCACGCTACTTGAAGCCGCCGTCGGAATCGATTTGGGCACTCACGCGAGGCGGCAGTAGATCGGCATGGACGCTGCGTGGTTGGCGTCGAGGTTGCGCGGCACGGTGCGCCAGAAGCTGGGTTTCGTCAGTTGAGTCCAGAAATGCCGGAGCGGGCTCACGTCCCAGCGCGCCCAGTTGATGATCGCGTAGTCCGATTTCCCGCCCTCCTCAGGCACGAGTGCGATCGAGTTGGTGAGTCCCGTCTCGGCGACATACCAACCCGCGAGGTATTCCCACAGCGGAAGCATCACGGAAACGTCTTCGGCCGCGAAATGGTTGAAGAGAAATAATCCCTTACCCGCCGCGACATCGCCGATCCGGCGCGCGTTGCGAGCCGCGATGACGTGCACTGGCCGACTGGCCTTCCGGATTGCCGCGAGCATGAAACCGTAAGCCGGGCTCATCTGCACGTCGCGCGCTGCAGCGAGCGAGCTCGCCTGAATGAGCACGATGACATCGAAGTTCGCCCGCTCCACCCGCGATCCTCGTTCCTTCAAATAGGAGCTGAACCGAGCCGTCGGCGGCATGAAGCTCGCGCGAAAAACGGTGGCGCTAACGACTCCGCGCAACCGTTCGATCTCATAGGCATATTCTTTCAATTCGACCAACAGCCTGGCGCGAGTTGAACCTCCTCTTTTCCAAGCGTCCGGCTCGGCAAAATCGGCACACCCGCGACGCTCAGCGCGGGCAGCATGAGCACAGCTGACCGTTCGGAGGCGGGTGAATGTCCCCGGCCTGGCCACCATGGACGACGTCGGGTCGGAAACGGGTCAGGCGATTGTCGAATCAGCGTCGGGAAAAACTCTGCACGCTAAGCGTGCGTCGAACGAAACAACATGAGTGGCAATTCTCGCAACAGTGATCCCGCACACGGCCGAACCGCCCGGCACTTTCGTGTCAACCGTGCGAGGTTTGGAGGGGAGTGAAAAGCGCGGAGGACCGACGGCGAACGGAAGGACATGATCGTTCGCGACGGCGGGAGTCGGCGTGAAGGAAGCGGTAATCGCAGAGGTGGACTCGTTGTTGGGAGGACGAATCGCAGCCGTTCATCAGAGGCCTGAAACCACAATTCGGAGGTGCATCACGCGCCGCTTGGGCTTTCACGGGTTGACCAGACCAAACGCCAGCCCCAAGTAGAGGAGCGAGGCTATCGGCCCGCGGCGTCACCCACGCCGCGGGTGGTACAACTCAATCTCGTCTATGGGTGTGCCGGTTTCAGCACCCGACTGCGCAGGCGGCCAGCAGCCTCCACCATGTTTTTCAGCGCCGTTGTTACCTCGGGCCAACCGCGAGTTTTCAGCCGCAGTTGGGATTCGCCCATGGGTTGCCGTGCGCACGGCGCGGCGCATTTACGTAGCTCAATCTGCGGGCAGGCCCGGATTTTCGCCAACCGCACGGCACGGTAGACTGTCACCTGTTCCCCCAGCTTCGCGGCCAGAAATGGCCCGTGCCTTGGCAGCTTCCAGTCCATGAACTCCACAACCGTTTCCCCGC
This sequence comes from Opitutaceae bacterium, assembly GCA_030648295.1. Taxonomy (GTDB): domain Bacteria; phylum Verrucomicrobiota; class Verrucomicrobiia; order Opitutales; family Opitutaceae; genus ER46. The sequence goes on along the minus strand of JAUSID010000086.1, from coordinate 65,032 downwards.
TTCAGCTCAGCGCGGAAGGCTTGGTCGCCTCCCGCTTCGTCCCGCACCGCCCTGCCCTCGCCTGCGTTGCGCTCCTCCTCGCCACACCCGTCGCATTCGCCGCCGTCACGACCTTTCCCGTCGGCCCCAACCCCTCCGCCAGCGCGCCGGTGGCGGTCGCCGTCGAGTCGTCGTTGAACCGCGCCTACGCCGTCCACCGCGAGCTCTACGCCGATGTCGCGGTCAACGTCGGCATCGTGACCAGCAACCGCGTCACCGCGCTTGATCTCGCCACCGGCAACGTCCTGGCGACGATTCCGATCGGTGCAGGCATCAACGGGCTCTACCAAGGCATCGCCGTCGATTCCACGCGGCACCGGGTGTTCGTCACGAATCCCGACGACAACACGGTCACCGTCATCGACGCCACCACCAACACCACCCTCGCCACCGTGGCAGTCGGCGCGCAGCCGCAGGGCATCGCCGTCGATCCCGACACGGGGCTGGTCTACGTCGCCAACAACGGCGTGAATCGCGCGGGCACCGTCACGCTCCTGGACGCCACGACCGGCACGGTCCGCGGCACCGTGGCGGTCGGCGCACCCGCGATTCACGTCGCGGTCGATCGCAGCACACACGTGGCCTACGTCACGCTCGAGGCATCGCCGTGGACCGTGATCGCGATCGATGGCGCCCAACAGGCCGTTGTGGGCCGCGTCGAGCTTGGTCTGCTCTTCGCCGCCTCGAGCATCGCGGTCGATCCGGGTTCACGCGTCTACGTTTCCTTCTCCACCTCGAAAGCCGTGGCCGTGCTCGATTCGAGCGGCGGCGCGGCGGCGCTGCGCGAGAGCGCCCGCTGGCTGTCGGTCGGTCTCACGCCGCGCGCCGTGGCCATCGATCCCGCCACGCGCTTCGTCTACGTCGCCGATTCCAGCAACAACAACGTGCTGATCTGGAACAGCAGCGGCACCCAGCTCAAGACGCTCGACGTCCTCCAGCGCCCGACCGCGCTCTGCATCGACGGCGCCGCGAGCCGCGCGTATGTCGCCGACACCTCGAGCAACAGCCTCACCGTGATCAACACCTCGAGCCAGGCGATCGTCGGGCACTGGCCGCTCGCGAGCGCCCCCACCGGCATCGCCTACGATCCAGTCGGCCAGCGGATCTACGTTACCAACTTCCTCACCGACACGCTCGCCGTCGTCAACCCCGCCACCAAGGCGCTCGTCGCCACCTGGCGCACCGGCCCCTCGCCGTGGGCGCTTGCGGTGGATGGCTCGCTGCGGCAGGTCTACTCGCTCAACGACGGCGACGGCACGCTCACCACGCTGAGCACGACGGACGGCCGTATTCTAAAAACCACGACAATCGGCCGGCCCGTGCGCGTCGTCACCGCCAGCGCCACGTCGCACCGCGTCTTCGCCACCGCAGGCGAATCGCTCACCGTGCTCGATGGCAACACGCTCGCCGTGCTCGCGACCGTCAGCGTGCCCAGCCGGCCGGTCGGCATCGCGCTCGACGAGGCCGGCAACCGCCTCTACGTCGCGAGCCAGCAGAGCGGCACCATCAGCGTCATCAATGCCACGACGTTTCAAGTCGTCGCCACGTGGCGCCCGCCGCTCGGCAACGTCTGGGGCCTCGCGATCGATCCGCCGCGCCGCCGGCTCTACGTCGCCATCATCAAGAACACCGTGGCCGATTTCGGCGGCGTCGAGGTGCTCAACGCCGACACCGGCGCCTTCGTCGCGCAGATTGCGACCGGCGCCGAGTTCGTGACGGTAAACTCCCGGACGCACGTCGTCTACACCACGGACATCAGCGGCAACGCCATCGCCGTGATCGATGGTGACACCAATACGCTGACGAGCAGCGTCGCCGTGGGCGCCTCTCCCCGCGACCTCAACGTGGACGAGACCACGGGCCTCGTCTACGTCGCCAATGTGGCCGACGGCACGGTTTCGATCCTCGATGCGACGATCACGCCCACCGCACCGGTCATCACGGTGCAACCGCAGGGCCGGACGGCGAGCGCGGGCACCAGCGTCACCTTCAGCGTGACGGCCGCCGGCACCGCGCCGCTGGCGTATCAATGGCGGAAGGACGGCGTGAACATTGCCGACGCCACCGGCGCCACGCTGAGCCTTCCGAACGTGCAGGCGGGTGACGCCGGCGCTTACTCCGTCGTCGTGTCCAACAGCGTCGGCAGCGTCATGAGCAGCACGGCCACGCTCGTGCTCGAAAACCCGAGCCGGATAGTGAATCTCTCGATCCGCTCCACCGCCGGCACCGGCGCGCAGACGCTAATCGTCGGTTTCGTCGTATCCGGCGCCGGCAAGTCGCTACTCGTGCGCGGCATCGGCCCCGCGCTGCGCACCTTCGGCGTGACGGACGCGCTCGCGGACCCGCTCGTCGCGATCTATATGGGCAACACCGCGGTCGCGACCAACGACGACTGGAGCGCAGCCGGTAACGCCACGCAGGTCGCAACGACCGCAAGCCAGCTCGGCGCGTTTTCGCTCGGCGCCGGCAGCCGCGACGCCGCCCTGCTCACGACGCTCGACGCCGGCAGTTACACCGCACAGACCACGGGCGTGGGCAACGCGACCGGCGTCGCGCTGGTCGAGCTCTACGATGCCAATCCGGCCGCCACGTCGCGGCTGGTCAACGTCTCGGCCCGCACGCGCGTGGGCACGGGCGAGAGCATCTTGATCGCGGGTTTCACGATCGGCGGTAGCGGAAAGAAAACCGTGCTCCTCCGCGCGATCGGGCCGGCACTCGCCGGGTTTGGCGTCACCGGAGTGTTGCTCGATCCGCAGCTTCAACTCTACCGCACCGGCGCGAGCGCGGCGATCGCTACGAATGACGATTGGGGCAACACGACCGCGCTCCGCAACGCTTTCACGCAAGCGGGTTCCTTTCCGCTCGGCGCGACGTCGTTCGACGCCGCGTTGCTCGTCACGCTCGATCCCGGCAGCTACACCACGCAGGTCTCCGGGGTCGACGGCGCGACGGGCGTGGCGCTCATCGAGCTGTATGAAATGAACTAGACTCCTCGTTACGTCCGAATTCGCTACTACGCTTTCGCGGCGATGTGAAACCCGAACCCGCCGCCGTCTTCGTCGAGCGTCAGACGGTGAGAGCGTTTGCGCGGATGCGGCGTCTGCGCCACGCGGCAAGGGCCAGCGCGGCGACGCCGGCTATGGCGGCATACGTCGAAGGCTCGGGAATGGCGCTGGCGGTGAAGTTCAAATTCAAATCGTTGCCGGCGGCGGCGAGCGACCAGGTGCCGCCGTGGAGGGCGTTGCTGAAACTGTCGGTGTTCAACGTGAATTGATTCGCGCTGAAGCTGCCGATGCCGCCGCTCGCCGTCGCGATGGTGTAACTGGAATTCTGGGACGCGTTGAAATTGAACACGTCGCCGGGTGAGTTATTTGCCATGAGCGAAGTGAGATGAATCGTGAACGGGCTGCCGCTGGTGGAAGTGATCGTGAGCGCGCCGCTGATCGAGAGAAGATCCCAGCCGGTGCTCGCGCCAGCGCCGCCCGGCGTGGTGCTGTTGATTTCCCACGTGTAACTGCCACCGGGGCCGAAGGTCGTCGCGCCGGCGGTCATCGTGCCGGGCGAATTGCCGGGGGAAACACTGCCGCCGTCGAGCGTGAGCGAGCCAGTGCCGCCGCTCCCTTGCACCCTGCCGCCGGACGATAGCGCAGCGCGAAGTGCGCACTGACTTCGGCGGCCTGTTTCTGTTCGTGCCGATGCTCGTCAACCTGGGCTTTGAGCGCGTGGTCAAGGCAGTGGGCCTGCCTGGCACGAAGATGATCCCGGCCGCTTGCGCGCTGCGCTCGCTGCTGGGGCTGAATCTCTTTGGCAGCGCGCGCCACAGTCATGTCATGGCCTCGGTGTTCGACCAGGGGCTGGCGCTGTTCGCCGGGCTCAACGCGATTCCCAAACGCTCATTACTCACTGAATACAGTTGCCGCATCGATCCCGGCTGTTACCCGAAATTGATGCAGGTGTGGTTCGACGCCATGACGCACATCGGCCTCGAGCGCGGCGTCTCATTCCATCTCGATTTTCACACCATTCCCTTCCACGGCGAGGATGCACTGGTGGAGAAGCACTACGTTTCCAAGCGCAGCCGCCGGCAAAAAGGCGTGCTCGCGTTCCTCGCCCAAGACGCCGAACGGCGGGTCTTCTGCTACGCCAATGCCGATGTGCGCAAGCAGGACCAAAACGACGAGATCCTGCGCTTCGCCGAGTTCTGGCAGCAAAGGACCGGCCGGGTGCCGCAAGAAGTCATCTTCGATTCGAAGCTGACGACCTATGCGAACCTCGACGCCCTCAATCGCCAGGGCATCCATTTCATCACCCTGCGGCGGCGGAGCGAAAAACTGCTCGCTCAGATCGAGGCCACGCCGGAGTCGGCCTGGCGGCGCATCGAGTTGGCCAGTGTGTCGCGCGCCTACCGCACTCCGCGCATTATCGACCAGCGCATCGCCTGGACGACTATGCGGGCGAGTTGCGCCAACTTACGATTGCCGATCTGGGCCACGAGGAGCCGACGCTGCTTTTGACCAACCAAATGCGCCGCGGCGCCGCCGATCTGATCGCGCACTACGCCAAGCGCATGCTCATCGAAAACTCGATCTCCGATGGGGTCGATTTCTTCCACATGGACGCGCTTTCTTCCGCGGTGGCGCTCAAGGTCAACTGCGACCTGCAACTGACTCTGATGGGCAGCAGTCTTTACCGGATGCTCGGCGCCGCCATTGGCGGAACCTATACGACCGCGGAATCACGGCACCTCTTTCGCGACTTCGTCGAGGCGTCCGCACGCGTGCAGATCACGAGTGACACCGTGCACGTGCAGTTCGGCAAACGGGCGCACAATCCGCTGCTACTCGACGCAGGCTTTGCCAAAACCGACGTCGCCGTTCCATGGTGGGATGGCCGACGCCTTCAGCTCTCGTTCGGCTGAGGTTCAAAAACACTATTTTTTAGCAGGCCGCATCACCCGCGGTTAGAGATAAGGCTGTGGTGAATCTACGGGCCAGTGATGCGTTCTCAGATGACGGCGATCAGTGCAGCGCCGAGGGTCACGACGTCCTGTTGAATCTGCCGGCGGAGAACTTGCACGTCGTCCGTCTCACCGGTGTCAACCGGACCGAAAACGAAATGGGCCGCCCGCGTGGGCGCTGAATCGGATTCCTCGCCGAAGTGTTGTTTCAGGCAGGCCAACGCGTCCGGGATTGCGGGATTATCCGCCTTTACCTCGGCCGCAAAAGCGGCGACGGCAGACGGCGTGCCGCCATCGTAGTGGCGCAGCGTGTAGAGGATGTCGAACGCATCCTTGGGCGCTTGGCGGCCGGCAAACGCCCTCAATTTGAGCGCAAGGAATGGCCCGACTTCGCAGACTCGGATTGAAAAACGCTGGGCCGCGCCGAACAAGTCCGTCCCGCTGATTTCCTGAGTTCGTGCGGTTGAGAGCGCCCGATCGATCCCCGGCAGGACGTTGGCCGGCACATCGTCGACCATCACGGTTCCCGTGATCGCCGGTGGATGTTCGACAAGGAAATCCAAATAGATTGTCCAGGGCTCAACGACGCGCTCGAATCGGCTCGGGAAGTTTTTGCTCAATCGAAATCCCTGCCCCTGCAAGTCGGCGGCCAGACTGCCATATTGCCCGGAGGAAGCGCCGAGCGCGATGCCGATGTCGACGTCGAGCGTAGCCGGCCGCGGCAACCTGCCGGAGGATTCCGGGTGCCGGCAGATGAAATGTGGCACGAGTCCGCCGACCAACACGAGTTCTTCGTGGAATCGCTGGATGCCGGCCCACACGGTGAGCAGCCCAGGCACCGACAAGGCGAGCCCCTTGGGATCGTATTCCGCGTATGTCGCAAATTTCATGGACGGCAGAATCCTTCCCACTCCCGCAGTGCTGCGGCCTGCTCGGGACCGCGCAACCCGGTTCTTTGCAGATCGAGATAGATCTGTGCGTCGGTGACGAGAGGCAGATTATTCACGGTTCTGCGCTCGAGAAAGACGCCCTCGTCATTCGGCAGATGAAACCAGACCCTTCCTGCATCGCTGACTGGCCGCAGCCCGAGCGATTCCAGAAAACCCGGCGAGGGCAGGCGCGAAAGATACAACGACATCACAGGCGGCTCCGTATAAGGCTTCCGCAACCATGCCGCGATCCATTGGGTGAAGGCAAAGCGTGGGGCTTCCGGCGAATTCGCGAGGGCGTTGCTCACGGAATGGGCGAGGGCCAACGGGTCGCCGCTTAACGCGGAGAAACGATGCGTCGTGACCCGCCGGGCGAAATCATCCGCTTCGACCCAAGCGTCGAGCAGAAGCGATGGCGACACCACGTGAAATCGGCGCGGATCGGTTTTCCGCAGCAAACCTTGCCGCAGGAGATGGGTGATGATGCGGGATACCAACCCGGAACTCGCCCCGGTGCGTTGCACGATTTCCGCCTGTGACCAGACCCGCTCGTGGTCGGTGAGCAGGGTGCGGACAATCCGAACGCTCTTGCCGACGAAAACATTGCGCGGTTCCAATTCGACACGAAAATCCCTGCCGGGCAGGGCACCGCGATCGACGAGCAATCCGGGCGCCCGTAGATAGATGCGGCCGTTTAGATCGGCCGCGCTCACCCGGTGTTGCCGGCAAAGCTCGATGAGCGTTGGGGCGAGCTTTGGCACCACGAGCAGAACGCTCGTCCTGGCTGCGGCGGGAACAGCAAGGATGTCATCCGCCGTCGGGGCGATGAAATACCGAGGGGTATACCGGTACACCTTGCCATCGAGTTTCAAGCGCAATTCCGTGGGAGCGCTGTCATCGGGCAGCACGTCGCTCTCCCAACTAATTTGTTTTTCTTGGGCAACGAGTTGAGAAAACTGACGGATCAGCTCGCCCTGATCGCGGATGAGCGTTTTGTTACTGGAATTCACGGTTTCACTCTACGGTAAGAAAGCGTCTTTCAGTAAGAAGTCGATGCTTTCTTACTGAAATCGAAATTCTCACTAAGCAGTGAAAAAACGAATTGAGGTAATAATAGGCGGCTGAAGAAAGCGCAGGCACGCCCGAATTTCCCGCCCGTGCCGTCGCCTCCGCGCAGGTTGTCGGCTCGGAAAACCACATCCATGCCGGCGATCGGCACGGGCGGGATCCGATGCGCGGACGCACACCTTTCCGAGCCACGCCTGTGCGGTCAACTGCTGCACACCATGAATCCTGTCTCCCTACCACGGCTGCGCCGCCTCGCGCCCGCCGCCGTTGCCATAGCCCTCGCCGACGCCGTCTTCGCTGCCACGCCTCCGGTCCAGACTGCCCCGATCCAACTCGATGAAATCGTCGTCACCGCCACGCGCACTGAGCGCAAGCTCGATGAGACTCCCGGCACGATCACCGCGATCGACCTCGAACCACTAACGCCCGCTCACTTCGGCGAAGTCGTCAAAGGCGAACCGCTCGTCTCCGCACCGTTCACCACCTCCGGCACAGGCGTCACCGCTTACCAGCGCAGCGGCTACAACAGCTACAACATCCGCGGCATCGAGGGCAACCGCGTGCTCCAGCAGATCGACGGCATTCGCGTGCCCGACCAGTTCAGCCTCGGCGGCTCCGAAATCATCGGACGTGACTACGTCGATCCTGAACTCTTCAAGCGCGTCGAGATTCTCCACGGCTCCGCGTCCGCACTCTACGGCAGTGACGCGCTCGGCGGCGTGGTTTCGTTCGCCACAAAATCCCCCGACGACTACCTCGCGCGCACCGACCGACCCTACTATGTTGGCTACAAGGGTGGCTGGCGCTCCGTCGACGCAAGCCTCAGTCATCTCGCCACCGTTGCAGCCGAAGCCGGTCCGTTCTCGGTTCTCGCCGTTTATACGCGTCGCGACGGTCATGAGACGGAGAACAACGGCGCCGTCGCCCCCAACCCGGAGGACTGGTCCTCCGACGCCATCCTCACGAAACTTCTCTGGCGACCCGCGCCCGCCCACCGCGTCGAGTTCGCCCTCGACTATTTCACCCGCACCAACTCCGCCGCGCTCGTCAACGGGGAGGTCACCGCCGGTGCCGCTACCACCGCCGATCTTCGCACGCACAGCGACACCGAGCGCTTTCGCCTGAGCCTCGGCTACACGTTCCGCCCGATTGTCGTCGGCGCAGGTCTCTTCGACGTTTTCGAGGCCCGCGTCTACACGCAGGACGCCGGCACGCGTGATCGCACCCGCGAGCTCATCAACTACAACCCGCCGAGTGCCGCCAACGGCGCCTTCCGCGACCGCGACATCACCACGGCCTTCAACAACGACACCGCCGGCTTCGGGCTTGCCGCCGTGAAATCCGTGGGCGAAGCGCACCGCCTCGCCTTTGGCACCGAAGGCTCCCGCACCGACACGAACAAGCCCTGGTCCAGCGTCACTACCACTGCACGCTCCGGCACGACGTATCCAGTCGAGCCCCGCATGGCGGACACGAAAACCGACCGCCTCGGCGGCTATGTGCAGGACGAGTTCAACTTCGCGCTGGCCGGCCACCGTGCCACGCTCATCCCCGGCCTGCGCGTCGATCAGTTCAAGCTGACGCCCGACAACACGCCCGCCTATCTCGCCGTCAATGCCGGCCAGCCCGCGCCTTCGTTCGACGCCAGCGCCGTCTCGCCGAAGCTTGGCTTCGTGGTCACGCTCACCCCGCGCGTGAACGCGCTCGCCCAATACAATCGCGGCTTTCGCTATCCCACGGCCGAAGACCTCACCTCGACGTTCACCAACCCAGTCGCTCGTTACAAGACCGTCCCCAACCCCAATTTGCAACAGGAGACGAGTGACGCGTTTGAAGTCGGCCTCAAAGGCCAACTCGCCCACGCACTCACGGTTCGCACTGCAGTTTTTTTCACGCGCTACGGCGATTTCATCGAGCAAATCGTCTCGACCGGCGTATTCGATCCCGCGTGGCCGGCCGGCGTGTTTCAAACCCTGAACCGCGCCAACGCCCGAATCTACGGCGGCGAGGTCACCGCGCGTTGTGCGATCGGTGCCGGCTTCACCGCAACCGCCGCCGCCGGCTTCGCCAAAGGTTCGTATCAAAGTGCCAGTGGCGCGCGGGTGCCGCTCACCACAATCGAACCGCTCAAAGTCAACGGCTCGCTCGCTTACGCGGCGCGACAAGGTCGTTGGGGCGGCGCGCTCTCCGCCGCGTTCACCGATGGCAAGCGCCCCGGTAGCGGCACCGTGTTCCGCGCCCCCGGCTCCGTTACCTTCGATCTCAGCGGATGGTGGCGCATCGGCGACCATATCTCGCTCAACTTCGGCATCTACAATCTCACCGACGAGAAATACTGGCGCTACGCGAATATCCGCGGCATCGCCGCGACGAATTTCGCCGAGCAGGAGCGGCGCACCGAATCTGGCATCAACAGCGCCCTCAGCCTCCGACTCCACTATTGAAATCCTTCGCATCATGAAAATCACCTCCCCCCTTTTTTCGAGTGCGCTCTGCCTCTTCACGTTGGTTATCCCACATCGCAACGCGCTCGGCGCCGACACTTCGCCCGCTCCCGCGCCTTCGTCTGTCGCCGCCTCGACGGCGGCCCTCGTGCTCGCTCCCGACCGCGGTTTTCTCGGCGACGAGGAAATCCGCGACGCGGCTGACGCCTTCGCTGCCGGCCGCCCGTGCGAAATCGTTTACGTCACCGACGAACGCACGCGCACCACGCTCGCCCGCGCGATGCAGCGCCTGCGCGAGATCGGGGCGCAGCGCGTCGTGGTGCTGCCGCTGTTCCTTTCGGCGTCGGAACCGAAGTGGCTGCTCGCACAGAAACTCCTCGCGGAGTTGCCCGGTTCGCCGGCGAAATCTGCTGCGCCCGCCGCCGCGCCCTCACTCACCATCGGCCGGCTCTTTGGCCAGAGCTATTTTGCCGTCGAGGTGCTGGCCGATCGTTTCCGTGCGATTCACGAACCGGCCGGCCGCGACGTGATCGTTGTCGGCTACGGCGCGACCGATGCCGAGTCGCGCCAGCGCACAGAAGCCGACTGGCAGCGGCTCGCCGAGCTGGCGGCGCAGGGCTTCGGCTTCAAATCCGTGCGCGCTCTCGTCTGGCCCAGACGCTCGCCATCGCAGAACGGGGACCTCGTCTCTGATGTGAAACGGGTATTGGTCGAGGCTACCAAGCTCGGCGAGCGCGTCGCCGTCGTCCCATTCGCCCTCGGCTCGAAGCTCGACAGCATGATGAATTTCAACGCGACGCTGCAGAGCCAGCTTCCGGCCGGCGCCGAGTTTATCGACGGCGACATCACGCCGCATCCCTCCGTGAGCACGTGGATGGCGCATGAGTGGAGCCGCAGCGTGCCGCTGCGCCCCGAGGATCTCGGTGTCGTGTTCCTTGCGCACGGCGCAGATTTTCATTGGAACGAAACCATGCGCGAGACCATCGCGCCGCTTACCGAGCGCTACAAAATCGAATTTGCCTTCAGCATGGCCGATCAGCCGTTGGTCGAGCGCGCCGTCCGCCGGCTTGAGCAACGCGGTGCGCGTGCCATTGTCGTCGTGCGCGTCTTCGGGCTGGCCACCAGTTTCAAATCCGACGTCGAGCACATGATTGGTCAAGACGCGGAGGATGCGCTGCTGTCTCCGTCCGCCACTGCGAGCCACGATAACGGTCAGCACGCTGACCACGGCAGCACCGCTGTTGCGGGTCACTCCGCGCACGGTCACGGCGACCATCACGGTCCCGCGGCCGGACCTTCGCCGCGCATCCGCTCAACGGCGTCGCTCACCACCGTGGGCGGGATGGAAGATCATCGTTATTTCGCCGCCGCATTACTCGAACGCGCCAAAGCTCTCTCGAAAGACGCCGCCCGCGAAACGGTGATCCTCGTCGCGCACGGCGCAGGCGACGATGCGAGCAACAACCATTGGCGCCACATCCTCGCGTCGCTGGCGGAGCAGATGCGTGCGAACAGCGGTGCGGCCTTCCGCGCCATCCAGACTGGCACATGGCGTGAAGACTGGCCTGAGAAGCGAGCGCCGGAAGTCGCCGCGATCCGGAAGATCGTCGAGGAAGCGTCGCGCGACGGCGACCGGGCCATCGTCATTCCGGCGCGGATGCAGGGGCGGGGCGACGAGAAGATGCTGCTCAACGGGCTTACGTTCGAACTCGGAACCGGTTTCGCACCGCATCCGCTCTTCGCCCTCTGGGTAGAAGAAAAAATTCAGGAAGGCATCACGACGCTCCGAGCGGCAGCGACGCCCGCGGGCATGCTCCCGCGGGAGGTCTGCGGCCCGTAAGGTGAACCCGCTGCAAAACCGCAAGCGTCGTGAACTCCGGACCAAGGCGCCGCCGCGCGGACGGAATTCGTTTCGTTGTGCCGGATCAAGATCGCGCGTGCTCGCATCCTCAGCTCGAAACACTCGTGCCGGGAACTTACTGCGGTCGCGTGATGCACGCTTCCATTGCCAACCTTTTCCTGGCGCCCGCTGTTTGCACCGCCGGCGGTCCGACGACGTAGTTGTCGTCACCGGCTCGGTCTACCTCGTCGGCGAAGCGATGGCGCGTCTCGATCCGCACCGCGGCCCCCTGGAGAGTAGATTGCAGGACTTCTGAGGCCGGGCGATTGCAGCGGGACAGATTTCCCGTGCGCCCGAACCTTCATTCGCTTTGGGTCGGATGCGATTTCACCGCAACATCGCTGAAACGTAGTTTCTCCCACCGGGAAAACCGATGCTCCCCCTGATTTTCGGACGCTTGCCGGAAAGCCATGCTTGACGGCGTAGGCGGAATACTTCGCCGCCAAAACAAAACCACAAAGGAGAAAACCATCATGGCTCACGAAAAATACCAACATTGCATTGACGATTGCCACGCGTGTCTCGTGGCGTGCGAGCACTGCGCGACCGAGTGCCTGCGGGAAGACGAGATGAAGATGCTGACGCGCTGCATCGAGCTGGATCGCAGTTGCGCGGCGATTTGCTGACTTGCGGAACGCGAAATGGCGCGCGGCTCGGAATTCGCGGCGACAATGCCGGGTTGATTCTCTCCGATGGCTCCCCAAAGTTTACCGGCATGCGGATCCACGTTGGAAGCACAAGTGCCGTGGCCACGAGGACCAGTGGCCGGAACAGAACGCCGGAATTATGACCCGCAAGTCCCGCCACAAGACCGATCCGATCGAGCGGGAGATCGAGCTGGCGCTCAACCCGCGCGCCTTCATCCCGGACCGCGCCTGCTTTTCCTTCGTGAGCGACCTCGACGAGGTGGCGGCCAGGATCGCGACGCTCGCGGCGAGTGACCCGGCCCGCGCCGTCATCCTGTACGAGACGTTCCTCGCCGGGTGTCACGCCAAGGTTGAGGAACTCGACGATTCGAGCGGCAGCTTCGGCCAGTTCGTCGGCGCTCTGTACTGCGGCTGGATCAAGGCCCGCCAGGCAGAGGAGGCGAATCCAGACGAGACCGCGGCCCGCCTGCTCTCATGGATGGAAGAGGACAACTACGGTTTCTGCTACCACCTCGAGCAGGACGCCGCAAAGGTCCTCGACAAGGCCAACCTCGCCGCGTTCGTGGCGCTGGTCCGAGCGAGATTCGCCGCCGCTGCCAAGGCCGACCCGAAGGTGGACGGCACATCTAAGGACGGTGCTGACTACACCCGTCGTCGCTGGGGAGAAGTTCTCCGCACGCTCCACGCCGCCCAAAACGACGTCGCCGCGTACATCGCCCTTGCCGAGGAGACCGGCCTCAGCGCGCAGGATTGCCATGCAATCGCCACGCTGCTCGTCAGCCGGCGCAAACCGGAAGAGGCCCTCGCCTGGGTGGGGCGCGGAATTGATCTCGACAAGAAGACGCCGCACGGGTCGATGGCCAGTCTCGACCTCGCGAAGCTCCAGCGGGATCTCCTAACCAAGCTGGGACGCGGCGACGAGGCGCTCGACGCCGCCTGGGCCGACTATCGCGAGCACCCGAGCAAGTACACCTACGAGGACCTCATGAAGTTCGTGCCGAAGGCCAAGCGCCGCACGTGGCATGAAAAGGCCATCGAGGTGGCCAGGGGAGCCGACCTCCACTCCGCCATGGATCTCTTCCTGGCGGCCAAGGAGTTGGATCGACTCGCCGACCTCGTACGCCACGCCACGGACAACGCGCTGGAAAGCCTGAGCCACTACGCCACCGCGCCCGCTGCCGGAAAGCTCGAAAAGGCCCATCCCGACCTCGCGGCGCGGTTGTGGCGCGCGCAGGGGATGCGAATCGTCAACGCCAAGAAGAGCAAATACTACAGCGCCGCGCTGTCGAACTTCGAGCGCGCCAAGCGTTGCTTCGAGCGCGCCGGACTTGGCGCCGAGTGGGAGAAGACTGTGAGCCGGGTCCGCGCCGACCACCATCGCAAGAGCGGCTTCATGTACGGATTCGAGCGCTTGGTGGCAGGCATCGGGCCAAGCGACGAGCCGTCCTTCCTCGAGCGGGCCAAGGCGCGCTGGAGCGAGCGTGAGCGGAGAATCCAATGATTCGAGATGGAACAGGTCGTTCCGGGCCGAGATCCCAACGGCTTCGACTCCGACCCGATCTGCGACTCCAACGACCTCAAGGAGGCCGGCGACGAGGCGGCGGCCCACAAGGTCCTGATAGAGCTCTGCCAGGCCGACCTGCGTTGCCTGGACGCCCACGCGCACCTCGGCAACTTCTCCTTCGATCACAGGCCGGAGTATGCGATCCGCCACTACGAGGTCGGCGTCCGCATCGGCGAGCTATCCCTCTCTCCGGACTTCGATGGCCTCCTGCCCTGGGGGCATATCGACAACCGGCCGTTCCTGCGATGCCTGCACGGGTACGGGCTGTGTCTGTGGCGCCTCTCGCGGTTCGACGAAGCCGGGCGCGTCTTCGACCGGATGCTCTGGTTCAACCCGTCGGACAATCAAGGCGTGCGTTTCCTGATCGACGACGTGCGAGAACGGACGTCATGGGAGGACCGCCGGGAAAAGAGATGACGCCGTTGCGATTCGTGAACGGGACAATTGCGTAGACGCGACGGTTGAATTGGGCACCGGCCGCGCGGGAATTGGGGGCACCCCGGCGTCGCCATGTCCCGCAAACGACGACTCGAATTCAGCGGAGCGTGCTATCACGTCCTCAACCGGGGCAACTATCGGCGACCCATTTTTCAGGCACCGGGCTTGGCGCAATCGTTCTTCCAGTGCCTCGATGAGGCGTCATGAGCTACGGATGGATCTTCCATGCGTTCTCAATCCTGGGAAATCACTTTCCTCTGGCGCTCGCTGCTGCATTGCTTCCGCGCAACCGGTGCCCCCGAACACCCGGAGTTTAAGGCGCAATTGTCCGGATTCTTGGCATGCCTTTTTGCCCCTCTCGGGTATGATTTGGAGGTCTCAAGCGATACTCTGGAGTTCCTCGTGCGCGAGGGAATTTATCCGCATCTCGGCGCGCGACCGCTGAGGCAGGCGGTCGAACGCCACCTGCGCGATGCGGTGGTGCGCGAGCTGTTCGCCCGCGGGGCGTGCCATGGTATCGCGGAACTGGATGCATCGGCTCGCCGGCTGATTGTGCGAACTCGTTGATCCCTGAAGTCTAATGGAACGATCCTTACGACGTTGCTTCGTGCAGCGGCGTTCCTCAAAAGACCGTTTTTCGAACGCGCCAGTCGTGGCCGGAGGCGTTAAAACTATCAGCGGCAATTCTGTTGGACTAGGCACGCGAAACTCCGCTGCGCTGTACCCAAGAGGGAAAGCGCAAACGGAATGATTAGGTGGAGGAAGGAAGGTTACTGCGGGCGATTCGTCGTCGTGACCGCGTCGATTGCGGCGTTGAGCTGCTGGGGCGTAAAAGGTTTTAAGAGCGTGCAACGCGCGCCGAGTCGTGTGGCCATGTCCAGATAGGTCTTGGACATTGTGGCGCCGCCGGACATGGCGATGACGCCCAGTTCGGGAAACTCGCGGCGCAGCATGATGATGGTCTCGAGGCCCTCGCGGTTGGGCATGAAGATGTCGGTGATGATCAGTTCGAATGGTTCGCGGCGGAAGAGTTTGGCGGCTTTGGCGCCGTCGGAAACCGTGACAACCGCGTGGCCGGCGGCAGCGAGCAATTGTTCGAGCGCGGTGAGCAGCGGTTCGTCATCGTCGATGACAAGGATACGGGCCATGGTCGGTGGAGGATTAAGCGTAGACAGTCTGTTCCGAACGTGCGGAGGGGTCTCCCCTCCAGCACAGATGATGCCTCAAGATTTGTTCGAGGCGTCGCGCGCGCATTGCGGAGCCGGGGCGGCGGCGAGCGTGTCGGCGATGGCTGCGGCGAGCTGCTCCGGCGTGAACGGCTTGGCGAGCGTGCGAAACGCGCCGAGGTCGCGGGCGTAGTCGAGGCGATGGCTGCCGCCACCGGACATCGCGATCACGCGCAGGCTGGGATACTGGCTGCGCAACACCCGGATCGTCATGAGACCGCTGTGCGGCATCACCATGTCGACGAGAACAAGATCGGCAGGGTTGGCGCGGAAAAGTTTTGCGCCTTCGAGACCGTCGCTGGCGGTGGTGGCTGCATGGCCGCTGGCGATGAGCATTCGCGCGAGCGTCATGCGAAAGCTCTCGTCGTCGTCAATGATTAGAACGCTGGCCATGGCTGTGCGGGGGTTTGAGTTGGGGTGGGTTTGCCGTGCAGCAGCTGCTCGACGGAGTTCAACAGCGTCTCGGCGGTGAAAGGCTTTGGCACAAAGGCGTCGGCAAAGTCCCCACATCTCCCGTCGCGGCCCAGGCTGGAGTCGCGGAGGCCGCTGATCGCGAGGATTTTCATCGCGGGGTTGCGGGCGCGGATGATTGCGGACAGGCCCCCGCCATCGAGGATGGGCATACCACTGTCCGTAATCACCAGCGCGAATTCGGCCGGGCGAGCTTCAAAGAGCGCGGCGGCCTCGGCGCCATCGCGGGCGGTCACGAGCCGGTAGCCGGCGTTCGTAAGGATGGCGCTGGCGGCGTCGCGGATGAGTGGTTCGTCATCAACGAACAGGATGAGTTCGCCGTGGCCGCGGCTGGCGCGCGGCGCAATGGCCAGGGCGGAAGCCGCCACGGCGGACTCCGCGGCGGGCAGGTACACTCGAAACGTGGTGCCCCGGCCCGGCTCCGTTCGCACGGTGATGAACCCGCGATGCGTTTCGACTATGCCGCGCACGGTGGACAGACCGAGGCCGGTGCCTTTTTCGGCTGACTTGGTGGTGAAGAACGGCTCCCACATGCGCGCGAGCACGTCGGGTGGCATGCCGGTGCCGGTGTCCTCGACTTGGAGCACGAGCCAGGTGCCGGGTTTCGCGGCTTTGATGGCATGAGCGGCTTCCGAATCGAGCACGTAATTCTCGCCGCGCAGGCGCAGGGTGCCACCCCGTGGCATGGCGTCGCGGGCGTTGACACAGAGATTGAGCAGCACCTGATGGATTTGCGTGGGGTTGGCCATGACCGGCCAAAGGTCGCTGGGAATGTCCTCGTCGAGTACGATGGATTTGGGAAAGGTCGCGGTAATCACGTCGGTGACGTCGCGGAGCAGATGCTTGACCTGCGTAAGACGGGGCTCGCCGCCGGTGCCATGGACGAAACCGAGTATCTGGCGGACGAGCCTCGCGCCGCGGTCGGCGCATTTCTCCAGGGTGTCGAGCAACCGGAGGTCGGCGCTTTCCGAGACGCGGTTGCGGAGGAGGGCCGACGTCATGCCGATCGGAGCGAGGACGTTGTTGAGATCGTGGGCGATGCCGGCGGCGAGCATGCCGATGCTCTCCAGCCGTTGCACACGGAGAAAATTCTCGGCGAGTTTCTTTTTCTCCGTGATGTCCGTGCTGATGCTGAGCCGGCCCGTCGGCCGTCCGGCTTCATCGCGGATCACCGTTATGCTCGTCTCGATGATGAGCGGATCGCCGTTCCGGTTGTAGCCGAAGATTTCACCGCGCCAATCGCCGATGACCGCAAGGACAGGGTGAGCCTCCGCGCCGCTCGCGCCGCCGCCGAGCGCAAACACCTCGGTCACGGGCTTGCCGATCATTTCGGCGGCGGTCCAGCCGAACAGTTGCGCGGCGCCTCGATTCCAGAATGTGATGCGGTGGCCGAGGTCGGCGACGAGAATAGCTTCGTTGGCCTTGTCGAGCAATTCGGCCTGCTCGCGGAGGCGGCGTTCGGATTCCTTGCGGTCGGTGATGTCATGTTTGACGCCGACGAAATGCCGGATCGCCCCGGTGGCATCCCGCACGGGCGCGATGGTCGCATCCTCGGTGTAAAGCCCGCCGTCCTTGCGCCGGTTGACGAACTCGCCGTGCCAGCTCTGCCCGCTGGTGATCGTGCGCCACATCTCGGCGTAATACTCGGCCGTCTGCCGGCCGGATTTCAGAATCCGGGGATTTTGGCCGACAGCTTCCGCGAACGAGTAGCCCGAGGTTTTGAAAAAAGCCGGATTGACCCACTCGATCGC
Organism: Opitutaceae bacterium; assembly: GCA_030648295.1. GTDB lineage: Bacteria > Verrucomicrobiota > Verrucomicrobiia > Opitutales > Opitutaceae > ER46. The sequence goes on along the minus strand of JAUSID010000086.1, from coordinate 47,598 downwards.
GCCGTGCTCGTCGGTGATCACCACGCAGTCGGGGGTCACCAGCAAGGCGGTGTTCAGCAGGGCCAGTTGTTCCTCATGGTGCTTGCGGGCGGTGATATCGCGCACCACCGCGACGACGTAGTCCCGCTCACTACGCACAAAGCTGAGGTTGACCTCCACGGGAAACGAAGTCCCGTCCTTCCGTCGGTGTAAGCTCTCCCAGACCATGACGCCGGACTTCCGGAGTTCCTCCATACCTCTGGCAAACATGGGCTCGCCGACTCCGGGATCGATATCGAAAACTCTCAGATTCAGATATTCTTCGCGCGTGTAGCCATGGTCTGCGCAGCCCTTCTCGTTGACGTCGAGGATGCGGGCAGTTTCCGGATCGATCACTTCCAATGTGTCGTTGGTTCGATCGACAAGTTTTCGAAAAAGCTTAAGCGCTGCTTCCGTCTGCTGTCGCAGCACCTCGTGTTCGAGATTCTTGAGGGCGAACGAGATATTCTCAGCCGCCTCCTCCAGCAGGGTGATTTCCTTTTCGCCAAGTACGCCCGGCTCCGCGGCGTATACGGTCAGCGCACCCACCACCTCTCCGCTTGTCCGGATGGGCAGAGCGATTGAGGCAAGGAACCCGTGCCGGGCGGCATTCTCCCGCCACGTTGCCGTGTTTGGATCATCAAGCAGATCATGACACCCATAGGTGCGGCCTTCGCATAGCGCCATGCTGGTGGGGCTGCGACCTTCCGGCCGGTCGTCGGCATAAATCCGAACTTCCTGGAGGTAGCCGCCTGTGTCGCCAAAACTCGCGACCGGCGCGATGATCTCGGTGGCCGCGTCGCGCCAGCCGATCCAGGCCATCTTGAATCCGCCAAGCTCCACGAGAATCCGGCAGATTGCGCCAAATAACTCCTTTCGCTCCTGCGTCCGGACGATTGTCTGGTTGATCTGGCTCAGGGCGGCGTAAAGGCGGTTGAGCCGTTCGATGTATTGCTCGCTTGCCTTGCGCTGCCGTTCGGCCGCCAACTCGCGCTCGAGTGCGGCGTAGCTTTGCCGGCGCCAGAGCAGGAATGCGCCCAACGTCAGTGCGAGAAAAAATGCCGCCACAGCCGCGAGCACGGGCGTCGTCTCGCCAGGCGCCCGCCAGACCATCAAGCCGAACACTGCGCTGCCGCCCGCAACCGAGGCGCACGCCAGGCATGCGGCAACCTGCCACCGGTTCGCGTCGCGAGGCGGACTCGGTGTTGCAATCGAGGGCAGCAGTGCGTTCATCGAGCGATGCGGATTTCAAGCGTTCGGCACCCGCGCGGATTGCCAGCGTTCGAGTGCGTCCTGCAGTTCGCGGAGGCGCACGGGTTTGCTGAGGTAGTCATCCATGCCGACCGCCAGACACTTCTCGCGATCACCCTGCATCGCGCTGGCCGTGAGCGCGATGATATGAACGGTTGAATTCCACGGGCATCTCTCGTCGGTGTCGGCCTCGCGTCTGCGAATAAGCCGGGTCGCCTCGTATCCGTCCATTTCCGGCATCTGGCAGTCCATGAAGACGAGCCCATAGGGATCGCGTTGCAACGCTTCGATGGCTTCGATCCCGTTGGCGACGGCGTCCGCCGAACAGCCGAGTTTCTTCAACAGCGCGACCACGACTTTTTGGTTCACCGCGTTGTCCTCCGCGAGGAGGACGCGGGTGCTTTCAAGGTGCGTGCTCAATGCCGAAGAGATTGGTGGCGGCGGCGGCGCTCCTGGCTTGTGCGCCCAGAGACAGGTGGCCTCGGCTTTGCCGATCACGTTCACGAGGCAATCGAAGAGGCGCGATTGTTTGACGGGTTTGTTGAGCGCCGCGTCGATGCCGGCGGCCTGCATCTCTTCGGCGGAGAGCGTGTGCCCGAAGGGCGTCAGCGCGACAAGCCGCGTGCCGGCGATGGCCGGTTCGGCTTTGATCGCGCGCGCCAGTGTGAGCCCGTCCATCTCGGGCATTTCGATATCGAGCAGTGCGATATCGTCGAGCGCATCGCGGACTGCTTGTGCGAGCACCTGCGGCTTGTAGGGCTTGTGAATGAAATGCGTGCCGGACGGCGGCCGGAAGGCGTCGTCGCTCGTCTCGTCGACATAGCCGCTGGTCAGCACGACCTTCAGGGTCGGCTTCTCCTTGCGCAATGTCGCCGAGAGCTCGACGCCGCCCAACCCCTCCGGCAGCACGAGATCGGTGAACAGCAGCACGATCCTCGAAGCATGGCACCGCCACACCTCCAGCGCCTCGACACCGGAGCTGGCTTGCAGCACGCGATAGCCGTGGCCGCGCAGGACCGCGACCGCGAATTCGCGCACCGAGGGGTCGTCTTCCACGAGCAACATTGTCTCGGAACCATTCAGGACCGCGGGAGCGTTGGCGGCGCCGCCCGCGATGATTGGCGCTTCCTTGGGTGAGGCCGGAAGCAGCACGCGGAAGCAGGTGCCCGCACCCACGGTGCTCTCGACTTCAATCCATCCCTGGTGCTGCTTCACGATGCCGAACACGGTTGCGAGGCCGAGCCCCGTGCCGCACCCAGCGTCCTTCGTCGTAAAGAACGGTTCGAAGATGCGCTGAAGATTCTCCGGCGGAATGCCGCAGCCGGTGAATCGCGCACGCTCAAGATGACAAACTCACCCGACCGCGCGCTGGGATGATGGCGCGACCACGCATCGTCGATCCGAACTGTCTCCGTTCCGATGGTCAGCGCGCCGCCGTTCGTCATGACGTCGCGCGCATTCACTGCCAGGTTCATGAGCACCTGCTCCATCATCCCGGGATCGGCCTCGACCCACGCTGGCGCGGACGACAACTGGAGTTTGAGTCCGATGTGTTCCCCAATCAGCCGGTGGAGTATCTGCGCGATTTCGTCGACGATCCGGTTGAAATCGACCACGCGGCAGTTGGCCGTTTGCTTGCGGCTGAAGAGCAGAAGCTGCCGGGTTAGGTTGGTGGCGCGGGCTCCCGCGGTGTAAATCTGCGTCAACCCCTCGACGGCATCGGGTGGCATCATGCCACCGTCGAGCAAAAGGCGGGCATAGCCGGTGACGACGGTGAGCACGTTGTTGAAGTCGTGCGCAATACCGCCGGCAAGCTGGCCGACGGCCTCCATTTTCTGCGAGTGGAGCAATTGCGCCTCGAGTTGTTTGCGCCGGGTGATGTCTCTTGCCACTCCGACGGCGCGATGCAACTCTCCGGCCGGTTCCCGGATCGGATAACTTCGACCCTCAATCCAGCGCAGCGTGCCGTCGCGTCGACGAATCCGATATTCGATGCGATACTCCTTGCCGCCGGCGAGCTGCTCGCGGGCCTCGAGCACGCCCGCCTTGTCTTCCGGGACGACTGCATCGACCCACTGATGCGGATTCGCGTAGAGCTCGGCCAGGGAGCGGTCCCATATTCGCTCGTAGGCCGGGCTCACATACAACAACTCGCGTCCACCCGAAGCCGAAATCCAGAACACGTCGTCAACGGCCTCTGCCATGCTGCGAAACCAGGCATCAGCCTCCACGTGCAGTTTGCGCCAACGCTCCTCCGCACCATCGCCCTTCGCTGTTGTATCGTGCGGTTTCATTGTCTGCTGAGACGACCAACCGACGATTCGTGAACCGGCTGGGTGCCGCCTGCAGGGACCGCCACCGAGGCCTCCAGCCGATCCAGTCTCTCCGCGAACCTGGCCATGGAATCGGCTTCCGGAAGCACCGCCTTCTGGCTTCGGCTGAAGGCAGGGTTGTCGACCCACCAGTCGACGCCGATTTCCCGGGCCTTGTCCACCGAGCACACGAGCAGGCGGATTTGGACGGTCAGCAGCTCGATATCCACGATCTTCACCTTGATGTCGCCGGCGATGACGATGCCCTTGTCCAGAATCCGTTCCAGAAGATCGGCCAACGTGGCACCATTGGTGGAATGTTCGATGCGTCGTTGTGTCGTCATAGTTCCTTTCACATGAGTTTCCCGAGCGGGCCGAGATCGAGGTTGAGATCTTCCGGTTGCAGGCCGAACTCTTTGGCCATGCGCTCGATTTCCTGCGCCTGTCGCATCAAGGTCATCCCGAGCGACTCGATTTCGGCGTCATTAAGCGAACCGGCTTCCATCCGACGGAGCGCCTGAAGTTTCAGGAGCTTGTGCAGGAGCTTGACCAGGGTGAGGACAAGTTTGCCCAAGCCGTTCTTATCGGAGCATTGACCGGCGGATTTTGCCGTCGCCGACTCCTGGTGTCCGTCGGAAAGTCGAGTGGTTTCGGCGGGCCATGCATGTGACGAGGACGGCGAGACCAAGGCGGCCGCTGATCGTCCAGTGGGATTGACAACGCCGGTTTCCGCCAACGACAGGGGACGCGCGAGCGGGTGTCGCTGCCGGGGAAAATCGGGCGGCGCGCTGTCGGCGATCATTGGCCCGAGGTCGCGCCCGGACTCGACGGAGCAGACCACCAGTTGCAGTCCGATGTAGAGAAGGTCCACCTCGGCCACGGAGATTTTCAGCTCTCCGAGAGCCACCACGCCCGTGCTCAACACGCGATCCAAGGCATCACACAGGGAAACGCCCTGAGTCAGGTTTCCGGAAAGATCGGTCATGGTGTTAGAACCGGTAGCGGGGCCGAATATAAGGCGCGGCCGAGATCGGCCAGGGAGTCCAAACCGCGCGGTTCGCCGCGGCGGTAAACCACGGATTGAGCGATCTCAGGGAACGCCTGCCGGTATATCCGCTGAATTTCCGCTTCCCTTTCCCTCACCGCCGCACAAAGCGCGCAATCGGACGGCGGAGTGGCCAGGTTGAGGAAGAGCACAGGCACATCCATCCGCATTCGCTGGCAGGCCGATACCAAGTCCTTGGTTTCCTCAAAGGCCATTCTCGTGAGAATCGTGACGCCGTAAACGGCGCACCGGGCGGGGTCGGCCAGAAGCGCGCGCAGACGCTTGAGCGCTTTGGACATTTCCACCAGCCGCGCCGAAACCTTTGGGAGGCGAAAGACTTGCCTGTGCTTGAGAAAAAGCCCGAAGAACACCTTCAACCATTGGTCGATCAACTCCGGCATTTCCAAAAGCCGGATCAGGTGTCCGGTGGGCGCCGAATCGAGCACCATCGTGCGGTAGCGCCCTTCTTCACACAAATCCATCACCTTGGTCAAAGCCATGACTTCGTCCAAGCCGGGCGGAGACAGATCCATGATCCGCTCCATGGCTTCGCGATCGAAGGTCAGGTCCATTCCTGGCAGGAGCGAGTGGAGAAACGCCCTCAATTCGTCTTGATATAAGCGCTTCAGCGCTTGGAATTCCTCCTCACAGTCGATCTGGAGCGCCGTCAGGCCGGCGCAGAGACGCGTCGGCTTGGGTCCCACCTCGACCCCAAGGCAGGCGGAAAGGGCATGGGCGGGATCGGAGGAAAACAGGAGGATTTCGTCTCCCGGCGAGTCTTGCGCGAGGCGTCGACTGGTGGCGCAGGCCATGGTCGTCTTCCCCACACCTCCTTTCCCGGCGAACAGCAGAAGCGCCTTTTCCGTGGCAGGACAGGGTGTCGGTGCTTCAACCCACGGTTGGACCGCGGGAATCTTTCGGACGGCGGGCGCCACCTTCAGATGAATCAGCCCGGTCCAAAACGCATCGAGGCCTTCCTTCCCACGCACCTCTTTCGGATACAGGGGCACGCCCCACAAAGCGTGGTCGGCGAAACTGCCGCTGTCGAAAATTTCGCGCAGGATGCGAATCTGGCGGGAGCGGCTTTCGGCGCAAGCGGCGCATTCATTATCGGGATACAGCCGGTTGACCACGACGTCCGTCACCGGCATCTGCGCGCGCTTCAATTCGCGCAACAGGGAGCGAGTCTCGCTGAGACTCATCTCCTCTGCCAGCATCACCGGCACAAATCGACAGCGTGCGGAATCCTGCAGCAATGCCTCCAGCTTCTCGACCGAGGCGGTCATTCCTTCCAGGAACGAATCGAGTTCGTCCGGGGCGGCTGATCCACTATACAGACCCCGCATATAGCGGTGCTTGGCAAGCAGGGCGTTCAGGGCGCAGATCCACTGCTTGAGGAACGCTGGCATCGCCAGCAGCCGGAGCGTATGGCCGGAGGGGGCAGTATCCACGACGATCGTCCGGAAGCGACCGGACTCGACCTGCCTGGCAATCTCCAGTGACGCCATCAGTTCGTCCAGCCCGGGCAGCGAAAGATCTAGGAAGCGGTTGATATCGTAGTCGTCGAGAAAGGTGCCGCGGGAGGCGATCTCGTGGAGCTTGGCGCCATGCTCACGCTTGAACGTTACCAGGCATTCATGGGCATCCAATTCCATGATTTGAAGATTGGGCGGCGTCGCCAGACCGGCCAAACTGTCCGCCAGGGAATGGGCCGGATCCGTGGAGACCAATAGAAAGACCGACTCTGGAGAATCTCCCGCCAGGTGAAGTGCGGTGGCAGCGGCGCAGGAAGTCTTGCCAACGCCGCCCTTGCCGCCAAAGAGCAGGACGCTGAGACCGGATTGCCCAAGGAAGGAAGGGCTGGAAGGAATCATTTGGTGGCCTGCCTTCGGGGGGTCGCAGGCGGTTCGTGCGATGCACTCCGGACATTATCGCCTGCGTCCTCTTCGGCCGTGTCGGCCTCCGGCGGCTCGAGCCGATCGAGCTGATCCAGGAGCTCCTTTTCGCGCGCAGCGAACTCCAGCTCGGTGATCCGGCCGGTATCCAGGCTCATATAGAGCTCACTCAAGTCGCGCTTGATTCGCTCTGGTTCCGCCTCGCGATCCTGTTTGATGGCGTGCTCGACCTGTCGAGCCACCCAGATGGTGCCGTAAATGGGAGAAAGCAGGATTTTGTCGAGAAACAGCATCGGGCGTCCGGTTCATGTCCGCCCGTTGAGCTTGAGTTCCATCTCCACAAAATTGTGGGGAGCCCAGGGCCCGTTCAGGTCAAAGGCGTAATTGTTGTCGAACTGCCCGGCGGCTTTGAAGACGGCGTCCTCGAGCCGCTTTTGGTCGTCGCGGGCGACCAGGCAATTGAGGTTCACCACCTCGTTGAGGCTGCGGGCCGGGGAGCTTTTTATATCAGTGCAGCACGGTTCGAGCGCCTCGGCGAGGGTCTGATGGTGGGCCGCGCGGTCCTCGTTCAAAAGGCGATCAAACAACTGTCCTAGCTCGAGCTTATCATCCTGGCGGACTTCGCGCTGGTTGCCCATGAGTCGGTCGCGCGCTTCCCGCAACTCGGCGTGCCGATCGATGAAGTATTCGAATATATTGGGCACATCCCAGGTCACGCGCAGCCCCATCTCGACGTTGCCGGCGACGCGATCGAGCTGCCCCTGAAACAGGCTCTTGTTGCGGGACAGCATCCGGCGGACTTCCACGACATCGTCGGCGATCATTCCGAAGGCAATTGGCAGGACCGTGGCATCCTGCATCAAGCGCTTGAGCACCTCCTTGTGGGCCGCGAGATGGGCGCGTTCCGGCCTGATCTTCTGGCGGGCGCAATCGCTCACCACGGCCGCGACACCGTTCTTGCTGACACAATACACGGCGCAGCCGTCGATCCCTGGCGCATCGAAGGTGCGATCCTCCGCCATGGGAGCGATCGCATAGAGATACTTCGCTTTGACGGGCAGCGCAGTTTTGGAGACGGTGTTCAAATTTGGCTCCTGGTTGTCTAACCGGCGGACTATTCGCCGGGGATTGGCTCATCGCTCCGGCACCATAGGGAGCGGGCGCTCAGTCCGTTCCGCCAGCGTCACGGAGACGAGCTTCTCGTCTTTGGTCTCGATCCGCATCAGGGCGCCACAGGCATAGCATTTGATCTGACCGGCATAGTCGCTATATACGTCGTCCAGATCCACTTTGAAGCCGCAGGAGAGACAGTTGATTTTCATGATGGCTTGGGTCCCGAGGTTGTTTCGTCGCTCCGGCTCGCTAATATTGGTAGCGGAATCCGCCAGACCGGCCGCCCGGAGGGTTGTGTTTAGCCGGCAGGGACGACCGGAGGGAACCCATGACAGCTCTCTCGGCCTTTTCCCGGCCCAGCCGCCGGAGCAGGACGGTCTTTTCCTTGTCGATCGTCTTGAGCCGTTCTTCGATGCCGTTCAACCGGACCAGCAGACTCTTCCGCTCGGTTTGGCGGCGGGATTTTTCCATCTCCAGGGACGTGATCGCCATGTAAGCCTTGTAGGGGACGAAAACCTCGTTCAAGAGGCTCGTGCGGGTGCGGATGTCCTTGACGCCGCGGATTATTCTTTGGGCGGGAGGCATGCGGTGGATCCTTTCCTGGACGGGCTGCGTTTTGTGGTCCGATTGGGGGCCGGGCTGGCGGAAATGCGGTCGGAGCGCAGCCCGCCTTTCAGCAGGGCCTCGTCCAGTTTTTGCGGCATAATCGACCGTCCGTCGCGGGTAACCTTGGCCGTTTCAGCGCTGAGAACGTCGCGACAGACCCATTGAAACACCGGATCGTCGTGGCGGGCGTGAGCTCCGCGCAAAGCAAGCACGCGGGCGATGGTGATGCAGGCCCGGATGGTGGGCCGGCTGTTATTCACGCCAACGCTGCGCAACTCCCGCACCAGATCGACAATGACTTCGGCGTTGGCTTGATCGATCCCCGAGCGGGCAACGGTGATCTGAATCTCCGTCTGCCGGTCATAGTGTTTCAGTTCGATGGTGATTAGCCGGTCGGCCAGCGCATCCTGGGTTTTGTGGACTCCGGCGTATTCTTCCGGGTTGGACGTAAAGATCGCCCGGAACTCTGGATGCACCTGCAGGTAGCCGCCGTTGCTCCCGGACTGCCGCAGCTTGGGGAGATTGAGAATCCGCTCGGAAAAGATGCTGAGGAACGGATTGTTGGCTTCCGGCCGGGAACGGTTGAACTCGTCGTAGATGAGGGTGTCGCCGTTCTGGCAGGCGGTGGTGAGGCGGTTGGCCAGCCAATAGGATTTAATGTCCTCCTCGGTCTTGACCACCGAGTGGATGTAATTGTCGACGAGCTTGTGTTTCCGGTAGCCGCTGTCCTGGCCGATTAGATCCGAGCTGCTGAAGTCGGCGTCTCCATGGATCAGGGAGACGGCCCGGCCCAACTGCGACGCGACGTGGAACGCCAAGGTGGTCTTGCCGGTGCCCGCGGCTCCGGCGAAATGGACCGGATAGCCCGCCTGCAAATACGTCAGCGCCCGGTGGGCGATTTCTTCCACAAATTCCGTCTTCACAAACCCGTTGCTGGGTTCGGGAACAACCGTGTCGTTGTTGTCCGGCATTGCGTGCTCCTGGCGGTTTGAGACCATGGGAATGTTCCTCATCTGAAAGCTCACGCCCGCCGCCGTTCGGATGTTCCCGGAAGGCCGGTTGCCTGATGAATGGCGGCAGGCCGAACCGTCTACCGTTTCTTCCGTTTCGCCTTCGCTGCCGGCTCTCTGGATACCGGCTCATTCGCCGGTGTGGAGCCAGCTCCGCGCCAGGCCTGACGGGAACCTGCGAGGTCATCCTGAAACGATTTTCTGAAGCCGGTGACCGACTGCCGCAGTTCGGTCACCGCATCCTTGACGTGAAGAATGGAATCATGCAGCCCGGCCTTGGTTTGTTGGGACATCTCGGCTCTGGCCTTCTCGAAGCCGGCGAGCAGATGAGCGACGTCCTGGCGGAGCGTTTCTGACGCCTCGGCGAGGTTTGCCATCAGAGCCGAGCGGCTGTCCCTGAGCGCGTCGATTTCACGGCGCAAGCGAGACATGTCATTGGTCATTGTGGTAATCATGGAGGGATTCTCCCCTTTGTTTTATTGACGATTAAGTGCCGCCCTGTTCTCGAAATTGAGCCGGGTTTGCCGGGCGAAGCATGCGTTCATCCTCCGCCCGGCAGACACCGGTGGGTTGTCGGTCAGGCCGGGGCTGCGGCGGTTGACGTCAGGCCGATGGCCTCCGCGTATTTCAGGTAGGTCTCGACCGAGGCGATGACCACCCGGGCTTCGACGGAGATCAGCTCGATTCCGACCAGCGAAACCTTCGCCCAGACATCGATGACGATGCCCTTGTCAAGAATCCGATCGACAACTTCCGCCAGACTCGACGAGTCCGTTGATTTTGTGACTTTAGCCATAAGGCGCTCCTTGTTTTGGTTGTTTCTATTAGATGCGATTCATCAATGATGGCTCGCTCTCCGGGGACGATTGCACGGATCGTGCCATGGGGCCGTGCCAACTGGATCACGGTGGTGAAGGTCCGCCTCTTTATAGAGGTAAAGTCCCGACTCCTTCCGGTCTCACTATATTTTTTTGGCGCTGGCTAGGGAGTCCGCTCCCGGTGCCGGGCTCCCTATTTACGCGGAATCATGTCCGCAATCCGGAACCTGAACATGGTCATCGCTATCGATCAGGCCAAGGACATCTTCGTGCAGGAAGGGCTTGATGATACAGCCATAAAAGAAGCTCGCATCGTGGGCGTGGGCCACGGCCGCGGGGTCCGCGGAAAGGAAACCGGAGACAAGCACAAGGCGCAGTTCCGGATCCATCTGACGCAGGCGCCTGGCCAGCTCGAATCCGTTCATGTCGGGCAGCGTCACGTCCAGAAATGCGAGTCGGAAACGGTGGCGCTTCATCAGAGCGAGGGCCTCCATGGCGGACAGCGCAGCGTGGCTGCGCAGTCCCTTTGAATGCAGGATGTTTTTCAGCGACCAGCAAAGATCCGGCTCGTCGTCGACGATCAGATATTCGGTCCGCGCCGGAGCGCCGGTGTCGGTTTCGCCGGTCATGCGGGAGCGGTGTTCAAGGTCACGGTAAACGTGCTGCCTTGTTCCGGCACGCTTTGCACCTCAATGGAGCCGCCGTGCTGCTTGACGATCGCGTAACAGAGCGGCAGCCCCAAGCCGGTGCCTTTATTCTCGGTGGATCGCGCAAAAAATGGATCGAAGATATTGCCGATGACCTCGGGCGGGATGCCGTGTCCTGTGTCGGTCACCCGGACCGTGACTTGATAGGCGGCTGTATCGGCGCGCACCGTCAGGCGACCTCCGTCCGGCATCGCGTTGACGGCGTTCAGGAGCAGATTCATGAAGACCTGCTGGAGGAGGTGAGCGTCGCCGTGGACCAAGACGGGGGCCGCGGGGAATTCGGCGCTTACTTCGATACCTTGGATCCTAGCCTGATTATCCACTAGGACGAGCGTCTCGTGGAGCACAGGGATGAGGTCCAGGATCTCGAAATCTTTTCGCTCCGACGGGCGCGCGAATTTCAACAGGTGCTCGATGATCGTCGAGGCACGGCTCACCCCCACACCGACCTTTTGGGCACACTCGCGGCGAAACTCCGGGGCAATCTCTTCCTTCATGAGGAATTGGGCCGCGGCGGAGCAGATCGCCAGCGGATTGCGGAGCTCGTGCGCGATGCCTCCGGCCATCACGCCCAAGGCCGCCAGCTTTTGCGCCTGAAGCAACTGCGCCTCCAGCTTGCGGTGTTCGGTGAGGTCCCGGCCGACCGCGACGATGCCGACGAGCGTGGCTCGCTCGTCCAGCATGGGCGAACACGTCCAGACGATGGGGATGACTCCGCCGCTTTTCTCGACGAAGTTCCATTCGGTCGTGCGGGAGGATGGCCCCTCTCTCCATTCGGCCAGCATCCGTCTCACTTCGTCTTGTTGCTCTCGGCCGCAAAACTCGAAAAAGAATCGGTTTTGGACTTCCTGCGAAGAGTAGCCGGAAATCCGTTCGGCGGAATTGTTCCAGCTCAGGATGCGCCCCCTCGGATCGGTGGAGAGCAGAATCTCGCTCGTGCTTTCGACCACGATTGCCAGATGGCGCTCCATCCGGCGGATGTCCTCGCTCAGACGCACCTGTTCGGTCACGTCTTCCATGAGCAGGACGACGGTCTCGACGGCATCCCAAGAACCGAGCGGAAGGATGTGGTAGTAGTAGGTCCGCATCAGTCCGCCCGGAGCGCGGTAGGTCATCTTTTCGCCCTGCGTGGGTTTGCTGGTCTCGAAAACGTCCTGGATGCGGCGGATGATTTCAGTGTTGTCCAGGATCGGGGGTGGAAACACTTCCTGTAATCGCCGACCAATTGTATCCTCCTCGGTCCGCAGTCCTTTTTCCAAGAAATTCCGGTTGGCGAGGACAACGCGCATGTCCCGCGCAATCAGCAGAACCGACATGGGAATCGTGTTCAGCAGGATCTGGTAAAGGCCTTCGTCGGGTGTCGATTTCATCGGACTGCTATCCCCGCTTCACGTCTCGTCGGTAGGCGCGTCAATTTCCAGAGTCGGAAAAAAGCTGTAGGGGGGCCACGGGCCGGACAGCTCGAACATCAGCCCGTGGACGTTGTGTTTGTCGTTGGCGCGTTCGATTCGGGCGCAAAAATCCGCGAGGGCGGGCCGAGGCACCAAGAAAGCCCAGTTCAAGACCATGTCGCCTCCGGCCTTGGCTGCGTCGTGCGGCAAAATCTTCCGCTGACAGGCTGCCGATGCTACGGAGTCGAGTTCCTGGATGAGTTCGCCACAGGTCTCTGCCAGCCAGAAATCCAGTTCCCGTTTGGCCTTAATCTGCAGACTCTGATCCCGCAGGTAAGCCGCCCCGGGAGACGCGCCCGCGGGTTCGCTCTCCTGCACAAGGCGCGCCCGCGACCACGCTTCTGCGTCCCCGCGGCGGAGGAGTCCTTTGACCGCCCATTCCTCCTGGCCGGCGGTGCGCTCCAGAAACCGGACGATGGCCGGCGCATTCGCCAACAGGTATTTCTCCACGCTCTCCAGCGAGGAAAAGAGCGTCCCGAACCGAGCCGGCAAGACCGGCCCCTGGCGCATCACTTGTTCGATCGCGGCCTGGTGACGGCAGGCGCGCGGGCCAATCCAGTCCAGATTTTGCAGGTTCTCCTCGCCCTTCGGGCCGCAAAACTCCTCCGGCGAGACCAGGCTCAGGACCGCCGCAATCTCGCCGTGAGTCCAGATGAAGGGGGGGGCGTGCCCCTCGTCCACGCCGGCGCCCAACCCCGTCTCCGGTGCGGCGCCGGCCCGGGCGAATCCATAAAGATAATAGGCGATCGCGGGCGCGACGTTCATGGCCGTTGCGAAGCTTCCTCCAATGCAGTCTCCAGATCTTCCATACGGATTTGAACTTTCGGGCGGGCTACCTCCGGCGGGGAGCGGCGGCTTCGATCGCCGGCTCCACGGGCGTCGTCTTCCGGCGACGTTCCGGCCGGCGATTTCGTCGCGGCGATCACTCTCCGCCGGACCGCCGTGATGGCCGCACGGCTGCAAACCGAGGCGATGAGTGCTCCGCTGAATCCTGGCGTCTTCGCCGCCAACGTGGCGAGGATGACGTCCGTGGCTGTCGGCCTGCCGCGCAAGTGAACCTCGAAAATCTCGCGGCGCTCCGGCTCGTCCGGCAACGGGATCTCGACGATCTCGTCAAATCGGCCTGGCCGCACGGCCGCAGGATCCAATCGATCGAGCCGGTTGGTCGCCGCCAGCACCAGAACTCCCTTCAGCTCTTCGATACCGTCCAGTTCTGCGAGAAACTGGGCCAGGACGCGGTCCGCCACCGCGCTGTCCGAAGCCGCTCCGCCGCGCGTCGGGAGCAAGGCGTCGATCTCGTCGAAGAAAATAATGCAAGGCGAGGCTTGTCGGGCTTTGTGAAACACGTCGCGCACCTGCCGCTCCGATTCACCTATATACTTGGACAACAGCTCCGGGCCTTTGACCGAAATGAAATTCACTCCGCATTCGGTTGCGACCGCCTTGGCCAGCAGCGTTTTTCCGCAGCCAGGCGGGCCGGACAACAATATGCCCTTGGGCGGGCGAACCCCCGCTTGGGCGTAAAGGTCGGCGTGATTCAGCGGCCACTCGACCGCTTCGATCAGCCGCTGCTTCAAGGCGGAGCAGCCCCCCACGTCACTCCAGCGGACGCTGGGCACTTCGACGAAGACCTCGCGGATGGCCGAAGGCTCCACGTCCTTCAGCGCAGCCAGAAAATGATCCATGCGCACTTCGAGTTTGGCCAGACGTTCGTAGGGGATTTGGGCGAGGGAAAAATCGATGTCAGGCAGGAGGTCGCGCAGGCAGATCATCGCGGCTTCGCGGCAGAGCGCCTCCAGATCGGCGCCGACGAAGCCGTGCGTGATCGCGGCGAGGCGGCTCATGTCCACGTCTTTGCTCAGGGGCATGCCGCGGCTGTGTATTTCCAGGATGGATCCCCGTCCGAAACGGTCGGGGATCGGGATCGCGATTTCCCGATCGAATCGGCCGGGGCGCCGCAGCGCCGGGTCCAGCGCGTTGGGCAGATTGGTCGCGCCGATGACAATGACGTTCTGCCGTTTCGTCAGTCCGTCCATCAAAGCCAGGAGCTGCGCGACGACGCGTTTTTCCACTTCTCCGACGACTCGCTCGCGGCGCGGAGCGATGGCATCGATTTCATCGAGAAAGATGATACTCGGTCCCTTGCGCCCCGCTTCATCGAAGATCTTGCGCAGGTGGGCTTCGCTTTCGCCGTAGAATTTGTGGATGATTTCCGGTCCGCTCACCGAGAAGAAATTCGCTTCCGTTTCGTGCGCGATAGCCCGGGCAATGAGCGTCTTGCCGCAACCAGGCGGACCATGGAGCAGCACGCCTTTGGGCGCTTCGATGCCGAGTCGTTCGAATACCTCGGGATAACGGAGCGGGAGCTCGATCATTTCGCGGATGCGGAGCAACTGCGGTTTCAATCCGCCGATATCCTCGTAGGGGACGACCATCGGCCCGCGCTCCTTCACGTCGGCCTTGCCGATGACCAGCTCCGTCGTCGGGTTGATCAGCACGGGGCCGGGCGGTTTCGTGTCTTCCACCTTGAAATCGGCCGAGCGGCTGCCGAACAAGACGGCCCGAATCCGGTCGCCTTCCCGCACCGGCAGCCCGTCCAACAGGCTGCCAATATAGTGGAGATCGCGGTTGTCGGGCGTGATCGTCAGCGGCGAAAGCTGGATCTGCTGAGCCGGGCGGACGGCCGTTTTTTTGATTTGCACCAGCTCGTCGAGCGCGGCACCGGTGTTTTCCCGCGTGAGCCCGTCCAATTGAATGCGGGACTGGTCGCGAAGCTCCTTGTAGGCAGGCATCACTTTGCAGACAGTGCTGCGTTTGCCGGTCACCTCCACGGTGTCGCCGATCGCAACCTGAAGCCGGTCCATATCCTCGGGGCCGATCCGGGCCAAGGCCCGGCCGACATCCTTGCCGAGCGCCTCGGCTACCTTGAGCTTAAGCTTGATCGATTCGTCGTTTTTCATGAGGGCGGCGTCGCTGGCTCGTCCAACTCGCGATCGAGCTCGTGGTGTCTGAAATAAGGATACGGAGGTTCCGAACCGGTCATTTGCGGCATTTGATTTCCAGCACCCCGTTGTTGCACGAGAGCGTGATCTTATCCTGGGCATAGCTGCCGGGCAGCAGCACTTCCTTCCGGTATTTTTTGTCTCCGCTGGCCGCCGTGATCGTCAGCACGTCGTCTTTGACCTTGAGCTTGACGTCGGGCGCGCTGATGCCGGGCATCTCGGCCACGATGAGGACGTGGTCTTTTTCCTCGAAAACGTCCACGACCGGCTCGCGGATTTCCTCGACGACGGGCTGGCCGGTCTTCTTGTCGGTGCGGATGTTGCCGAAGGGTTCGACGCGCGCCGTCTGATCGCCCAAGCCGACTTTGACGGTGAAGCCATAGATTCCCTTGGATTTGTTTCCGAGGCCGCCCACTTCGCCGCTGCGTCGCAGTTCGACGCCGGTTTCCGCCAGCTCGTTCAGCTTGTCCAACAAGCCCGCCAGACCGGATAGGATTCCACCTGCGCCTGAACTGGTCTCGGCCGCGGGTGTCTTTTTTTCCTGGGTTCTTTTTTTCATAACGTCTCGTGATTTTGGCTTAAGCCGTATTTCTGCACCTTTGACTGAATCGTCTTGTAATCGATGCGGAGCAGTCGCGCGGCCCTGGCTTTGTTGCCGCCGGTCTCGCGCAGGGTTTCCAATAGAACCCCACGTTCGACCGTCGCCGTGCTTTGTGCCACGATCTGCTTGAGCGAAAGATTATCGGCGACCGCTGGACGGGCTCCTGCAGGTGCGTCCCGGCGGGGCGCCGCGCCGGCGTTCTCGCGGAGAATATCCAGGTGGCTTTCGGTTATCGCTTTGTTGCACAGGAGCACGGCCCGCCGGATCGTCGAACGCAGTTGGCGGACGTTGCCGGGCCACGGGTAATTCAACAACGCCTGGATCGCAGACTCTGAAAACCCGATCACCTTTTTGTGCAATTCCTGATTGGTGAGAGCGAGGAAGCGATTTGCCAGATAGAGAATGTCCTCCTTGCGCTGGCGCAGTGGCAGTATCCGAATGGTGAACTCGTTCAATCGATAGTAGAGATCCTCCCGAAACCGCCCCGCCGCGGTGGCCGATTCCAAGTCCTGATTCCCGGCCGCGAGCACGCGCGTGTCGGTCTTGATCGGCTCGTTGCCTCCCACCCGATAAATGACTTTTTCCTGCAGCGCCCGCAGCACTTTGGCCTGGGAGTTGAGCGACATGTTGGAGACTTCGTCCAGCAGGAGGGTGCCGCTACTGGCCAGTTCAAACTTGCCCTGCTTTTGGCCAATCGCCCCGGTGAACGCGCCCTTTTCGTGTCCGAACAATTCCGCTTCCAGGAGCGTCTCTGGAATCGCCCCGCAATCCAGCGGCACAAACGGCCGGTCGGCCCGGGGGCTGGCCCGGTGGATGGCCTGCGCGACCACCTCTTTGCCAGAACCGGTTTCGCCGATGATGATCACACTGAAGTTGGAGGCGGCGACCCGCTTGATATCGGCAATCAGCCGCTGGATGGATTCGCTGGGCCCCATGGTCACGCTGAGCTCATGGCTCGCGTCGATCAGACCGCCAACACGCTTCAATTTGAGCTTGAGCTGACGTTCCGCCAACGCGCGGCGGAGCACACCGACCAACTCCCGATGGTCATACGGCTTCGCCAGGTATTCGTAGGCGTTGGCGCGCATCGCATCGACCGCTCCGCGCACTCCCGCGTGTGCGGTCAACACAACCACCGGCAGATCCTCATCCAGTAATTTCGCCTGCCTCATGACCTCCATCCCGTCCAAGTCGGGCAGGCGAATATCGACAATCAAAGCATCGGGCACAGCGGAACGGAGTTGCTGCAGGGCCGATTTGCCGTCGTGCGCGGTCAGGGGAGTGATGCCCTCTTGCTCCAGCAGGCGGGAAACCAAGTCGCGTATATCGCGCTCGTCATCCACGATCAGAACCCGGCGTTTTTCGTTGGGCGGTGGCATCAGATTCATCGGGGCGGCTCCGGATAAATCGTGCGAATGACCCGGATGTCCGCCGCGAGCCATTTGTCCGGCGAGTGCAGCATGCCCAGGAAAATGAGACCGACCTCTCCCGGACCCAAGGTGCGGTTGATCCGATCGGCGATGGCTTGATCGCGCTGTTCGAGCAACTCCCGGCCCAAGGTCGCTTGGTCGGATTTCAGGTGGGGCTTGTCCGCGGATTGCACGGCGTTCAGCGTCGATTGGATGAACTGATACTCCCGCACCAGCAGTTCGGCCGATTCTGTCCCCATGATCGTCGCCCCTTTCTCCCTCAAATGAAGCAGGAGTTGGTGGTTCCGACTTCCGGTTTTTGCCAGGTCCTGCACGATCACGATCGCCAGTTTCTGAGCGCAGACGGGCAGGCCGTCCTGGTAAATGCGCACTTTCTCGTATGGCAAAGACCAACCCGCGATCATGTTTTCTATCCACGTCCATAGCTCATCGATCCGGTCCGCGTTGCGTTCCCATTGCTGGACGCCGGAACGCTGTGCCATCCTCTCCTTGATCGCCGGACTGAGACTGCCCATGTCCGCCTCGGTGTGTATTACCGGGATATGTATCAATGTGCGGCGGGCAGGCGCAGATTCGCCAGCCAGCGGATCAGTCACGGCCAAGCCGAGGTCGATCTGAAGATTCAGGTGCACCGGGGCTGTCGGTTGCGAGCAGTTCGGCGATGGTTTTTCGACCGACACACACCCATTAAATCGGAAACTGGGCCGCCAGTTGTCACAAAAGTGTCACATTGGGTGATTCTTCTACCTGGCAGCGGAATCTTTGCGGCCACGCATGGGCGGCCGTTGCGCCAGAGCGTTTCCATGCAAAGCGAGATACGTCCGGTTGTCCGGTTGTCCGGCATGTCGAACAGGAGGATTGCATTTTGCACGCTCAAACACTATCCCGGCCCCGTATATCGTTGCAAACTGGGATCTTGCCCTTGCTCTTCCGGCGATAATCCTCCGCGCCATGAGCACCCTCCCTCGGATTCTGGTCGTCGATGACGACCGCGCGTTTGTGCACGTGGTGACTTATTGTTTAGAATGCCAAGGCTACCGGGTCATCGAAGCGTTTGATGGGAAAGCCGGAATTGACTTGGCGATTCGCGAACGCCCGGCCTTGGTCGTGCTTGATATCGAGATGCCGCTGCTCGACGGCTTCAAAGTTTGCAGGGAACTGCGGCGGCTCAATTTCGACTCGCCCATCCTCATGCTGACGGGCAAGTCCGAGATCGAATGTCGGGTATCCGGACTGGACGCGGGCGCGGACGACTATTTGGCCAAGCCATGCGATCCGCGGGAGTTACTGGCCAGGATTCGCGCGCTCTTAAGAAAAAGGCAACGCGCCGAATTCGAGGCGACCGTGCTCTACTTGGGTTCGGTGCAGGTTGATTTAGCCGGTAAAACCGCTCTGTGTGAAGGCAAGCCGCTGCCCCTTACGAGAATGGAGTATGCGCTGCTCGTGCTGCTGGCGAGAAATGCCGGCCGGCCGGTTTCGCGTGAGACCATCCTTGACGTCGTCTGTGGCTGCACCCGCTTCCCGAGCACGCGCACGGTTGACACGCACATTTGGCGCCTGCGAAAAAAGATTGGCGACGATGGTGAAAATCCCCGCTGGGTCAAAAGCATCCCGGGTCAGGGATATTGCCTCGTTTTGACCCCAGAATAACGTGCGGTTCCGCACCTCTGTTGGGGTCCACGTCATGGCGCGCATCGGCGTGCTGAACGATCCCGCGCTCGTAGCGACCGTGCCGGTGCAGCGGCCCCATCTTCCCGCAACGTGGGCACACCATTTTGGCCGGACCTGACGATACGCTTCGGTGTCAAGATACTGCTCCGGGGTCAGCTCGCATGCGTGGATGCACTGCATCGAGCGCCAGCGACAATCCGCCCGGCCGGCTCCATTCAAAATCTTTCCGTATACCCGCCTTCTTTCACGCTCTGCCCGGATCCTTCTTCACGCTATCTTGAGCAAACCCGCAGAGCTTGCTGAGCTCTTGGTAATTGTTGAGCAACTCGTGGAAAATATTCCATGACGGATGCCGAGCTTCTAGATTTGGCGCTGCGGGCCGATGAAGCGGGATGGCAAAAGCTCCACCAACTTTGCCGCGAACGCGGCATGGCAGAAAGGCTGGCGAAGGTGCTTGAGCGGGGCGCAACCCAAGAAGTCGATGAAGCCCATGCCTGGGCAAGCGTGTTGAAGCAAATGCACCCCGGCCTGCACGTGAATTTGCCGCCGGCAACCTCGGCCTGATTCTTATGCCTGCCGCCCGTTATGTTTTCATTAACGACCAAGGTCGTGTTTTCAGCAGCTTCGACGATCCTACCGAGGAAGATTACGCATACGCCTCTGTGGGCATGGTGACGATTTTGAGCTTGGCTGACGGTCGCTACTATGGCCGCGAACGAAACTGGCGTCCGATACCAACCAGGCCGGTTAGGCACCGCGGACGGGGACGGGGGAGAAACTCGACCGTTTCATGCGCCCGTCTCGTGTTTCGCGGATACTATAGCCAAGTGATCGGGAAACCAGTCGTTGTGCCGTCCGACTGCGTGAAGAGGAGCAGATGTCGCGCATCCGCAAAGTAAATGCTGCCGAGCGCGGCGGAACCGCTGGTCGGCGCCTTATTTGTAGCGGGCTTCAGGCTCACGAGGAGGCAGCGGGTTGGTGCTAGAAAAGACCCTTTCCGGAACATCAGCCGGATTCAATTCGGCTGGCTGACGCGCGGTTCGGTTTTCGCAGCGCCAGTCCAGCCGTGTCATCCGGCATGAGAATCGTCGCCGCTTCAAGGCACGGGTAGACTCCGCGTCCTGTGGGCTGACGTTCGCAACCTTTGCGCATGACAGCAAAGGGAATCGCGTGCAGCGCCAAACGCTTCAGCATGGGGCGGGATGCTGCGGTGCAACAAGACAACTTCTATCACTCAATGACCTCTGCGGGCCAACTCACTACTCCGCGCCTGCTGCCGTGCCGCGATCGGCAGATCGTGGTTGGCGGCGAACCGCTGATTGTCGGCGTTCTCAACGTCACGCCGGATTCGTTTTTCGATGGCGGAAAATTCACCGTGCTCGAATCCGCACTCGCGCAGGCGCAGCGCATGGTCATCGACGGCGCCGCCATGCTCGATATCGGCGGGCAATCGACCCGGCCCGGTCACGAGGAAATTTCCGATGAGGAGGAAATCGCCCGCGTCATTCCAGTGCTTGAAGCGTTCGCCCCGCGTTCGTCAGTCCCGTTGTCGATCGACACCTATAAGCCCGCTGTTGCGCGCGCGGCCCTGCGAGCCGGTGCGCACGTGCTCAACGACATCCACGGGCTGCAACGCTCGCCGGAATTGGCGGAGGTCGCCGCCGAATTCGGCTGCCCCGTGATCGTGATGCACAACGACGTCGCCTTTCCGGAGTTCGCGGGCGATCCGATTCAGAGCATCAAGCGCTTCTTCGCCGCGTCGCTGGAGATCGCGGCACGCTCCGGTATTAGTCGCGAGCGCGTGATCCTCGATCCCGGCATCGGCTTCGCCAAGACACCCGAGCAAAACCTCGCGATCATGGGCCGCCTGGCCGAGTTGAAGTGCGTCGGTTGCCCGCTGCTCCTGGGGGCGTCGCGAAAATCGACCATTGGCCGTGTGCTCGGCGGGCTCCCGCCGGAGGAGCGGTTGGAGGGCACGCTCGCGACCACGGTGCTCGCCGTGTGGCAGGAGGTTGACTTCATTCGGGTGCATGACGTGCAAGCCAACTTGCGTGCGGCGCAAATGGCCTATGCGATTCGCCAAGCCTCCTCGCGATGAACGCACGAATTCACCTCAAGAACATGAACTTTTACGGTTACCACGGGCACCTGGCCGAGGAAAACACGCTCGGCCAGCGCTTCATGGTCGACCTGGTCATGACGCTCGACGTGGCCGAGGCCGTGCGCACGGACTCGTTGCATCACACCGTTGATTATACGCAGGTGTTCGCGCTCTGCCGCGACGTGGTCGAACAGGATCGGGTGAAGCTGCTCGAGACGCTCGCGAACGACATCATCGATCGCATTCTCGCAAAGTTCGCCCGCGTGCAACAGGTCGACATCACAATCAAGAAACCCTCCGTGCCCGTGCCCGGCGCGCTCGATTACGTGGCACTGGAAACGAGCAAGACCCGTGCATAACGCGTATCTCGCGATCGGCAGCAACCTCGGCGAGCGGTCGTGGCATCTGGCCGAGGCTGTGCGCCGGTTGCACGCGCCGCCACAGCTCCGCGTCGTGGTGGTGTCGTCGGTTTACGCGTCGCCCGCGGTAGGCTACGCGGCGCAGCCGGAGTTCCTCAACGCGGTCCTCCGCGTTACGACCACCTGCTCGCCGTACGAACTGCTCGCGCGCTGCCTGCAGATCGAGGCCGATCTCGGCCGCGTGCGCCTCGAACGCTGGGGCCCGCGCACGATCGACATCGACGTCCTGCTCTACGAGGAACTCGTGCTCGACGATCCGGCGCTGACGATTCCGCATGCGCGGATGCGCAAGCGCAGTTTCGTGCTCACTCCACTCGCGGAAATCGCGCCCGACTTGGCGGTCGGCGGCAAATCCGTTCAGTCCCTCGCGTCCAGCATCGATTCCGGCGGGCTGCGAAAAATCGCGCCGCTGAGCTGGGCGCCGGCCGAAACCGCGACCCCGAACGATGCTGCTCCAGGAAGTTGAATTCGGCGTCGGGCCGGAGGAGCTGTTCGACGTCCTCTGCGATCGGCCGCCGTGCTTCTTCCTCGACAGCGCGCTGTCCGTCGGCGGCCTTGGCCGCTTTTCATTCATCGGCTTCGATCCGTTTGTCGTCTTTTGCGCCCGCGGCGATGAAATCACCCTCACGCAAGACGGCCGCACGGAAATGCACCGTGGCGACGTGATTCTGGAACTGCGCCGGCTTTTCGAACGCTATTGCGCGCCGGCGTCAACGGCGCTCCCTTTCGCCAGCGGTGCCGTCGGTTACTTTTCATACGAGTTCGGGCTGCGCTTCGAAGGGATCGCGCGCTCGAGCGCAGACGACCTGGGCATTCCCGAAGTGGAGCTCGGCCTCTACGACGGCGTGCTGGCATTCGATCTCGCCAGCAAGCGCACCTTCATCGTCGCGAATTCCGTTGCCGGCTCCGACGAGCAAACGATCGTGCAGCGGGTGGAATCGACGGTGCGCGGTGCGTTGATTCGCGGCCGCGCTGCGCGGCCGGAGATGCGCTCGCCGGCGGCGGTTCACGCGCCGCGCGCAAACTTCACAAAAGAAACCTATCTCGGCGCAATCGTGCGGATCAAAGACTACATCGCGGCGGGAGATGTTTATCAGGTCAATCTCAGTCAGCGATTCGAGATGCCGCTGCCCTGTCATCCTTACGAACTTTACCGGCGGCTCCGGCGGCGCAGCCCGGCGCCGTTTGCGAGCTATCTCAACTTTGGCGAGCGGCAGATGGTCAGCAGTTCGCCCGAGCGCTTCCTGCGACTCCAGAATGGACGCGTCGAGACGCGTCCGATCAAGGGCACGCGTCGCCGCGGCACGGACCGCGTCGAGGACGCCGAACTCGGACGGCAGCTCCTCGCGAGCGACAAGGATCGAGCGGAACTGCTGATGATTGTGGATCTCGAGCGCAACGATCTCGGCCGCGTCTGCGAGTTCGGTTCGATTCGCGTCGACGAATTGTATCGGCTGGAGACGCATCCGACCGTGTTTCATCTGGTGGCCACCGTTTCGGGGCGGCTTCGCCCGGGCGCAGATATATTCGACTGC
Source organism: Opitutaceae bacterium (assembly GCA_030648295.1). GTDB lineage: Bacteria > Verrucomicrobiota > Verrucomicrobiia > Opitutales > Opitutaceae > ER46. The sequence continues at coordinate 24,613 of JAUSID010000086.1, read as the reverse complement.
CTGCGGGCGGCGTTTCCCGGTGGCTCGATCACCGGTGCGCCGAAAATTCGCGCAATGCAAATCATCGACGAGCTCGAGCCGCACCGTAGGCACATCTACAGCGGCGCGATTGGCTGCATTGGGTTCGACGGCAATTGCGACCTCAACATCGCCATCCGGACGATCCAGTGCGTGGGCGGGCGCGCCTACTATCACGTCGGCGGCGGAATCGTCTGGGATTCCGACCCCGAATCCGAGTACCAGGAAACTCTGGACAAAGGCTGTGCGATGCATGCCGCGCTCGTCGAGGAACTGAGGTTATGATATGCCGGATTAGCGTCTGACCCACTTGTGACATGAACCACCCCGCCACGACCCGCAGCGTTGTTCTAAACGGAGAAGTGATCGCGGCCGCTGACGCGCGGATCTCGCCGTTGGGCGACGGCTTCATGTATGGGCTCGGGCTGTTCGAGACCATCAAGGTGCTCGACGGGCGCCTTGTTTTCTTCCCGGAGCATGCAGAGCGACTGGGCCGCAGCGCGGCCGAGCTTGGGCTCGTTTTGGCGATTTCGCGCGAGGAACTGCATGCGCGTTGCCGGCAGTGCATCGGGGCGAACGCCCTGCGTGACGCTGCACTGAAGCTGGTCGTTTATCAGAGCCCCGGCGGAGTCGGGGAGCTGATTGTGCCGGGCCGGAATTTGTATCCTTCCGAACTATACGCTCGCGGTTTCCGCCTGAAGACCATGCGCGAAAACGGGCGGAATCACGAACTCTCCGGACACAAGACCCTCAACTACCTGAAGTGCATCCGGGCGAAGCGCGGTGCGGAGGCCTCCGGTTTTGACGAAGCACTCTTCGTCGCTGCCGATGGCGCCGTCCTGGAGGGCGCGATCAGCAATGTGTTTGTCGTCAAAGACGGCCTTGTGCACACGCCGTCGCTGGCGCAGGGCATCCTCCCGGGGATCGCCCGGGCCGCGGTGCTGCGGCTGTTGATAGCCGAGCCCGTGGACGAGGGAGCAATTCCCGGTGCGCTGCTCCTTGCGGCCGACGAGGTTTTTGTCACCAATTCGCTGCTGGGTGTGATGCCGGTCGGACGCGTGGACGAGCGAAGCTACGATCTCTCGTGCAATCCAGTCACGACAGGGATTCGCGAGAGATTTCGCGCGTTGGAGTTGAAGTCGGCTTCGGCTGAATGAGCCACGACGCACGCGTGCCATGATGCCGGCGGTTTCCGGTTACGAAGAAGTCAAACGCTACCTGGCCGGACTGAAGCGGCGCGGCGTCCGGCTCGGGCTGGATCGTATGCGCCGGTTCGCCGACGCGCTGGGACACCCGGAGAAAATACCGTGCGTGCACATCGCCGGCACCAACGGCAAAGGCTCGGTCGCGGCAATGCTCGAAGCCGCCTTGTGCGCGGCCGGCTGGCGAACCGGCCTCTACACGTCGCCGCACCTCGTGAAGCTCGGCGAACGCGTGCAGGTGAATCGCCGGGCTCTCACCGAGGCCGAAATCGTCGCCTACACGCACGAATTGCGACCGATCGCGGCCCAGCTCGCCCGTACGGATGACCGTGATCACCCGAGCTATTTTGAATTCATGACGGCGGTGGCGTTGGTCCATTTCGCGCGCTCCGGGTGTGACCTTGCCGTGATCGAGGCGGGACTCGGCGGGCGTCTCGACGCGACCAATGTCGTGGTGCCGGAGGTGAGCGCCATCACGTCGATCGGCATGGATCATACCGAACTTTTAGGCGACACGCTCGAATCGATCGCGCGAGAGAAGGCGGGCATCATCAAACCCGGCGTGTCGGTGGTCATCGGTCTCCTGCCGTCCGCGGCCGAGGATGTGATCCGTTCGATCGCGGCGGAACGCGGCTCGAGCGTGTTTTCGGTGGCGGAGGAATTCGGTCAGGACATCGAGGCTTACCCGTGCACGAATCTCGAGGGAGAATACCAGCGCGTGAACGCCGCCACCGCGAGCGTGGCCGCACGGGTGCTCGCGCCACCGTGGGGGCTGCACGGCGAACTCGTGCGCCGAGCGTTGCGTGCGGTCGATTGGCCCGGCCGGTGGCAGCGCACGCGCGTGGGCGCACGTTTGCTCGTGCTCGACGCCTCGCACAATGCCGACGGCGCGCAGGCGCTCGATACGAACCTCTCGCGTCTCGCGGCTGAGACCGGCTGTGCGCCCGTCGTCATCGCGGGCGTGCTCGGCGCGGCGCGCGCGAGGCCGCTAATCGAGACGATCTGCTGCCATGCCGCCGAGATCCATTTCGTGGTGCCGGATCAGGCGCGCGCCTGCAGCCACGCGGAGCTCGAATCGTTCGTCCCCGCGTCGTTTCGTGGAAAAGTCATCCACGCGACGCTGGACGAGCTGTTTCCTGCGCCGAATCTCTGCCCGGCTGGCGCGCCCAACGCTCCGATCGTCGTCACTGGGTCGATTTATTTACTGGGTGAAGTCATGGTCCGGCTCGATCCGACCCGCGGCCCCGTCGAGAGCACGTTGCAGGATTTCTGAATCCGCGGCTTGCTGGAATGCGGACGTCGGCGCCGGTTGTTAAGGTCTGTCGCAAGATCTGGTCATGAAATGTATTGCCAGCCCGGTCGGAAGTCGGTGCGGTTATCGCGTTCGTTGTTCTTTTCCAATGTCTGAGGCAGCGGGAAAGGCCGTGAGAATCGGCCACAGTTGCGCTGCGGTATCGCATCAGTCCAGACCTCCACCGCGTCGAACAATGACGCGGTAAAGCCAATCGGGTTAACGCCCGGTGAAGGCGGAGGCGAGGCAGCCGGCTCGGCCGGCGTCACATGCGGAGTCCGAATATCCACTCCTTAGATGCTCACGCGTCCGGCGCGAAACTTTTGCGCACGCCGTTCGCGAAATCTTCATCGCAAAAATGAAGCGTGAGGGCAGGACCTATACACCGGAGTTCCCGGTGAGTGGTGTCTGCTCTTACTAAAATAAGACAGAACCGCCATGAATAAGTCCCTGCTGTCCAGCATTGCTGGATGGTTTATCGTGCTCAGCGCCGCGGTCGGCAATGTGTCCGTCCGCGCTCAAACCGCGCCCGCCGCGCCCACCCACAGTGACGCCGTGCAAATGGAAAACTATGTCCTGGCCGCGTCACGGACGCCACAGGACCCGAAGCTCACGCCGAGCGCGGTGAGCGTCGTGCCGCTCGGCGATCTGCGTGCGGCGCAGATCGAGAGCTTCAAGACCGCGCTCGCGCAGCAGCCGGGCGTGATCCTCTATAGCGCCGGCGCGGTTGGCAGCCAGAGCACGGTGCTCCTCCGGGGCGCGAATGCGCACCAAACGCTGTTCTTCGTGGACGGCGTGCGCATGAACGATCGCTCCGCATCGTATCAAAACTTCCTCGGCGGCGCCGATCTCGGTGGCATGGATCGCGTCGAAGTGCTGCGCGGCCCGCAAAGCACCCTCTACGGCAGCTCGGCGATGGGCGGCGTGATCCTCGTCGACACCACGCGCGGCTGCGCTCCGTTTGGCGGCAGTCTCGCATTATCCGCCGGTTCGTTCGACAGCATCGGCGCCTCTGGCGCGCTTCAGGGTGGCACGAAGGCGTTCGATTACAGCGTGTCGCTCGGTTACACGGAAACGGCGAACGACCAGCCGGCGAACGACTATCGCCAGTGGGCCTATACAACACGGCTCGAATACACGCCAACTCCCACGCTTCTGTTCGGCGCCACGTGGCGCGGCCAGAACGGCGATTTCGAGGAGCCCGGCTCGCGGCTGTTCCATGCCCCCGGCGTCGTCGACACGGACAACTCTCTGGCGACCGTTTACGGACAGGCAAGCTTCGGCGAGACGTTCACCTCGCGCCTGACGCTCGCCGCGCATCGCCGCGCATACGCCTACGCGAGCTTCGGCTCCGTCTCCGCGCAGCGTAATCGTCGCAATATTCTCGATTGGCAAAACACCTGGGCTGCCGCCACGCGCGCGGAGATCGTCGCGGGCGTAAATTACGAGCGCTCGCGCTTTGCCATCGATCGCGTGACGAGCGACGACGATGTCGCCGCCGGGTACGTTTCCACGACGTTGCGGCCAACCGACGCCGTTACGGTTATCGGGGGCGTGCGCTACGACGATTTTGAATCGGTGGGCAGCGCGATCACGTGGCGCACGGGCGCGTCGTGGCGCGTGGCGACCGGCACGAAGCTCCGCGCAACTTACGGCACCGGCTTCAGCGCACCGGGGGCGGACGACCGCTATGGCGTTCCACAATGGGGCCAGTTGGCCAACTCGAACCTCGCGCCCGAAAAATCGAAAGGTTGGGACGTCGGGATCGAGCAGGATTTTCTCCGTGGCGCCGCGACCCTGAGCGCGACGTATTTCAAGAACGAATTCCGGGATCTTTTCGAATGGGAATACGTGAACTTCGTCACCTATGAGGGTCGCACCGTGAACCGCGCGCGTGCTTCGACGAAAGGTGCCGAACTCGCGATTGCGGCGAACCCCGCGTCTGCCGTGAGGACACGCCTCAGTTACACCTATCTCGAAGCGCACAATGAAGTCACGGGCGCGCCCCTCGCGCGCCGTCCGCGCCACACCGGCGACGCCGAGGTTCGGGTGCAGGCGATGAAAGCGTGGAAAATTGGCGCGGGCGTGCACTTTGTCGCCGACCGCCTCGATGGCACGCGGCCGTTCGAGGATTATACCAACGTGCGCGTATTCACGAGCTACGCGCTGACCGCGGACCTGTTGCTCAAGCTTCGCATCGAGAACGCGCTCAATGAAGCTTACGAGGAGGTTTACGGCTACGCCGCTCTGCCGCGCGGGGTGTTTGGCGGCGTCGAGTGGCGGTTTTAATTTCGACGATTGACTCGATGCGCTCATGAAGCGCCTGCACCTGCTCTCGTTTATCCTGGCCGGCTGGTGGTGCGGCACCGCGCTGGCGATCTCATCCGAGCCGTCGGCTCGTCCGCTCCGCGTCGTCTCGCAGACGGTCGGCACCGATGAGCTGCTGCTCGCGCTCGCGGAGCCGGAGCAGATTGCCGCGTTGAGCCATTTTTCGCGCGAGTCGGTTTTCTCGGCGGTGGCCGAGCGGGCGAAGGCGTTTCCTCGCGTCGAGCGACTGGGCGACGCCGAGAGCGTGCTGCGCTACAACCCGACGCTCGTCCTGGTTGCCAACTACAGCCGCGTCGAGCTCGTCGCTCAGGTGCGGCGCGCGGGCGTGCGCGTGATCGTTTTTGAGCACCATGAGACCCTCGAAGACGCCTTCGCCAACCTTCGCGTGCTGGCGTGCGAGCTCGGTGGCGAGGCGCCTGCACGTGCGGCGCGGATCGTCGCCGACTGCGAAGCGCGGGTGCGCGCCCTCGCGGCGCGTCTCACCGGCCTGCCGCCGGTGCGGGTCATTGCCCCGTCGACCTACGGGATGATCGCGGGGGCCGAGACGACCTTTCAGGACATGTGCGACCATGCCGGTGCCATCAACCTTGCCGCGACGCTCGGCGGGTTGCGCGGTCACGAGGCTCCGCCGAACGAGCAGATGCTCACGTGGCCGATCGATCGCGTCGTGGTGGCGGGCGAGGACAACGAGTCGGCGCTGGCGCTGTTCCGCAAGCTGCCGCCGTATCAGTTCATGGCGGCCGTGCGCGCGGGCCGCGTCGCGCTCATCAAGCCCTACATGTTGAGCAGCGTGACGCACCATCGCGTCGAGGCCTATGAAATGCTCGCCCGTGCGCTGCATCCGGAAGCGTATCCATGATGCCACCACCCAGGGTGTCACGGGCCGCACTGCCGGCCGGCCTGCTGCTCCTCGCCGCGCTCACCGTGGTCTCGCTTGGCGTCGGCGATTTGTGGTTGGAGCCGGCGCGCATCTGGGCCGGACTTTGGCATCACGACGAATTGGCGGCGACGATCCTCTGGCAAATCCGGTTGCCGCGCCTGCTCGTGGCCATGTTGGTGGGCGCGGCGCTCGCGGCGAGCGGGCTAGTGATGCAGGCGTATTTTCGCAACAGCCTCGCGAGTCCCGGACTCCTTGGCGTGAGCAGCGGCGGCGCGGCGGGCGCGGTGCTGGCCATCGGCGCGGGCTGGGTATCGCATTCGATTCTTGTGCTGCCGGCCGCCGCCATCGTGGGCGCGCTGCTCGCGACCGGCGCGGTGCTCATCCTCGCGCGGCGCGGGGCGAGCACGGAACGCCTGCTGCTCGCGGGCGTCGCGCTCAACGCGCTGCTGGGCGCGGTGACGAACTACGTGCTGTCGAACTTCACGCTCAGCTACGAGCGCAACGCGCAAATCCTTTTCTGGCTGCTGGGCGGCCTTGAGGATCGCACGTGGGAACACGCCACCATCGCCCTGCCGATCCTCGGCGCGGCGGCGCTCCTCTGGCCGCTCGGACGTCCGATGGATTTGCTGAGCCTCGGTGCGCTCGAAGCGCAGAGCCTGGGCGTCGATGTGCGCCGGTTGCGCCGGTGGCTGCTGGCGCTTGCCACGGTGCTGACCGCGCTCGCGACGGCCGTGGCCGGCACCGTCGGATTTGTCGGGTTGATCGTGCCGCACGTGCTGCGCCTCCTCGTCGGCCCGGAACACCGGCGGCTCGTGCCGCTGTCGCTCATTGGCGGCGCGGCGTTTGTCGTTGCGTGCGATTTGCTGGGGCGCACGGCGGGCGGACTCCGGGTGGGCATTGTTACCTCGTTGGTCGGCGGACCGTTTTTTCTATGGATGCTGCGACGCCAGGCGTGAACGCCCTCGACCTTGTTGGCGCGAGCGTGCCGGACCGCTTGCACGAGGTGAGTCTCGCGCTTGCGCCGGGCACGCTGGTCGGGCTCGTCGGCCCCAACGGTTCGGGCAAATCGACGCTGCTCCAAATCGCAGCCGGTCTGCTTCCGGGTGGCGGCTCGGTGCGTTGGGGCGGTCGTCCGCTTGGTGAAATCCCCATGATTGATCGCGGGCGCGAGGCGGCGTGGGTGCCGCAAGAGGCGCAATTTGAATTCGGTTTTTCCGTTCGCTCCGTCGTGGCCCAGGGGCGCTACGCGCACGGCGACGACGAGCACGGGGTCGAGGAGATCTTGTCGAGGCTCGACCTGATGGGCCTGGCCAACCGACCGGTGAATCGCCTTTCCGGCGGCGAGCGCCATCGCGTGCTGCTCGCGCGGGCGCTGGCAACCGAGGCGCCTTTGCAGCTCTGGGACGAACCACTCGCCGCGCTCGACGTGCGGCATGCGCTCGAAGTGCTGGTGCTCGCCGGGGAGATCAAACGTGATGGTCGCACGTTGCTCCTCTCGTTGCACGATCTGCGCATCGCGCACTGTCTCGATGTGGTAATCGTCCTGCACGAAGGCCGGCTGCGCGCCGCGGGTCCGCCGCCAGCCGTGCTTACGCCGGCACTGCTGCGCGAGGTGTTTGGTGTGCGTGCGGAAATCGCACCTGGCCTCGTCCTGAAACTTCCATGAAAAATACCAACCATAACCTGCCCACCGAAGCGGAGCATCAGGAACGGATGAAGACGGTCCAGATTGAGATGCACGCGAAGATCGCGGCGGCGCGCGAAAAACGCGACCTCCTCATCGTCCACACCGGCCCCGGCAAAGGCAAAAGCACCGCCGCCTTCGGCTTGCTCGCGCGCAATCTCGGCCATGGCCGCCGCAGTGTCGTGGTTCAGTTCGTCAAGTCGGGCGACTCCGCCATTGCCCGTGCGTTGCGCAATCCACTTTTGGAGTGGCATCGCACCGGCCAGGGTTTCACCTGGGACACGCAGAACCGCGCGGCCGACATCGCGAGCTGCCGCAAAGGCTGGGACCTCGCTTGCGCCGCGCTGCAAAATTCCGAGGTGAAATTTCTCCTGCTCGATGAACTCAACATCGTGCTCACCTACGACTACCTCCCGCTCGCGGAAGTGCTCGCGGCGCTCCAAGCCCGCGCGCCCGGCAAGCACGTCGTCATCACCGGTCGCGGCGCGCCCGCGGAACTCATCGCCGCGGCGGACTTGGTGACGGAGATGACCGAGATAAAACATCCGTTCAAAGCCGGCGTGAAGGCGCAGGTCGGCGTGGAATTTTAAGCCGCGCGCCGTCGCGAATCGCATCGAATGAAAGCCCTCGGCGTCCTCGGCACCTCCTCCAGCGTCGGCAAGAGCTGGATGACCACGGCGCTCTGCGCGTGGCTGCGCGGACAAGGCGTGCGCGTCGCGCCGTTCAAGGCGCAGAACATGTCCAACAACGCGTGGCCTACGCTCGACGGCGGCGAACTCGCGCGTGCCCAGGCGGTGCAAGCCGAGGCATGCGGGTTGCGCGCTGTCGTCGAAATGAATCCGATTCTGCTCAAGCCGAGCGGTGGCGTCGGCGCGCAGCTCGTGCTGCGCGGGCAAGCGCAGGGTCACGTCGCGTCGCGCGATTACTACGCGCATCATGAGCGGCTCTGGGCGGTCGTAGTCGAATGCCTCGATTACTGGCGTGCGCGCTGTGACGTGCTTGTCCTCGAAGGCGCGGGCAGCCCCGTCGAACTCAATCTCATGGCGCGCGATTTGGTGAACCTGCGACCGCTGCGCCATCTCGATGCACGCTGGCTGCTCGTGGGCGACATCGACCGCGGCGGCATCTACGCGCAGCTCGCCGGCACGTGGGCGTTGCTGCCGCCGGAAGATCGCGCGCGCTGTCTCGGCGCGATCGTTAACCGCTTCCGTGGCGACCTCTGCTTGTTTCCCGAACCGACGACCTGGCTCGCACCGCACACACCCGGACTGCCCGTGCTCGGCACCGTGCCGCTGCGGCCCGATCTCCAGCCCGAAGAAGAGGACGGCCTCGGCGCGATGGACGAGGATCGCGGCACGGGCGACACGCTCGCGTGGATTCGGCTGCCGCACGCGGCGAACCTCACCGACTGCCAGCCGTGGTGGAGCGACCAAGGCGTGCGCGTGCGCTGGGTCGCCACCCCGGCGGCACTCGCCGAGGCGCGCGTTATTGTCATCCCCGGCTCGAAGAACACGCTCGCCGATCTGCGCTGGCTGCGCGCCTCGGGCCTCGCCGACGCAATCATCGCGGCGGCGCGACGCGGCGTATTGGTGATCGGCGTGTGCGGGGGCTTTCAACTGCTCGGCGATCGGTTGATCGACGCGACGGGCGTGGCGGGCGACGGCGGTGATGAACCCGGCCTGGGGCTGCTGCCGGTGACGACGCATTTCGAGCAGCAAAAAATCCTGCGCCAAGTGACGGCCGATTGTGCGGGCCGACGATGGACGGCGTATGAGATTCACATGGGCCGCACCGTTGCCGCGTTGCCGGTCGAGGCATTGCAAACCGTGACGGACGCCGATGGCACGAGCCGACCGGAAGGCGTGCGGCGAAGCAACGTGTGGGGCACGTATCTGCATGGCTGGTTCGAGGCCCCGGAACTGCGGGCACGCGTGGCCGCGGCCGGCGGGCTCACCGCATATTGCGCACACCCCGTGCCGTGGAGTGAACAGCGGCGGGCGATCTATACCGAGATGGCCGCCCATGTCGCCGCACACGTCAACCTCGAATCGGTGCGCCGTTACCTCGGCCTTTAATCGGGACGGCTCAATTCCCCGCGGCTTGCCGCGAGGATGGATGCCGCCCGCTGTTATCGGGGCGAAGCCCCTTTCTGTGATACCCCGCTGCTTGCGGCGGGGAGGGTTCATTCATTCCGCCAGCAGCGCACACTCTTCGCCCCAATAAAAATGCACGTAAGACGCCCACACGCCGCCCTGCCGATAAACCTTCGTGGGCACGGCGCGCCCGCGCGCATCGGTGACGGTGGCGACGGAAGTCAGCGGCGTTGTTTCGGTGAGCGTGGAGTAGTGAAATTCGTGGCCGCGAAACGTGCGCCCAGCCCACTCCACGCAACGGTAGCCGAGCGTCAGCCGACGCGCTTGCATGGACGTTTCGACGGGCAGCACGCCAGCCATCGGATGACGTTTGCCGGTGGCATCAATGATATGCCGGCCAAGATACATCAGGCCGCCGCACTCGGCGAAGATGCGCCCGCCGCCGGCCGCGTAGGCTTGCAGCGCGTGGCGCATCGGCTCGTTGGTCGCGAGTTGCTCAAGAAACAACTCGGGATAACCGCCGGCCAGATAGATCAGGTCGGCGGCGGGCGGGGCGGCATCGCGCAGCGGACTGAATTCCACAATCTCGCCGAGGTCGGCGAGCGCGCAAAGATTTTCATGGTAGGTGAAGTTGAAGACTTCATCGCGCGCGACCGCGATGCGCTGCCGCCGGCCGGTCGCGCGTGGCGCGGACGGCGGAGGCGTGGGGGCGGGACCGGCGGTGAGCGCGAGCAAGCGATCAATATCGACCGTCTGCGCGACGTGCGCGGCGGCATGGGCGATGATCGTCTCGTAATCGTGCTCCGGCGAAACGGCGAGGCCGAGATGGCGTTCGGGAAGGCGCATCGCCTCGTTCCGTGGCACGTAGCCCAGAGCCTCGACGCCCGCATCGGTGGCGGCGGCGCGCAGCATTTGGTAATGCCGGTCCGAGTTCACGAAATTAAAAATTACGCCAGCGATCTTCACGTCGGGCCGAAACTGGCGAAATCCCGCGAGCAACGGCGCGGCCGAGTAGGCCATGGCGCGTCCGTCCACCACGAGCACGACGGGCAGGCCGAGCAGGCTGGCGATGTCCGCGCTGGAGCCTTCGGCTTTATCGACGCCGTCGAACAGCCCCATCATGCCCTCGGCGATGGCGACATCGGCGGTCGCCGTATGCCGGGCGAACAGCGCCTGCACGTGCGCCGGGCTCATCATGAACAGATCGAGATTCACGCTCGGCCGGCGTGCGGCGCGCGTGTGATGGATGGGATCGAGGTAGTCCGGTCCGCACTTGAACGGCTGCACCTTCTGGCCGCGGTCCGCGAACAGGCGCAGCAGCGCGAGCGTCAGTGTGGTCTTGCCCGAATCGCTGGATGGCGCGCCGATGAGAAATTGCGTCTTCGTCATTCTTGGAAGGAACAGACTGGCGAAACCGCCGGATGGGTCGATCCGAATGCCGTGTTTCCCCAACCAGGAGGTCGCCATGTTGCACGGGCACGGTGATGACGGCTACCGCAATGAGCGGATACTGCGCGCGAACTTCAGCTCCAACGTGCGCCCCGGAGGCGTGCCGTCGGCGTTGCGCGATCATCTTCGCACGCAACTTGACCGCGCCGGCACCTATCCCGAAGTTGCCGCCGAGAGCCTGACGGCGCTGCTTGCGGCGCAGCACCGCGTGACTCCGGGCCAAGTGCTCGTGACCAACGGGGCCGTGGCCGCGATCTATCTTGTGGCTCAGGCGTGGCGTGGCGCGCGCTCGGTTGTCGTCGGGCCGACGTTTTCCGAATACGCGGATGCGGCGCGACTCGAAGAGCACGCGGTGACGTCGATCTCGCGGGAGGATTTTACGGTGGAGCGTTTCGGCGAGGCGACGCTCGTCTGGCTCTGCAATCCGAACAACCCGACGGGCGAAGTGCTTTCGCGCGACCTGCTCCTCGGCGTGATCGACCGCCATCCGGGCGTGATGTTTGTGGTCGATCTGGCTTATGCCGATTTCTGCGCAACGGCACCGCTGTGCGCGGCTGACACGGAGACGCGAACCAATTTGGTGCTGCTGCACTCGCTCACGAAAAACTTCGGCATCCCCGGCCTGCGTCTCGGCCGACTGCGACGATGTTTTTCCTCATTGAACTCGCGCGGGGCAGCGCGCCGCAGTTGAAGGATTGGCTCGTGCGTGAACATGGCCTGCTCGTGCGCGACGCGAGTAATTTTCACGGCTTGGCCGCGCCTTGTGTGCGCGTTGCCACGCAGACGGCGGAGCAAAACCAGTGGCTCGTGGAGGCGCTGCACGCATGGAAACCGTGATGCTTACGAAGTGGATCGCACCCTTGCTGATCGGCTACGGCCTCGATCTCTGGCTCGGCGACCCGCGCTGGCTGCCGCACCCAATTGTCGGCTTTGGTCGTCTGATTGCGTGGGGAGCGCGGTGGCTGAATCACGGCGGCGACCGCGGTCGTTTTTGGAAAGGATCGCTGCTCACGGCGACGTTGGTGACGGGCGTGTATTTCGCGTGCGCGGTGGGGCAAGCGGCGGCGTTTCGGTTGCACCCGTGGGCGGGCGCGGGCTTTGCGGCCGGCGGCGTTTTTTTCGGACTGGCTCACCGCACCCTCATTACCGAAGGCCGCGCGGTTTTTCGCGCCTTGGACGAAAACATCGAGGCGGGGCGCAGCCGGCTGGCGTGGATCGTGGGACGCGATACCGCCCAACTCGACGCGCAGCAGGTGCGAACGGCAGTATTCGAGACGATGGCGGAAAATCTGAGCGACGGCGTGGTCGCGCCGCTTTTTTATTACGCGCTCGGCGGCGTGCCCGCGATGATGGCTTATAAGATGGCCAACACGCTCGACTCGATGATCGGGCACCGTAACACGCGCTACGAACAGTTCGGCAAGGTGGCGGCCCGGCTCGATGACGCCGCGAATTTCATCCCGGCGCGCGTGACGGCGCTGCTCATGGTGCTCGTGGCGGGCAGCGCGCGCGGGCTGCGGTTTGTTTTTCGCTACGGCAACGTGCACGCGAGTCCGAACGCGGGCTACCCGGAGGCGGCGCTCGCGGGAATCCTCGACCTGCGCTTTGGTGGCCCGCTCATTTACGATGGCGAGCGCGTCGAGAAACCGTGGATCGGTGAAAATCCGCGCATGATTGAGCACGGCGAGATCGCGCGGGTCGTTCGCGTCAACCACGCGGTGTGCGCGGCGTGCATCATTCTGATTGTTTTTATCCGATGGCCGCGATGAATCGATGCATCATCATTTCGGGCGGGCCGGGCGCAGGAAAAACGGCGCTGGTGGCAGCACTGTCGGCGGCGGGGTATCCGTGCTTCGACGAAGTGTCGCGACAGATGATTCGCGAGCAGCGCGCGTGTGGCGGAGAATTATTCCCGTGGGCGGACATGGCGGGTTTCGTCGAGGCGTGTCTCACGCACATGGCACGGCAACCAGAGGAGGCTCGCGCGCACCGGCTGAGTTTCTTCGACCGGGGAGTCCCAGACCTTATCGGCTATTTGTATTATCGCGGTCTGGTGCCGTCGCCCGAGCTGCTGGCGCGCGCGACGGACTACACGCCGCTCGTCTTCATGGCTCCGCCGTGGCGGGAAATTTTCGTGAACGACGCCGAGCGACCGCAGACATTTGAAGAGGCGGCCGCGATCCATCGCGAACTGTGCCGCGCTTACCGCGAGTGCGGGTTCACCCTGCTAACACTGCCGCTGGCGACGGTGGCGGCGCGCGTGGTTTTTGTGCAGCGGGCGCTCGCGAACACTCCCGCGGCCTACGCGGGTGCAACCTGATTTCGCCATGGGGAAAGTCATCTTCTTAACCGGTCCCGTGCGCAGCGGAAAAAGCCGCCGCGCGATTAACCTCGCGCGCGCGTGGGGTGACGGAGTGGTTTTCGTGGCCACCTATCGCGCGGGTGCCGCCGACGCGGAGATGCGCGCGCGTGTGGCGCGTCACCGGGCCGAGCGGCCGGCGTGGCGAACACTCGAAGCTCCGCGCGACGTCGCCGCCACGCTGGCCACGCTGCTCCCGCCGCCAACGGGCGTCGTGCTGGACTGCCTCACGCTCTGGCTCGGCGACCGACTTGACGGGAGCGACGACGCGATTCTCGCAGCGTGGGCCGGGCAGTTGGTGCAGTTGCGCGCGGCCCCTTGGCCGGTCGTGATCGTGGGCAATGAGATCGGCTGGAGCCCCGTGCCCGAGCACCCGGTGCTGCGGCGGTTTCGCGATCTGGCCGGCTCGCTCGCGCAGGCGACGGCCGCGACGGCGGACGAAGCGTGGTTGCTCGTCGCGGGCTGTCCGGTGCGGCTCAAATAATGTTTCATATGAACTGGCAAATTCCCCTCATTCCCCCGCTGGCAACTTCGCTCGAACTCGAGTTGCGCGTGCGGATCGACCAAAAAACCAAGCCGCTCGGTTCGCTAGGCCGGCTCGAAGAAATCGCGCTGCGCTGCGGCCTCATGCAGGCGACGCTCGCGCCGGAGTGGCGCGAGCCGACCGTGCTCGTGTTTGCGGGCGACCACGGGCTGACGGCGGAGGGCGTGAGTCCGTTTCCGTCGGCGGTGACAGTGCAGATGGTGCATAATTTTCTGGCGGGCGGCGCGGCGATCAACGTCTTCGCGCGTCAGCACGGGCTGGCGTTGCGCGTGGTGGATGCGGGCGTGGCGGCGGAATTGCCGGCGCATCCGGGGTTGTTGGCGTGCAAGGTGCGCGAAGGCACACGCAACGCGCTGCATGAACCGGCGCTCACGGCGGCGGAGGTGGAGGAGTGTCTCGCGCGCGGCGCGCAAATTGTCGATGAACTGGCGGCGGCGGGCACGAATGCGCTGCTTTTCGGGGAAATGGGCATCGGCAACACTTCGGCGGCGGCGCTGCTCGTGAGCGCGCTCACGAGGGAATTGCTCGACGCCTGTGTAGGACGCGGCGCTGGACACGACGATGCCGGACTGGCGCGCAAGCGCGCGGTGCTGGCCCGCGTGCAAGCGCGGCATGCGGACGCGCGCGAGCCGCTGGACGCGCTGGCGGCTTTCGGCGGTTGTGAAATCGCGATGATGGCGGGTGCGATGATGGCGGGTGCGGCGCAGCGCATGGTGCTCGTGATCGATGGCTTCATCGTCACGGCGGCGTTGCTCGTCGCGGCGCGGCTGCGTCCGGCTGTGCTCGACTACTGCGTGTTCGCGCACAACTCGGCGGAAGCCGGGCATCAGCGGACACTCGCGGCGCTGGGCGCAAAGCCGCTGCTCGATCTCGGGTTGCGGCTGGGCGAAGGCACGGGCGCGGCGCTGGCGTGGCCGTTGCTCGTGTCGGCGGTGGGGTTTTTGCGGGAGATGGCGACGTTTGAGTCGGCAGGCGTGAGTGCGCGGGAGACGTTAAAAACATGAGCAATTGGCGGACAGAGGCGCGGGCGCTGCGGGCGGCGATGATGTTTTTCACGCGGCTGCCGATACCTTCGGCGGCGAGTTGGGAGCCCAGCGATCTCCAGCGGGCTGCGGCGTATTTTCCTCTAGTGGGCTGGCTCGTCGGCGGCGTGGCGGCGCTCGTGTGGTGGCTGGGCGCTCGCATCTGGCCACCGGTGGTGGCGAGCGGCGTGAGCCTCGCGGCAACGCTGCTGTTGACGGGCGCGTTTCATGAGGACGGCTGGGCGGATGTGTGTGATGGCTTCGGCGGCGGCACAAGCTGTGAGCGCGTGCTGGAAATCATGCGTGATTCGCGCGTGGGCGCGTTTGGCGTGATCGGCGTAGTCGTGATGCTGGGACTAAAATGGCAAAGCGTGGCGGCCTTGTCGGGCGCGTGGGTGCCGGCAGTGTTGATCGCGGGCCATGCGGTGAGCCGGGCGGCGGCGGTCTCGCTGATGGCGACGCTGCCCTACGTGCGCAAGGAATCGGTTAAGGCAAAGCCGATGGCGACAGCCTTGCGCGGCGGGCGATTGGTGTTCGCACTGGTTTGCGGCTTGGCGGCGATACTGTGGCTGCCAGAGCGCACGTGGTGGGCAGTCGTCGCTGTGATCGCCGCCCGCGGTGCGCTAGCCTGGTGGTTCAAGCGTCGCATCGGTGGTTATACCGGCGATTGCCTCGGCGCAGCGCAGCAGGTGTGCGAGGTGGTATTTTATCTAACGATCCTCGCACTCGCATGAACGCCGTGCTCATCCGACACACTCGCGTCGCCGCGCAGCCCGGCGTTTGTTTCGGGTGGAGCGACGTGCCGCTCGCGGACACGTTTCCCGAGGAGGCGCGCTCGGTGCGCGAGCGGCTGCCCTGGGTGCCAGCAGAGGTGTGGACGAGCCCTGCGCTCCGCTGCCGGGCGCTGGCGGAGCGCCTCGGCGCGGCGCAGGTGCGGATCGACCCGCGCTTGCAAGAACTTGATTTTGGTGCGTGGGAGGGACGCCGCTGGGAAGACTTCCACTGCCCCGCGAGTGAGGCGTGGGCGCTCGATCCGTGGAACGAGCGACCGCCCGGAGGTGAAACTGCGGCGGAGTTATGGGCGCGCGTGCATGAGTTGCGCGCAGAGTTGGTCGCGCGCGACGCGGACCGCATTGCGCTTGTCACCCATGCCGGCGTGATCCGCGCGTGGCGTGGGCTAACGACGGGGCGGCTGTTGCGCGAGCAATGGTCCGAGCCGGTCGAGTTTGGCGGAATCGAGACCGCGATCTCTGTGGGCGATCCTCGCGTCGCAGCGGCCGGTAAATCTGGCGCCTCCGCTTTATGAACGAACACCGCTACAGTGAAGACGAAATTGCGGCTGTCTATCGGGTGATCCGCGAACGCCGCGACATGCGTCACTTCGCCCCCGGGCCTCTTCCCGCGGGGTTGATCGAGCGATTGATCGACGCCGCCCATCACGCGCCCTCGGTGGGTCTGATGCAGCCTTGGCGCTTCATCAGGATTACGGATTCCAACCTGCGTGGACGGATCCAAACTCACGTCGATGATGAACGCCGTGCGACTGCGGCGATCCTGCCTTCACGGAACGACGAGTTCCTGAAAGTCAAAGTCGAGGGCATCCGCGACTGCGCTGCGCTTCTGGTGGCTGCGCTCATGCACGGTCGCGAGCCGCATCTTTTCGGCCGGCGCACTCTGCCGGAAATGGATTTGAGTTCGTTGGCCTGTGCAATCCAGAATATGTGGCTGGCGGCGCGCGCCGAGGGTGTGGGCTTGGGCTGGGTGTCTTTCTTCGATCCAAATGTCATAGCGCAGTTCTTAAACATGCCTGTCGGTGCCAAGCCGGTGGCGATTCTCTGTCTTGGCCCGGTGGCCTCGTTTTATCCACGACCGATGCTGGAGGAGATCGGCTGGGGAAAGAGACTGCCAGTAAGCGAAATACTATTCGAGAATGGCTGGCCGGAGGATGCGAAACCAACACCCACGGCTTATTAGTCGTATCCGCGTGCGCGCGCAGAAGAGTTTTTTAGAAACGAGACGGCAGGCTCTTCGCCTCCTATAAATAAAAGCGAAACGGCAGCCCGGTGGCGCGATGCCGCCAATTAGTGGAAAGCCGGGCCTGCGCCACGGCCCAATCGCAGGTGCCGGTTCTTGGACAGGCTTTGGCGCAGGAAAGCCCGCGCTTCATCCACGGCATTCTCTAGGTTGCACCCCTCCGCGAGTAGCGCCGCAATCGCCGCCGAGAGGACACAACCGGTGCCATGCACGTTGCGCGTTGCCACCCGCGGGCCTTCGAACCACTGCGCATGTCCGTTCGCCGTTACAAGATAGTCGCGACAGATTTTGCCGGGAGCATGACCGCCTTTCAGCAGCACGGCGCGGCAACCGGTCGCGAGTAGCGCGTTCGCGGCGGTTTCGACCTCGGAGAACGTCCGCACTGCACGGTCAGTGAGGGCCGCGGCCTCCGGCCAGTTCGGCGTTACGAGGGTTGCTCGCGGTAGAAGATGTCGCCGCAATGCGTTCATCCCAGGCTTCGTAAGAAACAGCGTGCCGCTCGTCGAGCCCATCACGGGATCCACGATCAGTGGAATTCCCAGCGGGAGCGCGGCCGCGACTGCCTTCACCGCCGTAGCGCCGGGAAGTAATCCGGTCTTGATCGCCGCGACCGGAAAATCGTTCACCACCGCAGCGATCTGCTCTGCGATGAGCGCGGGCGGCACCGCGCGCCACGCTAAGACACCGTGGGTGTTCTGCGCCGTTATAGCGGTGATCGCCGTCAACGCATAGCCGCCGAGCGCGTGGATCGTGCGCGCGTCCGCCTGCACGCCCGCGCCCGCGCCGCTGTCGGAACCGGCAATGGTGAGCACGCACGGCGGCGGTTTCATGCGGACGCCGCCCACGTCTTGTAGCCGCCGCGCAGGCTCGTCACCGCGCTGAAACCGACCCGCGTGCGCAGCACGGCGAGTGCGCGCAGGCTCCGCGCTCCGGCTGCGCAATACACCACCGTCTCCACCGCCGAATCGAGCCCGGTCAACGTGGCCGCGCCGCGCTCGATGTCGCCGAGCGGCGCATGCGTCGAGGGCAGGATCGCGCCAAGCGCCCGTTCCCATTCCTCGCGCACGTCAATGAGCTGCACGCGTTGGCCCGCCGCGAGCGCCGCGCGCAGCGCCGCCACATCGATCTCGTCCGGTGAAGCGACTCCGGGCGCGGCGCAGGTCTCGCCGTAGCCCTCGAGTGGCAACTCGCGAATCGCGCGGCTGCGCGGGTCGGTGGCGAGCTGCACGGTGTGCGTCGTCATGGCGAGCGCGTTCCACATCAGCAGCCGGCCAGAAAGCGGCTCGCCGATGCCGGTGAGGAGCTTGATTGCTTCGGTCGCCTGCACGGTGCCGATGAGTCCCGGCAGCACGCCGAGCACGCCGGCTTCGGCGCAGTTGGGCACGGTGGCGGGCTCCGGCGGTTCGGGAAACAGGCACCGATACGTTGGCCCGCCTCGCCAGTTGAAGACGCTCGCCTGCCCCTCGTAGCCTTGGATCGCGCCGTAAACGAGCGGCCGGTCGGCGAGCACGCAGGCGTCGTTGACGAGATAGCGCGTGGCGAAATTGTCCGAGCCGTCGAGCACGACGTCGACGCTGCGCGCGAGGTCGAGGGCGTTCGCGCGCGTGAAACGCCCGGCGCGCGGCTCGACCGCGATCAACGGATTCAATGCGCGCAACCGGCGCGCGGCAGCGACCGCTTTGAGTTCGCCCGCGTCGGCCGTCGTATAGAGCACCTGCCGCTGGAGATTGGAAACATCCACGCGGTCGGCATCGACGACAACAATGCGCCCCACGCCCGCTGCCGCGAGGTAGAGCAGAGCCGGACAACCGAGACCGCCCGCGCCAATCACGAGCACCGAGCCGCGTTTCAACTTCTCCTGCGCTTCCGGGCCGAAGCCGGCGAGCGCGAGGTGGCGCTGATAGCGGGCGAGTTCGTCGGTTGAAAATCCGGTCATGAGGTAGGGCGCGTGGTCCCTAACGCGCCATTTCGTGCAGGGCAACGGACGGCGGATTAGGGATAATCCGCCCTACCTCCTGCCCATCGTAAGTCGCGTCCCAATCCTTCCACACAGGCTCGTAACCCTGCGCGCGCAGGAACGCCGCGATTTCCGCCGGGCTGCGCTCGTCGTCGATGGCAAACTGCTCGAGGGAGTCGGGCGCGCTCGCGTAGCCGCCGGGATTGGTGCGCGAGCCGGCGCTCATTGTCGTGAAGCCAAGCCGGAAGGCATGATCGCGGAAGCGCTCGCCTTCGCGCGTCGAAAGCGAGAGCTCAACTTCCTGGCTGAAGAGTCGAAACGCACACATCGCGTGCACGAGATCGCGTTCGCCAAACGGTTCAACCGTGATGTCACCGCCCTCATGCGGGCGCAGCCGCGGAAACGACAGGCTGTAGCGCGTGCGCCAGAAATTGCTCTCGAGATGCCGCAGATGCAACCCGACGAACCACGATTCCGCACGCCAGTCGGCGAGGCCGTAGAGCGCGCCGAGGCCAATTTTCTTCACGCCGGCGCGGCCGAGGCGGTCCGGCGTCTCGAGCCGGTAGGCCATGTCCGACTTCGGGCCTTTGCGATGGTGCAAGGGATAAGTTTTCGGATCGTAGGTTTCCTGATAAACGAGCACCGAGCTGAGGCCGTCGGCCGTGAGGGCGGCGTAGTCGTCCGCGTCAAGCGGCTGCACCTCCATCGACAGGCCGGAAAAATGCGGGCGCAGCAGGCGCAGCGCGTTTTGAAAATACGCGCGGCCGTAGCGACTCGACTCGCCGGTCACGAGCAGCACGTGGTCGAAGCCGAGCTGCTTGAGCGCGGCGGCCTCAGCGAGAATCTCGGCGTCGTCGAGCGCCTTGCGCGGGATGCGGTTTTGCGCGCTGAAGCCGCAGTAGGTGCAGACGTTGGCGCAGACGTTGGTGAGATACATCGGCGCGAAGAGCTGCATCGTGCGGCCAAAACGCTCGACGCTGAGCCGGTGGCTGAGCTGCGCCATCTCCTCGAGAAACGGCGCGGCGGCGGGCGAGAGCAGCGCCTGCAAATCTTCGAGGCTGAGGCCGGCCCGCACGCGGTCGAGTGCGCGACGCACATCGGCGGGCGACTTGCGTTGGATCGCGGCGGCGATGGTGGCGAAGTCGTGCTGCTGCCAGGTTTTGAAAAAACTCATAGGGTGGTCTCCGCAAGGAAGGCGGTGAGTGGCGAGGTCGCCCGCGCCTCCGGTGCGTCGCCCGGGTCGCGGGCCGCGAACCCGGCTTCGTAGGCGAGCCGACCGGCTTCGACACCGAGCTTGAATGCGCGGCCCATCGCCACGGGATCGTTCGCGGCGGCGATGGCGGTGTTCACGAGCACGGCGTCCGCGCCCATTTCTAGCGCGGCGGCGGCATGCGAGGGCACGCCGAGCCCCGCGTCGACCACGACGGGCACGCGGCTTTGCGCGATAATGATTTCCAAAAACACGCGCGCCTCGAGGCCGCGGTTGCTGCCGATGGGTGCGCCGAGCGGCATGACGGCGGCAGCCCCGGCTTCTTCGAGTTGCTTGCACAGCACGGGATCGGCGTGGATGTAGGGCAGCACGACGAAGCCGCGTTTCACGAGTTCGCGCGTGGCGGCGAGCGTCTCGACCGCATCGGGCATCAGGTATTTGGGATCAGGATGGATTTCGAGTTTCAGCCAGTTGGTTTCGAGCGCCTCGCGGGCGAGTTCGGCGGCGAGAATGGCTTCGCGCGCGTCGCGCACGCCGGAGGTGTTCGGGAGAAGCCGATAGCGCGTGCGGTCGAGGTGGCCGAGAATGTCGTCGGCCGCGCCACCGGTGCGCACGCGTCGGAGCGCGACGGTGACGAGCTCCGCGCCCGAGGCGGCAAGGCTCTCGGCCATGACCGTGCCGGAGCTATACTTGCCGGTGCCGAGGAAGAGGCGGGAGGAGAATTCCACGCCGGCGATGGTAAGAGGAGAAGCGTTCATGAAAGGGAAACGGGTTGTGCCGCCCACGCGTCGTGAAATGCGCGCAGGTTTTCGGCAATGCGTCCGTTGCCGAAGAGTGCTGAGGAAACCGCCGCGCCCGCGGCACCGGCGGCGCGGAGCGAAGGCAGGTCGGTAGGCTTGACGCCGCCGATCACCCATGCGGGCAAATCGCCGAGCGCGGCGAGAAGTTCGCTCACGCCGGTGAGCCCGAGGACCGGCGCAAGTTTTTGTTTTGTCACGGTAAAGCGCAGCGGGCCGATGCCGACGTAGTCGAGGCAACCCGCGGCATGGGCGCGCGCGGCGTCGGCGTAATTGTTTGCCGTGCCGCCAAGAATTTTCTGCAGACCGAGTCGGCGCCGGGTTTCGCGCCAGTCGAGGTCGAGCGAGCCGAGGTGGACGCCGTCGGCACCAGCGGCGAGCGCGATCTCGACGCTGTCGTTGATGATGCAGACCGCATCGTGCGCGCGGCAGGCGGCGACGACTTCGCGGGCGGTAGCAAGCCACGCGTCGGGCGCAGCTTTTTTCATGCGGAGCTGAATCCAGCGCGCGCCGGCGGCGCAG
The DNA here is from genome assembly GCA_030648295.1 of Opitutaceae bacterium. Lineage (GTDB taxonomy): Bacteria > Verrucomicrobiota > Verrucomicrobiia > Opitutales > Opitutaceae > ER46. The sequence continues at coordinate 3,223 of JAUSID010000086.1, read as the reverse complement.
AGTTGCTCCGCCTGGGCGGCGTGCGAGAGTGGCAGGCCGTCGAGCGTGATGCACATCATGGGGTGGCGTTGGGCGGGATCAAGCGGCATGGCAGGCGAGCGAGAGTTGCAATTGCGCGAAGGCGCGCACGGGATCGGCGGCGTGCCAGACAGCGCCGAGCACGGCGACGCCATCGAAGCCAAGGTCGGCGCAGCGGGGAGCGTTTTCTGCCGTGATGCCGCCGAGGGCGATGACGGCGGTGTGACGCTCCATCACGGTGCGAGTCGCGAGGAGTTCGGAGATTTTTGCCGGGGGAAAATCAGCGCGCGGGCCGTGGCCGGGTTTCGAGATCGATGGAAAAATCGGCGCAACTAAAACCGAATCGAAGCGGCCGAGCGCGGCGCGCAACGTGGCGAGGTCGTGGCAAGAGCGGCTGGTGAGACCGCCGTCGGCCGGAGAGATGAGCGACGCGTGCGCGTCGTCGCGCCAGTGACAGCCACGGAGGGCGAGTTCGGCGACGAGATCGTGGTGCTGGTGCAGCACGAGGCGCGCGCGAAACTCTGCCGGCACTGCGCGCACCCAGGTTGTGAGTTCCTCGCACGAGGCGAAAGGCTTGCGCACGTGACAGCGTTCGAGTCCGGCCGCGAAGAGTGCGCCGAGCACAGCGGGCTCGCGCGGGTCGATGGCTTCGGGCGTGATGACGACGAGTTTCATCCGCCTTGGGTGGCTTGGATGACGAGCACGCAGTCGGACTCGGCGAGGGCGTGGACTGGCCACGTGGTGCGCGGCACGACGGTGTCGTTGATCGCGACTGCGACACCCTTGCGCTCGGCGAGTGCGAGTTCGCGGAGCAGGTCTAGCAGCGTCGCTCCGGGCGCGACGCGGCGGGGCTGATCGTTGACGTGGATGTTCATCGCGGCGAGGCGGACTCAGGGCTTCGCGGCGACGTAGATTTCGCCGCCGGTCTCGCGGAACTCGCCGGCCTTTTCCTTGAGGCCGAACTCGAGCGCGGCGGCGGAGTCGAGGCCGTGTTCCTCGGCGTAGCGGCGGACGTCGTCGGTGATTTTCATCGAGCAGAACTGCGGGCCGCACATGGAGCAGAAGTGCGCGGTCTTGGCGCTGTCCTGCGGGAGGAGGGCGTCGTGGTATTCGCGGGCGCGCTCGGGATCGAGACCGAGGTTGAACTGGTCTTCCCAGCGGAACTCGAAGCGCGCTTTCGAAAGGGCGTTGTCGCGGTATTGCGCGGCAGGATGGCCTTTCGCGAGGTCGGCGGCGTGCGCGGCGATTTTGTAGGCGATGACGCCGGCGCGGACATCGTCGCGGTTGGGCAGGCCAAGGTGTTCCTTCGGCGTGACGTAGCAGAGCATCGCGCAGCCGTGCCAGCCGATCATTGTCGCGCCGATGGCGCTGGTGATGTGGTCGTAACCGGGCGCGATGTCAGTCGTGAGCGGCCCGAGCGTGTAGAACGGCGCTTCGTGGCACCAGTCGAGCTGCTTCTCCATGTTTTCCGGAATCAGGTGCATCGGCACGTGGCCGGGGCCCTCGCACATGACTTGGACGCCGCGCTCCCACGCGCGCTTCGTGAGTTCACCCTGGGTTTTCAGTTCGCCGAATTGTGCGTCGTCGTTAGCGTCGGCGATGGAGCCGGGGCGCAGGCCGTCGCCGATGGAGAACGACACGTCATAGGCGGCCATGAGGTCGCAGATGTCGTCCCAGTGCGTGTAGAGGAAATTCTCCTTGTGATGCGAGAGGCACCACTTGGCCATGATCGAGCCGCCGCGGGAAACGATGCCGGTCATGCGGCGCGCGGTGAGCGGGATGTAGCGCAGCAGCACGCCGGCATGGATCGTGAAGTAGTCGACGCCCTGCTCGGCCTGCTCGATGAGGGTGTCGCGGAAAATCTCCCACGTGAGCGCCTCGGGCCGCCCACCGACTTTTTCGAGCGCCTGATAAATCGGCACGGTCCCGACGGGCACGGGGCAGTTGCGGAGAATCCACTCGCGGGTCTGGTGGATGTTCTTACCGGTGGAGAGATCCATGAGAGTGTCGCCGCCCCACTTCACCGACCAGCACATCTTCTCGACCTCCTCGTCGATGGAAGAGGCGACGGCGGAGTTGCCGATGTTGGCGTTGATCTTCACGAGGAAGTTGCGGCCGATGATCATCGGCTCGAGTTCCGGATGGTTGATGTTGGCCGGGATGATGGCGCGGCCTCGGGCGACCTCGTCGCGCACGAACTCGGGCGTGATTTCGCGCGGGATGCTCGCGCCAAAACTCTGGCCGGCGTGCTGGCGCCAGAGGGAATTGCGCGGACCCTGCTCGGTCATCTCGAGGAGTTCGCGGGCGCGCTGGAGTTTCATGTTCTCCCGGATGGCAACGAATTCCATCTCGGGCGTGATGATTCCTTGGCGCGCGTAGGCGAGCTGGGAAACGCGCGCGCCAGGTTTGGCGCGGAGGATGGGGCGGCCCGTGCGGTCGAACGCCTTCAGCGGATTGCGGCGGCCCTCGGCCTCGGCCAGCGTGCGATGCGACTCGGAGAGGTAGCCATCGTCGATGGGTTTTACCGGGCGGCCGGCGGTTTCTTCGACGTCCCCGCGCTCGCGAATCCACGCGGCGCGAATCGGGGGCAGGCCGCGCGTGGGCTCGCCGTGGAAATCGGCGTCGCCCCATGGGCCGGCGGTATCGTAGACGCGCACGGCTTCGTTGGGGACTTCGGTGCCGTTGGGCAGGCGGGTGGGCGCGAGGGTGATTTCGCGCATTGGCACGCGCAAGTCGGCCCGCAAGCCCCTGATGTAAACGCGGCGCGACGAGGGGAAAAGGCGGTGGCCGGATGCGGTAGGAACTTCGTTTGATGCGGGCATGGGAGGAGCTTTTATTGCGGCTGCGACCAACACTGCCGGCGGTCCGCAAGCTCCCTCCGCGTGCGCGGGAGGCTCCTGTTTTTCCTACGGCGGCATTAACCGCGTCAGGTTCGAAGGATTTAGGGACGCGCTGTGTCCCAATCTCAGCCCGGTGCCCCAGGCTCTCCTAAACTTTTCGCTAAAAATAAACCACTCCCTCGCGCACTTTTCAATCGAAAAATCCCGACGCAGCTGGGCTGGGGTGTGAGACGAATTTCGGGAGTTCTAAATTTCTTCTGTTAAGCCGCCAGAGGGAGGCAATCGTTACGGGCGGCCTTCGCGTTGAGGCGATGCTGCCAAAATTCCTCGAGGCGCCGGCTGCTGTGGATGCAGCGGAAGGCCAG
>JAUSID010000085.1 GCA_030648295.1 Opitutaceae bacterium | reverse complement strand
CGAAGGCCGCCGCCGAAAACGAACAGAGCAACCCGATGAGGAGGACCGGAGATTTCATGCGATGAGGATTAAACCGAAAGACGACCCGACGGCGTAGCAGCCGAGGTGACGAGGCTGGGAAATTCTCGATGGTTTCACTTGGGCAATCCTCCCCTCCTCCTCTTGAATTTGCGTCCATTCGCGTTCATTCGCGGTTGCCCACTGAATCGTTCCGGTTCGAGAGGGGATCAAGACCACCGGATTTGCGATCTCGGTTTGGCGCGGCGCGGAGCGAGAAGGCGCTGGCGAACGGTGCTTCGAATACTCCAGCCTCGTTGCCTCGGTAGCTACGAAATCCGAACCTGTGCCCATCGGCGTCATTCGCGGGCCGGCTGCGGTTTGAAATCGCTGCGCATCGATCCGATCCATTCGACCAGCAACCTCACGCCTGCGGAATCCGCTGTCCGCGTTCCGACTGGCGGCATCTGCCCGGGACCGCGCAGCGCGATCCGCGGGATGATCACGCTCTGACCGGCCGCTCCCGGCGCGATCACGCGGGCGTCGGCCATCCCGAAATCGCCATGCTGTGGTCGTTCGCCGAGCGCGTTCATCCGATCCAAAGGCATCAGCCAGTCAAAATTCATCGCGCTGTTCCCTCCCCCATTAATCGTGTGGCAGTGCGCGCAATTCGCCGCGAGATAACTCCGAGCGCGTGACTCCAAGGGCGCAGCGATATCGCCCGGCTTCGCGAATCGCAGCAGCCGATCGGGATTTCGCGGCAGCAGCGATGACGTGACCGAACCGCGCTGATTCGGCTGCGGCCGGCTGAAGCGCGCGGAGCTGCCACTCCAGCGCCGGCCGCGCTCATACGCGGACAAATCGACGCGCAGCAGCCCAAGCCGCTCCCAGCGGGAAAGCTGATCGCCGGTGTTGAGCTGCGACTCGTGCAACGTGAGGGCGAAATTCGCTTCGCGCGAGTGACACATCATGCACTCCGCGCGGCTCGGAATCCGCCATGGACGCCCTTCGGCCAGCTCGATCTCGGCGCCCGCCTTGTCAGCGAGTCCGGCATCCGTCTGCGCCGCGTTCCACCGAAAGGTGTAGCCGGCGAAATCGTTTTGCTGCTTCACGAGGAGCCGGGTCTCGATCCGCCTGCCTCCGAGGCTGAGCGTCTGCGCGAGCACCGCCCCGTCGGGCAGGTTCCAGCTTTTTGTCGATCGAACTTCCAAGCCCCCGCCTTGGGGCAAGGCAAGATGATGCCCAGCCGTCGCGCCGTCGTGCCAGGCGGGAACATTGACTTCGTAGGGCAGAACGCCGGGCGCGGGCGCGAGGGTTGCAAGGTTCACGAACAACCCCGTCTCGCTCAGCCGCCGTGGAAATTCCGCCACGGGCCCGGCCGGCGGCAGCGCCCGATCCAGCCGATGAATCGCCCCACCCGTGCCGGCGGTGCGACTCTCGACTCCGTAATCGACCAGCAGCAGTTCGCCCTCCGCATCCGCGGTCACGTGCGTGAGCGAGAACGGAGTGTCGAGGAGCTCGCGCATCCACTCGAGCCGCGTGCCGTCGTGTTTTGCCGCCCAGATGCGCCCCGTGCCAAAATCGCCAAACACGTACGCGCCGACCAGCTCCGGAAACTTCCGGCCCCGATACACCACCCCGCCGGTGAGCGAACGAAACTCGGCATGCGAAAACTCGAGCGTGGGAAACGTGACCGGATGCGGTCCGAGCGGCCGCGTCTTGCCGAACGCGTGTGAACCTTCGTAAACACTCCAGCCGTAGTTCTCGCCCGGTTTCACCAGGTGGGCGTACTCCCACGCGTCCTGGCCGTTCTCACCGGCCCAAAGCTGCCCGCTCGCGGCGTCGAACGTCAGCCGCCACGGATTGCGCAGTCCATACGCCCAGGTCTCCGGCGCAAACCGCGGGTCCTGCACAAATGGGTTGTCGCGAGGAACCGAATACAGCTTCCCGTCCGCCGGATGATCCACATCGAGCCGGAGAATCTTCGACCGAAGCGTGCGCGGGTCCTGGCCCACGCGATCGAGATCGCTGTGCGACGTGCCGTCGCCGCTGGTAACAAACAACGATCCGTCACTGGAGAACGCGAGGTCGCCACCATTGTGGCCGTCACTGGGCCACGCGATGATCGTGGCCGCCGATTTCGGGTCCGGCCGGCCATCGCGCACGGTGTAACGCACGACCTTCGATGAGCGGGGCGGCGCCACGCGCGGCCCGTTGAGGCCGAGGAAGACAAAACCGTTTTCCGCGAAGCGGGGATGAAAAACCGCGTTGTAGGCGAGATCCGCCAGCTCGAGCAGCGTCTCGGCGTCGCCGCCGTCACCGGATGCGCGCAGTCGCCGAAGCCGCATCTGCCCTTCCCGCCCGCCTTCCTGTTCGATGAACCAGATCCATCCGCCACCGGGAGCCGGCGTCGCGGCCACGAGCGAGCGCGCGGCGAGCTTTGGCCACGCGCGGACCGCGCGAAAGCCGGCCGGGCCGTCCGGCGATCCGTTCAATCGCGTGTTCTTCCAGCCCATGCGCGTCAGCGGGTCAGGCCCGGTGAAAGTGAGCGCCGCGTATTCCGTGGTGCGGTGAAAGCTCGGGCGGGTGAGCGGCGCCGCACTCGACAGCTCGCTGCCGGGACTGGCGCCGTTGATGCGCGCCAAATTTACGGCCCACGTTTCACCCGGCGCTGGCCGGCCGCCCGTGGCGTTGAGATCGGCCCACGGGATCCGGCCCTCGACCGACCACCCGGAATCGACATCGCCCGGCGTGTTGAGCGTGCCGCGGACGAGTGTCGTCGCCTCGAGGTGAAATTCGCCGCGCCGCAACTGGCCGCGATCGCGTACGCTGTCCGCCCCGGGGAAAAACGCATCCACCACCGCACCGGCGGGATTCACCTCGAATTCAAAATACCCCGCATGCTGATGCGACGGCCGCAAAAAGATTTCGAACACGTCATTCAGCCACAGCGGCCCGTCATGCTCGCGCGAATCCGCGGAGACGTCGCGGTCGTCCATCTCGGCGAAAAAATAGAGCCACTCGCGATCCCAAAGCAGCCGCGCGCGGGTCTGCTCTTTCGCGCGCGGTGCACCGGCCGCCCATGGCTGGCCGAACGAATCGACGACCATCGCGCGCTGCCACACCGCGTCATCGGGCCGGCCATCAATCGCCGGTGGTGTTACCGCCCAACGACACTCCAGCGGCGGTGCTCCGGCGGTCGCAGCTGCGGCGACAGCCGGCGCAGCAGCGGCCAGTGCGGTGAGCAGGCGTGAGAGTGACATGGAGAACGTCAGGATCGGACGGAAAAAAGGGGCACGATGATTCCGGCGGTTTGGAGGAGCAGCGTCGCCGCCGCGACGCCGGAAAGCGGGGGAACTCAAGGCGGACGAATGCACGGCGTCAGCCCTGAATTTGCGGGTCGCCGCAGGGCGAATAATCCACGTGAGCAGTTCCGCTGCTATGGGCGGGGATGTCGTCGTCGGAGTTGTCGGCGGCGCGCGGACGAATATCCTCACGCGAAACCCCTTCCCCCATGCATGCACTTCCCGTTTTTGAGAAGGCGGAGGCCTACCTTCAGGTTCAGCTGACGCGTTCCGGTCCCGGCGGCACGGCGCATCCAGCCGGCCCATTCGTCACCATCTCCCGCGAATCCGGCGCCGGCGGCACGACGCTGGCGCGCTCGCTGGCGGAACGGCTGCCGCGCGACGAGGACGCGCATCCCTGGACCGTCTACAGCGCCAACCTGATCGAGGAGATGCTCCGCACCAACGAACTGCCGGTGCAACTCGCGCGGTTTTTGCCGGAGGATCGGATTTCCGAAATCGATTCTGCGGTGGGCGAACTCGTCGGACTTCACCCAAGTCTCTGGGTGCTGGTGGAAAAAACGAACCAGCTCGTCCGGCAACTCGCGCAGGTGGGCCACACCATCGTGCTGGGCCGGGGCGCGAACTTCGCCACCTCGGGGATTCATCACGGGGTGCATGTGCGGCTGGTCGCTCCCGCGAAATGGCGCGCGGAACGGACGGCCCGCTGGCTCGGTCTCGACGTTGATTCCGCCGCGATAGAGAACGCCCGCCGCGATGCCGCGCGACAACGTTATGTCCGCGCGACGTTCGCCGCCGATGTCGCCGACGCCACGGCGTACGATTTGGTGATCAACACCGCGCAGGTTCCGGTGGACACCTCAGTCGACATCATCGCGGGATTCGTGCGGGCGCATCAGCGCAACGCCGCCGACATGACACTGCACCGTTAGCCGGGAAATTTCACCCTCCACTCTGCGCCGACAACACAGCCTGTTCGTGGGTAACACCCGCCAGTGGAGCCCTTGAGTATTTCCCGGCTTAGGCAAAACCCGCCGAAGGCGGGTAAACCCTGGTCGCCTTCGGCGCCGCCAAAGGCGGGTAAACCGCGGCGGCTTGTGCGCCTCCGGCGCATTTTGCTTTTAGCCCGCATGAACTTGAGAGTTGCGATGGCCGACATCATGGCCGAGGACAAAGAAACGCCGCATGACACGCAGACTGAAAAATGCGTTTATCCGGTGGTCCCTGGTCCGTCCCTAGTTCCTAGTCCTAGTCCTTGGCCATTGGCCATTCGCCATTGGCAATTGGTCCCTGGTCATTCGTCATTGGTCATTGCTCCCTCGGTCTCCCGGTCCCTTCGTCCCTTAGTCCCTTGGTCCCTTCTGAAATTTTCCCGTCATCCCGAACCCTTCGACTTGGCTTTCGAAAATTTTTGAGCAAAATCCGCGGCCAGACTCGCAATCAACGCGGAGCCGCCCTGCTCCAGTTCCCCCTTAATAGCGCGAACGCTGCCATGTGGCGCGTGGTTCCCAACTCAAATTCCTCCCTCGGTTCATGAAAGAATATTCCTCTTCAGACCTGAGAAGCTTCGCCGTACTCGGCCATGCCTCATCCGGGAAAACGCTGTTGACCGAGGCGATGCTCGCCTGCTCCGGCAAGATTGGCCGGATGGGCAGCATCGCCGCTGGAACAACCGCCTCGGATTACCACGCCAGCGAAAAGCAGCACCAGATCTCGGTGCAGTGCTCGCTGTTGAACACCGAGTGGATGGGAAAGAAGTTCAACATCCTCGACTGCCCCGGCTACACCGACTTCATCAGCGAAGGGCTGGGCGCGCTGCGCGTCGGCGATTTCGCGCTGATGGTCGTGAATGCCGTCCACGGTCTCGGGGTCGGCGCTGACGCGGCTTGGGATTACGCGACGAAATTCGGGCTGCCGAAGATGATCGTCGTCAACGCGCTCGACAAGGTGAACACGCACTTCGACGAGGTGGTGGAAAATTGCCGCGCGCATTTCGGCAAGAACGTGTTTCCCATCACGATCCCGCTGAACGCGGGCCCGGGTTTCAGCCAGGTGCTCGACGTGATGCGCAGCGAGCTGACGACGTACGTCCCGGGCGGCACCGGCAAATACAGCGAAGTGCCTCCCGGCGCCCTCGCCGAGCGCGTGCAGGATCTCCACCGCCAGCTGATCGAGTATGTCGCCGAGTCCGACGACACGCTGATGGAGAAGTTTTTCGAGAAGGGCATCCTGGCCGAGGAGGAATTCCGCGCCGGGCTGCACAAGGCGATCCAGAATCAGGTGTTCATCCCGCTGTTCGCGATCTCCGCGGAAACCAACGTGGGGGTAAGCCGGTTGATGGACTTCATTGCCAAATACGGGTCCTCCCCGCTCGACCGCGCGGAGGTGCCCGCCAAAGACGCCAGTGGCCTTCCCGGCTCCGTGCCGCTCTCGCAGCCGGAGCCGGTGGTCTATATATTCAAGACGATGAACGAGCCGGGCGTCGGCGAGCTGTCGCTCTTCCGCGTTTTCTCCGGCACAATCAAGAGCGGTGAAGAGCTGCGCAACACGGTCCGAAACGCCAGCGAGCGGCTCGGCCAGCTCTATGTGATCAATGGCCACGAGCGGGCGCCGGTGCCGATGCTGCACGCGGGCGATCTCGGCGCCGTCGTCAAGCTGCGCGAAACCCATACCGGTGACACGCTTTGCAGCCCCCGCTACCAGGTCGTGCTGCCGAAGGTCGACTACCCCGCGCCCAACATCCACGGCGCACTGAAGCTCCGCTCGAAGGGCGACGAGGACAAACTCGCCGTCGGGCTCAGCACCCTGCACCAGGAGGATCCCACGTTTCACTACCGGGTGGACGATGAGATCCACCAGACCATCGTGTCGGGCCAGGGGGAGATTCACCTTCAGGTCATCGGGGAGAGACTCGCGCGGCGCTTCGGCGTGCACGTCGAACTCGAGGAGCCGAACGTTCCGTATCGGGAAACCATTCGCGGCCGCAGCGACTCGCGTTACCGGCACAAGAAACAGACCGGCGGCGCCGGCCAGTTCGCGGAAGTCTGGCTCCGGGTCGAGCCCGGCCCGCGCGACAGCGGCGTCGAATTCAAGCAGTCGCTCGTCGGTACCAACGTGGATCGCGTGTTCGTGCCGTCGGTCGAGAAAGGCGTGAGCGCCGCGTGCAAGGAAGGCATCCTCGCGGGTTTCCGCGTGACCGACGTGAAGGCGGAATTCTACGACGGCAAGATGCACCCGGTCGACTCGAAGGACATCGCGTTCCAGGTCGCCGGCTACCACGCGTTCAAGGAGGCGTTCCAGGCGGCGAGGCCCGTGCTGCTCGAACCCATCTTCGTGGTGACGGTGATGGTACCGGAAGACTATGTCGGCGCGATCATGGGAGACCTGTCGTCGCGCCGCGGCCAGATACTCGGGGTCGAAGGCGACGGCCACTTCCAGGTGATCAAGGCCCAGGTGCCGCAAAAGGAACTTTACCGTTACAGTTCGAACGTGCGCGCGCTGACGAGCGGCCGTGGCCGGCACTCGGAGGCATTCAGCCATTACGCGGAGTTACCGCCGGAGTTTGCGCAGCGTCTGCTCAACGAAATCAAGGCGAAGCGCAACGGCCACAACAATGCCCATGAAAAATGAGCAGTTTTGAATAACTTTAGCCGGTGCGGCGTTCGCGTTGCACTGGTCTCACCCATGCGGCACCGTGCCGCCCGTTTGTCCCCAACCATTAATCCCCATGGACACCTGGAAAATAGAGGTCACTGAACCACACAGCGGTGAACTCGGCGAGGCCATCCTCGCCGAGGATCATGGCTACGCGTTCGAAGAGTATACGTACGAGGCGGGCCACAAGATGGAAGTGGCAGTGCACGACACGCACGACTCGCACTGGCATATTTTCACGGACTTGGAATCCGGTCACCGAATCAAAATCCCGCCGGAGAAATACAAGCGACTTTGAGGGTCGCCCCCGCCGATCCAAGACGATCGGCCACATCGATTTTTGCTCCGTAACGCGGGGTTCGTCCTCGGGAGAGTTCGCGTTCACGTGATGAGCGGATGGTCGGCGCCAGTCGGAGACTGGCGGCTGACGGGCCTCTGGCCCGCAAAGCCCGAGTGGCTGCGGCTTCCCCATTCGGCAGGACTCAGGATGCCCGTGCCACTTCAATCCATGCGGGCGAGACGCCCGCGCTCCCAGGTCACGCACGCTGTTCTTCGGCTCGCCGGCGCTCGCCGTTACGGGAGTCCAAACCCGTCGGGCGACCGGCATGAAAAAGGCGGGCTGAAAAGCCCGCCTTTTCTAATCTGGCAACGCCAGGGTCTGGTTACACCAGCTCGTATTTGCCCGGCATCGGCACCGGCGGGAAAATCCCGGCGCCCGCCCTCAGCTGCTTCGGGAAGATGTCGAGCTTCGAGCCGCTCATCAGCCACGACCACGAGATCTCGCGGCCGGTATAGGCGGACATACGTCCACCGATCGCCGTCAGCGTGCTCATGGCAACCTGCTCACCCTCGTTGAGCGGCTGGTTCTTCCGGATGCTCGCGATGAGGTCCGTGTGCTCGACCACGTATGGGTCGGGCGTCGGTCCGGAGTAGCTGAACGGTTTCGCGCCTTTGATCACGGCGAGGTTCGATTGCGTGGAGTCCGCCACGCCTTTCGTTCCCACAAATCGCTCGGCCACGCGCGGGGTGGATTTCGGCGTGTGCCGGCACATGCTCATCACGCGCGCGCCGTTCGCATATTCCATTTCCACGGCAAAGTGATCCCAGATGTTGCCCTTGCCGTCATCGCGGGTCTGACGACCGCCCATGCCGGTGAATTTCACCGGGGGACCTCCGAACGCCCAGTTCATCGCATCGAGGTTGTGCACGTGCTGCTCGACGATCTGGTCGCCGCTGAGCCAGTCCCAGTGGTACCAGTTCCAGCACTGCCACTCCAGCTCGCTGACTTTTGCGACCCACGGAGTCTTCGGGTCGTCCTTCTGGCGGAACCAAATGCCCTGGCCATTCCAATAGCACTGCCCACCGACGAGCTCTCCCATGTCACCACCGTGGATACGCTTCATCAGTTCGAGGTAACTCGCCTGGTGGCGCCGCTGCGTGCCGGCGACGACGGCGAGGCCCTTCTCCTTTGACTTCTTCGCCGCGGCGATGAACTGCCGAATGCCGGCCGGATCGACCGCAACGGGCTTCTCGCAGAAGATGTGCTTGCCCGCGTTCACGGCCGCCTCGAAGTGCGTCGGACGGAATCCCGGCGGCGCAGCGAGGATCACCATGTCGACATTTGCGCTGAGGACCTTCTGATAGTTGTCGAAGCCTGAGAATTTCTGAATCGCCGGCTGCGTCAGCTTGTTCTGCGTGGTGTATTTCTTGATGTCGGCCTCGGCGTTGTCGACCTGCGCCTGGAACAGATCGCCCAAGGCCACGATTTCGATGCCGGGGGACGATGCCAGGCAGTTCTTCGCCGCACCGCGGCCGCGACCGCCGCAGCCAATCACGCCCACGCGAATTTTATCGGAGCCGGCGGTGGCGCCCATGACACGATTGCCCGCCAGGCCCGCGAGGATCGTGCCACTGGCGGTGACCGCGGACAGTTTCACAAAGTCGCGGCGGGAGAGATCAGGTTTTTGAGGGGTGTTCATTTATTCTTGGATCGAGGTTGCAGATGAAGTGGCGGTTGCAGGTTTGCGCGCCGGGTTGTGCAGCTAAACACAATTCGAAACGCGAAAGTCCAACCGGGCATGGCTGGAAGTGTGCAGACTCTAGGTCCCGATGCCACTCCTGTCTGAGCACCTTTTGCCGGAACTGCTGCGATTCTTGGCCATGGGCACCCCGTGGCAGCCCGTCGGGGTGTGCAGGGCCGATTCGGGATCGCGCGAGACTTTGCTGGGCGCTTTCCGTGCCGTCCCCCCACGGGCTGCCCAGGCCGCGCTGCGCGCGGGAGAACAGGGAGACCGTTTGATTGAAGTGCCCCGTCGCAACGTGGCCTACCGGGCCGAACTGCCTGTTTTCGGCATCGGATAATGCCGGCAATCGTCGCCGGGTGATGCACCCCAGTCCGGCGAAAACATGCCGGTGCGACTGCCGAATCCGTTTCCCACCCGCATCATCCGCACGGCGGGGGACGAACACGTACCGCCGTCGCTCTCGTTTCCGAATGTCGTCTCCGCCGATGCGCTTTTTGACGGCCGGAGGGGGCAGCGCCGGATGCGGATACCGGGAATTGCCTCGCTGGTCCGATCCAGCGCAGCCCGCTATCTTGAGCGCGGGCCCGGCTACATTTGTGCCAAACACGTTGGCCGGCGCCGTGTCATCCGCCCTCCCTGCCTGAAACCATCATGGATCAAAACCAACAAATCATCACCTGGCTCAAGGACGCCCACGCGTTCGAGCAAAGTCTCGAGATCATTCTTCAGGCGCAGATCGCCGAATCACGCGATGTGCCGGAGATGCAGCAGCGGCTGCAGCAGCACCTCGAGGAAACGCGCGAGCACCGCCGGCGGGTGGCGTCGGCCCTGGGGACACTCGGTGAGTCGCCCTCGAAAATCAAAACCTTGGCCGGCGGATTCATGGGCATGCTCGAGGGACTCTCGACCGCGGTTTTCCAGGATCGGGCAATCAAGAACGTGCTGGCGGATTATGCCATGGAGCACTTCGAGATCGCGTGCTACCGCTCGTTGCGCGTGGCCGCAAACGAAGCGGGCTTCACCGACATCGCCACGATGTGCGAGGAAATCCTGAAGGAAGAAACGGCCATGGCGGAATGGCTGGAGGAGCAAATCCCGGACATAACCCGGGCGCATCTTCAAGGGCAGCCCGCAAAACTGTAACCGCTGGTTTTTCCACCGGCGTAGCAGCCTGTCGGACTTGGGAAATTCGATTCTTGGGAGAACGAATGCGAGGCCGGCGGAACCGACAGGCTGCTAAATGAAAATGGCTGCGCCATTTTCGCAGATACATCCATGATTGGCGGGCGAACTTCTTGTTGACCGGCATGGCCGCCCGCTTCGTCGACATCGACCGTGACACCGCACTATCCGACGGGCTGCTCGGGACGGCGGGCCTCGCTACAACGACGTCGGGCTGCGCTGTTCGCGGCGCAGCGTCATCGTGTCGAGCTGACGGTCGATGTCCGGGCGGAGCGCGGGATCCTCATCGGGATCGCCGGCTGACGCCGGGTCGGCAGGTATGTGAACGGTTACGAGCGGTTGCGTCACCTGGCCCCTCAACTCGCGTTCGGCTTCGAGCCAGATGTCGAGATCGCTGCCCTCCGGGCAGCCACGGTCCTGCCAAATGGCATGCGCCAAGGCGGCAATCTGCTCGCGCGTCACCGGGCGAAGATGGGATGAATAGGAAGATGGATCTCGGCGTGTCATCGCGCCCAATGTTAACCGCAATGCGGGCGCCGCGCCATGGGGCGAAGTGCCCGAAAGCGGTGACGGGACGGCCCCCAGCGCGACTAACGATTTGTCCTACGGCCAACGCTATCGTGCGCCCTCATTCCAATAAACAATCACGTTCCTGGTCGCGCGGCCGGCGGCGATGATATCCAGCTTCCCGTCGCCGTTCAGATCGGCGAGCCGCAGATCCTCGCACGCCATCCTGTTGTCGTCGACGAGCGCGTGCATCCTCCAGGTCCGGCCACTCGTGTCCGCGGCGGCAAAAAGCCTGATCCCGACCTTCGCGCCGGGCGTGCCGCCGCGCCAGCCGGCTACAATCTGATCGCCGCCAACGCCCAGCAGGTCGCCCGTCGCCAGCGCATGGCCCTGCACGAGGGATTCATCGAGCAGCACGCGTCGCGGCGTGGCGTCACCGGCCGTGCCACGATCGATTGGATATACCGCCAGGCTGTTGCCATGCATGGGCTCGATCGCCGCCACGAAACGCGCGCCGCCCTTCAGCCGCCCGGTGCGCACTTCGCCGGCCGGCAGCGTCGTCAGGACGGCGCTCTCCCAGCCGCCGCCTTTGCGCTCGAACGCGCGAATTCCCTCCGCCGTCGCGACGAGCAACGAGCCATCGGGGTTCGGATCGAAATTGTGCGTCTGGTGCAGCGCGTCCGTTTCTGAAAAAATCGGCTCCGGCTGGTTCGCTTCACGCCCGGGCCATGCGTAGCCGAGCAGTCGCACCCCGGCGCCCTTGCCCGCGCGATTGCCCCGGCCGTGCAGCGGCAGAACCGCCAGCGAGAATTTTCCGTCGCGATCGCGCAGCCAGTGCATCCGGTGCGTCGTGGGATCGTGCGGCAGTTTTTTCGCCGTCCAGCGCTGGGTGCGATCCGATGCGGGCTCGAGCAGGAAGACGGCACCGCTATTCGTCGTGTCGCTCGGATTCCACCCCGCGCCCACCGCCACCTCGGCCTTGCCGTCGCCATCGAGATCGCGGGCCGCGATGCACACGTTGTCGCGCTCCGTGAGTTGCTCGGCCATGACGAACTTCTGCCACGTGGGATTGCGGTACCACACAATCTGTTTCGCATCGGCGAGCAGGATGTCGTCCCTGCCATCACCGTCGACGTCGGCAATCGCGAGGCCGTAACCGATCTGGATCGCAGGATCGATCGTCTGCGGTCGGACCCGCAACGGGGGCAACTCAGCCGCGCCCGACGCGGCGCAACCAATCGACAGCACGGCCAGACCAAGGAGTGGGATGGGAACATTCATGGGGTGCGGGGAGTGAAACCATTCGGGAAGAAAAGTCCGGTGCGAAATGCACTTTCGACCATGAAGGCGCCGGGCCGAATTACTGTTGGCCAACCATTTCGGGAACCGACCGCCGTCGCGCCGGTCCCGATTGCTGCTCGCGAGGGCGGTCCACGCCATGAGTTCACTCATCGCCCAATTCCACGCTGAAGGAAACGCCGCCCGCCGGGTGGCGTGCCGGCTCTGCGGTTACGAGCACGTGCGCGTGCCGCTGGCCCGTGGCCAGCGGGCGGGCTGCGTGCGGTGCGGCACCATGCTGGAAAAACGCGGCCGGTTTGGACCCCATGCTCCCCTCGCCTTCGCGCTCACCGGCATCATCCTCGCGATCCCATCGGTCACGCTGCCGCTGATCACGGTTTCCAAAATCGGCAACATCCGCATGAGCCTGGTTTATTCGGGCGCCGGCGCGCTGTGGGACCACGGCATGCGGATCCTCGCCACGTGGGTGTTCATCTGCGGCACGCTCGCGCCCGTCCTGCTGTTCGCGACGCTGGGAGCGCTGATCGCGGCCCGCCGCGAACTCGATCCGGCCATGTCGCCGCGTCTATTGCGCGCGGCGCACGCACTCGAGTACTGGGCGATGCCGGAGGTCCACGTGCTCGCCGTCCTCGTCGCGCTGATCAAGCTCGGCACGCTGGTGAATGTATTCATCGGGCCTGGATTCTGGTGTTACACCGCGATGTCCGTCGTGCTCGCGCTCGCCTGGCGGAGCTTTGAATTCGAATCGACCGAGCCGGCGGCCGGCGCGCGTCGTGCGTTCTCGGCATGACGCCGTCCGCCGCGCCTCCACCGCCCGCGCCGGGCCCACCGCTCGCGCTCGCACTTGCCGGCACCATCATGATGGTGCCGGCCAACCTGCTGCCGGTGCTCAGCACCAACCTCACCGGTCAGACTCGGTCCGACACGATCATATCGGGCATCGTCGCGCTCTGGGAGGATGGCATGTGGGGCATCGCGGCGATCGTGTTCACCGCGAGCATTCTCATTCCGGTCCTGAAACTCCTCGGCCTCGGCTGGCTGCTGCTGGCGGTGCGCTGGCCGCCGCGGGACGGCCGCCGCCGGCGAACGCTCTTCTATGCCGTGCTCGATTTTATCGGCCGCTGGTCGATGCTCGACGTCTTCCTCGTGGCCTTCCTCGCCGGCACGGTGAAGTTCGGCGCGCTCGCGTCCGTCGAGCCCCGCACCGGCATCGTGGCGTTCACCGCCGTCGTAGTGCTGACTGTGCTCGCCACCAACGCATTCGACCCGCGCTGGCTGTGGGTGGAGGCCTCGAACCCCGATGAACGAACCGCGCCCGACCCGGACGGGCCCGCGGGCCAAACGCCATGAGCACGGCACCCACGCCTCGACTTTCGCGCCGGCCGACGCTGCCGCTCGTCTGGATCGTGCCGCTGATCGCGCTGGCGGTTGGCGGCTGGATGATCTTCCGGGAATTCCGCCATCGCGGCCCGGAGATCACGATCGACTTCGAGGACGGCGCGGGCGTGAAGCCCGGCGCAACCGTGCTCGAGTACAAGGGCGTCTCGGTCGGGGTGGTGCGCGCCGTCGAACTGAATCCGGACCTGACGGGCGTGAGCGTGAGGCTCCAGCTTGACCAGGGCGCTGCCGGCATTGCCACCGAGGGCGCGGAGTTCTGGGTCGTGCAGCCCGAGATTGGGTTCTCGGGCATCAAGGGACTGGATACGCTCTTGACCGGGGTGCGGCTGAAAGTGCGGCCGGGCCGCGGCGCACCGGCCACCCGTTTCAAGGGCCTTTCGCGTCCACCGCCGATCGAAAATCCGCGGGAAGGCCGCGCCTTTCTCCTGCAGGCGGAGCGGCTGAGTGGGTTGAATCCCGGCGCCCCCGTCTATTATCGCGAAGTGAGGGTCGGCACGGTCGAGACGAGCCGGCTGGCGGACACGGCCGATTCGGTGCTGGTGCGGATCAGGATCGACACGCCGTACCTCGACCTCGTGCGGATCAACTCGCGCTTCTGGAATGCCGGCGGAGTTTCGTTCCGCATGAGTCTGCTGGGGGCCGAGGTGAAAAGCACCTCGCTCGAGTCGCTGTTCAGCGGCGGCGTCGCATTCGCGACGCCGGATACGGGTCGGCAGCTCGCGACGGTGGCGCCCGAGGGTCACGTCTTCACGCTGCACCCGGAAGCGGACAAGGACTGGCTCAAGTGGCAGCCGCAGATCTCGATTCAGCCATCGGATTCGGCGCCGGAGCCCGCACCGGAGGGACTGCTTGCGCCGTTGCGGTCGGCGGGTTCAGAGGCGGCGGCACGCGAGCGCGCGAAGCCTTGATCGCTTCCGCGTCGCCGCGCGTCAACCCGCATGCCGCGCCTGGAGGCCGCTGCGACGCAATTCAACCGTGCGCCATGGGCGATGCACCTACGGGTAAATCCGAGGTCGCTCCGATGGCGCGTGCCGTGCGCCGCAACTAGAATTTGGGACTTCAGCCCAACCAACGACAAGGCCATGAAAACGATTGAAATGATGTTGCGCAGCCATCCGCACGCCGACCAGCAGCACGCGGAGATGTATGCCGACACGGTACATGCACTCGCCACGTGCGCCCAAACCTGCATCTCGTGCGCCGATGCGTGTCTCGGCGAACCCGAACATCTCGAGCGGCTGCGCCGCTGCATCCGCACCAACCTCGATTGCGCGGATCTCTGCAACGCGGCGGTGCGGGTGCTGATCCGGCAGACGGAAACGTCGGGCGATCTTCTGCACACGCTCCTGCACGCGTGCGTTATCGCGTGTCAGGTTTGTGGTGACGAATGCGAGTTCCACGCGGACATGCATGACCACTGCCGCGTTTGCGCCGAGGCGTGCCGCCATTGCCAGGAGCGCTGCAACTTCCTGCTGGGTGAAACAAGTTCCGCCGGTACCGCGGAAGACCCGAACTCCGAGGGGCGTCCGACGATGGCGCATTAGCGCGCGTCGGTTGTCTGGGCGCGTAACGGTCCTCGGTCGCGCAGGCCATGCGACTGGAGGCGTCGCGGTTCCGCGGCAATCCACCGGCCGCAAGCAGGCTCCGACCGGTCGGAGTAGCGAAACGCCGCCCCGCCACCGCCGTGGAATTTTTCGGAATTTTTTTCTTCGGATCGATTTCAACGACTTACGGCGCGACGATCCCGGACGCTTTGTCCAATTGGCGCGCGCAACCGGCTGAGCTTTGTGGCTCTGCGTCTTAGCCGCGGAAATCGGCCTGGTGCGGCGCGTCGTCCAGCACAAGTTGCGCGCGTTTTCCGGGCTGATTTCTGGCCTTGTCGGGGAACTCCCCATGTGTCCCATAGGGCCTGTGCCTACGCTGTCGTTACGCTGGTTGATCGTGCTGCTCGCGTTGTTTGCCGTGTCCCTCGGTTCGGACGTGTTTCTTTCCCGTCCGGCGTCGAAGTCCGGCAACACCGAAGCGGCGCGCATTGACGCGACCGACTTCCTGACGGCGGCGCTGGCCGGCGAGTTGTCCGAAGGCCGGATTGTTTATCGCGCCAATGGCGCGGGCCTGGCCGATCTGCTGGCGACGCGTACGCAAGGCGGCACCAAGTCCGGCGTGCAATCCACCGCCCGGCTGACCGACGCGGATCTCGCGGTGCTGCGCGCGCGGCGTTTCGCCGAGGACGACGCCGCCACGATCGCGAAGACACGCACGCGCACCACGCGCGAACACGCGGCCATGATCGCAAATGGCGCGACGGTTTTCTTCGGCATCCTTCTCGCCGCGGGTGTCATCGTCACGATCGTGCAACGCGTCGCCGCCCGGCACGCCGGATTCACCGGCAAGACGTTGCGCGCCGCGACTTCGGCCGTGAAATTCGAGTCGGTTGCTGGCTGCGACGAGGCGAAGGACGAGGTGCATGAGGTCGTCGAGTTCCTCCGGGATCCGGCACGGTTTCGCACCACCGGCGGCCGGATGCCGAAGGGCGTTCTGCTGGTCGGGCCTCCCGGCACCGGAAAAACGATGCTGGCGAAAGCGGTGGCGGGCGAAGCGAAGGCACACTTCTACAGCTTGAGCGGCTCCGATTTTGTCGAGCTTTACGTCGGCGTCGGGGCGGCGCGCGTACGCTCGCTTTTCAAGAAGGCGCGGGAAACGGCGCCGAGCATCATCTTCATCGACGAGATCGACGCGATCGGCCGGGCCCGCTCCTCGGGTGACGCCAGCGGCGCGCAGCAGGAACACGACCAGACGTTGAACGCACTGCTCGTGGCGATGGACGGATTCGACAGCGACGATGCCGTCGTGTTGTTCGGCGCCACCAACCGCCCGGATACGCTGGACAAGGCCCTGCTGCGGCCGGGTCGTTTCGATCGGCAGGTTTCGGTCGGGCTGCCCGATTTGCGCGGCCGCATTGCAATTCTTCAAGTACACGCGGGCAGCGTGAAGCTCGACGGCACCGTCGATCTCACTCAAATCGCAAAGGGCACGCCGGGATTCTCGGGTGCTGACCTGGCCAACCTGCTCAACGAGGGCGCGATTCACGCCGCGCGGCATCGCCGCGGAACTGTCACCATGGCCGACCTGGACGAAGCGCGCGACAAGATCAACTGGGGCCGCGAAACCCGCCGGGTCATGACGGATCGCGACAAGGAGGTCATCGCGTATCACGAAGCCGGGCACGCTCTCATGCAGGTCCTCTCCGGGGACGATTCGATGAAGCTGTCGAAGGTGACGATCATCCCGCGCGGCCGCTCGCTCGGCAGCACGCACTTTTCGCCGGAGCGCGACCTGTTCAACTTTTCGCAGGAACAGCTGGTCGCGAAACTGCAGTGCCTCATGGCGGGCCGCGTGGCGGAGGAGCTCGCGCTTGGCAGCATCACCAGCGGCGCGTCGGGCGACATCCAGGAAGCCAGCCGCACCGCGCGGCAGATGGTGTTCGAGTGGGGCATGTCCCCGCTCGGGTTCATGGCCCTCTCCCGCTCCGATGGCGAAGAAACCATCGCCAGCCCGCAGACCTTCCACGAGGCGGAGCGGCACGTGAAGGCGCTGCTGGATTCGAACTACGAGGCGACAACTGCAGCGCTGGCGAAGCACCGGGCCGCCCTCGACGCGATCGCGAAGGATTTGATCGCCCGCGAGACAATCTCGGGAGACGAGGTGCGCAATATCGTGGCGGAGACGCGGGCGGCAGCGTGACGCCGCTGCGGCGTCGTCGCAAATAGCAGGGGCAGGAAGCAGCGACCCCGGCGGAATGTTCTGCCTCGATGTGCTGCTTCGTCCGCGAATTCCCTCTGTGACCCATCGGAGGCTGTCGCCACTTTGAGCCGGACAAGGTCGCCCGGTTCGCCTAGCGGTTCACGCGATGCCCGACACGCGCACGCATCGCGGACCACACCCGGAGGACGCAAAATTGTTTGCGCCCGCGGCGGTACCAGCGCTGCGCGGCGGCTACGCTGACCTTTGCTGGCTGCTGGATCGTGGTTACGCGATGACGTCTGCGCTCGAGCTGGTCGGCAACCGATTCTCGCTCCGGCAGCGGCAGCGGCTCGCGCTGGCGCGCTGTGCGTGTTCCGAGGAACAGCGGCGGCGGCGCGCCGCGCATGAACTTCCCGCGGGCGCGTTGGCGGGTGCAGAGTTGTGGCTTGATGGATACAACCTGCTCATTTCACTCGAAGCCGCATTGGGCGGCGGGGTCCTGCTTCTGGGTCGCGATGGCTGCGTCCGCGACCTCGCGAGCCTGCATGGCACGGGCGTTGCGTCGCGCGGATCATAGAACTCGGGCCAAATCCGCTTTGACCCGCTTTCGTCCAACGTCCGTTTGTCATCTATTAGATGACAAACCTGGAGGTGTGCCATGGGTAAGCCCGAGGACTTTGTCATCTATTAGATGACAAACGTGGATTGCGGTAAGGCGCGCAACTTGCGCGGTGTTGCCCGGAAATTGTGGCGGCGAGATGTCAGGCCAGGAGCTTGTCCACGACTTTGCCCGCGACGTCGGTCAGCCGGAAATCGCGGCCCTGGAAACGATACGTCAGCTTGGTGTGCTCCAGCCCGAACAGATGCAGGATGGTGGCGTGGAGATCGTTCACGTGAATCGGATCCTTCACGATGTTCCAGCCGATGTCGTCGGTCTCGCCGATGACCTGCCCGCCCTTCACGCCGCCACCGGCCATCCAGAGACTGAAGGCATACGGATGATGGTCGCGGCCCGTGACGGCCTGATAACCGACACGATTCTCGCCCAAGGGCGTGCGGCCAAATTCCGATCCCCACACGACGAGCGTTTCGTCGAGCAGCCCGCGTTGCTTGAGATCCTTAAGCATCGCCGCGATTGGCTGGTCCGCCATCCGGCTGTTGAATCCAAGTTCCTCCTCGAGATTGCTGTGATGATCCCACGACGCGTGGAAAATATTCACGAACCGCACGCCACGCTCCACCAGCCGGCGCGCGAGCAGGCAGTTCGTCGCGAAGGTCTTGAACTGATCCGGTCCGCCGCCGCGCTTCGGCCCTTTCGCTTCCGGATCCTCGCGATTCACGCCGTACGCTGCGAGGGTCGCGGCCGATTCACCTTTCAAGTCTGTGAGTTCGGGCGCCGCCGTCTGCATCCGAAACGCCAGCTCGTACGCCGCGATCCGGCTGGCGATTTCCGGATCCTGCACCTGCAGGTGACGCAGCTTGTTCAAGTCCGCGATCGCATCGAGCCCGTAGTGCTGCATCTCCGCCGTGATGCCGGGGGGATTGCTCAGGTTCAGCACCGCATCGCCCCGATTGCGGAAGAGGACGCCGGCATAGTTCGAGGGCAGGAATCCGCTCGACCAGAGCGAGGCGCCGCCGCTCGTGCCGCGGCCCGCGGTCAGGACCACGTAACCCGGCAGGTTCTTCGACTCGCTGCCGAGTCCGTAGTTGAGCCACGCGCCCATCGTCGGCCGCTCGAACATCGCCGAGCCGCACTGCATCAACAGCTGGCCGGGGTGATGATTGAACTGATCGGTGTGCATCGATCGGATCAGCGCGATGTCGTCGGCGCAGGTACCGAGGTGCGGCAGCAGGTCCGATAATTCCATGCCGCACTGTCCGTGTTTCGTGAATACCCGGGGGGAACCCATCAGCCGGGCGCCGTCCTTCTGGATGAATGCGAACCGCACCTTCTCCAGCATGGAGTCCGGGAGCTTCTGCCCGTTCAGCTCATTGAGCTTGGGCTTGGGATCGAAAAGATCCATCTGGCTCGGCGCGCCCTCCATGAAGATGAAAATGCAGTTCTTCGCCTTGGGCGCGAAGTGCGGCCCGCGCGGCCTGCCGCCCGCCGTCGTCCCAGCGGCAGGTGTCGCGAGCAACCCGTCGGCCTTCAACAGCGACGCAAAAGCGAGTGAGCCGAGCCCGCTTGCGCTGGTGGCCAGAAAATCCCGGCGGGTGATCTTAACGATGTCTTCGGGATTCATGGTTGGATTAGAAGCAGAGTGAGTACCCTTCCCGCTCAACAGGTACTGATTGCGGACCGAACATAGTCATGAGGAGGAGGGAGAAGGGAGCAGGGAGAAGGAATCGGAAGTCGTGCTTAAAACTTTTCATTCGCGAGTGATGAACTCGTCCAGGTTCATGATCGTGCGCACCGCGGCAACGAGCGTCGCCTGATCGGCCGGCTGCAGGGGCACGGGCACATCGCCCTCGCGACCGAGAATCGCCAGCGCGCTGGCCGGCTGCTCCTGCGTCAATCGCAGCTGGTCATCATAAAACCGGCGCAGCCGCGCCAGCTCGGCCGCCGTCGGCGCGCGGCCGAGGCACTGTTCGAACGCCCCCTCCAGCCGCGACTCCACCGTCGGCTCCGCCATGAGCCGTTCACCGAGCGCGCGGGCGCAGTCAAAGAACACCGGATCATTCCAGAGCGTCAGCGCCTGGAGCGGTGTATTCGAACGCTCGCGACGCGTACAGGTGGTGTTCGAGTTCGGCGCATCAAACGTCATCAGCATCGGGTATGGGACCGTGCGCTGGAAAAAAATGTACATCCCCCGACGGAAACGATCCTCGCCCTCGCTCTCCTGCCATTTCACGGAGTTGGCGTAACCCAGGGCCGCGATGTCCGCCGGCAGCGGCGGCCGCACGCTCGGTCCGCCGATCTTCGCCGCCAGCAAACCGCTCGCCGCCAGGTGCGCGTCGCGGACGATCTCCGCCTCGAGTCGCAGCCGGTTCTGCCGCGCCAGGAGCGTGTTCAGCGGATCCACGTCAATCAGATCGTCGCGATAAACCGAGGCCTGGCGATACGTCGCGGAAGTGACGATCAGCTTGATCATCGCCTTGCGGCTCCAGCCAAGCCGCGAGAACTCCGTGGCCAGCCAGTCGAGCAGTTCGGGATGCGTCGGCCGTTCGCCGCGCGTGCCGAAGTCGCTCGCGCTCGCGACGAGCCCGCGCCCGAAAAGACTTTTCCAGATATGGTTCACGGTGACGCGGCGCGTCAGCGGATTCCCCTCGTCGACCAGCCAGTGCGCCAGATCGAGCCGGTCCGGTTTTTCGCCGCGGGCTTTCAACGCGTGCAGGACCGCGGGGGTCGCGGGCTGCACCGTCGGGCCCGGCCGCTGGAAATCACCCCGCACGTGAATGTGGCTCTTTCGCGGGCTGGACCGTTCGGCCATGATCGCGGCCTTGGTTTCCGGATACTTCGGTTCCTTCTTCGCCAGATCCTGGAGCGGCTTCCGAAGCTTCCGCGCCTCGGCGTCCACCTCGTCGCGATAGTACGACATCAGCGCCTTCCGCTGTTCGTCGGTGCGTTTCTCCGCCGGCGTGTTCCAGCCGATCGCCACGAGATCATCCACGAGCGTTGCCGGCAGGAACGAGGGCGAGTTCGTGGCCGACAGCCGGAATCGCGCGACCGTATGCTGGTTGCCGAACTGCTGATCCAGCGTGAACACCAGTTGGTCGCCCGCCCCGAGCGACAGCGGCTCGGCTAACTGGAACACGGCCGCATGCCGCTGCTTCGTCTGCGGCGCGACGGACCATCCGGTCTTGCTGTCACCATCGATGGTTCCACTCACATGCCAATCCTTCTGCGAAAAATCCGCGCTCACGCACTCGAGGTCGATTCGCCGTGGTTCGCCGCCGCTCGCGCGCCGGAGTTTCACCGTGAAGTCGGTCAGCACGAAATTGCCGTTGCCGGAGCGGCCGGGTCCGCCCTTCCCTCCCTCCTCGGGAATCACCTCGAGCCGGAGAGCCGCAATTGTCCCGGCCGCGGAGGCCTCCGCCTCCACCGTGTAGGTCTCGGTCAACGGCCGCATGTCCGACGCGGCGACCGACTTGTCCGTCTTCACGGTCAGCGTCGTGCCATTCGCGGCCACGGCCGATCGCGGCTCGAGCATCGACCACACGGCGAGCTCCAGCTTGCCCGCCGCCTCCCACTCCGCCTGCTTCGCCGGCAGCGCATCGCGAATGTAATCATCGTATTTCTTTTTCAGCGGGGCGCGCTGGGCATCCCACGCAACTTTTGCGACCTGATACTTTTGCAGCTCCTGCTCGTGCGGCGCCGGCAGATCCTGATCGTCGGCGTTGTTGAAAAACGCGAACAGCTGGTAGAACTCCCGCTGCGTCAGCGGATCGTATTTGTGCGAGTGACACTCGGCGCAGCCCACCGTCAGCCCGAGCCACACCGTGCCGGTGGTGGAAACACGATCGACCACAGCCTTGACGCGAAATTCCTCCGGATCCACTCCGCCTTCCTTGTTGATCAGCGTCTGGCGGTGAAAACCCGTGGCAATCTTCTGCTTCTTGGTGACGCCTGGAAGCAGATCGCCCGCGAGCTGCTCAATCGTGAATTGATCGAACGGCACATCGCGGTTGATCGCATCGATCACCCAATCGCGATACAGATACGCGAACGGCCGCGGCGAATCCTTTTCATAGCCATCGCTGTCCGCATACCGCGCAAGGTCGAGCCAGTGGCGGCCCCAGCGCTCGCCGAAATGCGGCGACGCGAGGAGCCGGTCGACCATCCGCTCGTACGCGTCGGGCGCCGGGTCCGCCAGAAATTGCCGCACGTCCTCGAGTCGCGGCGGCAGCCCGAGCAAATCGAAACTCAACCGCCGCAACAGCGTGACGCGATCCGCCTCAGGCGAAGGTGATAGTTTTTCGCGCTCGAGGCGCGCGAGAATAAAGCGATCGACGGTGTTGCGCGACCACGTGGAGTTGTTGACCGCCGGCACGTCGGGTCGCACTGAAGCCTGAAATGCCCAATGCGGACTGCGCTTCAGGTCGCTGCCCGGCCCGTCATCCGGCCACGGCGCGCCTTCATCAATCCAAGCCCTGAGCAAGGCGACCTGCGCCGGCGTCAGCGGGTCGCCCTCCGGCGGCATGACGAGGTCGGGATCGGCGCCGGAAACATGGGTGAACAAAAGGCTCTTCGCGCTCTGCCCCGGAATGATGACCGCGCCGGAATCGCCCCCGGCGAGCGCGTCCTCTTTCCGATCCAGCCTGAGCCCGCTCTTGTGCTTGTCGGGACCGTGGCACTCGTAGCAGCGGTCGGCGAGGATCGGCTTGATGTCACGGTTGAAGTCGACGGCGCCGAACGCGCTCGTGGCCAGGAGCGGCAGCAGCGTCGTGATGGTTGCGCGCAGAAGTTGTTGCGCTGGGAGAACGTAATGCCGCGGGGTGAGCGTGTGGATCGCCATGTGGGTTTCGGCCGGGCGGCAGACGGGGGATGCCAAGCCGGTGATATGACCGGAAATTCGTTCAACTCTGTCAAAACCGCAATTGGTCGAAATGCGCGGGCTCGGTAACTCGCTTCCCCATCCGGTGAATGGAGCCGCGGCGCCCCCGCCGCGGCATTAGCATAAACGTCCTGCAGTCGGACGCGGCGAGGGCGCCGCGTCTCCAGTGAATGTCGGCGACTGGCGCGTCGAAAAGACCAGCCTCGTGACCTCGGCGGCTACGAAATTTGAGCGGATTGAGAGGAGAGAAAGAGAAAGTTTACCCGCCTTTGGCGGCGCCGTAGGCGACCAGGGATTAAGAGACCGAGAAAGAGGAAGATGGTCACCTGGCCGACCAGGCCCGCACAAATCTACAAACGCCCGAGCCCACGGCGTTGGCCGGCGACCGGCGTCACGTCGATGAAGAGCACGGTTTCGGCCTCGGCGCCGTATGGCCCGCGGAGTGCCGGCGTGCCATCGGGGCCGATCACGAGCGACGATCCGATGCACGGCCGGCCCTTCCACGCGCCGTCGTTCACCCAGCCCACATTGCTGCATCCGGCGATCCAGAGCCGGTGTTCGCGAGCGACCGGACCATAGTTCTCCAGCCATACGCGGCCGTAGGGTTCGCGAACATTATCGTGGTCCGCGGGGACCGCCCACGCACACGGCGAAAGAATCAACTCCGCCCCCATCAACGCGAGCGTACGGCTGACCATCTGCCCCGGCGCAAACCCATCCGAGCAAATCATGACCCCGATTCTTCCATGCTTCGTCGTCACGACGCCCAGCCGATCGCCCTGCGCGTACACGGCGTGAGCGAGTTCGAGTTCGTTGAGCTTGCGGTGATGGAGCAGCAAGTGGCCGTCCGGATCGATCAGCACCGCTGAATTGTAGCGCAGCGGCCCGGCACGCTCGATCAGCCCCGCACAGACGAACACGCGGTGCCGCTGGGCCGCAGCCCGCAGCCGCTCGCACGATTCGCCGCCTGGAATCTCCTCCGCGTCATCCGCCGCCGACCGGTGGGTCCAGCCGAGATCCAACGCCTCCGGCAGCAACACCGCTTCAGCGCCGCCGGCCGCCGCCTGCGCGATGAACGACTCCGCCCGCGAGAGGTTCGCATCCCTGGCGCCGCCCTCGACCCGCATCTGGATGAGCGCGAGCTTCATGGTTCCAGACCGCTCAATTGATCGCGAGCCGCAAGTGTTTTCATTGCGGCGGGGTGTCGTCGCGGCGTGGGAGCGCGACCGCCCCCGGTCGCCTTTCCGCTCAGAGAATGTGATCCTGCGTCGGCTCGATCAGTCGCATCCGCATCGCGAACGTGTGCGCGATGCTCGCAGCCGCGTTCTTCGCCCGCGTCGCGCCCGGCCCTGAAAAGGCGCGATCGACCGTCGCGTGGAACAACTCAACCCACCGTTGAAAATGCTGGAGGCTCACCGGCAAAACCGCGTGCAGCGGAAAGGGAGCGCCCGCATACCCCGGGACACCGCGAATGATGCCGTTCCAGAACGCATACATCTTCGGCAGGTGGTGCGACCAGTCGACTTGCGCCACGTCCGTGAAAATCGGATTCAGCAACGCGTCCTGCTGGATGCTGCCATAGAACGAGTCCACCAGCTCGCGCACGTCGTCATCAGTTTCAATATCTCTCATTCACCTCCACCCTTTGGATGCCCGCGCGCAATGCAAGCGGACAGGCGTGACAACCTTCGAAACCGCGAGCCGCGATGCGTTTGTGCGACGCTGCAGTTGGGTGAGGCTCAGGGATAATCTGACCCAGCGCGAATTCGTCTACGCCAACACGCATTTCGATCATCCGGTGACGGCGGTGCTGATGCTCGACGCGCCGGGATCATGACGACGACAGGCCGGGCCACTCTCGCGCCGCGGATTATTCCAGGGTCAGCCTGCGCGCTTTGATGCAGGGGGCTGCTGGCAGGCGTTCCGTGGGAGCGCGCGTCACCTGGGAGCGCGGGCGGCCTGCCCGCCGAAGCCTTGGCGAAGGTGGGTCTCGCCCCGCATGGATTGAAGTGGCACGGGCATCCCTGGTCGCCTTCGGCGCCGCCAGAGGCGGGTAAACCTGCCCGTGATGGTGGGGCGCGCTCGCCCGCAGAGAAATGCCGATCGCCAATCCTACCGAATCTGCGGCTGCCCCGCGACAGGCCTCGAGCTTGTCGACAGGCCTCGAGCTTGTCGAGAGGCCTGCCGAATGGGGAAGCCGCAGCCACTCGATCTTTGCGGGCGGGACGCCCGCGCTCCCAGGAAACCGTTGTTCTTTCTCGTCCGGCGCAAAACGCGATTTCCGGTTGGGACGGAAGGGTTCCGGATTAGACGATTTCCTCTTTCTTCGGATCCCAGCGGACCTCGCGCTTCAGGCGGTACGATTCGGTGCTCATCAGCAGCGTGACAACCTCGATGAACGCTTCGTCGATGTTGCACTTCGGGCGCTCCTTCGTCCGCACGCAGCGCAGGAAGTCCTCCATGTGGCTCGGCCATTTTTCTCCGGCCACGAGATCATACGTGTAGGTCGGCTCCGGCATCTTGCCCATGTGCGGATACGCCGCGCCGTCCGGATAAACCCAGAAGCGTTTCGCGTCCTGGCCGATGCCATTGAAAATCAACCGGCCGTCGCGGCCGATATACTCGGGCGGCTGAACCCGCTTTGAATTCATGCAGCCCTCGAAGGTCATCGAGCAACCGTGTTTCTCGAAACGATACGCCGCCAGCCACGTGTCGGGCACCTGCCGGTCGTCCTTGTAATACGCGTTCAGCCCCGTGCACGAGCAGGTGTCGGGGATGCCCCAGCCGAGCACAGTTTGCACGTGATCGGTTTCGTGGCTCAACAGATCGCCCGCCTGCCCGGTGCCGTACGGCCAGTAACACCGCCAGTGCCAGAAATGCCGCTCGTTGAATTCGATCTTCGGCGACGCCCCGAGCCACTTCTCCCAGTCGACGTCCTTTCGCACCTGCGCCGGATCCGGCCGCTCCCAGATGCTGTAATAACCGTACCAGCGCCACGGTGCGCGCTCCTTCGTGCCGTTGAAGTAGCGGCCGATGTGAATGAGCGTGAGATCGCCGATCTTCCCGTCGCGAATCTGCCGGCCAGCTTCCGCCGTCGCGGGCAGCTGACGCCCCTGGTGCCCCAGCTGAAAAACCACGCCGGACTTCTTCACCGCCGCGCGCATCCGTTTTGCGGATGCGATTGAAGTGGTGAGCCCCTTCTCGCAATAGACCGCCTTCCCGGCCGCGACCGCGTCGAGGACCATTTTCTCGTGCCAGTGATCAGGCGTCGCGATGACGACGGCTTCCACTTTCGGATCGGCGAGCAGTTCGCGGTAGTCGCGGTAAAGTTTCGCCTGCTCGTTGCCGGAGGCCGCGAGCCCGCGTTTCAGGTGCGGACCGTACACGTCGCACAGCGCGACGACCTTCGCCTCCGGAATAGCGCCCGTGTAGCGGATCAGATCCCACCCGCGCGTGCCGAGGCCAATGTGACCGATCCGGACCGGTTCCTGGGCGAGATCAACGCCGCGCAAGATCGCGGGGGCGGCCACTGCCGCCGCACTCATGGCGACGAAATTCCGACGCGTGATCGCTGCTGGTGGGTTCATGTAAGCCTCCGGTTTTGGGATCCATCTTCTCGATGCCAGTACAGGCCCGAACGCTGCCCGGCCGCGCCAGATATTACAACCCCGGAGCAAATGGCGGACGATTCGCCGTGCGCGCGCCGCTTCCACGGTCTGACAAACAACCCCCGCCTTTCGCCGTCGCTCTACGAGCTATGGCGTTCGCGACACCGCGCGGCCATACACTTCGATCCAATCGAGGCGCGACGAAGCTGGAGTGCCGCCGCCGGGCATCAAATCGGTCCAACCGATTTCCTCGACTGCGCTCAAATCCGGGGCCGGCACCCATTTTCCCTCCGCGACGCGCTTGATGTTCAACTCACGCCAGCGGATGTCCGGCAGGTTGAATTCACGAACGCGCCAGTCGGCTGACTCGTCGTCGTATTGGTCGCTCACGATCCAGCTGCCACTGGCCAGCTTCAGGATGATCCGCAGCTGTCGGAATCCACTCTGCTTCGCGCGCCAGCGAATTTTTGCCGGCCCGGAAAGGTCCACTCCTGCCGACCGGTGCCGCAGGCTGATCGCCCAGTTGCGATCCGCTTCACCGGACCAGATATAAAACGGATCATCGGCCGGCTTGTCGTGGTGGCTCTTCTTGATCAGCGCTTCAGCCGGTCCATGCCGGCTCACGATCAAATCCGGATTCGCCACATGCTCCTGCGTGACCGGCGTGGCCGCGGGTGTTTCTTTCCAATCCTCGCGGAACAAGAGGCCCGGGCGTTCCGCCGCACGAACCGGTGGTGTTGTCATGATAAAAGTGGCCACCGTCAGCAGCGCCAGGCTCACACCGTCCCGCCAGGAATCCACGCGCGGGAAACACAGCGCACACCGCGTTCGCGCCGGCACTTGAAACCGATCGACTTCTCCGCGTTCGGATCGCTCGTCCACTCGTTGGTTTCGCGCCGGTTTCATCGGGGCAGGCTGCCGCGAGACGAAGCTCCCGTCAAGAATCGTGGCTCCTGCACCGCGATCGCGGGCATCAAGCTCATCGAGCGGTATCCATTTCGTGAATCCATGATAGGGATGTCGCAACCGGTCGGCGGGGACGCCAGATGCGGCCACGGCGCGAGACCGGCCATGGTCATCCCAAACCGTGGGCGTGACCTCAGCAATCAACGCGCGTTTGCTTTCCTGGCTTTCGCTTTCGGCTGTTTCGGCGGCAGAGGGTCACCGGGTTTGTGCGCATATTCGGGAATCACAAAACCCGTGGCCTTCACCTGCCGGCCGAACTCCGCCTTCATTTTGGCAAGCAACTCCCGATTCCGGGTGTCGTTCGCGAGATTCCTCGTTTCGAACGGGTCGTTCGCGAGATCGAAGAGCTCCGTCCACTCGGCATGGCCCGGATACGTGATGAGCTTGGCCGTCGTCGTCCGGACGCCCACCAGCGTCGGCGTGTCGGGGTGACTGTTCTCCCAGAAATATTCCATGAGGAAGGACTGCCTCCAGTTTGCCGGTTTTCCGGCCAGCAGCGAACGCCAGCTCTGCCCCTGCATGCCGCGGGGAACTGAAACGCCGGCGAGATCCACCAGCGTTGGCGCAAAATCGAGGTTCAGCACCATCTCGTCGCGCAACGATCCCTGCGCGATCATGCGCGGATAGCGGATGACCAGCGGAATCCGCAGCGACTCGTCATAGGCGGAACGTTTGTTGTCCAACCCGTGTTCACCGAGGTAAAAACCATTGTCACTGGTGAACACAATGAACGTGTCGTCCGTGAGTTTCAGCTCGTCCAACGCGGCCAGGACCCGGCCCACATTGTCGTCGACGGCCGAGATGCAGCGAAAATAATTCAAGTCAACCGACGTGCCGTCGTTCACGGCCGGGCTTTTCCCCTTCGCCTTGCGCGCCGCGCTTTCGCCGTCGCCATAAATTGCCCGCGTACCGATGTTCGGGACCGGGCGCGCTTTCGCGCCCGCAAAACGATCCTTCGCGCGCTCAGGCGGCTGCCGCGGCAGGTGGCACGCCTTGAATCCAAGTACGAGCGAAAACGGCGCGTCACGATGCCGTCGCATGAAGTCGATTGCGTAATCCGTCGTCACATCGTCGACCCAGCCGGTGCTCGGCGTTGGCTTGCCGTTGATCTCGATCGGACAGTCGAAGTACTGTCCCTGCCCAATAAAGCTCGCCGAATAATCGAAGCCGGGCCGCTGGCCGCTCTGCCCGTCCATGTGCCACTTGCCGACGGACGCCGTCGTGTACCCCGCCGACTTCAGCAGCGTCGCGTGTGTGACGCTGTTTTCCGGAAACGGCGTCGCATTGTTGGCGATGCCGTTCAGGTGATTGTAGCGGCCGGTGAGAAACACGGCGCGGCTCGGCGCGCAGAGCGAGAGCACGACGAATGCGTTTCGGAATCGCACGCCCTCGGCCGCGATGCGATCGATGTGCGGCGTCTTGAACCACGGGAACCGTCCCTTGTTGCCCTGTTCGCGCTGCACGACGCCCAGCGCGTCGTAGCGTTGATCGTCGGTGTAGATGAGGACGAAGTTCGGCTTGCGCGGCGTGGCGGCGCGAGCGGAGGCGGCCAGCGCAAGCGCCACCGCGAGGACAGGCACGAATGCCCGGAGTGAGCGAACCGCAGCAGGACAAACGGGGAGGTTCATGATGAGGGCGACGGAGCAAACGCCCGAAAGCGCCCTGAGGTCAACGCGCTCCGCCACGACCGGCAAACTGGCGGCCTGGCTTTGAACTCACACCGCACTTGTCATCTAATAGATGACAAATGCCGCCGCGTTCCGCAGGGACGCCCAATTGCGGATGTCATCTATTAGATGACAAATGGCCACCTACACCTCACGCATTTCACATCTTCGAAATTCTCAGGTTCTGCTCTCTGCTCCTCGCTCCTTGCCCCGCGGCGCAAGCCCGCTGTTTAACATCAGTTCAGTGACCATGCCTGCGCCGCACCCGATCACTCCGCCTTTTTCTTTTTCTTCTTCGCTGCCGGGTCGCCGGCCGCCCCCGCTTTGCCTTCGCCGGCGGCTCCGGGACGATACGCCGGATTTGGTCTCGGGTAGGTCGCGTTCGTGTCCTTTAGGAACCCGTCGATCAGCATATCGAGTTCCTTCACCTTCGCCGGCATTTTGCCGGCGAGGTTCCTCGACTCGCCGAGATCCTCGCGCAGGTTGTAGAGCTCGTATTTTTCCGGCGCCTTCGCGTTGGTTTCGAACCAGCGGATGAGCTTGAAATCACCCGAGCGCACGGTGACGCCGGGCGCCTTGCCGGCATTGCCATGCGGGAAGTATTGGAAATACGCCGTGCGATTCAGCTTCGCGCCCGTCTTCAGCACCGGCACGTAGCTCACGCCGTCGAGCTTCTGCTGCCCCGGGCGCTGGACCCCGACGGCGTCCAGAATCGTCGGATACAGGTCAACCGCGCCGACCACCTCGCCCGAAACGGTTCCGGGTTTCACCACGCCCGGCCATGACCACATCAGCGGCACGCGCACGCCGCCCTCGTAGAGCGTCCCCTTGCCGTCGCGCAACGGCGTATTGTTGGTCGGCGGTTCGTCGCCGGCCCACTTGCGCCAGTCCTTCAGCCGCTCCTCCGCCAGTTTGCCCACCGCCTTCGCCCGGCTGTCCTCCGGCGTGTTGCTGTGCGTGTTGCCGCCATTGTCCGAGTAGAAGATCACGATCGTGTTTTCCGTCAGCTTCAGTCGATCCAGCGTGTCCAGGATCCGGCCGAAACTCTCGTCCACGCTCTTGAGCATCGACGCCATGATCGGGTTGTGCTGCCGGCCGGTCGGATCCTTCTTCGCCATGAATTGCTTCGTGTATTCGGGCTTGTGTCCCCACGGGCCGTGGACGCCATGGTGCCACAGATCGAGGAAGAAGGGACGCTCGCGATTCGACTCGATGAATTGGATCGCCTCGTCCGTCAGCCGGTCGGTGATGTACTCGCCGGGCGGACCATCCTGGTACGACTGGAATTCGCGGAAGCCGTAGGGCGAAAAATAACTCGGCGGTCCGGGATCCGGATGCGCGTGCACCGCGTGATCGAAACCGTGCTTCTCCGGCCAGTACGGCTCGGTCAGGCCGAGGTGCCATTTGCCGATGTGGCCCGTGCGCCAGCCCGCATCGCGCAGCGCCTCCGCCAGCGTATACTCCGCCGGATCGAGGTAGTTCTTGCTCTCCGGCGTGATGACCGCGCGATTCGCCGGCGCCGTCTCGGGCAGGAAGACATGGCCCGGCGGCTGCGGCGGCATGTGGCCGCTTGCCGTCGTGGTGCCGTGCCGCGCGGTGTATTTCCCAGAGAGGATGGTGGCACGCGTCGGCGAGCACAGCGGCGTCGCGTAGGCATCGGTGAACCGCATCGCGCGTTGCGCGAAGCGATCCATGTTCGGCGTCTCGTAATACTTCGAGCCATACACGCCGCAATCCATCCATCCCATGTCGTCGACGAGAAACATGAGCACGTTGGGTTTCCGCGCCGGAGCGGCAGCATGGGCAGGGGCGGTCAATCCATATCCCAAGCTCAGCAGCAGCGCGAAAAGGAAGGGGGGAAGGCGATTCATCGTTGACATAAAGTGGATACAGCGGGCGGTGGCGTTCATTTCTTTCGCTTCGTTCCTTCGCCCTTCATTTTCGCGCGCTTGTCAATCTGATGCTGCTCGTGGCCGTCCCAGCGGCGATCCTCCCAGCGCGGCGGCGACATGGTGGCATTCCATTGATCGAAGAGCGCCTGCAGCGCGCGAGCCTTTTCCGGCTCCTGGGCGGCGAGATCCGTCTTCTCGCCGGGGTCACGGGCAAGGTTCACCAGCATCGGGACCATGTCACCCGAAGCCTTGACGAGTTTCCAGTCGCCCTGCCGCACGGCATACTGCACCCCGAAACGGAAATACAGCTCGCGCGGGGCCAGGGCCGGCGCCTTGCCTTCGAGCAGTGGCAGCAGGTTCACACCATCGAGCTGCCAAGCCGGTTGCGTTTGCACGCCCGCAGCGGCGAGCGCCGTCGGCAGCACGTCGAGCTGAATCACCGGCTGATGACTGACCCGGCCGGCGGGAATCCGTCCCTTCCACTGCGCCATCCAGGTCACGCGCACACCACCTTCCCAGACATACCACTTGCGCCCGCGCAGCCCGCCCATCTCGGCATCGGCCGAGGCGCCGCCGTTGTCGCTGATGCAGAATACCAGCGTGTTTTCCTCGCGTCCGAGTTCGCGCAGCTTCGTCATTACCACCCCAATTGCCTCGTCCGCCTCGGCGATGTTCGCCGCGTAGTTCTTCACGCGGCCCTCGAGGTGATTGAATTTCGCGAGCCAGTGCGGCGAGGCGACATGCGGCGTGTGCACCGCGTTGAACGCGACATAGAGAAACCAGGGCTGGCCGCGGTTCGCACTGATGAACTTCACCGCTTGGTCACGATAAACTGGAGACGTCACGGGCGCACCGGGCAGGTCCTCGACCTTTTCGTTCCCGCGGAAATACGAGGGACCGGTGCCCTCGCCAATATTGCCGAGCGTGCCGACGGCGTAATCGAAGCCGCGCGAGGCGGGCATGAATTTTTCGTTGGTGTCGCCGAGATGCCACTTGCCGACAATCCCGGTGGTGTAACCCGCCGCCTTCATCCGCTGCGCCAGCGTCGTTTCGCTGACGACGAGTTCGCGGCCGTCGCGATTGCCATTGGCGTCATGTCCGGACCGCGCCTGGTAGCGGCCCGTCATCAGCCCGACGCGGCTCGGCCCGCAGACGCACGCGGACACGTATCCATCGGTGAAGCGCACGCCGTTGCGCGCAATCGCGTCCATCGCCGGAGTCGGCGCGAGTTTGCCGCCGTAAACGCCCGGCTGCGCCCAGCCCATGTCGTCGAGGTAGAAGATGAGGACGTTGGGCTTCGCGGCGGGCTGGGCCGCCGAAGCTCCGAGCGGGAAGACGAGAAGCGACAGGGCGGCGAGCCGGAAAAATCTCATGAAGACCTGCAAACTGGATTGGAGGAGGAGCGCTGGCGAGCGCGTTGAAATCCGCAAGACGAAACGTATTACGTTAAAAACGCGCGGGGCGCCGCCCCTCACTTTGCCTTCTTGCCCTTCTTCTTCGCGAGCGGCTCGGTGGCGGTGGATGGTTCCTTTCCCGGCCACGGATAATCGTTCCTGCCCGCCGTCGCGTCGAGCGGGCCAGGCGGAAGATCCTTTTGCCACGCGAGGATTTTGGCCGAGAGACGCGCGACAATGTCGGGATGCGCGGACGCGACGTTGCCGACCTGCATCGGGTCGCGCGGAATGTCGTAGAGCTCCACGCGTGAGCGGTCCGGGTTCATCAGCAGCTTCCAGTCGCCCTCGCGGATCGCGAGCTGCGGGCTGCGGTTCCACACGTGGCCGGCGATGTTGAACCGCCACTCCCACATCAGCGGCCGCGTGCGCACGCGCGGGCGGCCGAACAGGATGTCGCTCGCATCCTCGCCATCCGAGACGTGGCCCACCGGCATGGGCACACCGGTGAGGCGACAGACCGTGGGCAGTAAATCGACCCCGGCCAGAACCGAAGTGTCATCGATTCGGCCGGCCGGAATTTTCCCTGGCCAGCGCACGATAAACGGCTCGCGCACGCCGCCCTCGTAGAGGCTGCGCTTCCGGCCGCGAAACGGACCGGGCGAGCCGACGCCGCTGTGCCCGGCGTTGCCGATGAAGATTTCCTCCGGACCGTTGTCGCTGCTGAAGAACACGACCGTATTGTCGGCGAGCCCGAGCTTCTCCAGCTGATCGAGCAGCCGCCCGATTTGCGTGTCCAGTTCGCTCACGCTCGCGTAGTAAACCGTCCGCGCGCTCTTGTGCGGGATGTTGGGATTGCTGAACCGTTCGAACGGTTTCATCTGCTCGGGCGTCGGGTTCAGCGTCGCATGCGGCACGAGCGTCCAGAGCTGGAGGTAAAACGGCTTGTCGCCGCGACCCTGGATGAAACGCAGCGCTTCGTTGACGAACAGCTCGGTCGATTTCGCGCGATAATAGGGATCGCTCTTCGAAACGTCCGCGCCGCCAGTCTCGCCGGAGCCGACGAAGTCGAAGCCGTAGGCGCCGGGCTGCGGCCCACCGGAATTGCTCCCAAGGTGCCATTTGCCGACGTGCGCGGTCGCGTAGCCGGCCTGCTTCATGGTCGTCGCGATGTTCGGCACTTTCGGGTCGAGGAACTGCGACATGCCGCGCGCGGTATTCTGCTCGGGGGTCGCGTAATGCCCGTGAATCCGGTGACGGGCGGGATACTGCGAGGTGAAGAAGGCGCAACGGCTCGGCGAACAGACGGAGCCGTTCACGTAGAAGTTGGTGAAGAGCGTGCCGCGTTGTGCGAGCCGATCCAGGTTCGGCGTCTTGAGAAACGTGTTGCCGTAGCAGCTGAGATCGCCCCACCCGAGATCATCCGCGAGGATGAAGATGATGTTGGGCCGCGATGCCGGCTGCGCCGCGAAAGAGAAACCGAATAGGAGACAGTACAGCAGGGGGAGAAGTATGCGTTTCATGGAAAGGGTTTGTTAGCAGCCGAGGTCACGAGGCTGGGGTTGTAGCAGCTGAGGTGACGAGGCTGGGGATTGGGTGTGGCACGGGCGTCCCGCCCGTGATTTTGGAGCGTGAGCGCGGCGTTCGGCCGGCAATAGAAATTGCGGGCGAGACGCCCGCGCTCCCAGGAAGGATACCACTTCGATCCGAGCTCACTTTGCACCCGGCCGCATTCGGGAAATTGCGGGCAGGATGCCCGCGCTCCCCGGGGAACGGTTCACATGAGTTCCAGTTTGGTCTGTTCGTGACCGCTGAGGTGACGAAGCGGTTGAGCGAGGTGCGAGGTGCAGTTGCCAGCCTCCTCACGGCTGCTACGCGCCGGCCGGTTTCAGGTGCTTGACGAAGAACGCAACGATTTCCTCGTCGGGCTTCGCGCCTTCATCGCGATGCCGAACGGTGCACTCGATGCCAAGCGCATCCATCCTCTCCTTCAGTCGCAGCCCGAAGTTGATGTGGTGAATTCCCTGCCCTGCCTTCGCAGTGGCGGGGAGCACGCGTCCTTCTGAATAGTAGGCATACACCGGCGGATCGTCGCGCGTCAGGTAGTTGATCGCGGATGCCGCCTCGTAAATCTTGTGCGCCTTCGGGGTGTCGCGCTCCTCCGGTTTCACGCCGAAGAATGGCAACAACGCCGGATGCTCGGCTGCCGACGCGCCGACCCATTTGGTGATATCCCGCGGATCGTAACTGCTCTGCGCGCCGATCACCGCCATGCAGGTAAGTCGCGTCGACTGCCGCAGCACCGGATCCGCGCTCTTCGGAACAGCCATCTCATCGTGGAAACCGATCCAGAGCGACGTGCCGGCGCCGGCCGAGCCGCCCGTCGCGCCGATGCGCTTCGGATCGATGTTCCACTCCTTCGCCTTCGTGCGGGCGAACTGGATCGCCCGCGCCGAATCCATGTAATGCGCGGGGAAGCTGACCTGGGGCGACAACCGGTAGTTGATCGCCATGACGGTGATGCCCCGCGCCAGTAGTTGCTGGAGCATCGGCACGGAAATATTTTCCTTCCCGCCGGCGCGGAAGCCTCCGCCGTGGATGAACACCACCAGTGGTGTTGGCTTGCTCGATTTCGCTTTCCACAGATCGAGGATATTCCGCTCGTGCGGACCGTAACTGACGTCCGTGAGATCTGGCGCGGGCCGCACCGGCGCGGCTTTTTTCGATTGCTGGGCCAGGACCGTCGCCGGCACCGAGCCGAGGAGAAGCGACGCGAGCACGATGCCGCGAACGAGCAGTTGAGGACTTTTCATGGGGAGTCGGGGGGGAACCGAAAAATTTAGATCGATCGGTAAATGGACAGCCGGCTTCGAAACCGTTGCGCTGCTTCCGCTCAATGCCAGTTGCAGCGTGCGGCGACCGACTGCGGACCGAAGATGCAATGGCCGCCTCTACACGACCAGCACAAATCCTTCGGAGGCGCCGCCGTTCGGCCATTGCACCTCCCGATTCGTTCGGCGCGACACCGCACCACCGACAGGGAACTCAATTGCGGGCGGGACGCCCGCGCTCCCAGGCGTCATTCGAGGGATCAATCCTAGGGTTCATTGATCTGTTGTCTTTGGCCCGAGGTTGACTTCGGCTCGCCGCTGTTAGCCTGACAACACGACCGCCGTCTACCCTGTAAACGCGGTCGCGCCCCGCCGCCCTCGCCCAAGCGACGGACTCCGCCGCCACGGTTTCCGATTCTTTCACCAAACCCTGACTGAACTACCACCATGCCATACCTCATCCCGCGTTTTGGAAAAATTCGCGCCGCGCTCGGCGCGCTCGGCGCTATTCTCGTTCTCGCCAGCCCCCTCACAATCCAGGCCCAAACCGGCACCGGCACGATCACCGGCCGGATCCTGAACCAGGGGACCGGCCAGTATCTGCGCAGCGCCACCGTCACGGTCGCAGGCACCAGCGTTTCCACGGTGGCGGAATCAGGCGGCGTTTACACGCTCACGGGCGTTCCCGCCGGCGATGCCCGGCTCGTCGTGTCGTATGCCGGACTTGATCCCGCGGAAGCGACCGTGCTCGTCGGTGCCGGCCAGACGGTGACCCGCGATTTCTCGATGGGCAGCAAAGCGGACGATGCGGTCGTGAAGCTCGGCGAGTTCCGGGTGACCACGGAGCGCGACGGCAACTTCCAAGCCATCCAGGAGCAGAAGTCCGCGCTCGAGATCAAGCAGGTCGTCGCCTCGGACGCCTTCGGTGACGTCTCCGAGGGCAATGTCGGCGAATTCATGAAGCTGATGCCCGGCGTGATGCTGGACTACGTTGACGCCGACGTCCGGACGGTCAGCATCGGCGGGCTCGACCCGAAGTACGCGACCATCCTGATGGACGGCGCCCCGATCGCGAGCGCCGGCTCGTCGAGCATCGGCACCGGGAGGGCGTTCGAGTTCGAGCAGCTCTCTATTTCCAGCATCGAAACGGTCGAACTGAGCAAGACCCCGACGCCAGACGTCTCCGGCAGTGCGCTCGCCGGCGTGGTCAACCTCCGCAGCCGCGGCGCGTTCGACCGGAAAGGCCGGCTCGTCCGCTGGTCGGCCAGCACGGGGATCAATTCGCACCAGGCGACGCTGCAGCGAACGCCGGGACCAAGCGATCGCAAGCTCTTCAAGCTCCAGCCCAACGGGTCGCTCGAGTATTCCGACGTGTTTCGCGAACGACTGGGCGTGATTGCCGGCGTGAGCTTCTCGCGGACGATGGGCGAGCAGAACCTCGTCAGCCATGCTTACACGGCCAATAACGATGCGTCCGACAACGCCACCGAAATTCCGCGGCTCAACAACGTTTCCCTGATCGACGCGCCGAAGATCACCAGCCGCGGAAATTATAACCTGCGGCTCGACTACAAGCTCTCGCCCGACGTGATGGTGTGGGGCCGGATCGACTACAACACGTATTCCGCCCGCAATTACCAGCGGAACGCCGCGCTGCGGTTCAACAATGCGATCAACGGCCAGCTGGCGACGGACCCACGGGACCCCGCGGTCGAATACTCGCTCAACAGCCAGACGTCGACCAACGCGACGTCGGAGTTCTACAGCGGGAACGGCTTCAACAAGCACGGCGCGACCGTGACTCCGGCGCTCGGTGCCACCTACCGGCGCGGCGCCTTCCGCGCGGACGCCCAGGCCCAGATGTCGCGCAGCACGAATTATTATCACACCGTCGAAATGGGTTTCTTCGACACCGCCACCACGAGTCAGCTACCCGGCCTCACCCTCCGCTGGGACCGGGAAAACGGCGGCGATGAGGCGATCAACATCACCCAACTGGCCGGTCCGGACTGGCGCCGGCTCGAGAACTACACGTTTCCCGCGCGGATGAACCTGCGAACCAATACGGGCAAGGACCAGAAATGGACGGCCAAGACCGACCTGCGCTATTCGTGGCAGAGCTGGAAAATCCCCGCGGTCTTGAAGTGGGGTGGCGACATCAGCGAACAGATTCGAAACGTCGATCGCTTCCAACCCGCCAACCCGTCGTACACGTACCTTGGGCCCGACCAACTGCCGAATACCGGCGACGAGCGCTGGACCCCGGAGGCGCATTACAGCGTGGGGAATCTCGCCGGCGGCAACCTGCAGGACTTGCCCGCGCTCGACCGCTTCTGGATGGCGCGAGAGTTCGGCGCGCACCCGGAACGATTTGTGCAGCCCTCGGATGAGCAGAAATTGCTCCTCGCCCTGCGGAACCACTGGGACATCAAGGAGCAAATCGACTCCGCCTACAGCCAGCTCATCCTGAAGGTGACGCCCAGGTTTGACCTCGCCCCGGGAGTCCGCGTGGAGAAAACGCGCAGCTCAGCCCGCGGGCCGACGGATCGCGGCGATAATTACGCCAAGTTGGTCCTGACCGGGAACCCGCTGGCCAACATCCCCACCACTACAGCCGAGTATTATCAAGCCCGATACGGCACCGATGCCGTCAACTCCTCGGACTATCACACCTGGCTGAAGTACCTGCACGCGACGTACCGGCTGACGAGCGACATCGTGTTCCGCGCCTCGTTCAATGATTCCATCACGCGGCCGAACCTCAACAATCTGGCCAGCGGAGTGACGGTCAACGAGGATGTGATCCCGCCCACCGCTAACATACCGAATCCGGGTCTGCAGCCGGAGCACGGCCGGAACTTGTTTTTCAGTGCGGAGTACTACTTCCCGAAGCGGGCCGGGTTCTTCACCGTCTCGGGCTCGCGGCGCGACATCACGAACCTGATTCGCAGTAACCGGTACGATCTGGATCCGGACGAGGATTTCCCGAATCAGGACGGGCTTGATCTTCGCGGCTTTCGCGTCACCACCGTCGAAAACATCGGCAAGGCGCACGTCAGCACGGTCGAATTCAGCTACCGGCAGAACATGGTGTTCCTGCCCGGAATCTGGAAGCGGCTGTCGGTGTTCGGCAACTACACGGTGCTGCACTTCGACGATTACGAGAACTTCCGCCGGCCGGAAAACCTGGCGAACGGCGGCATCTCCTTCGATCACCCGCGCGGGTTCACCTTCCGCTGGAATTTCGTCTGGGTGCCGATTTACCGTCCGGGCGCCGTTTCCACCAGCACCACCGCGCGCGGCTGGGTGGCGATGAACGGCGAGCGGTCCGCGCACGACATGCAGTTGGGCTACCGGTTCTCCCCGCGCGCCACGTTTTTCGTAAATGCGCGCAACATCTTCAACCGGCCGCAGCGCACATATTGGGGCCCGAACCGCACCGACATCCTGATCCGCCACTCCGATTATGGTGCGTTCTGGACGGTCGGCGTCCGCGGGCAGTTCTGAGCCGCGCCGTGCTCGGCGCGGCTGAAATCGCGAGCAAGCTCGCTCCTACACCAACGGAGATCGGAACGTAGGAGCCTGCTTGCAGGCGATTGCCTTGAATGGGAGCGCGACCGCCCCCGGTCGCAACGATCGCGGTGCGGCCGTCCCGCTCCCCATCGCGAGCAAGCTCGCTCCTACATCGACGGATATCGGAATGTAGGAGACAGGAGCTTGTCGAAGGGATGCCGCAGCCACTATGGCGATCGGCCCTGGGAGCGCGGGCGTCTCGCCCGCAATGTCTCGGAAGGTCGGAGGCCCGCGCTGCCCGGCTTTTGCAATCAGCCGTGGCATTGATATAAGTCAAAGACGCACTGACCCGATCGGGCTAGTGTTCGGCGATGCTGGCCATCGGTACGATCCTGCCTTCCTGCCTGCGCCCCCGTCTCGGGCGCAGGGGCGGACGTGCTCGTGTTCGCCGAATCGGCCGGCGCGATCGCGCACGAGTCATCGTGCTCCTGCTCGGGTGGACGCTGGCCACGGGGGCACACTGGGATGTACTCCAGGTCGCCGCATGGGCGCGAATGTGGTTTTCGTATTCGCGGGTGCAGCCGCTGGCCGCCGCGCTCGAGACCACGTTCTCGCCTGATGCGATGTGCGGCGCCTGCCGGACCATCCAGGCGGCAAGGCACGATCAAGCCGGCGATGTGACAGTCGATCTTCATGCGACCGAAAAACCGCTCCTGCTCCTTCCTTCCGTCAGGGCAATCGCTGCCGAATCGCCGAACCGGATCGCGTTCGCTCGACCTGACAACTC
Source organism: Opitutaceae bacterium (assembly GCA_030648295.1). Lineage (GTDB taxonomy): Bacteria > Verrucomicrobiota > Verrucomicrobiia > Opitutales > Opitutaceae > ER46. The sequence goes on along the minus strand of JAUSID010000085.1, from coordinate 49,099 downwards.
GCCGCAACCACCAAGCTGGCGCGCGGCTCCGCCGGTGCCACCACCGCGGTTTGCAGTCACGACCGCAGCCTGAGCGCTGGCGTGCGCCTGCACGCTCTCACCACGGGCACAGCCCGTGTTGTTTCGACTGCCCATCAATGCCGCACCGGCGCGGAAACATTCCGCGCGGCGTGAAGTCGTCCCTCCCCTGTCCTTGTCCGTTCATGATTTTCCCTTCCCCGCTCGTTTCCACCAGTGCGATCACCCTGCTCGCAATTCTTCCCGCCGCGCGCTGCGGCGCGCAGCAAATCCTGCTTTCACCGGTCGTCGTGACCGCCCACCACGCCGACCGACCACTCGTCATCACCGCCGATCCGCAGTCACCGGCCCAACCGATGCCGGTGCAGGACGGCGCCGAATTGCTGCGCGGCATCGCGGGATTCTCGGTCATCCGCAAAGGCGGCAGCGATGGCGACCCGGTCTTGCGCGGAATGGCCGGCTCCCGGCTCGGCATCCTGGCGGATGGGAATGTCATTCTCGGCGGCTGCGGCAACCGGATGGATCCGCCCACCGCGTATGTTCATCCCGCCGCTTTCGATCGCGTCACCGTGCTCAAGGGGCCGCAGAGCGTGGTCGATGGACCAGGGTACTCGGCCGGAGTCGTCCGTTTTGAACGCGATCCCGATTGGGCGATGCGCCACACCAACGACGCGAGCGGTTCGATCACGCTCGGCAGTTTCGGGCGGAATGATCAGGCCGCGCGATTGCGCGCCGTCGTACGTCCGGCGTTTGTCGAGGCGAATGTGACCCGTTCCGCCTCCCGCGACTACGAGGATGGCAAAGGCGCGGCAGTTCACTCCGGCTATGAACGCTGGAACGCGCAGACCGCCGTGGCGTGGGCCACGGATGCACAAACCGTCATCGAGCTGACGGCGGCTCGCGGCGACGGTGAGGCAAGCTATGCGGATCGCGCAATGGACGGCGCAAAATTCGCGCGCGAAAACCTGGCGCTCGGATTCACGCGCCAGGTCAGCGGCGCAGTTTTGCAGCGGCTCGAGGCCCGCGCGTATCTCAATGCCGTCGATCACGTGATGGACAACTACACCCAGCGCGTCTTCCGGCCGTCGGCCGCAATGCCGAATCCCTCGGTGTCGAATCCGGATCGGCGGACGCGCGGCGGCCGGCTGCTGGCAAACGGCCGCGTGGCCGGCACGACCGTCGACACCGGCATCGATTTCCAAAGCAACCGCCACCGGATCCGCAGCACTGAGAATGCGGCGATCGTCGCCTGGTCGATGCTCCCGCGAACGGACGATGCGAAGTTCGATCAGACCGGGGTGTTTGCGGAACTCGCGCACCCGTGGTCGGAACACGGCCGCTGGATCGCGGGCGGGCGCCTCGATCGCTGGCGGATGACAGATCATCGCGCGACGATCGCGTCGGGCATGGCGGGAACGACGCCGAATCCGACGGCGGGCCAGCACCGTCACGAGGCGCTGGGATCGGGTTTCTTCCGGCTCGAGCACGAGCACGGGCGGGCCACTGCGTATGCGGGAATCGGTTACGCCTCGCGCTTTCCCGATTATTGGGAGGTTTTCTCGAAGGAGAACGCAGCGTCCGTGAGCGCGTTCGCGACCGAACCGGAGCGCACGGCACAGTTGGACGCCGGCGTGATCGTGCGCGGAAGAAATTTTTCCGCATCGGTTTCAACGTTCGCCAGCCGGATCGACGATTACATCCTCATCCAAAGCGGCGTGCGGAAGGGCATGCGCACCGCGACCATCTCGCGGAATGTCGACGCCCGCACGTGGGGCGGCGAAGCGACCACGTCGGTGCGGTTTGGCGGTTACTGGCGCGCGGACGCGAGCCTCACGTACGTGCGCGGCGACAACCTCACGGATCACCGTCCGCTCGCGCAGCAGCCGCCGCTCGAGGGTCGGCTCGCGCTCGCCTACGCCGGGGTGAGATGGTCGGCTGGTGCCGTGGGTCGCTGGGTGGCGGCCCAGCATCGGGTCGCGCCCAATCAGGGCAATATCGCCGGCCAGGACATCGCCACGTCGGATGCGTTTGCGGTCGCGGCCCTGAATGCGGGCTGGAGTTTTCATCGGCACGCGCGTGTCACCGCGGGCATCGACAACATTTTCGACCGCGCCTACGCCGAGCACTTGAGCCGGAGCGGCAGTTCCATCCCGGGTTATGTGCAGGTGACGCGGGTGATGGAGCCGGGGCGCATGATCTGGATGAAGCTCGACCTGCGGTATTGACCGGGGAGCGCGGGCGCCGGTCGATTTCGGATTGCGGATTTCGGATTTCGGATTCGCCAAACCACGACGAATCACACGGCGTTGTTCCCCTGGGAGCGCGGGCGTCTCGCCCGCAGGTTCTGTCAGGGAGAACGAGAAAGACCAACCTCGCCCGGAGCCGGGCCTACCGTCCATACGGCGGCGCACCACCCTCGGTTATCTTGATCAACAACGTCTCGCCGCGCGCCACGTTGACCGCCAGACCGCGACGCAGCTCGGCCCCAATCCGGGGTTCACGGACGCCGTTGCCGATCTGCACCCAGTACCTGCGATCATCCTCGACCGCGAACCACTCCGGCCACTCGTTGAGCCGCGGGTAATTCACCGGCAGGTGCCAGTGCACCCGGTGGCGCGGATAATCGAAACGCAGCATTCCCGACCAACCTTCCGGTGCGGAGACGCTGAGCGTGACCTCGTCGCCTTCCCGCACGGCGCCCAACGCCACCGTACGACTCCAAGGTTCGAGTTGCGTGCCTTGCGACTTCCACAGCGCATACATCAACAGGGTGCGGATCGTGTTTCCGTCGCCATACCAACCCTCGACGATTCCGCTCGGCCGGATGATGGCCCGCATCTTTTCGACCGCGGGGTCAATTTCCCGGGCGAGCCCGGCGTGGGGGATCCGGTTGAGCAGGACGAGCGCCGACTCGATCGAATCCGAATAGGCGTTCGCCTTCCAGCTCGCGATCGGCGGTGACTCGTCGAACAGGTAGCGCGGACGTTCCGCCACCGACTGGATCGCGTGCTCAACGGCGGCGCGAAACCGGGTTTCGCCCGTGGCCATATAGGCGGTGTAGACGCCGTTGAACATGTAGCCCCAGCAATGGGCATGTCGCTTGGTCAGACTCGCGCCGGTGCCGATGTCGATCTCGTCATGCCACACTCCGTCCGCGTTCCGCCCGAGCTTCAGCAACTGATCCATCATCGAGACAAACGCCGGCCGGTATTGCGCCGCCTTGTCCGGCCGCTGGTGGCTGGCGAGGACGAACGCCTCGGAAAGCCCGCCGACGATCTCGTTGCCATGATCGGAAAGCCGAAAGCGCAGTGCCACGGGTTTCTGGCCCGCAAAATCCCAGCGATCGACCGGCACAAACTGCGTCTTCGGCAGCATGTCGAGCAGGTAGAAGTCCGCGATGGCGATGACGGTGTTGAGGTAATTCTCGTCGCCGGTTTTCCAATACAGCCGGCTCAGGACCTGGAGCATGTTGCCATTTACCTCGCAGCTTTGCGCCGGCAGCGCCCCATGGCTGGTCTTGAACGGTGCGTGCCGGATCACATCGGCGGCAATTCCCTCCATCCGGTGATACCACGGGGTGTCGCCGAGCATCTCCGTCAGGGGCAGCAGCCCGTCCTTCATGTACTCGCTCGAACCAAAGATGATCGCACCCATGTCCGGCTTCGTCCGCACGAAGCCGCCGCGCCCGGGCTGCACATCGTCCGCCAGCCGGCCGATCCGCGTGCTCAACAGGACTTCCTGCCGCAGGAGGTCGAGCATCGCGCCGCCATACAGCGTCGGCTCGGTGAAGCGCGCGGCCAGCACCATGAAGGGATAAAGGTCGGCGGCCGAGTCCTTCACCGTCCAGGTCAGGTTCACCGCGTGCTTGAACAGCGGCGGCGTGTCCTGGACGTTGCGCGGCAGCAACCCCGTATCCGGGTCGCGGTGACGCAGCCATGCGTGCATGATCCGGTTGCTGTCGACCAGTGCCTTCCTCGCCTGCTCGCCGTTGCGCCGAGCCTGCGCTGCCAGCGACTCAGGGGCGGCCGCCGTGGCGCCGAACGGCAACAGCAGCAGCGCCACCGGGAAAATCCAACGCCGCGCGGCCCCACCGCGCCGGCGGCCTGGCATCCTGGCCATCATCGTGAGGCTTGTTTGCAATGTCGGCCGAAGCGTCGGACGACCCATTGTTTTTTTCGACGTAATTCCATTCCCCTCGCGTGCCGCTGACCTTTCCATCGTGAGAACATCGATCCCAATCCCCGTCTGACGATGAAACCGAATGCGATACGTTGGCCTCGCCCTGTGCGTTAGGCTCGCCATCGCCGAGGCGGCCCGGACCGCACCGAACGTCCTTCTCATCGTCAGCGACGATCAGCGGCCCGACACGATGTTTTCAAAAGCGGACGCCAGTGTAGCGGAAGCCGTGAGGCTTTCGCCATACCGGCGAAACGCTCACGCGTTCCGCTACGCCGAGGTTTCTTCACGAGTTGAAAACACGGCCTAATCTTCGTCTCCCTCGTCTTCCCGTCTTCTTCGTCTCCCTCGTCTTCCTCGTCTTCCCGTCTTCCGCATCTTCCAACGTCTTCCCGTCTTCTACGTCTTCCCGTCTTCTACGTCTTCCCGTCTTCTACGTCTTCCGCGTCTTCCGCGTCTTCCGCGTCTTCCGCGTCTTCACTCCGTGTGCCGCTTTGCTTTTGAGCGGCCGCCTTTCCAGATGTCGTATTGCGGATCCGCATACCGGGCGAAAAACTGATCGAGTCGCTGCGCGAGCGCGGCGCGGGTCGCATCCGTGCCCGGCTGGCCGATCAGGTTGAATCGCTCCCGCGGGTCGCGTTTCACGTCGTACAGCTCGAACGGTCCATTCGGGAATCGCGCCACGTATTTCCAGTCGTCGGTCCGGACCGCTCGCGTCGTTTCCATCTCGTAAAAGATCACGTTGTCCCAGTTGAGCGTCTCGCCGCGGAGCGCGGCGGAAAAATCACGGCCCGGCGACACGGGTTGCTGCGGCATCCGTCCGCCGAGGCCCAACTGACCGAGCACCGTGGGCATGAAATCGTAATTGCTCACCAGCCGGTCATCCGTCCCGCCCGCACGAACCTTGCCCGGCTGCCGGAAGAGCAGCGGAATCTGCATCATCAGTTCGTGCGCACCGGTCGGCCGGAAGTGATCGCCCATGCCCCACATGCCGTTCTGTCCACCCATCCAGCCCTGGTCGGCGGCGTAGACGACGAGGGTGTTTTCATCGAGCCCGAGCCGCTTCAGCGTCGCCATGATTTCCCCTACGCCGTCGTCAATCCCGCTCGTCTCGGCCGCCACGCGTTCCATCGCGACCTGTTGGTTGTGGAAATTCTTGTTCGCGTGCTGCCACGGGTGCATCGCATCAATCGGGAAACTCGAGAAATGCCGGTCGCGATAGTAATCGGCGTGACGGGTGCGGGCGCGATTGAGCATCAGTGGTCCGAGTGAATACGGGCCGTTGTAAGCGAGAAAAAGAAAGAACGGCCGCGCCTTGTTCGCCTCGATGAAATCGATGCCTTTCCGCGTCCAGAGGTCCGTGGTATAGCCGGCCTCGACGCGGATCTGGCCATGCTCGATGATCTGCTGATCATAGAACTCCCGCGTGGAACCGTCCGGCTTCGTGATCCAGAACGAAAATCCCTCCGAGGGCGTCAGGTTCGCGCCGAGGTGCCACTTGCCGCTCAGCCCGCAAACGTATCCGGAATCCCGCAACACCTCGCCGATCGAGGTGAACTCGGCCAGCGTGTTGTACGCCCGCGGACCCATCATATACTGAGGGTCGAGGAACGAGTGGACGCCGTGCTGCGATGGAATCAGGCCGGTCAGGAACGTCGCCCGCGTGGGCGAACACACCGGGTTGCTGCTGAGCGCGCGCGTGAAGCGTGTGCCCTCGGCAGCGAGCCGATCGATGTGCGGCGTGCGAATGTCCGGATTGCCATAACAGCCCAGCGTCCACGCGCCCTGATTGTCCGTCAGGATGAAAACGAGATTCGGTGGCCGCGTACCGGAGCTCCAGCCGGTGTTCGCGGCGCAAAACCAGAGGGCAAAGCACAAAGGAAAGATTCTCATGGGGCAGAGGTGGGATGACTCGACCGGACAGCCGGACTAATGCGGAAAACTGGAGCGGCCTGATCTCAAGACCACTCGTTGGGCGATAACAGTACAAACCGCGTTGAGGTCAACGCGGTCTGAAGGTAGCAGCCGACGTAAGGAGGCTGGGACTGCAATCGCCGTTGCGTCGACCCCGGTACGACGGTTTGCTCCAGCCTCATTCCTCCAGCGTATGAAAAACGAAAAGATTGGCCGCGCGACCAGAGGGCCGGATTCATCCCGCCGAAATTTCCTCCGCTCGTCGTCGCTCGCGCTCGGCACGGCGGTGGCCGGCTCATTTTCCTTCGCCTCGCTGGCGCGCGCGGCGGGATCCCGGGCCAGTGGCCGGCTCGGGATCGCGCTGATTGGCTGCGGCGGTCGCGGCAACGACGTCATCGCGCCGTGCCTCAAGAATCACGCCGCCTGGAATCTCGACGTCGTGGCGCTGTGTGATGTGTGGACGGTCAATCTCGAAGCCACCGCGGCGAAGGTGCAAAAGGCAACGGGGCGGAGGCCGAAAACATTTCGCCGGCATCAGGACCTGCTCGCGTTGCCCGAGGTCGACGCCGTCATCATTGCCACGCCCGATTTCTCGCACAGCCCCATCCTCGTCGATGCCGCGCGGGCCGGGAAACACGCGTATGTGGAGAAGCCGATGGCGACGCGAGTCGAGGATGCCAATGCCGCCGTCGACGCCGTGACAAAACACCGGATTGTCTGCCAGGTCGGCACGCAGTTCCGCTCGAGCGGCAACTTCGCGGCCGCCGCCGAGCTCGTCCGCTCCGGAGCGCTCGGGCAGATCATCAAGGTGGATACGTCGTATCACCGCAACGTCCCGTCGTGGATTCGCGACTTCTCGAACGTCCGGCGCGAGGACGTGGATTGGGAGCAGTTCCGGTCCGGATTGCCGGCGGCGCCCTTCGATCCGCGGCAGTTTCGCTGCTGGCAGCTGTACAAACAATACAGCGTCGGCCTGGTCGGACTGCTCGGCGTCCACGTGATCGATCTCGGCAGCTGGCTGGCCGGCGATCCGCTGCCGGCCTACGCCGTTGGCGTCGGCGAGCATCTGGTGTTTAAGGAACGCGAGCACACCGATGCGCAGGAGTGCCTCTTCTATTTTCCCAAGGGCTTCATCCTCCAGTTCAGCAGCCGGCTCGCCAACGCGAGTCCGAAATCGGAAATCTCGCTTTACGGGACGAACGGCACGATGCACTGCCCGTTTTCACCGACCGACACTTTCGTCGCGATCGGCGATGGCGGCGGCAAGGATCGCCTGCGCGCGCCCGTGACCGCGACGCCGGTGAAAATTTCCGGGCACATGGAAAACTGGCTCGAATGCATCCGCGCGAACAAGGTGCAGACGCACGCCGATGTGCACGCCGGCTACGCGCATTCCATCGCGTCCATCATCGGGGCCGCCGCGTGCGAATCAGGCCGGAGGGTCCGGTTCGATGCAAAGGCGCGGCGGATGATAATCGGCTGAAGCGGGATTCAGCCCTCCGCGTGGCAGCCGACGTGAGAAGGCTGGATGGAATGCTCGGCCGACCGGTCCGCCAGCGTCGTCACCTCCGCTGCTACGCGTAGCGGCCGACGTGAGGAGGCTGGAGCGGTTCGCCGACCGGTCCAAACCAGCCTCGTTACCTCGGCTGCTACGAGTTGCGCCTGGTCGATTGCGATGCGCAACCGGGCGCGGTCCGACAAGCGCGCACCGTGGGCGGACGTGCGGCCGTCGCCGGCGCGTTCACTTCAGCGGGCGGCAGGTTTTTCACCGCCACGATGCTCCAGGCGAAAAGCACGCCAAACAGACCCTTCGAGAAATGACCCAAAAAAATCGCATCAGCTGTTCTTGGCTTCGCCCGTCGGTTTGTTACGGTGTCGGCCCTCTCCCCCTTCCCCATGAAAAAACGCATTGGACTCTTTACTCCCGTCGCGCGGAAAAAGAAAAACGGTCCCACGACGACGACATCGTATGTCGAAGTCAGCGCCGCCGCCGAACTGGCGGAAAAACTCACCGCACTCGGCGCCAAACGCGTCGGCCTGCTGTGCCGCGATCGGCTCGGCACGACGCGAATGGAGGGCAGCATGTTCGCGGTGGGTGATTTGAAGGACGAGCACGTGGACTGGGTGACGACGAAGGCACCCGAGTTCGAAACGCGCGGAATCTTCTACGACGCGAAACCCTAGCCCGGCAGGTTTAGCTCGGCACCAACTGCACCGGCCGCTTCACGCGGCCGGCTATTCGCACTCGTAGCGTCTGGGTCCGAAAGCTCGCGGAGTCGCAGTCGCGCTACGCTTTCGAGCCGGAACCATGCAGTTGAGTCCGCACAACGAGCATCCAATGGAGACGCGGCGCCCTCGCCGCGTCCCACTGAAAAACGTTGTGCACAACCGCGGCGGGGGCGCCGCGGCTCCATTCACCGGATGGTGAACCGAATTACCGCACCCCTGACGTCAGGTGTTCGACGACGACGCCCACGACGCGACGTCGTTCGTCAGTTCAACGCGTCGCTCGCTCACCCGCCATTCGTACTGATTTTCGCCCCGGCGGCAGATCTTGATCTGAAAATGAACCGACTGGCCGGGACTCGCCGGGTTTTTGCCGCCGTCACGATGGTGGGCGAGCAATTCGACCCAACCTGAAGGGGCAGGCGCAGCGGCGGGGTTTGTCATCGCCTCAGTTTCGCCCTGCGCCGGCACGGCATCCCGATGCTGACCGGGCTCGGTGACCAGGGCGTCGATTTGAAAACGGCCGTCCGACGACAACGCCGTGCATATCTCGTCGAGGCTGCCGCTAAATGCGTCTCCCGTCGGCTCGGCCACCATTGCCACGTCGAGATTCGACAACACGTTCTTCAAATGCAGCTGCAGCGGATCGGCGCCGCGGTGCTTGAGCCGCGCCAGTTGCCGCACAGAGGGATCGGGCTCGTGCGCCATGATCGCCGCAAGCGTTCGTGAATCGTCGATCCGTGCGACGGCCAGTCCTCGCACTTCCGCGGACGCAGCGTGGCGCGCGATCGATGAGAGCAAATGCGGATCGTTGATGCCTTCCAGCGCCGCTACATTCATCGGTCCGCCACCCTTCGCGATCTGAGCGCGAATCTTCTGATCGGTGATCCGGTGCAACGCCGCCGTAACGACCGTGGAATTGTCATCGGTCGCCACCATATCGGACAGCAGCAGCTGATCCGTCAGCGTCGCGACTGCCGCGGCACGTTGCGCTGGATCGGGATGCTTGTACTTGGGGCGAAGGATGCTGAAGACGTTCACGGCGGGAATGGAGCGTGACGGCTGATCGCGGTCCGGGGGAGGGAAACGATGCAAGCCGAGCCGGCCGACGCGATCAAAAACGCGGCAGCGTCGCGAAACTTATCGCAGAATTTCTGCAATGCGCGGCCGCCGCGAGTTGGCGGTCGCGCGACGCAGCCGGTAACCGCGAATGAACGCGAAACTGTGATCTGTATGCCTCATCCGAGTTTGGGTTTGGCTTTATTCGCGTTCATTCGCGTTCATTCGCGGTTGCCTCACTTCCGGATTTGCGGTTCCGGCCGCAAACGGGCCGATATTGCCAAAAGGTGCGTAGAGTGGGCCGCGCTTTATCGTGATGATGACGCCGCGCGCCAGCCCCGGCGGGCCGGCGCCAAAAACGCATCGCTGCCATGGAAGTCGAAATTACGACGATATCCCCGCTCACCGCGGAGCAGTGCGCGCTCGTGCAGGCCCACAGCCTGTGGAACGGTTACAATATGCTGCGCGAGGAACTCACCATCCTTGGGCGTCACCTCGCCGACAATCCGGCGCTGCTGACGGTCGGCATCCAAAGTTGCGAGGAACGGATCGCCCGGCTGCGCGATCCGCGGGTGGCTCTCGTCGATGCGACGCGGCTGGACGAGTTGGACATCACCGTCGACGCCGAATTGGAATCGCACCTGCAACGCTCACCTCGGCTCGCCCGCGCCCCGACCGTCATCGAGTCGAAGGAAAATCTCCGCTCGCTGTCGTGGATCCTGCGCGTGCGCGCGCGTGAGCTGCTCGCCCGGGCATCGGCCAACGGCAACACGCCCTGGAGCACGTTCACGGTGGCTGAGCTCGAGGCCGATTTTCAGGAGTTCCTCCGCGCGCTCGAACAAAACGCCCATGGCCGCTATCGGATTGTCAGCAACCTCGCGCTCCAGCAGAGCACCGACTACCATGTTGATCTCAAATTCGAGAGTGCGCGCGGCACGAGCGTGTTCATGCCCGCCGTGTTCAAGGATGTGATACGCGACCTGATCGCCAACGCACGCAAATACACCCCACCCGGCGGCCAAATTCATGCCGCCATTCACTCGGGACCGGACGGATTCCGCGGCGTGGTGAGTGACACCGGCCGCGGCATCCCGGCGAACGAAATCCCCGCCGTGGTGGAAGGTGGCCGCCGCGGACGGAACGTCGCGGACCACCGCACCATGGGTGGAGGGTATGGGCTGACAAAAGCATTCCTCGCGACGAAGCAGTTCAACGGGCGGTTCTGGATCGATTCAGAGGAGGGCCACGGCACGAAAGTGCGAATCTGGCTGCCCGCCCCCACGAGTTCGCCGGCGTCAGGGTTCGCGCTGTAACTGACGGTCCGATCATTTGAGCATTTGAATTTCGGATCCGCGCGGCTGCAGCCAGCATTGGCCTCGGTGGCGGAAAGTGGGAGCTTTTCGCCGGATAAAACTTCGTTCGCGGCGCGGTTTGGGTTTGTCACGGGCAGTGCCCCCCGTTTCCTTCGCGCGCAGTTCCAAGGCGCGGCCGCCGCGCCGGTTGGCCGCGGCCGAACGTAGTTCCCGTTCCCTCCGCGACCCTCATGCCCAAGGCGCAGCGCACCGCCTCTCGTGCGCGCCCTTCTGTTCCGCCGCTTGTCACGCGTCGCGATGCACCCGTCGCAACGAATGCGCGCGGCGGCCCCCTTCTTCCATCATGAGCCAGCCCCTGCAATTCCTCCTCGGCGCCGCCGAGATGCCCACGCACTGGTATAACCTGCTCGCGGATTTCCCGGAGCCGTTGCCGCCGCCCCTTCACCCCGGCACCCGCGAGCCGGTCACGCCGGACCTGATGACGGCGATCTTCCCGGAGAATCTCGTGGCGCAGGAAATGAGCGGCGAGCGCTCGATCGAGATTCCGCCGGAAGTGCGGGACGTTTACGCCCTCTACCGGCCAACGCCGCTGCTGCGGGCCGTGCGGCTGGAGAAGGCGCTCAAGACGCCGGCGCACATCTACTACAAATACGAGGGCGTGAGTCCCGCCGGCAGCCACAAGCCAAACACCGCGATTCCCCAGGCGTACTACAACAAGGTCGCGGGCACGAAGCGGCTCGCGACCGAGACGGGCGCGGGTCAGTGGGGCTCGTCGCTCGCGATGGCCTGCAGCGTGTTCGGGCTCGAGTGCACGGTTTACATGGTGAAGGTCAGCTTCCACCAAAAGCCGTATCGCAAGCTGCTCATGCAGGCCTATGGCGCGACGGTTCACGCCAGCCCGAGCGAGCACACCGAGTTTGGCCGGAAAATGCTCGCGGCCGACCCCAAGAGCAACGGCAGCCTCGGGCTCGCGATCAGCGAGGCGATCGAGGACACGGTGAAAACGCCCGGGACCAAATACGCGCTCGGCAGCGTCCTGAATCACGTGTGCCTGCACCAGTCGATCATCGGGCAGGAATCCATCCGCCAGATGGAGATGGCGGGCGAGGAACCGGACGTGATCCTCGGCTGCGCCGGTGGCGGCAGCAATTTCGCGGGTCTCACGTTTCCCTTTGTCCGGCGCAAGCTCGTCGAGAAAAAGAAATATCGGATCGTCGCGGTCGAACCGAGTTCGTGCCCGTCGCTCACCAAGGGCGAACTGAAGTACGACTTCGGCGACGTGGCGGAGACGACGCCGCTGCTCAAGATGTATACGCTCGGCCACACGTTCATGCCGCCCAGCATCCACGCCGGCGGGCTGCGGTATCACGGCATGGCGCCGATGGTGAGCCACTGCCTGAAACTCGGGCTGATCGAGGCGGTCGCGTATCCACAATTGAAGGTCTTCGAGGCCGGCGTCCTCTTTGCGCGAACCGAGGGGCTGCTCCCCGCGCCCGAGTCGTCGCACGCGATCGCGGCCGTGGTGGACGAGGCGATCCGCTGTCGCGAGGAAGGACGCACGCGCGTCATTCTTTTCAATCTCAGCGGCAACGGGCTCCTCGATCTGGCGGCCTACGAAACCTACCTCGGCGGTCACATGAAGGACGTGGGCAACGGCGCCTGAAGCATACCACCGTCTGCCGGATATTGGACTTGTTGTTCGAAGTGTAGAGGTGGGCGCCAGTGAGTGCGGAATGCCGGGGCGCTTTGTCCGCAATGCGTGCCGGCAAACCGCGTGATGGGCGCGCCGGTTTACCCCGCCGCAGCGGCGACGCGGTTCGTCAATTCCACGCCGCGCCTGCCCTGCATGAACTCGTGGACGTTGTCCAGGGTCACATCGGCGATGTTGGCCAGCGCTTCCCGGGTAAGAAACGCCATGTGACTGGTCACGATCACGTTGTTGAACGTCATCAGCCGCGCCAGCACGTCGTCGGTGATGACGCGATCAGAGCGGTCCTCGAAGAAGTATTCACTTTCCTCCTCGTAGACATCGAGGCCGGCGTAGCCAATCTGCCCGGTCTTCAATCCGTGCAACAGCGCGCGGGTGTCAATCAGCGCGCCGCGCGAGGTGTTGATGAGCATGACCCCGCGTTTCATCCGCGCGATGGCTGCGGCATCGATCACGTGGCGCGTCTGCGGCGTCAGTGGTGCATGCAGGCTGATGATGTCGGAAGCGGCGAATAATTCGGCGAGCGGGACGTAGCGCACCCCTGCGCGCTCGACCAGCTTGGGATCGGGAAACACGTCGTGGGCCAGCAGCCGGCAGCCGAAGCCGGCCAGGATGTGCGCCAGGCACTGGCCAATCCTGCCCGTGCCGACGATGCCCGCCGTCTTGCCGTGCAGGTCGAAACCCACCAGCCCGGCCAGGGAAAAGTTGCCTTCGCGCACCCGCGTGTGAGCACGATGGATACGGCGGTTCAGGGTCAGCATCAGGGCCGCGGCGTGTTCGGCCACCGCATGAGGCGAGTAGGCCGGCACCCGCGCCACGCTGAGACCATGGCGCTCGCAGGCGGCCAGGTCGACGTTGTTGAAACCGGCGCAGCGCAAGGCGATCAGCTCGACGCCCAGATCGCGCAGCTCCTCGACGACCGCCGCATCAACGCGGTCGTTGACAAACACGCACACGGCCTTGAATCCGGCGGCGAGCGACACGGTTTCGCGCGTGAGCCGCGCCTCGAAAAACTCCAGCGCGTCGTTGTGCCGGTTGCGCTCGCGGAAAACCGTTTCCACGTACGGCTTGGAATCGAAGAACGCGATCTTGAACCGCCGGGCGTCGTCGCGGGAGAGCAGCCGCGCGACGACGGAGGTTTCGCGCCGCAAATGGCGGCTGAGCGACGCGAGCACGGCCCGGGCCAGGACACTGTGGCGTTGGAGCAACTGGTCAAACGCCGCTTGGTCGAGCGTCCACACCCGGGCGTCGCCGCGCGCCTGGAGTGTGGCGGACCGCAGGGCCGGCCCGAACAGGCTCATCACGCCGGCAATTTCACCCGCCTGGAGCATTGCCACTTCGACCGGTTGCGCGCCGTCCACTTGCTTCAACACCGCGACTTCGCCCGAGACGATGATGAACATCCGGTCGGAGGGCTCGCCTTCGCGACAGAGCACCTCGCCCGGCTGAAAGACGACCAGCCGCATCTGCTCCTCGAGCAGCCGCACGGCCTGGTCATCGAGCTGGCCGAATACCCCGACCTGCCGGAGAAGGGCTGACAGTGGCGCGGGCTGGCTCATGGAGTCTGCGCCGAGGGCGTGGCAGCGGACTGATTGAACGGATGGGCAGAGACCCGCGTATAGGCGGCGTTCAGCCGCCGCAATCGCTGGGACATGATTTTCACGAGCCGGTAGGCGAGAGAGGGATCTTCGTGCACCCGGCTCATGAACGTGCGCTTGTCGACCGTGAGCACGCGGGCCTCGCCGATCGCGCGTACGGTGGCGGAGCGAACCTCGCGTTCGAAGAGCGCCATCTCGCCAAAGAAATCGCCCGGCGCGAGCACCGCCAGCCGGACCTCATCGGAGCCGAGCCGTTGCAGCACTTCGACCTCGCCCACCTGGATGACGTACATGCAGTCGCCGTTTTCGCCCTGCATGATGATCACTTCCCCGTTGCGATAGATTTTGCCCAAGTTTCCGGATTCCATGGCATGCTCCTGTTTCATTCAGTTTAGCGGACGGGCCCGGAGGCTCCGGAGGCATTCCCAGAGCAAACGGCACCAAAAAAATGGGTGCAGCGTGCGCAGGAAGACATCCCCATACGATGCGCTGCCGCTGAATGTATCCCACAACACCATGCTCATGCGCGGCGCACCGCAGCCTTGTTGCTCGCGCGTGATCATGCGCAACATGGCCTGGCGGGCGAAGCGATGATGTTGAATCTGTCGGGTGAACGCAAAAATCAGCTTGCCCACGAGATTGTCGCGGCGAATGGCCTCGCACAGGGGCCGGAAGTGCCGATGGAAGTGTCCGCGCGCGATGCCCTCCATCACCGCGGTCCTCGCCGCGGCCTTGGCCGTGCGATAGGCCGAGCCGATTCCGTCCTTGTAGAGCCTCGCCATGCCACAGTCGCCAATGAACACCACGCGGTCGCCGAACGGGTGCACCGCGCCGCTGGTGGTGATGCGCGGCGAGCAGTGGCAGAATTTCTCCGGTCGCTGCCAGCCCGGCGGCAGGCATTGGCGCACCTCCGCGGAATTCAGGAAAGATTGCACCAGGGCCTCGTCGATGTTCTCGCCCAGCAGGCAGAACGTGAGGTAATCGCCCTTGGGGATGAGCGCGGCGAATTCCAGCCGGGGCAGATTGAGCAGGAACACATGCATGGCATGGCCGAGGTACTTTTCCATCGTTTCGCGCCCGAGAAAAAACTCGGCGATATAGGTCTTCGAGGTGCCCGGCGGCTGATAATTCAGCCCCAACCCTTCGAACATCTTGAGCGCCGCCCCGTTCACGCCGGTGGCCACCACCAGGAAATCATACGTGCCGGAGGTGCCCTCGCGCGTTTTCAACTGAGGACGGCTTTCATTCCAGGTCACCGACTGTACCCTTTCCGGCACGACGCGGGCGCCTTTCGCCACCGCCCGGTCGAGCAGGAAATGGTCAAAGCTGCTCCAGGTGTTCTCCGGCGCGCCGCGCGGGCCGGCGCCGCGGTAGACGGCGGCGATGCGCATTTCCTGCAGCGGGGTCTTGATCCGTGTCACCCCCACGTCCATGTGCAGCACATAGGAGTCGATGGCCTGGGCGACGACCGTCGCCGGCAGGTTGATGCCCTCGGTGGCGAGCATCTGCACCAGTGACTCGGAGACCACGCCACCGCACATGTTGCAACCGGCGGGACCGCCGCGGGCATAATTCTTCGGCTCGAAAACGTCGAGTTGAGCGTCGAGGCCCACGCGCTCCGCCAGCTCGAGGAAGAAATAACTGAAGAACGAGCCGGCCGGCCCGCCGCCGATGACCGCCACGCGTACCCGCGAGTGCGACTCGAGATGGCCGAGTTGCAGCGTGGACGGCGAGGAGGTTGGCGCGAGGTTCGACATGGGGCTGGCCCGGATGGGCGCTTAACTCGGTCATCGATGGAGTCAATGACCCGATCTTAGGCTGTTTCGCGTTGGGGTAGCTGGGGCTACATCGGCCGCAACACACACAATGTACGCCGAAGAGAGGAGCGGCCTGATACTGGCTGCCGCAGCCGTTGTCAAAAGCGAAAGCGGCGCCTGCCCGGGAATATTTCCGTTTCGGCTCGAACACCCCGATGGCGCGGCCACGGGCGGCGCGTCCTGGGCAAACGACTGCGCTGCTTCACGGCTCGTGGTCCGATCGCCGCATGGAATGACGCCTCCGCTCCCCGCGTCCCGCCGCCACCACGTCACGCATTGCGGTCTTGTCGTGCCGGCCAATCGACGGTGTCCTGTGGGCACGCGGTGACGAAGATCCTTGTAACCGGCGCGACAGGCTACGTGGGCGGACGTCTCGTCCCGCGGTTGCTCGGCGCGGAGCGCGAAGTGGTCGCGCTGGTGCGCGATCCGCGGCGGATCGCGGGACGGCCATGGGCTGGCGCCGTGCAGCTCGCGACCGGCAACGTGCTCACGGGTGAAGGATTGGACACCGCGCTGCGCGACGTGGACACGGCGTATTATCTCGTTCACGCGATGAGCGCCGGAAAGGATTTCGCCGCGCGCGACAGGATGGCGGCGCGACGGTTTGGCGAGGCGGCGCACGCCGCGGGGGTGCGGCATGTGATTTACCTCGGCGGAATCCAACCCGAGGGCTCCGCCTCCGAGCATCTCACGAGTCGCGCGGAAGTCGGCCAAATCCTGGCCGCCGTGGTGCCGACCACCGAGTTCCGGGCCGGCCCGGTGATCGGTTCCGGTTCGGCGTCGTTCGAGATGGTGCGTTATCTCACGGAACGGCTGCCGTTGATCCTGGCGCCGTCGTGGATCGATCACGAGGTGCAGCCGATCGCGATTCGCGACGTGCTGTCCTACCTGGTCGAAGCGTGCGCCCTGCCGGGGATGGGCGTCGTGAACATCGGCTGCGAGCGGATCACGTTTCGCCGGATGATCGAAACGTACGCCGAGCTGCGCCGATTGCGACGGTGGATCTTCACCGTGCCCGCGTTGGTGCCGCGCCTGGCGGCACGGGGCATCGGCGCGCTGACGCCGATTCCAAACGCGCTCGCGGTGCCGATTGTCCAGGGCATGGTCCAGTCGCTCGTGGCGGACCCGACGCGCGCCCGTCAACTCTTTCCGCGCGTGACGCCGATCAGCTACCGCACCGCCGTGGTCCTGGCGCTGGAGCGGGTGCAGCAGGGCGAGATCGAAACGCGCTGGTCCGGCGCGCTCGGACAGGGCCCGACGTGGGAACTCGTCGATCGGGAAGGGCTCGCGCGGGAAACACGCTCGCGGCTCGTGACTGCGCCCGCCGCCGCGGTCTTTCGCGCCTTCAGCGGCATCGGTGGCGATCGTGGCTGGCCGGGATGGGAGTGGGCGTGGATCGTCCGCGGCGCGATTGATCGGATGGTCGGCGGTCCGGGGCTGCGCCGCGGTCGCCGGCATCCGGATGAAATCCTACCCGGCGAGGCGCTCGATTTTTGGCGCGTCGAGGTAGCGGAGCCGCCGCGACTGCTGCGGTTGCGGGCGGAGATGCGGCTGCCCGGCCGCGCCTGGCTGCAGTGGGAAACCTTTCCGGAGAACGGCGGCACGCGGCTCGTCCAGACCGCGCTCTTCGCGCCCAACGGACTGATCGGGACCCTCTACTGGTATGGCCTGTATCCATTTCACCAGTTCATCTTCTCCGCCATGGTCGACGCGCTGGCGCGGCGGGCCGAGCACCTGGCCGCGGACATGGTGCGGGAAGCCAGTGGCCCGCGCGCCTGACGAAATTGTCAGGTACTTCCCCTTGGCGTGGGCGGACGCCGGCGGTTGAAGACGGACGTCGTGTCGCCCACTCTGGACGTCTCCCGCTCCAGCACGCCGTCCGGATTGTCAATGCTGGCCCCGCCGCCATTGCCCGCCGGCGGTGCGCTCCCCTCCCGGCAGCGTGAGATCCGGACCGCAATTGTTGCGTCATGGCCCCGGTGGGTGTGCGCGCTGCTGGCGGCACTTCCGCTCGCGTTCCTCACCCTGCAAGTGGCCGCGTGGGTCCGGAATATTCCCAACTGGGACGAATTCGACACCGTTTTGGATTTCCTAATCGCGCTCGATTCTGGCGCGGGTGGCGGCGAAATCGTGAACCGGCTGCTCGCGGTCACGAACGAGCACCGAATCGTCGCGAGCCGGCTGATCTTCGCCGGCGCCTACTTCATTTTCGGCGGCGTTAATTTCGCGGTTCTCGCCGTCATCGGTGATCTTTTCCTCATCGGCGTGTTCGGGCTGTTACTCACGTCTGTGCGGGGCGGCAGCGCGCGGCTGAGGCTGGCGGCGATTTTCGCGCTCGTCGTGTTCCAGCTGCAGCACCACGAAAGCCTGTTCTGGTCTGGAGCGTCGATCGATCATTTCTTCGTTGTGTTCGCAGCCACCGCCGCGCTCGTCGCGCTGGCAGCGCGGGCGCGCTGGTCGGTGCCAGTCGCCAGCCTCGGCGGTGTTTTCGCCACGTTTTCGCTGGCGCACGGACTGCTCGTCTGGCCGGCCGGCGCGGCGCTGCTGATCGCGGCACGCCGCTGGCGCGATGCCGCCTGGTGGACGCTCGCCGCCGCACTGGCGGGATTGCTTTTCTTCACCGGCTTTCAGGTGAACGCCGGCCACCGGCTGCCGGGCTTCGCCGAGTTGCCGCGCGTGATCGTGTACTGGCTGACCATCGCCGGCAGTTCGCCCGCGCTCGATGATGTGACGATCGCACCGTGGTGCGGGGCCGCGCTCATCCTCGCTCCGCTCCTCCTCCTGCGCCGAACGTTACCCCGCGAACGGCTGGGACTCGCACTTATCGCCTGGTGCCTGGGCGCGATGGCGATGATTGCCTGGGGCCGCGCCCTGCTCTCCAGTGAATGGGCGCCCATCACTTCGCGCTACATCGTCCTCAGTTCGGTCGCGTGGGCGCTGCTCGTCTGGTTGCTGGTGGAGCGCCTGCTCGCCCACTTTCCCCGTCACCGCTGGCTGCTCGCGCCGGTGCTCGGGCTGCTCGCGGTCTTCAACCTGGCCGCGAACGATGCCCACGCCAACGCCGGACGCATCTTCGCGCAGCGAACGGAAACGGCGGTGCTCGCCTACCATGAGCATGGAACCTTTGCTGAAGCCGAGACCGTGCTTTATCCGGATCCCGCCCGGGCCGACGCCCTGGTCCGGGAAACGGAAGCACGGCGAATCTTCGAACTGCCGGATCCGGATACCCTCGAGCTCACGGACCTCAAGCCCATCGTCCTCCATGAGGCCACGGAAATCGACGACGCCGTCTATTTCATCGAGGAGGTGGAGGACACGCCCGCGCTCTTCCGCATTCGCGGCTGGGCGTTCTGCCCCGACGAGACGATCCGCGCGGGAGGAATCAGCATCGTTTTCCGGTCCGCCACCGGGATATTCGCCTTCGAGGCCCTGCCTCAGCTCCGCCCGGACGTCGCGGACGCGAATGAACGGTGGGATGCCATCTACTCGGGTTTCGAGCTCTCCGTCCCCCGCGAAAAGCTGCCGGCCGGCAAATTCGGCGTCGGGGTGGGTTTCGACTTGGACGACTCGCCGAGGTACATGATGACGTCGACGACCGTGGTGGTCCGCGAAGGCACGGACCCCGCTTTCGTCCAGCAGTGAACTAACCGGCGCGCCCTCGTCCTCGAGCTCGCCGGCGCCGCATCACCGCGACTATTTCAACGTCGAGAAGTCTGTCGGCGTCAGGAACACCGATTGGACTTTCGTGGTGAGCTTGCCGTCCTTCTCCGACGCGGTCCGCGCCTTCACCCAGCCGGGGTCATCGCGGAAGGCCTTCCATGACGCGGCCGCGGCGTCGCGATTCGCATGGGCGAGGAAATAAACCAGCGTGTTGCCCGCGCCCTTGTCGGCGTCGGTGGGATGGAAATAGCCGAGGTTGGTCATCCCGTGCTTCGCGAAAATCTTCAGCGTGTGATCGCGGAACCGGGCGTCGAGCGCCGGGAGCTTTCCCTCCGCCGCGGCATACGTGCGCAGCTCGAAAACCCGCGGGGCGCCCTTGCCCTTGCCCGGCTTCATGACCGGGGAATAATTCGTCGGCTCGAGAAACACGGACTCGGCCTTGGCGACGATCTTGCCGTTTGCCTCGGTGCGCTTGCGGACTTCCTGCCATTGCGGATCGCTGCTGAACGACTTCCATGACGCCTTCGCGGCATCGCGACTCGCGTGCTCGAGCAGGTAAACCAGCTTGTCGCCGCTGCCGTCCTTCTCGTCCATCGGAATCCAGTAACCGATGTTTTTCATCCCGTGCTTCTCGAAGATCCGCACCGTATCGTTGCGGAACCGCGCCGCCACCTTATCGAGGTTTGCCGGCGTGGCCGTGTAGGTGCGGAGTTCGTACACCGGCCCGGACGATCCCGAGGCCGGGGATTTTGAAGCGGCTGCCGCCGGGGCGGCGGAACCGAGCGCGACGCAGGCAAGGAACGCGAACAGGAGGCGGGGCAGTTTCATAGGCGGAAAGCAGGACAGTGACGCCGCCGCCGGCGCCGTCAACGCACGTTCCGTCGTGGGAGGGCGCACCGCATCTCACTTTCTTGCCGAATCACCACCTGGCATCGTGGCCAAGCTTCGGCGGCTGGAAAGCCGCCGCTCCGGCGGAAGGGCGGCTTTCCAGCCGCCCATCTATGGCGCGAGGAGAGCGCCGCCCGTGCAAGAAAGTGAGATGCGCCCAGGGCGGCAGCCGGCCCGCTTCGCGCCGGTAGCGGCGAGCGCGGAACGAGCCGATGAATGGAATCGTAACCGCGCTTCGTCGACTCGCTGGCGCTCGTCGCTACCAAGGCCGAGTCGCTCACCAGACTGGGCAAACTCATCAATACCACCCCGGCGTGTCATTCTGAGCGAAGCGAAGAATCCAGCAGCGCGATGGCATGCGTGTAGGTGGCTGGATTCTTCGCTGGCGCTCAGAATGACAGGCTGCTCACGCCGTCTGTCACGCTCGCGGGGACGAAAAGGCCGGCGCCGCGGATCCGTGGCTACGAGCGTGAGCGAGTGGAGGGCGTTCGCTTCAACGCCGGCTCCACGGCTACCGGGCCGCCGGCTTCTCCGCCATCGGGAAAAGATACGCCGAGTGCGCCGTCACCCGCGGAACGGGATTGGGATAGTTGCGCGCCTTCCATTGATCGTGGAGCGCCATGAGTTCCTGCACGAGCGCGGGATTCTTTTCCGCCAGATCGTTGTTCTCCCCCGTGTCCTCGAGCCAGCGATACAGGAAGGGCCGCGGGCGCCAGAATTGATGCACCAGCTTCCATTCGCCCCGAATCACCGCGGCGTTATGCTGGATTTCCCAATGCACGGCTTCCGGCCGCTGGAAGGCGCCGCCGGTAAGCAGCGGCAGGATGGAGCGCCCGTTCATCTCGTGCTTCGCCGTCACGCCGGCCGCCTCGAGGAAGGTTGGCATCAGGTCCATCGTGACCGCGAGCTCGTCGCGCACCTTGCCGGCGGGGATTTTTCCCGGCCAGCGCGCCAGAAACGGCACCCGAATGCCGCCCTCATGGGTGGAAAACTTGTGCTCGCGCAGCGGCCCGTTCGAGATGTCCGCGCCCTCCGGCCCGTAGCCGGTCAGCTCCGCGGTGGGACCGTTGTCCGACGTGAAGACGACGAGCGTGTCGCGCGTCATCCCCAGTTCGTCGAGCGCCGCGAGCACGCGGCCGATGCCGGTATCGAGCTGCTCGACCATCGCGGCGTAAATCGCAAACAGGCCCGTATTCGGAAGCCGGCGACGGTATTTGCCCACGAGTTCCGGCGGCGCCTCGAGCGGGTAATGCGGCGCGTTGTAGGCGAGGTAGAGGAAGATTGGCTTCCCCGGCTGCGGTGTCGACTTCAGGTACTCGATCGCCTTGTCGGTGAGCAAATCGGTGTAGTAGCCGGGCACCTCGATCGCGGTCTCGTTGTGATACGTTTCCTTCGGCCGCCAGAAAGTCGGCGTGCCAATCAACGAGCCCCAGAACTCGTCGAACCCGTGGGTTCTCGGCCAGGCCCGCTTGTTGTATCCGAGGTGCCACTTTCCGACCATGACATTACGGTAACCCGCGGGGCCGAGCGCCTCTGGAATCGTGATCGCCTCGTGGCTCAGCTCCAGCACCGGCACCTTGCCACGCGCCGTCGGGCTTGCCAGTTCCGGCACGCCGACGCTGTGTGGGTAGCGGCCGGTCAACAACGCGGAACGCGTCGGCGAGCACATCGGCGCCGACGAGTGAAACCGCGTGAGCTTGGTGCCCTCCTTCGCGAGCCGGTCGAGGTTCGGCGTGTCGATTTTCGATCCGTCATGGCCCAGGTCGGCCCAGCCGAGATCGTCGGCGAGGATCATGACGATATTGGGGCCTCGCGCTGCGGCTACCGAAGCGAGCAGGATCAGGGCGCACACGAAGCGGAGTGGTCGGCATTTCATCGGGATCGACCGTGAACAATGTCCGTCGACGCGCCAACCCTGTTCATGCGGCATTCGGCACCAACGGGTCGTCCGTTCGCGGACGCGGCGATACCAGTTCCATTCCGGAGAACATCCCGTTCGGGAAAAGTCGGAACGTGGGTTGTGCCCGAATGCGGACGTCGTGGAGGTCGTCCCTCCATCATGGGTCTGCTCATTTGTGACGCGCGGTTCGGCTGGCGAAGCGCAGCCACAGACCCGACACAATTCCCGGTTTGTCATTCTGAGGCTTGGCGAAGAACCCAGCACGATGCTCACAGCCGGACGCGCCAATGGATTCTTCGGCGGCCCTCAGAATGACAGTTTGGGAATTTACGAAAACTTGATCTGTTCAGAACGAGTTTGGGAGCTCGAGGAGTCTAGCGCCCAACCGTCGCGGCAACGGCTTCGGCCACCGTCTTCGTTCCGATCGACGGCTGCGGGAACGGACCATCGGCACTTCCCTTGGGCCAGGTCGCCGGATCGGCATACCGGCCGTCGTCCTTGTACTCCTGCTGCCACCGGGCGATCCCGGCCTTCAGTTCCGCGAACTTCGCCGCGACCTCCGGCTTCCGCGCCTCGGCGGCGTCGAAAAGGAGATTGTGCTGCTCGGTTGGATCCTTCCGCAGATCGAACATCTCATACGCGTCCTTCTTCCAATAATGGATCAGCTTGTGCGTCGCCGTGCGCACCCCGTAGTGGGCGGCGGTGTTGTGGTGGCCGGGATCGTGGTAATAGCGGTAGTAGATCGAGGTGCGCCAGTCGCGCGGTGATTGCCCGTGCAGCAGCGGCACGAGCGAGCGGCCCTGCATCGAGGCGGGAATGGTCGCCCCCGCGAGATCGATAAACGTTGGCGCCAGATCGATGTTGACCACGAATTGCGCCGGCAAACTGCCGGCTTTGATTCCCGGACCCCGCGCAATAAGCGGAACTTTCAGGCCCGGCTCATACATGAAGCGCTTGTCGTACAGCCCGAGATCGCCGAGGTACCAGCCGTTGTCAGCGCAGTAGAACACGATGGTGTTCTTCGCCAGCCCCGTACGCTCCAGGTAATCCAGGACCTTGCCGACGCTGTCGTCGACGCCCTGCACGCAGGCAAGGTAGTCCTGCATGTAACGCTGGTATTTCCAGCGCACGAACTCATCGCCGCGGAGCGTCTTCTTCGTGCCATCGGGCTGCGTGACCTCGAGTTCCATCGGCTTGACGCCGAGCCACTGGTTGCGGGCGGGGCCGGCGAGATCGGCTGGCGGCTCGAGCTTGAGATCCCGCCGCGTGAGATCGCGCGCGACCGTCTGCTGGTTGGCGGGCAGCGCCGCCGGCCGCGTGGCGTAGTCGTCGCGCATCGTGGCGGGCTCGGGGAATACCTTGTCCTTGAATCGCGCCTTGTTCCGCTCGTCCGGCTCCCACGAGCGGTGCGGCGCCTTTTGATGCAGCATCAGGAAAAACGGCTTGTCCTTCGGCCGGGTATTCAACCACTCGATGCCAAGGTCCGTCGTGACGTCCGTGCAGTGGCCCTTGATCGTGAGCTTGCGCCCGGGAACGAGGAATACCGGGTCCCAATACTGCCCCTGACCCGGCAGCACGATCCAGCGATCGAAACCGGTCGGATCCGACCCGAGATGCCACTTCCCAATCATGCCCGTGTGATATCCGGCCGCCTGGAGGCGTTTCGCGACGTTATCGCGCGAGCCATCGAACCGGTTGAACACGGGGACGTCATTCAAATGGGAATACTGGCCGGTCAGCAGCGTCGCCCGGCTCGGCGTGCAGATGGAATTTGTGACAAAGGAATTCGTGAAGCGCGCGCCAGCCGCCGCGAGTCGATCGATGTTCGGCGTCTGGTTCACCTTCGATCCGTAGGCCGAGATCGCATGCTGGGCGTGGTCGTCGGAGAAGATGAACAGGATGTTCGGCCGGGTGGATGTCGCCGGGGCGGCACCGAATGCGGCGCCGGCGGACAGCGCCGCCGCAATGAACAATGGGGACAGGAGTTTCATGGAAGAACGGAGGCCAGCTTCATCGCCCGGCGGGAATGGTCAATGATTCGGTCGGACTTCGAGCGGGATTGGAAACCTTGTTCCGAGTTGGATACCCTTTGGTTGCGGCTCAAACCGCGGGGTGAAATTTCCCGGCTACGCCACTTCGGCGTTCGCCGCGTCGATTAACCCGCGGATGTAGCCGAACGCGTGGGCGAATCCCTGGTAACCCTTGGGATCGTCCGGATGCGTCGGCATGTGATCCGGACAATACGATCCCGCGTATCCGGTGTCGCGAAGCGCACGCACGACCTCGATGAAGTTCGCCTCGCCCTCGTCGATGTAAACCTCCTGGAAATGGTGCAGCCCGCCGCGGATGTTTCGCATGTGCACCTGGTGGATTTTTCCCTTCGAACCGAAGTAGCGGACAACCGGGAGCAGTTCGGCGCGCGGATTCTTCAAACCCTCCATGCACGTGCCGAGGCAGAGCTGGATTCCGTTATAGGGGCTGTCGACGATCGCCTCGTACCGCTGGAGCGACTCGAGCACGGTGGCCGGCGCACCGTCCCAGTTTTCCGTGCCCTGGTAACCACGCGGCAGGCCCGGCGGATCATACGGGTGGACGGCCATCCGCACATCGTGCTGCGCGCACACCGGAATCACGGTTTTCAAGAAGTGGGCGATGCGCTCCCAGTAATCGGCTTCGGACACGACGCCGCGCGGCCCGACCGGCAGCGAGCGCCAGTCATCCTCGAGCTTGAACGAATGGTAACTCGAGCCGCCGCGACCGGGCGTGCGACCGTTGCGGCGGATCGGAATCACCGTCCAGTGCATGGTGATGATCTTCACGCCGACCTTCCCCGCCTTCTCGATGTTGCCGGCGATGGAGGCGAGCTTTCGCTCCCGCTCGTCGCCCGGCCGCAGGTAGATGTAGTTCGGTTCCATCCGGATCGCCTCCCAAATCATCCCGCCGCGATCGCACAGATCGCGCCAGCGTTTCATCGTGTCGAAATCCCAATCGCCGCTGCCGCTGGCGGCCGATTTCTTTCCGCTCCCCCCGCCGCTGCCGCCATCGATTCGGCTCGTGTTGGCGGTGAGGTGGCGGACGCCAAACCGCTGGTGGTATTCAAAATTCTGTTTCGACGTCCAATGCTCGCCCATCGTGCAGTGATAATCGCCGCCGACATGGTGGAGCATGTTCTTGCGCTGCGGCCGGGTCGCGGCAGGCGCGGCGGCCGACGCCGGCCGGCCGACGGCCGCGCCGAGCACACCGGCGGCGACCGCCCGCGCGAACGCACGGCGGGGCATGTTGTCCGGACGAGACGAGAAAGGGTCGGTCTTCATGAGGGGCAAACGATAGCTGAATCAGTTCATCGGACGTTGACCACGAATTTCCCGCGCGGCCGGCCGCAACCGATTCCCGTTTTGTAGGGCGTCCGCTTGCGGACGCCGCGTAATGAATTCGGATTTGCACCATGCGTCTGCAAGCAGACGCCCTACAACTCCTATTCGTTCCGATCGACAAAATGCGTGCTCAACGTACCAACGCATTCTAATTCGGTCGCATCCCCCGAAACCCGACGATGCTCGCGCGCTTGACGGGCAGCTGCGAGGCGCCGGCGAGCGCATCGCAGCCGGCGGCCGGATCCATATACGAGCCGCCGCGCACCATCCGGTAGCCGTCCAACCCGGCGTGATACGACGTCGCGTACGAATCGAGCGTCCATTCGGCGACGTTGCCCGAGAGATCACTCGCGCCGTACGGGCTGTTGAACCGCGTGTAGCTTCCCACCGGCGACAGCTGCGGGGCGCGGTTCCGGTCGGCCACGTCGCAATTGCACCGCCAGAATCCGCCCGCCTCCGGCGATTCATCGCCCCACGGGTATTTCCGCTCGGGTTTCGGGTTTTGGAGCCGTTTCGTTTCGTCGCCGTCCAGGAAAAGCCCGCCGCGAAAGGATTTCTGCCACTCGCGCTCGGTTGGCAGCCGCAACCCGCACCAATGGAGAAACGCCTGCGCCTCGTACCACGACACGTAGTTGATGGGATGATTTTCCCGGCCGGCCGAGACGGTGTAGCGATCGTTCTCCTCGCGCTGAATGCCGCAACGCTCCGGATTTGCCATCAGCCGGTTCCAGCCGCGCCCATTCCGGCCGGTCTCGTTCAGGTAATCGGCATACATCGCGATCGTTGTCTCGCAGCGGGCGAGGTGGAAAGTGGGCAGCGTCTCCGTCTCGAGCCGGCTCTTCGAGTCGTCGAAGCCACCTCCCGGAATGAATTTCGCCACGAACGAACCGCCCGCAACCCGGACCATCCGAATCGCCCGCACGCTGACCTTGAGTTCCACCTGCTCGCCCATCAGCCCGAGTTGTTCGCTGCCCCACCACATGATCGTCTTCCGGCCGCCGGACGTGACGAGGTCATGTCCGTCGCCGCGCAGCTGGTGCGCCGGGACCAAGGCCCAATGGGCGCCCCCGTCCAGGCTGCAGCGTACAAATACATACGCCGGCGACAGCGCCGAGAGATCGGCCACGTCGAGTTGGTAATCGATGGCGAGAAATTGTCCCGCCACCTCGGTCGTACCGGAGTCGACGCTCACATCGCGCACCGGCAGCCACTGCGCCCGCGCCGCCGGCAGGGTCAGAAAGGCGGAGCACACAGCGATCGCGATACCCGCGGTCGCGGTCGCGCACCGGCGTGCCCCCCCGCCCCGTCTCATACCGCGTCGGGAATTCCCCACGGCGCGCGATACGTGCGACGCAGGAACTGGTTCGCCTCGGGCGTGCCTTTGAACGTCTCGGTCACGGGATCGAACGTCAGCTTCTTGTTACCCGCGCGGTACGAGATGTTGGCCAGGTGCGACAGCATCGCGGAGTAGTGTCCCTGCGTCACGTTCGCCACCGGCTCCTTCCGGCTGCGCACGCACGCGAGGAAATTATCCTGGTGCTCCTTGTCCGCCTGGCGGCCGGGCACTCCGATCACCGACTCGGCCTTGTCGTTGAACACCTGCCAGCCGTCGCCATGCCGGCCGAAATACATGAACCCCTTCGTACCCAGCACCTCGATGCGCGTGGCGTTGAAGGGCCAGTTCGGCATCTGGCCCTTGTCGCGCCGCGTGGGCGGCGTCTTCATCATATAGGGCGTCCACAACGCCGCCTCGAACAACAGGGTGAGCTTGCCGTACTCGTAGGTCACCAGCTGTGTATCCGGAACATCGCGACCATCCGTCAGCGCGTTGACGCCGCCGGCGTGGACCACCGTGCCGGGAAACGGCATATCGCCGATCAGGAATCGCGCCAGGTCCAATTGATGCACGGCATCGCCGGCAATCGCGCCGCAGCTGTATTCCCAGCGGTCGAGCCAGCGCCGCGACGGGTCGTAGGGCAGCAGCGGCGCCGGCCCGCACCAGAGGTCGTGGTCGTAACCCGCGGGCACCGGCGGCGGCTCGGCCGGGCCGGCCTTCCGCATCGAGTGCTGCATCATGTTGAACACCCGCACGAGATAAACGTCGCCGAGCTTGCCCGACCGGATGTGGGCCGCCGCCTCGGCCAGATACCCCGCGCTCCGCGACTGCATGCCGACCTGCACGATGCGTTTGTACTTGTGCGCCGCCTCGATCATCTTGCGCCCTTCCCACGCGTTGTGGGTCATCGGCTTTTCCACATACACGTCCTTGCCCGCCTGGCAGGCCATGATGCTCGCGGGTGCGTGCCAGTGGTCGGGCGTGGCGTTGATCAGGACATCGACGCTCTTGTCCTCGAGTATCCGCCGGAAGTCCTGCACCTGCTTCGGGGCCTTGCCCTGCGCCTCCTCGACGGCATCGCGCGTCCGGGAGAATTTCCGCGTATCAACATCACAGATATAGGCGACGTCGGTGTCCGGCCGGTTGGCAAAGGCGTGCGCCAGGTAGGAGCCGCGGCCGCCGAGCCCCATCACGCCCACGACGATCTTGTTCGCCGGCGACGCGGCGTGGCTCCGGGCGGGCGAGAGGAGCGTGAACGCGGCGGCCGCTCCGGCCGATTGCGCGACGAATTGACGGCGGGTGAGCGAAGGGGGAGGTTTCATGGGCGAAAGGATTTACTCCGGGCCGGATGCTCCTCCCCCGGCGAGGACCGTTCAACGCGCATTGCTCATCATATCTTGTCCAGCGCCGCGAAGAGACCGGACTTTGCACACTTAGCCCGGTTATTTCATAGCCAGACGAACCAAGGCCTGGGTCACAGAGGACACAGAGCTCGGACACAGAGGCAGCAGGAGGCACAACGTGTTTGGACGCGCCTGATGCGAATGGGCAGGCATTCCAAATTGGATCGAAGGGTTTTCCTCTGTGAACCCTGGTCGCCTTCGGCGCCGCCATAGGCGGGTAAACTCTGTGTCGGAGCTCTGTGCGCTCTGTGACTAAAAGGGGGTTTTCATTCAGCCGGTGAAGTGTCCGGGTTAGCCGCGAGGGGCGCAGCGGCTCCATTTACCGGATGGTGAACCGAGCTATCCCGCCTCGTCACCTCGGTTGCTACGACTTTCCTGGGAGTGCGACCGCCCCCGGTCGCTTAAGGAATTGCGACCGGGGGCGGTCGCGCTCCCAGCCGAGCCGTCTCATCAGCCTGCTTTCACCGGTCGCTTGAAATATTCGATTTTGCCATCCGCCAAGTCCGCCACCTTTGCCACCAACCGACCGCGGTCGGCCGCGCTCAGGGTCGTGAACGATTTCGCGAGCGCAATCTTCTCCTCGATCATCGAGGCGTTTTCGTTGCCCGAAATCAGGACACTGATCGGCAGCGACCAGGCAAACCGCAGCGCTTCCGCCACACTGATCCGGCCGGGCACGAGCGGCTTCTCAGTCTGCCAGACGACGCGGTCGTTCACCCGCTTCAGACCGAAAAACCGGCCATCCGCGAGCGTCTTCATCGCGAGCAATGCGATGTTCCGCTTCTGCAACTCCGGCAACACGCGGACGGTGAAGCTGTGGTAGCTCGGATCGAGCACGTTTACCGGCATCTGGCAGGTGTCGAACGGCTGGCTGTCCTTGGTCCGCTCCAGCATTCGCAGATGCGCCTCGGGGTTGCTGTGACCGGTGAACCCTACAAAACGCACCTTCCGGCTCGCCTTCGCTTCCGCCAGCACATCGAGGATGCCATTGGCGAGGCGGTCGTCGACGTCCTGCGGGCTGGCCAGGCTGTGCACCTGCCACAGGTCGACATGATCGGTCTTCAACCGTCGCAACGAGTCGTCGAGGTGCCGGCGCAGCTCGGCCGCGGTCTTCGCGGTCGACTTGGTCATCAGGAACACGTGCGACCGGTATTTCGGCACGAGGAACCTTCCGTAGCGCGTTTCGCTCTCGCCCTTCTGGTACGATTCCGCCGTATCGAAAAAGCGGACACCACCGGCAAGCGCCGCCTCGATCACGGCCTGGGCATCCCTTTCCGTCGTCCAGCCCACATGGTAGCCGCCGACGCCGAGCATGGTGACAAACTCGGCGGTGCGGCCGAGCCGCCGCTTCGGCAGCACAACGCCGAGCGCGTCCCGCGTTGCCGTGTTTTCCTCTGCCGCCGTCATCATCGCCGCGCCTGAGGCGGCGAGTGTCGCAATAAAATCGCGCCGTTTCATGGCGCGAGGTTACGCTTCCGCCGCGGCGGTGCAACCCTCGACCGGCCGCGTTTCACGGCGCCCCGCCACGCGCGAAACGCCGCTGTATCCTTTGTCATCTAATAGATGACAAACGCTCCCTCGCCCGAATGTCATCTAATGGATGACATTTCCCTCGGGCGGGAGCTGACGCGGGCGCGGGCGGCAGTGCGCGACTCGTTTCACCTTTCAGCCAATCGTCACGGCCGCTGGCCATCTGCGCGCAAACCGTGCGTCAAGTTCCGCAAAATCCGAGCAAGGCCGGGACTCGCCGTCATGGCGGGGGCGGGCAAGATTGCCTCTGCTCTCGCGGGTATGACGCCCGCGCGGACATCCGCCCTCCAGCCCATCGTTGCCACCATGAAAACCACCCAGTCTTCCCTCCGCCGCCGTGATTTCATCACCACCTTCGGGACCGTCGGCGCATTATCGGTCATCAGCGCAACCGGTCTCGCCGCGCCCGCGGCCGCCACGCCGCGGAAAAACCGAATCAAACAGGGAGTTTGCCGCGGCGTGTTCAAAGGCGTGAACCTCGACATCGATGGCATGTGTCGCGAGGCGGCCCGGCTCGGCGCCCATGGCATCGACCTGGTCGGGGCCGAAGCATTTCCGGCGCTAAAAAAATACGGGCTCATCCCGACCATGGTTCCCGGCGGCAGCGGGATCAAAGCGGGGATCAACGACCGGAAGAATCATGCCGAGACCGAGACGAAGATGCGGGCCGCGATCAAGGCCGCGGCCGAGGTCAAGGCGCCGAACGTGATCGTGCTGGCGGGCGACCGCGCCGGCATCTCCGACGAACAGGGCATGGACAACTGCGTGGCGTTCCTGAACGCGATCAAGGCGCAGGCCGAGGACGCGGGCGTCACGCTCTGCACCGAGCTGTTGAACAGCAAAGTGAATCATCCCGGTTACATGTGCGATCACACCGCCTGGGGCGTGGAGATGTGCAAGCGCGTGAATTCACCGCGGGTGAAGCTGCTCTACGACATTTACCACATGCAGATCATGGAGGGGGACATCATCCGCACGATTAAGGACAACATCGCGTTCATCGCGCACATTCACACCGCGGGAAACCCCGGCCGCCACGAATTCGACGAAACGCAGGAGTTGAATTATCCGGCGATCTGCCAGGCCATCATCGCGGCCGGCTACCAAGGGTACGTCTCGCATGAATACACGCCGACCAAGGATGCGCTGCCGACGCTGGAAAAAATGATGCGGCTGTGCGACGTGTAGGCTTTGCGGCGAAGCGCGCAAAGCTGATCATGAAATTCCTTCCCCTCTCGCTCGCCGGCGCGATGCTGGCGCTGGCGGCGTGCACGAGCGTGCCGCCGCCGGTACGCGTCGCCGGCCCGCTCCCTCGCCCGCCGCGCGAGTTCTGGCTCGACCTCGTCAGCGGCGACGAGATTGCACCCGCGGACCTGCTCGAGGATGTCGCCACGGCCGGCGTCGTCTATGCGGGCGAAACGCATACCATCGCGCGTCACCACGCCGTCCAGCTGTCGCTGCTGCAGGAACTTTTCGCCCGCCGGGTGCCCCTGGTGCTCTGTCTCGAGCAGCTCGAGGCCCGCGATCAGCCGGCGGTCGATCGCTACAATGCCCGCGAGATCGATTTCGCGACCCTCGCGCGGGAGATCGACTGGCCCTCGAAGTGGCGAAACTATCTGGATTATCAGCCGCTGTGCGACTTCGCCCGGCAACATGGCATCCCCGTGCGCGGATTGAATGCGCCGGCTGATCTGATTCGCGCGATCAGCCGCGGCGGCGGCGTGGCGCAACTCACCCCGGAACAGCGCGCGCAGTTGCCCGCCGATTTGCGGCTCGACGACCCGGACTACGAACGGCTGACGAACTTGCAGCTGGCGGTGCACGTGGCGGCTGATCCCGCGAAACTGCGGCCGATGTTCGAGGCCCAGCTCGCGCGTGATGAAGTGATGGCCGCGAACATCGTCGCGGCGCGCGGCGGACCGGACGCCGGCGCCAAGCGCACCGCATTTGTCGTGCTCGGCGCCGGGCACACGCGTTTCGGGCTCGGCACGGCCGCGAGTGTCCGGCGGCGCGAAACCGGAATCGTCGAGCGGCTAATCCTGGTCAGCGAAAGCGGCGAGCTAGAGCTGACGGCGGCGGAGAAGGCCCAGAGTCGCGACGTGACGATCTCGCATGCGGACCTCCGCTCGCTGGGCCGGCCGCCCGGCGATTATGTACGGATCCTCCCGCGTTCGACTCATGCGCTGCCGGCCGGTCATCCGCCGATCACGCGCTGACCCGGCCCGCGCAGTCCGACGGTTGGATTCCGCTCGTCGCATGGGCGCGGATTCTCAGCGTTTGGTGGATGGCCGCAAAATCCGAACCCGATGCATTCAAGGATTGGTTCAACGAGCCGCTTTACCGGCGACTCGCCCGCGAGCTGGCCGCGATTGAACCGCGGTCCGATCGACGCCGGTTTCTCGCGCTCGCCCTCGAGGGACTGCCGGAGCGTTCACTGATGACGCGAATGCAGCAGACCTCCATCGCCGTCGAGGCCGCCCTGCCGGGAGATTATGCGCAGAAAATCGCCGTGCTGCGGCAACTCGCGCCGCGGATTGGACACAGCTTCATCGCGATTTTTCTTTCCGATTTTGTGGCGCGTTACGGCCACGACACCGCCGAGGCGCTCGAGGCTCTTCGCTTCTTCACCCGGTTTGGCTCGGCCGAGTTCTCCATTCGCACCTTCCTGGAACGCGATCTCACCGGCACGCTTGCCGTGATGCGGCGGTGGACGACGGATCCGGACGAAGCGGTGCGCCGGCTGGCGAGCGAGGGATGTCGCCCGCGGCTGCCGTGGGGACGACGGCTGAATGAGTTGATCCGGAACCCGGAGCCGCTTCGCGCGATCCTCGAAGCGTTGAAGGACGACCCGTCGGTCTTCGTCCGCCGGTCGGTCGCGAACAACCTGAACGACATCGCCAAGGATCATCCGGCGTGGGTCCTCGACTTGCTGGAGCACTGGGGCACCGCCGTTCCGCATCGCGAATGGATCGTGCGGCGCGCGGCGCGCACGCTGGTGAAACGCGGCGAACCGCGCGCACTGCGGCTGCTCGGAGCCGAGGCGGCCACCACCGCGGACTTTGCGGCCGAACTGCAAGTCTCGCCGCGCCGGCTCCGGCTCGGCCAGCCGCTGCGTTTCGTGGCACGGATCACGTCGCGCGCGAAGACCGCCCGGCGCGTGATCGTCGATTACGTGGTGCATTATGTGCGGGCGAACGGCTCGAGTTCGCCGAAGGTTTTCAAGTGGACGGAAACCGATCTGCAGCCGCGCGGCAGCGTGAACCTCGCGAAAAACCAGCTCGTGCGCGATTTCACGACGCGCCGGCATTACGCCGGCCTGCATCGCGTCGACTTGCAGGTCAACGGCCGGCGCGTCGCGAGTGCCACGTTTCAGCTGCACCGTTGAGAGCCGCGGCCCGCCCCGAGGCGAATCTTAACGTAATATGTGAAGAACGTCGGTGGCAGGGCTGCGTTGGTCTTCGGATTTTCGTACCATGGAGACACGGCGCCCTCGCCGCGTTTCGATGGCTGAATGTCCTACTATTGCCGCGGCGGGGGCGCCGCGGCGCATTTGCGAACGGGTGTGCGTTCCGTGTGCATTTCGCGGCCCGGCGGCAAGCGCCGGCCCTGCAGCCGGGAATTCAGCGGCCGCTTGCGCTGTTCCGCCACGGGCGTTCACTGCCGGCATGACCTCCGGAACCCGAAAAGATATCCGACTGCGCCAGCGCCAGCTGGGCGCCCGCGGGCCCGCCATCGCCGAAATCGGCCTCGGCTGCATGGGCATGAGCGAGTTTTACGAACCGAGCCAGATGAACGACGCCGAATCAATCCGCGTCATTCACCGCTACCTCGAACTTGGCGGTAATTTTCTGGATACGGCCGACATGTATGGCAGTGGCCGCAACGAGACGCTGGTGGGCCAGGCCATCGCGGGCCGTCGTACCGCGGTCGTCCTCGCCACGAAGTTCGGCAATGTTCGCGGGCCCAAGGGTGAATTTCTCGGCGTGCGCGGCGATCCCGCCTATGTGCGCGAGTGCTGCGAGGCCAGCCTCCGGCGGCTGAAGGTCGAGACGATCGATCTCTATTACCAGCATCGGGTCGACCCGAAGGTGCCGATCGAGGACACGGTGGGTGCAATGGCGGAGCTCGTGCGCGCCGGCAAGGTGCGTCATCTCGGCCTCTCCGAGGCGGCGCCGGCGACCATTCGCCGCGCGGCGAAAGTGCACCCCATTGCCGCGCTCCAGACCGAATACTCGCTCTGGAGTCGTGAGCCCGAGACGGGTGTCCTGCCCGTGGTGAGCGAGCTTGGGATCGCGTTCGTCGCCTACAGTCCGCTCGGCCGCGGATTCCTGACCGGGCAGTTCAAGACGATCGACGACTTGCCGGCGGACGATTACCGCCGGCACGCACCGCGGTTTCAGGGCGAAAATTTCCAGAAGAACCTCGATCTGGTGAAACAGATCCAGGACCTCGCGCGGCGCAAAGGCTGCACCGCCAGCCAGCTCGCGCTCGCGTGGGTGCTGGCGCAGGGACCAGACATCATCCCGATTCCCGGCACCAAACGAATCGGCTTCCTCGAGGAAAACCTGGCGGCCGCCACGATCGAATTGTCACGCGACGAGTTGCGTGAAATCGACGCCGTCCTGCCAGCGGGGTCGGCGTCCGGCGATCGTTACGCCGCGCCGGCCATGGCGGCGGTGAACCGGTAATTGCGACCATCGAACCGCTGGTGTGTAGCAGCCGAGGTGACGAGGCTGGGGCTTGTGCGCGTTCGGAAGTCAGGACGATCACATGCGGCGCCCAACATCGCGCATTCGTGCCAGCCGGGTCGATACGTCCCAGCCTCGTTACCTCGGCTGCTACGCAAACACCTGACCGCCGCTCAACGAGCGGCGTCGTCCATGATCGCCACCATCGAGCGCTCCACCTCCTCGGCGATGCCGCGCGCCTCGCCGGCGCCGAACAGCCCGAGCAGCGTTGTCGGCTTGATCGTCGCCAGCACGGTGTCACCTGCTTCCTGGTACACCGCAATCCGGCAGGGCAGAGCGGTTGACACCTCGATGGCGCGGTCCAGCACCGCCTTCGCCTGCGCCGGGCTGCACACTTCGAACACGCGGCACTCGCGCTCGAATTGCAGCCCCTTGCTCTGGATTTTTTCCTTCAGGTCGTGGGTGCCGAGCAGCCCGAATTTGTGCTTCTGCACGATGTCGGGCAGCTGCGCGCAAACCTGCTCCAGCGGCCGGCGGGAGCGCCGGGTGATCAATGCATCGGAATTCATAGGGTCCTCCAGGTTGGTTCGAATCAGTTCCACACTCAGTGCAGGTAATGGCGTTTTACCAATGAAATCAGACGATTCCGATCGGGAGCGGATTCGCGGCGGCCGACACCGGCGCGCGGAAAAATCTTCCAAATGTGACGATCGCGGGGATTGACGCGAAAGATGCGGCGCCCACTCATACCGTTTTCCCCTCCCGCCACGCCGCTGATTCCTGCAGCGGAACGCTGCCGTAGCCCCATTCCAACCGGTCCGACCCATCAATGAGACTCCGCACCCTCCTGGTCTTCTCCTGTTCGCTCAGCCTTGCCCTCACCGCGAGCGGCCAAACCACGGCGACGACGAATACGCCCACGTCCGCTGATCCCGCCGCCCCAAAACCCGAGGCGAAAGACGCCGTCGTCGAGCTCAGCCCTTTCACCGTCAACACCAGCCGCGACATCGGCTACGTCGCGGAAAACACCCTCGCCGGCAGCCGGCTCAACACCCGGCTGCGCGACACTGCGAGCTCGGTTTCCGTTTTCACCAAGGAGTTTCTCGACGACGCCGGCATCACCGACATCCGCGAACTGGTCGAGTTTTCGGTCAATGGCGAGATGGACACGAACTCGCAGGGCGCGAGCTCGGAGCAGAACCGGATCATCGGCGGCCACGCCCTCACGCCCGGCATCCAGATCCGCGGGCTGATCGCGAGCTTCGGCATGGATTACTTCACCAGCATCACGCCGACGGATCCGTATCGGGTTGGCCGTTACGAGGACAGCCGCGGCCCCAACAGCATCCTCTTTGGCATCGGTGCGCCCGGCGGGTTGATCAACCAGTCGTCCAAGATCGCCGAGACTCACCGCGACAC
The DNA here is from genome assembly GCA_030648295.1 of Opitutaceae bacterium. Lineage (GTDB taxonomy): Bacteria > Verrucomicrobiota > Verrucomicrobiia > Opitutales > Opitutaceae > ER46. The sequence goes on along the minus strand of JAUSID010000085.1, from coordinate 13,072 downwards.
GGCGAACATCCGCTATGGCATGGGCTCGTGGGATCGCAGCCGGCTCGAGGTCGACGCGAACAAGGTGCTGGTGAAGGACAAGCTCGCGGTGTCGGTCGCCGCGCTCGACCAGGAGAACGGCGGCTGGCGCGCGTTCGATTTCCAGGACAAGGAGCGGATCTTCGGCTCGGTCACGTTCCGGCCGCGCCGCAATCTCACCTTCACCGCCATGGGTGAAACCGGCCGTGACACCACCGCGGTGGTCCGCTCCTTCGCGGATTCCGAACAGGTGCTCGCCTGGTACGACAATCGCGAGGCGTTCGGCGTGAACGCGGTGACCTTCGTGCCGAACAATGTCGTGCCGACCGCGGCGCAGCAGGCGCTCGGCGTGATCGGCCGGGATGGCGCGCGCGGCGGCAACAACCACCGCGCGATCTACGTCGAAAACGACGGCACGATCTTCGACGCGATCGGCACGTTCCTGACCGGCACCTACAACAACGCGGCCGTCCGCGCGCCGGACGGGACTCGCGGCGTCACTGGCTCCGCGCTGCGGATTTATGATCCGTCATTTTACCCGCTCAACGGCAACGCGACCGGGCCCGGGATGTTTCGCGAGCAGAGCCTGAAAAACTACACGCTCACCCTCGACTGGCAGGCGACGCGCAACCTGATCCTCAATCTCGCGCACAATTACCAGGAGACGAACGCGGTCGTGCACCTGATGAACGGCAACGCGCCGATTCTGCGCGGCGACGCGAACCGGACGCTCGGCGTCACCGGCCCGAACAATCCCTACGCGGGCCAGCTCTACTTCGACGGTACGTGGACGCAGGACGTGCATTACGGCGACAGCCGCGAGACCCGGCTCTCCGCCTCATACACGCTCGACACCAAATCGAAATGGTTCGGCCGCCACCGGCTCGCGACCTCGGTTTCGCGCACCGACACGCTCGATCGCCGCGCCAACTCGTGGCTCGTGCTCGCCGGCCATCCGTTCAATCCCACTCCGAGCAATGCCAACAACCGGCTCACGATCCGGAATTATCTCACGGAGGGGGATTATGGTACGTATCGGGCCGGCGACTGGCGGAAACTGCCGCCGACGATCAGCTTCGGCGGCCAGACCTACGAAACCGCGTACGCGAACGTGGAGTCGGGCGGCGCCGACAACGGCGGGATGCTCCAGCAGATGGATTCCATGCTGGGTGCGGTGCAAAGCTTCTTTTTTGGCGGCAAGTTCGTGACCACGTTTGGCTATCGCGAGGACAGGGTCAAAAACACGCAACTCGGCTATTACGACGATCCGATCCGCGGCGACGTGGTCGATTTGAATCCCGCCAATGGCATCGTGAACCACATGGTCGGGCAGACGCGCACGGCTGGCATTGTGTACCACGCCCTCGACTGGATGTCGGTGATCGCGAATCGCTCCTCGAACGTCGGCATTCCTCCGCTCGCGCGGACCGTGTTTCCCGACGGCAACCTCGCGCCGCTCTCGAAAGGCAAGGGCGAGGATTACGGGCTCGGTTTCGATCTGCTCGACGGCCGGCTGAACGCGCGCTTCGTTTATTTCAAGGGCAGCGAAATCGGCCGCGTCACGGCCCCGGTGGCGAATCAGCTGCGCGATCGGAATATCCGCGTGATGGATGCGTTCGGCACCGTGCTGGCCGGCAACGGAGTGCCGTTCTCCTCGAGCCAGTGGGCCGAACTGCGCAGAACTTACACGCCGCCCGTCTCCTCGATTTCCTCCGACTTCGAATCTGAAGGGTATGAGGCCCGCATCACGGCCAATCTCACCCGCACCTGGCGGTTCGTGGCCAACTACTCCTACACCGACTCGGGGCGCAAGAACCTGGCGCCCGAAGCGCTCGCCTGGTACGGCCTGAAGCCGAACGGACCGGTGCTTCTCCAGCAGGGCGTGACCCAGAACGCCGCGGGCGAGTATGTTGTCGACCCGAACGCATTCGCCGCCGGCGGCGCAGTGGCGAAATGGGTCGAGTTGGGCGCGATGAATCCGGCGGCCAACCTGTCCACGCTGACGACATCCACCGGCGTCACGATCGGAGAGGAGATCTTCAATCTCGTCGACACGCTGAACGACGAGCGCGAGCAGCAGATCAAACGCTGGGGGGTGCGACCGCACAAAATCAGCCTGTTTACGGCGTACGATTTCAGGACGGGCCGGCTGGAAGGATTTACGGTTGGCGGCGGCTGGCGCTGGCGGAGTGCCAACGTAATCGGATCCAATTCGCAGGGTCAGGAAATCACGGGCAAGGTGATCACCGCGGCTGACCTGATGCTGGGCTACACGCGAAAATTCCCACGCCTGCGCGGCAGAGTGCGGTTCCAGGTGAACGTCTCGAATCTGCTCGATCGCACCGACATCATTCCGTCGCGGCTTTCGGTTTCGGAGGCCAACCCCGACGGGCTCATGCTGCCGGGTGGCCGCGGCGTCGCGTATAGCCGCTACGATTTGGTCCAGCCGCGCGAGTTCCGTTTCACGACGACGTATTCATTCTAACTAACGCGGCGAAAGTTCAACCCGTCGAAAACCATAGAGGCAATCGGCAATGGGGTAAGTTCGCGCAGGGTGGCGGCGAACGCCGCGTTAGTCAGGATCGCCGTTGCGGAAAGTGTGAGCTTTCCGGCGGACTGCAAAACGGTCACGGGTTCCATTGGCGGGCGAGACGCCCGCGCTCCCAGGGCTCACCGCGGCTTCTGGCCGCTCAGGACGGGGATGGGAACGTTCGAGAGCGAAACCATCGTTTTTCTCCACCGGCCGCTGCTCGGTCGCAAAACACCGCCACCTTGACCGCTTCTCTGCGCCTCTGCTCCTCCGCACCTCCGTCCCTCCGCACCTCCGTCCCTCCGCCCCTCCGCGCCTCTGCTCCTCTGCGCCTCTGCGCCTCCGACCATCTGACCATCCGACCCTCCGACGAAGTTGACTCTCCGCAGCGGTTCGCGTCGCTTCGAAGCCGATTCGCAAAAAACGCCGCCGCCAATGAAACTGCTTTCGCCGTTGGTTTTTCTCCTGTCCGCCGCCATCGCCGCCGCCGCGGGCGCACCGCGACCCAATTTGATCATCATCAACATTGACGATCTTGGCTATGCTGAGATCGGGCCGTTTGGCGGCCGCAATCGGACGCCGGAGCTCGATCGGATGGCGAAGGAAGGCCGCAAACTCACCAGCCATTACGCGGCGCCCGTGTGCTCGCCGTCACGCGCGGCACTGATGACGGGCAGCTATCCGAAACGCGCGCTGCCAATTCCACACGTGCTGTTCCCCGCCGGCGAGGTCGGGCTCAATCCCAACGAGCGGACCATCGCCGAAGTCCTGAAAGATGCCGGCTATGCCACGGCCGCGGTGGGTAAATGGCATCTTGGCGATCAGGAACCGTTCCTGCCGACCCGGCAGGGTTTCGAGACGTACCTCGGGCTGCCGTATTCGAACGACATGGGCCCCGCATCGGAGGGCACCAAGAGCAACCGCGGCCAGCCACTCCCCACGCCGAAAGCCGGGGCCAAGGCGAAGGCGGCGGTGACGAGCGACGAAACGGGCGTTCGCGGCAACCAGCCGCCGCTCGCGCTGCTGGAAAACGATCGCGTGATCGCGCGGGTTCGCGGCGAGGACCAGGTGCAACTCACGCGTCGCTACACCGAGCGCGCGGTGGCATTCATCCGCGAGCGCCGCGACCGGCCGTTCTTTCTCTACCTCGCGCACAGCGCCGTGCACTTTCCCGTGTATCCGCGCGATGAATTCCTCGGCCGCTCGGGCAACGGGCTGCTCGGCGACTGGGTGCAGGAGGTGGACTGGAGCGTCGGCCAGGTGCTCGCCGCGTTGCGCGAGCTGAAACTGGACGCGAACACGCTCGTCCTTTTCACGTCGGACAATGGCGGGCCGGTAGGCCAGGGCGCGGTCAACACCCCGCTCCGCGGCAGCAAGGGCACGACGTTCGAAGGCGGCATCCGCGTCTGCACGATCGCGTGGTGGCCCGGAAAAATTCCCGCCGGCACGGCCACGGACGCGATCACGACGATGATGGATGTGCTGCCGACCTTTGCCGGGCTCGCGGGCACGCGAGCGCCATCCGATCGCAAGATCGACGGGGTCGATATCTGGCCGGTGCTCGTCGGGAATCCGGCCAAGCCACCGCGCGACAGCTTTTATTACTTTCGTGGTTTCGTCCTCGATGCCGTCCGGTCCGGCCCGTGGAAACTGCACCTGAAATCCGGTGAGCTTCACCACCTCGGCAACGACATCGCCGAGGCGCGAAACATCGCCTCGCAGCACCCTGACGAAGTGAAGCGGCTGCGCGCACTGGCGGACAAGATGACCGGCGATCTCGGGCTGGAGGGTATCGGTCCGGGCTGCAGGCCGCTCGGCCGCGTCGTGCATCCGCAACCCTTGATCGCCGCCGATGGCACCGTGCGGCGCGACGCGGTCGGAAAGACCGCGAAGTTTCCGTGAAGTGCGGGAGACTCGAAGGTGGCGCGGATCAACCGCAAGCTCCACCGCTCCCGGCCGCGCGTATTTCTGAAGTGGCTGCGGCATCCCTTCGACAAGCTCAGGGCAGGCTCTGCCGCAGATCCGATCGCAACACGTACCGGAACTGCGGCTGGAAGCCGCAGCCACTTGCGGAATGAGCCGACAATCGGTGTGACATCTGGCCTCTGACGTCTGACGTCTGGCCTCTGGCTTCTGCTCCCCTGCTCCCTTCTCCCTGCTCCTTTCTCCGCGGCGCGTCATAACGAATCAGCTCCCGCTGTTCCGTACTGCGCGCCGTCAAACGCCCCAGACCTTGAAATCCTTCAGGATCGAACCCCCGATGAATTCACGCAGGATCGAATTGTCGGGCACCCATTCGGTTTCGATGGGCAGGAACCATTCCAGGAATGCCAGCAGCCGCGACGACTCCATGTACTCCAGTGTCCCCGGCGGCACCTGGCGTAAAAGCGGTTCGACCAGCGGCCGCAGCGCGGACAATTCGTAGACCAGCGCCGAGTTGAACATGACGTGCGCGTTTTCCTGATACGGAAAGATGTGCAGCTTCTCGCCCCGGCGTACCGACTCCCACCGGCTGATCGTCTGCGTGGCGTTATAGCCGCGATCGCGGGCATCGCGCACAATCCGGCGAATGAGCCGCGTGTCGGTGGTGGCGACCCGGTTGTGGCGGTCGATGTTCAGCTGGGTGAGCGCCGACGCGTAGACCTGGAACGACTGCGCCGCCAGGGCGGGAGGAATCAGCCGCGGGTTCAACCCGTGGATCCCCTCGAGGATGATGAGCTGGCCCGCCTGCAACCGGATGATTTCGCCCGGCTCCTGCCGGCCCGCCTGGAAATTATACCGCGGCAGCTGCACCTGCTCGCCCGCCAGCAGCCGTTCGAGGTGCTCGCCGAGTTGATACAGCGTCAGCATGGATTTCGTGCGATGGCTCAACAGTTGGGCCTTGTCGTGAAACCCGCGCTTTTCGAAATGGGTGATCGCCTCGGCGACCGGAACCTCGCGCCGCGTGAAGGGCAAATCCAGCGCAACCAGCCGGCGCATCTCCGCCTCGAGCGCGGCGATTTCGCCGGGGGTCAGCGGCGGCCGGCCGGCGACGTTGCAGAAATAGCCGCCCGAAGTCAGCGCGTGATCGATGTTCAACGACGCGGCGCCGAACAATCCGCCGAATGCCGCCTGGAGCAGAAATGTCAGCGACCGGCGGTAGATTCGCGCGCCGTCGACATCGCTCATCGTCACGGGCCGGACCCGCGCCTCCATCGTGATCGGATAGGTGAGTTCCTGAAGTTCACCGTTCACAATCACCCCGACGAGCGGCGCGGCGAGCTGCGACCGGACGGGCTCGAGCAACTCCCCGGCGGTGGCGCCGCGCGGTCCCTGGAGCGTGCGGCCGTCCGGCAGATGAAGTTCGACGACTGGGCTGGGTTCTACAAACCGGCTGGAAGTCATGGCTCGCGCCGATCCCATAGCGGCTAGCCCGCATTTTTCCCAGTCTTTCTGCTCCGCAGTGGCTGGTCGTCTTCGTCCATGACTCCTGCCGTTGTAACTTTTCCGATCATGCGGGCTTGGACATCGACGGGCATGGCACCGGCCGTCATCCTGCGCATCGTGAAACGCTCACGCCTGGTTTTCGCCGCCGGCCTGTTCACGCTCGCGCTTGCCGCGGGCTTCGGCTCCGAGCCGGCATCGCCGGATCAGCCGGATCCGGCGACGTGGCACGGATTCAACCTGCTGGAAAAGTTCACGCTGCAACGCAGCACGCGATTCAAGGAGGACGATTTCAAGTGGATCGCCGAGCTCGGGTTCAACTTCGTCCGGCTGCCGATGGATTACCGCTGCTACACCGAGCCGGGCGACTGGCTGAAATTCCGCGAGGACGCGCTGCGCGAAATCGACGAGGCGATCGCCTGGGGCGAGAAATACCACGTTCACGTCTGCCTGAATCTGCACCGCGCGCCGGGATTCTGCATCAACCCTCCCGTCGAGGCGCTGGACCTCTGGAAGGATCGCGAGGCGCAGGACGCGTTTGCCGCCCATTGGGCGATGTTCGCCAGGCGCTATCGCGGCATCCCGTCCACGTGGCTCAGCTTCAACCTGCTGAACGAGCCGACGCGCAACACGCGCGAATCGTACCTGCTCGTCAACCGCCGCGCCATCGCGGCCATTCACGCCATCGATCCACGCCGGCTCGTGGTCGTCGACGGCAACAATGTCGGCCGCGATCCCACGCCGGAGTTGCTCGCGCTCGAACCGGTGATGCAGGCCACGCGTGGCTATCAGCCGTCCACGATTTCCCACTACAAGGCGAACTGGGTGAAAGGTTCCGATACGTGGCGCGTGCCGACGTGGCCGCCGACGCACCTCGTCGGCCGCTTTTATGGTCCATCGAAACCGGAGCTCAAATCGCCACTCGTGCTGCGCGGCGACTTCAGGCCCGGCACCGAAATCATCCTGAACCTCACGCAGCTCTCGGCGAAGGCGAAGCTCCGCGCGACCGCGGCCGGCGTGCTGGTGAACGAACGCACCTTCGATCCGAAGGCGGATCCGAACGCGTGGAAGTCCGTGCCGTCGGGTTCCTCGTGGGTTTATCACCAGCCCGTGTCGCCGCTCGCATTTCGTGTCGTATTGACAAAGACCGCGTACGAGCTCGCGATCGAAAACGTCGACGGCGACTGGATTGAATTCGACACGCTGACGGTGCAACCGCCCGGCGGCACGCCGCAGGTGACGTGGGCCGACTCCACCTGGGGCCGGCGGCAAATGCCGCACGACGTCACCCGCGAGGGTCGCGTGGTTCCGCCCGCCGGCACGAACGTGGCCCAGCCGTTGATTGAATACCTGAAGCCGTGGCGGGAGATCGCCGCAAAAGGCGAAACGGTGTTCGTCGGCGAGTGGGGATGTTTCAACCGGACGCCGCACGCCGTGGCGCTCGGCTGGATGGAAAGCTGGCTGGAGCAGTGGCAGCAGGCGGAGTTCGGCTGGGCGCTGTGGAATTTCCGCGGCAGCTTCGGGATTCTCGACAGCGGTCGCGCGGACGTGACGTATGAGGAGTGGCGCGGCCACAAGCTCGATCGCGAGATGCTGACGCTGTTGCAGCGCTATGCGGGTGCGACGCCCAAGCGGTGAGCGGCATCAATCCGATTCAACCGAGACTCCTGCCGCGATCGCGGGCCATTCCTGTTCGATGAAGGAGCCCGCTTGCGGGCGATTGTCCCGGTTAAATCGCGAGCAAGCTCGCTCCTACAACTGCATGAACGCGGCGCAGCCGTGCCCGACTTGGGAGCGCGGGCGTCTCGCCCGCAGTTTGGCCAATCGTTTTCGCCGTGGCAGGCCGGAGGCCGCGCTCCCAGGGGCCAAATCGCGACAACATCAGGTTGAAAACCCGCCGCGAAGTTGAAACGCTCCGCCCATGACCCCGATCACTCGTCGTTACTTCCTGAAACAATCCGCGGTGGCCGCCGGTGCGCTCGCCCTCTCGACCAACACGCATTCCTACGCGCGCGCCATCGGCGCCAACAACCGGCTGCGCATTGCAGTCGTGGGCTGTAACGGCCGCGGCAAGAGCCACATTGGCGGCTGGTCGGATCAACCCAATGTCGAGATCGCGTACCTGATCGACCCCGATCAGAACGTGCTGGATCGCACGCTGAAGAACCTGAAGCAAAAGGCGGGCGACAAGTTCAACTGCAAGGGCGTCGCCGACATCCGTCGCGCGCTCGAAGATCCGACGATCGATGCAATCTCGATCGCGGCGCCGAATCACTGGCACTCGTTGATGACGATCTGGGCGGCCCAAGCGGGGAAGCACGTTTATGTTGAGAAGCCGATGAGCCACGATGTGGCGGAAGGCCGGGTGGCCGTTGAAGCGCAGAAAAAATACGGCGTGGTGGTGCAACATGGCACGCAGCGCCGCAGCGACGAAAAAATCGCGGGCCTGCACGAGGCGATCACCGCGGGCAAGTTCGGCAAGTTGAAGATGGCCTACGGCTACTGTTGCAAGCCGCGCGACACCATCGGCAGCAAGCCGGTCGGCGCCCCGCCCGCCGGCCTCGACTGGAACCTCTGGCGCGGACCGGCGAAGATTTCCGACTTCCACGCCAACCTCGTCCACTACAACTGGCACTGGTTCTGGAAGACCGGCAACGGCGACATGAACAACCAGGGCACGCACCAGCTCGACGTGGCCCGCTGGGCGCTCGATCCAAAGCAGACGCATCCGACCCGGGTGATGGCGCTCGGCGGCCGTTTCAAGTGGAACGATCAGGGTGAGACGCCGAACACGATGTTCGCCATCGCGGAATATCCCAACGGACAGCAGGTCTTCTTCAATGTCCGCAACGTGAACTACCAGGGCTACCTCCACCAGGTGGAGAACGAATATTACTTCGAGGACGGCGGGAAAATCGTGAAGGGGTCGTACTACGCCAAGGGCAGCAGCAAGGGAGAGAAGGTTTCCGTACCGCCGGGCAAGGTGACTCCGGGTGGCAACTGGGGCGCCTTCATCGCCGCGTGTCGCGCGGGAAAACCGGAGATGGCTAACGGCACCGCCCTCAACGCGCATTATGGCTCAGTAATGGGGCACCTGATGAATAATTCGTACCGGCTCGGAACCAAGGTGCCGTTCAACGCAAAGGCCGGCCGGTTCGGCGACAACAAGGATGCCTACGAACACTTCATGAAGCTCCACGCGATCATGCGCGACGGAGTTGGAGTGCCGGAGGACGGCGCCGAATACACCGTGGGTCCATGGCTGACGTTCGATCCGAAATCCGAGCGGCATACCGGCCAGTTCGCGAAGGAGGCCAACGCGCTGCTGAAGGATCCAAACAACGCAGGCTTCGAAGTTCCGAAACCGGGAAAAGTGTAAGTAGCGCCGAGCGCCAGCCCCTCGACCGGCTCCGGCACTGAGACATCGAACGGGCGAGCGGGACTCCCTGTGGGTGCGGGGAGCCTGCCCGCAAAGCACGTTGGCGAGGGCGTGTCTCGCCCGCACCGACATGCTTTGCGGGCGGGACGCCCGCGCTCCCAGGACGAACGCGACGCGTACGTGGCTGCGGCATCCCTGCCGCAGATGGATCGGACCAACCATCGATTACCATCTGCGGCTGCCCCTCGACAGGGCCGTGAGACCGGTCGAACGGTCAAGCCGACTCGCGCGCGAGCATCGATCCAGTGCGGGGTTCGGTAATTTCATTCCCGGTGAGTGACTCCGGCCTTGCCGCGGTGACCGGCAGAGAGCTTTCATTCCCGCCGGAACCTAAACCACGACGGCCACACGTCGTGCCGACCCCTGACTTCAATGACCCGCACGTCCCCACTCGTCACGATCACGGCCGTATTTGCGCTGCTACTCACCACCGCTCCCGCCCAAGTCACCGCGCCAGCTCCCGTCACGCCCGCACCGGAAAACAAAGGCGAGGTCGTCGAGCTCAGCCCGTTCACGGTCAACACGAGCAAGGATCTGGGCTACTCCGCCGAGAACACGCTCGCCGGCAGCCGACTCAATACGCGGCTGCGCGACACGGCGGGTTCAGTTGCCGTTTTCACCAAGGAATTCCTGGATGACCTCGCAATCACCGACATCGCGCAACTGCTGGATTACTCGGTCAACGCCGAGGTGGACACCAACGCCTGGCAGGCCGGCTCCGGCCAGAACCCGATGATCACGGGCGAGAACCTGCTCTCGCGCACGCTGAACCGCGGGCTCGCCGCCAGCCAGGGCATGGACTTCTTCACCAGCATCACGAACGGCGACCCATATCGCGTCGGCCGTTTCGAGGACAGCCGCGGACCCAACAGCATTCTCTTCGGCGTCGGCGCGCCCGGCGGGCTGCTCAACCAATCGTCGAAGGTGGCGGAGACCCATCGCGACACCGCAAACCTCCGCTACGGGTTCGGCTCGTGGGATCGCAGCCGCATCGAGATGGACGCGAACAAAGCGCTGATCAAGGACCGGCTGGCAGTGTCCGTGGCGGCGCTCGATCAGGAAAACGGCGGTTGGCGGCGGTTCGATTTTCAAGACAAGGAGCGGATCTTCGGTGCGGTGACATTTCGTCCGAGCCGCGCGCTGACGCTGAAGGTCATGGGCGAAACCGGGCACGATTCTTCCGCCGTGATGAAAACCGCGCCGCCCTCCGAGCAGGTGCTTGCGTGGTACGACAACCGGCAGGCGCTCGGCGTCACCGCCGTCACCTTTACGCCCAACAACACCACGCCGACCGCGGCGCAGCAGGCGATCGGCGTCACGACCCGCGATGGCAATCGCACCGGCAACAACCACCGGCTCATCGTCATCGAGAATGACGGCACGCTCTTCGACGGCATCGGGGCGTTCCTCACCGGCAGCTACAACAGCGCCGCCGTGCGCGCGCCGGACGGCACACCCGGAGTCACGAGCTCGGTGCTTCAGCTCAACGATCCTTCCTTGTATCCGCGAAATGGTAACGCCGGCGGCCCGGGCGCATTTCGACGCCAGCGGCTGCACAACTACACGGCGACGCTCGACTGGCAGGCCAGCCGCAACCTGTCGTTCAACCTCGCGCACAATTACCAGGAGACGACCCTCACGACCCGCGTCCTCGTCGGCAACGAGCCCACCCTCCGCGGTGACCCGAATCGCACGCTGGGGGTGAACGGCGCCGCCAACCCCTACGCGGGGCAGCTCTACTTCGACGGCAACTGGCGCGGCGACATCCATTATGGCGACTACAGGGAGACGCGGCTGTCGGCTTCGTACCATCTGACCACGAAATGGAAATGGCTCGGCCGCCATCGCATCGCGGCATCGGTCGCGCGTTCGAAACAGTCCGACCTGCATGAGCTGTCATGGCTCGCCCTCGCCGGCCGGCCCTTCAACAACACGCCGAACAACGCGAACAACCGCATCTCCGTCCGAAATTATCTGACCGAGGGCGACCACGGAACGTACCGGGCCGGCGACTGGCGCACGCTCCCCTCCTCCATCACCTTCGGCGGCCGCACCTACGACCTCGCGTTCGTCAATGATGTCTACGGCGCCAACAACAGCGGCATGACCCAGGACATGGATTCGATGCTGGGCGTCATCCAGAGCTACTTTTTTCAGGACAAACTTGTGACCACGTTCGGTTATCGCGAGGACGACGTTACGATCACGCAGCTCGGGTTTCACAGTGACCCCGTGATTGGTGACGTGGTCGATCGGGATCCGGCAAAGGCGACGATCACGAACGTCACGGGCCGGACGCTTTCGGTCGGCGGCGTGTATCATGTACTCGATTGGGTTTCGTTGATCGCGAACCGTTCATCGAACGTCGGCATCCCACCGCTCGCTCGTACAGTGTTCCCGAAGGGCAACCTTGCGCCGCTGTCCAAGGGCGAAGGCCAGGATTTTGGGGTCGGGCTCGATTTGCTCGAAGGCCGGCTGAGCGCGCGCCTGGTTTATTTCACCTCGAACGAGAAGGGCCGGATCACGAGCGCGGGGCTCGATGGAGCGCCGGCCCGCAACACGCGGGTGATGGAAGCGTTCGCGAGCGCGCTGGTTGGACCGGGACTGCCTTTCTCGGACACCCAGTGGGCGCCCATCAACCAGGCGTACACGCCACCGGCGAACGCCGTCGCCTCGGATTTTCAGTCCGAGGGCTACGAGGCACGAATCACGGCAAATCTCACCCGCAACTGGCGGCTGGTCGCGAATTATTCCTACACCGATTCGGGCCGGAAGAACATGGCCCAGGAAGTGATCACGTGGTACGGACTGAAGCCGGCCGAGAATGGCCGCTGGACGCAGGGTGTGACACAGGACGCGAGCGGCCAATACGTGGTGGATCCGAACGCGTTCGTTCCGGGCGGCACGATCGCCAAGTGGATCGAACTGGGCGCGATGAACCCGGCGGCCGATCTCTCGACGCTCACGACGTCGAATTCCCAAAGCGTCGCGGAGGAAATCTTCACGCTGATCGACAACGTGAACGACGAGGTCGAGCAGCAGGAAAGACGCTGGGGCGTCCGGCCGCACAAGATCAGCCTGTTCACCGCCTACGATTTCAAGGAAGGCGCGCTGAAGGGATTCACGGTAGGCGGCGGCTGGCGCTGGCGCAGCGCCAACGTGATCGGCGAAGATTCGCGCGGCAACGAGATCACCGGCCGCGTGATCACCGCGGCGGACATGATGGTGGGCTACACGCGCAAATTCAAAGGGCTGCCCGGCCGCGTGCGCTTCCAGGTCAACGTCTCGAATCTGTTCGACCAGACCGACATCATTCCCGTGCGGCTCTCGACCTCCGCCACCGCGCCTGATGGTTTCATCATTCCCGGCCGCAGCCGCGCCTATAGCCGGCTCGATCTCGTCGCGCCGCGCGAGTTCCGGTTCACGACGACGTATTCGTATTGATGGGACTAAGGGACTAACCCGGTTATTTCATAGCCAGACGAACCAAGGCATGGGTCACAGAGGACACAGAGCTCGGACACAGAGGCAGCAGGAGGCCACAAGGTGTTTGGACGCGCCTGATGCGAATGGGCAGGCATTCCAAATTGGATCGAAGGGGTTTCCTCTGTGAACTCTGTGTCGGAGCTCTGTGCGCTCTGTGACCAAAAGGGTTTTTTCAT
>JAUSID010000080.1 GCA_030648295.1 Opitutaceae bacterium | reverse complement strand
ACCCGCCTATGGCGGCGCCGAAGGCGACCAGGGTTCACAGAGGAAAACCCTTCGATCCAATGTGGAATACTTTCCCATTCGCATCATGCGCGTCCAAACACCTTGTGGTCTCCTGCTGCCTCTGTGTCCGCGCTCTGTGTCCTCTGTGACAAATGCCTTGGTTTGGTGCCGGCCGATTTCACAGGCGCGCCGGATCAATCGTGCGCGGCTTCTCGCGCGCGAGGCTTTCATCCGCCCAGCGCGCGAAGTTCGCCATCTTGGCCGGGTCGTTGAAATCGCGCTCCCATGCCGCTTCGTCGCCTTCATCGACGAGATCGAACGCGGCAGGCGCCTCCTGCGATTTGAGGAACTGCGCGAACGCGAGGAGCGAGGTCTGGCGCGCAGGGTCGAGGCTGCTGCACAGCACGGCCACCGTCTCGGGCGTGGAGGGAGTCGGTGGGTTTGGCATGGCGGAATGCGTGCCCCAAAACATAGTCCCCGCAAGTCCCGGTTTGAGCCGGTGGATTCGCTTCAGTTGCCGGTGGCGTCAGAGCGAAACACCGCGAGCGCGGCAGCTTTCGTTTCGTCGGGGGCGAGGGGAAAGGTGCTGAGGAGGTGCGGGAACGCGGGTTGGTCAGGGCGACGGGCAACCATCCCCTTGCGAATGGGTCCCTTGACGGAAATTCGATTCGCCATAAAACCAGATTCATGAAAACCACCCTCGATCTCCCCGACGACATCGCCCAGGTGCTGCGCCTGGAGTCCGCCCGGCGCGGCGGGAGAAAGGCGGCTTCGCTCACGTCATTGGTGTCCGATGCCGTCCGCAAAACCTATGGCGCACCCGCGGTCAAGAAGCCGCGCATCGATCTGACGCCGGGGCGCGTGGTAATCGGGGCGGCGGCTGACGCCCCCAAGCTCACGCCCGCACTCATCCAAGGGGCGCTCTACGACTGAGATGAAATCCCTTTTGGATACCGGCTACAAACTCGCCACCCACGACACCGGCACGCTCGCTCACTGGCCGGAGCAAACGATCCGGGTCGGCTGACCGGCGCCGCCATCGCCGCATGAGCATCTATGCCACATTGTGGAAACTGAAGTTTCCCAAGGAAGGAGACGAGCATCTGAACTGCGAGTGGATCGAAGTCACGGCCCAAGCCGTTCCACCGCACATCGGTTCGCCCACGTCCGGCTGCGGATACGAAGGTGGCGATCCCTATGCCGCCTTTCTTCCGCCTGCGCTTCAGACCGACACCGATGGCGACGCCGCCTTTGACCGTGCGGTTGTTTTCGTCACCGAATACTCACTCAAGGGAACGGCTCGCAGTCCGCAGGAATATGTCAGCCCGCTCCTGGTAGTCACCGGCGAAGAATATTCCCGCCTCAAGTTTACTGAGCTACACCGGCGAATCTGCGACGCCTTGCGCGGCAATCGCGCTCCCGTCGTCGCTGAAATCATTCAGCGAGACGGCAGGCATCGGATCATCAGGAGCCGCAAAGCAAAGTAACTGCAGCGCGAAACGCCGCGAGAGCCGCGGATTTCGTTTCCTCGGCGACGACGGGGAAGGCTTGCCCGCCTCAGGCGGGTTTACCCGCCTCAGGCGGGTGCCGAGGATGTGGGTGAATTTAGGCTCGGTCAGGCCGCAACTCTCCCGAAGCGCTCCGCCAGCATCGCTCCGAGATTCTGCAGGTCGCGGCAAACATGGCCGCTTGATCCCACGACGCGGTGTCGCACGCCACGAAGTTGATATGACTATGCGACGTCGCCTGCACGGGCTTTACGGTCTTGAAATGCACGTTGGCTGTGCTGCCGATCGGTTTGTAGCGATTCAATCGCGGCAGCAGCGAAGTTTCGCCCCGCGCATCATCCGGCTCGATGGCGGCGAGCAGCAAGTCGCGGATGCGGTGGACATTCTTGTCGAGCCCGGGCTCGCACGGGTGCTGTCCGCCCAAGTCCACCTTCGTTGCCACATAGGTCTCGACGATGCGCAGCCCCTGCGGAAATAGTGACTGCGAGTTCCTCGATCTCTCGAAGCATTCGAAACGTTGCATCAAAAATCCACCATCGCTGACAGTCGAAAAACCGAGTCCAACTCGTTCTTGTCTGTCGCTTCATCATATCGGACGGTCATCCACCTTTTGTTGTCTTCAAGAAACAGAATCACTGTCCGGCCGTAGGTTTGATGCTCAACCACAGTTTTCACCTTGGCATTTAGGTCGTCGTTAATCGCACGTTTTGGATCGACCAATAGCACATTGTCGGGTTTTGCCCGGCCGCGGATGCCAACAAGAAAGTCCGGAAAAAATTGTTGTCCATTGGGAAGCGTGGTGGCGACGGACCAAGGCTTGTGTGATTCGTTCCGATGCCACCAAAGCACATGACCGTCCGGGTCGCGATCGAGCAGTTCGGCGAATGCTTGCTCCCAACTGTTCATGCCGGGCGGATGAACGCCGTAGAGGTTGTGCCTTGAATTGGGCAGCTCTGCATCAGCGTAAATATTTTCCGGCAAAGTCCCCGAGGGCAGCGACTCGGCACAGCGCGCCAAGGCTGTGCGTTCCGCAGCGCGTAGCAGCTTGGGATGCTGGACGAGAATCAACGCGAGCGCGCTTTCGAGCGCCTCGTCATCACCTGCGATGGCCCGTCCTGACCGCCTGTATTCTTCGCGCAGCCGCAACATCAGCTCCGCATGAAGGTCGCGCGGATCGATCACACCAAACTCCAGCAGCATCCGTTGTGCCTTCATCTCGGCTTGGGCTAAATCCAGCGTGGCTCGAATGCGCTCCACACTGTCTTCCGCCAAAGCAAACACGTCCTGTTCCCGACGGATGACCGCCACCTCTTCCCGGATGCCGGACAACAGGGCGTCGTTATCGAACCGAATGAGCTGAGCTATGCTGCGCGTCAGACCTTCGGTGACTGCACGAGTGCGCTGCGTGAGAAATTGACGCGGCATCCCCGCGCGCAACGGATAAGTTTTAGTGCCGAGTGTCACGGCCGCGGGCGAGCCCGTGCCTCTAGCGCCGTTCGCAATTCTCTCCGTGCTGACACCCGCACGTTGGCCGGTTGTGCCCTCAAGTAATTCCAGCCAGTTGATGTGCGTTGAACCCACGGCGGGCATAGTTTCCAGCAAACCGGTCGTAAGGGTCTGCGCTTGCTCGGGCGAGAGCAGGAGAGTCTGGCCGTCTTTGACGACTTGAAGCTGGTTCTGTCCGCCAACGCTGACGACGAGGGCAAATTGCGAGACCTTACCGAACTCGGTTTTGATTTGGTTGATCTTTTGTGCAGCCGTGGTGAGGCCGGCCTGCGACTCGCAGTCAGCCAGAAACACATAAGCATTTTGCAGCAGCGGCGGCAGGCTGCGACCCTGGCACCGCGGATGCACTCGAAGGATGCGACCGACAATCTGCGTGCCGAAATCGTCGTCCACGATCCCTCGCATGGAAACGAGCGTGAACGCGCGCGGTGCATCGAAGCCCAACGCAACAGCCATCTTGAAAATCAAAACCTCTTTTTCCTCGTTCACCGCAAGCGACAGCAGATTCGCATCTGGTTCGTTGGCCGTGTGGGTAGCGATCTGCCCATCGGCAAAACCGAGAGCGATCAAACGCTCACGAACGCGCTTTTCACTATCCTTGGTGGAATCTACCTGCACGAGCATCAGCGGCACGAGGTTGATGCCTGCTGCCTGTAACGTGGCTTTGATCTGGCGGTGTGTAGCCGTGCCTTGCGCAAGCGCGGTGCCTTCAAAATCAACAATGGATTTCTGATCTGCCTGCTCGGCAATGAAGGCGACGGAGCGCACACCGGGTTTGACCAATCCCGCTGCCACCGCTTCCTGACGGCTGATACTGATGGGCCTAAGTTGTGAAAACCCGGCGGCTTTCTTGAAGGCTTCCGCATCAGCGTCGTCGGGAGTCGCGGTGACGAGCAACGTAAACTCAGGCCGCAGGACTTGGGTGAAAAACTCCAATGCCTGCGTTGCGTGACCAAAACCGTGATGCGCCTCATCCACGATGACCCCGATCTTGAAACCGGCATCGCGTAAACGTGCGATCAGGTTGTCAATGGAGGGAGCAGTTTCAGAGTCGGCTCGGATCTTGCGTGCCTCCGCGTCGCGCGCGGCCACAGATTGCCATGTTGCGACCCAGGTGTCGCCACTTTCGGTGCCCACGGGCTGGCGATCAGCACGGAGATCTCGCAAACGGAGGTCGGGAAATTTTTCGCGCAAGGAGCTTTCGGTTTGCCCAACCAAGCCCTTGAAGGGAGCGAACCAGAACCAAACCAGGCTGAGGCCGGGGTCGATGCTGAGTTTTTCCGCGACGCTGCCGGCGATGAGCGTCTTGCCAGCGCCGGTCGGGGCTTTGAGCAAAACTCCTCCATTGTGCGCGATGGCGGCAGCGCGGTCCTCCGGTTTCGCCAACGCACGCAATTGTCCCGCAAGGTAACGGAAGCTTTCCAATGCCTGATCACGGGCGGTTTCTTGGTAGGGACGGAGCGTGATCATGACTTGATGCCGAAGCGTTCGAGCAGGAATTGCGGAATTGGCCGGACGCTAGCACCGGCTGGTGCGTGCTGCGTCACGAGCTCGGGCTGCCACGCGTAGAGAGTGGTGGTGCGACTGCCGGGACGGAGCAGCGCCAAGGCGGCGAGCGTCGGAGCGTCCGCGCGTGGGAGATACAGTAAGCTTTCCTCGTCGTCGCCGGCTTGCCAGATTTTGCTGGCAGGTGGTGCGGCACTTAAACGATCCAGATGCATGAGCTGAAGCGCCACCCACACGTGCTCGTGGGCCAGTCGGGTGAGCACGCGGCCGGGCGCGATGCGCGCGACTCGCAAGTAGGCGAAATCGCCGGGTAAACCTTCGACATGCTTCAATTTGTCTTTGGTGCGGTAGTCGTAGCCTGCAATCACGCGGGCTAGGTCTGCGCTTGCCCCTAAAAAAAAGACGGGACTTTTTCTCGGCGTTCCCCTACACCGGGGAAGATGCCAGCGGCGCCGCCGATCAAACAAACGCTTGAACTGCCCGAGAACGCCATCCTCGTGCGACAACTGCTCGAGCGCA
>JAUSID010000079.1 GCA_030648295.1 Opitutaceae bacterium | reverse complement strand
TCGAGTGCGAGTTTTTCCCGGGCGAACATTTCTTCGTGCAATCGCATCTCGGCGCAGTGACCCAGCGGGTACGGATGTTTCTCAGCCAGGTGTGATCGAGTCGTGAGGTTCAGCGCAGGCGTAGTGAAAAATGCCAGCCTCATTACCTCGGCTGCTACACCAGCCGAGCGGTCCCGGAACGTTTGGGGTCGGGACCCACCTGAGCAGGCGCGGTACGGCGTTTCCGGACGACCCGGTGGTATATGCCCCCATGGCAAACGGTGGAGCAGCCCCAGGTTCGGCGTGTCGATGCATTCGCCACATCCGCATCTCAATTACCGTTCCTCATATGAAAACCCTGCTTGCAATCGTGCTCATCGCCGCCGGCGCAATCCTGTTCTATCAGGGATTAAACCGAAAGAACTCGTTCGCGGGCGAAGCCGCCGAGGCCACCACCAGCATCGCCAACCAGATCGATGGCGGGGCGCGCACGCCGCGTCACGTCGTGACGATGGTGGCCGGTGGCGCGCTCGTCCTCATCGGCATCGGCCTTGCGGTCGGCGGCCGTTCGCGCCGTCCGCTCAACCGGTAGCAGACGCCTTCGACTCCGCCGGAGTCGTTTCACGCCGCACGTGCCCACGCACGCGTGGCGTTTCTTTCGTGGGAGCGCGGGCGTCCCCCCCGCAGGATTGTCGGCGTGGCTCCGCCAGTGCGGGCTGAAGCGCCCACGCCACGGCGGAGGCCCGAACGACACCGCTTCACCGCTTCACCGACCATCAGTCCATCCGATCATCCGACCATCAGCCTGCGGGCGAGACGCCCGCGCTCCCAGGGCCGCCGCCTCCACCGATTAACCGTCTCACCGATTAACCGACCACCGCCTCGCCCCTCCTCTGCCCCTCCGTCCTTCCGCCCCTCGGCTATCGCAGCCAGCCTTTCACGAACGGAGAATCCGCAGACGGAAGGCTTCGGCTGGTTGATCGCGTCAGCTCGTGGCGTCGTTTCCTCGGCGGCTAGACGCGACACGGTCACGCCACGATCGCGCCATTTTGCACCCGCGCCGCCGGCATTGGTGGTGCGCCGACTCAACATGATCAGCACCAGCGGGACGACGATGAGCAGTGCGATGATGGCAATGAAGTAACCCATGAGCGCATAGACCCGCGTCGCCGCTGCCGGGCGAACCGAGGGGACGGCAATCTTACCGCGTCGTGCCATCGGAACTTTCCGGATTCAGCGGGGTCGTGGCGACCACACCTTGCCGCGGACAGGAAATTCGCTTGTGCTGAGGCGCTCATCGCTGGTCCGGTGTACGATTGATCATGAAAGCCTTGAAGATTGTCGCCATTGTCGTGGGTGTCGTCGCGGTTTTGCTGGCACTGGTGTTCGTGCTGGCGCTCACCCCGACCGTGCAGACCTGGGCGGTGCGAAAAGCGCTCGCGGGGCAGCCGGGCATGATCACCGAGGTCGGCCGCGTGGCCGCCGGTTTTTCGGATGCCAGGATCGACGACCTTCGGGTGGTGAAGGACGGCGCCGTCATCACCGCGAAAAGCGTGACCGCGAACTACTCGGCGTGGGACTACATTTCCAACCAGCGGGTCAATGTGGATCAGGTGACGGTCCGCGATCTCGTCGTCGATCTGCGTAATGCGAAACCCGCCGGCGCGCCTGCGTCGACGACCGCGTCCCAATCTCCGGGCAGTACCCAAGCGTCGACCAGAACCTCGACCGGCTCGACCAAGACGGGAACCGCGCCCGGCCAGGCCCCGGTGGCGACGAAAACTTCCACGTCGTCGTTCAACGGGCTCCTCAGCCAGGCGCAGCTGCCGCTCGATGTGCGCGTGGCGAAACTCGACGTGAAGGGCCGCGCGTTGCTGCCCGCCGAGCAAACCGTCGATTTCGATTTGCAGGGCGCGAACATCGCCACGGGTCAGCGCGGAAAGGTCGAGTGGCGTGCCGATTTCGCCGACGCGAAGAAAACCGCGCCGCTGCGCGGCCTCCGCAGCCGCGGTGTCGCCAGCGTTCACATCACGTCCGATCGCCGGATCGATCTCGTCGAACTCGATGCGAGCGCGACCGCGGACGGACCCAATCTGCCGAAGGACCAGGTGAAAATCACCGCGAAGGCGGAGCAGCCGACGGCGGGTGGAAATGAAAACTATGTGGTCAATGTCGGGCTGGAGCGCGGCGGCCGCCACGAGCGAATCCTCGGCAGCACCGCGCAATATCAGGGCGCTCAGCGTCAGTTCGCCGGCAGCTGGGAACTCGCCGTCCGCACGGAACAACTCGCGGCCATCCTCGCCGGTTTCGGATTGCCGGAGGTCGCGGCAAACGGCGCGGGCAAGTTCAGCTTCAAGCCGGATACCGGTGCCGCGTCGGCCAGTGGCGATCTCGATGCCAACGTGACCGCGCTCGAAAAAATTTCGCCCGAGCTGAAAACGATCGGGGCGATGCAGTTCAAGACCAGCTTCGATGGCGGGCTCGACGGCAATGTGGCGCGGCTGGAGAAGTTCCAGCTCGATGCCAATACACGCGAGGGTAAGAAGCTCGCGCAAATCAGCCTGGCGCAGCGCGTCGGCTTCGACCTCACCACCAAGCACGTGGCGATCGCGAATACCAAGGCGGAACTCGCGCGCATCGCCGTGCAGTCGCTGCCGCTCGCCTGGGCGCAGCCGTTCGTGAAGGGCGTGACGATCGACAGCGGCGATCTTTCGATCACGCTCGCCGTGGAAGCCGAGGCCGATGGCAGCCGAATTCGCGCGCGCAGCGTCGAGCCGCTGGCCATTCGCAATGTGACGGTGCGCAGCGGTGACAAGAAACTCGCCGATCAGGTCACGCTCACGGCGCGGCCGCAGGTCGACTACTCGGCCACGCGGATTGTTGCCGATGTGACGGATCTCAATATCTCGATGCCGGCCGGCGATTCACTGGCGGGCAAGCTCGGCGCGGAAGTGACCGAGCTCGCGAAGACTCCGCGCATCGCGTTCACCTCGCAACTTCAGGCCAGGGTGGTCGCGGCGTTGAAGCCGTATCTGCCGCTGGATCCCGGCCCGCTGGCGATCATTCTCGCCGCCGACGGCCGGCTTCAGGGCGACGTCCTGCACATCGCAAAGGCAAACGTGACGGTGAATCGCGAGAGCGGCGCGCTGCTCACCGCGTTGGAACTCCAGCAGCCGGTGACCGCGAATCTCGCCCGGGCGACGGCCACCGTGCCGAAGCCCGACGCCACCGCGGCGCGCGTGCGGCTCGGCGAAATCCCGCTCGCCTGGGCGGAGGCGTTCGTGGCCAATTCGAAGTTTGCGGGCGCGGTCACGAGTGCGACGCTCGAGGTGTCGTTCCGCACCGCCGACGATGCGACCTTGACGACGACGGAACCGCTGATGCTCCGCGGCGTCGGCGCGACGCTCGAAGGCAAGCCGATGGTCCAGGGACTCGATGTGTTGACGGATCTGACCGCGACGAAACGCGGCGACCTCATCACCTACGAATTGCGGAAGCTCGAGGTGAAGCAGGGCAATGCCGCGCTGCTGGGATTGAGCACGACCGGCGAGGCGCGCTTGAAGGACAAGGTCACGCTCGTGGCCAAGGGCAAGCTCGACGCTGACGTCGCGGCGTTGATGAACCAGCCCGTCGCGGCGCAATTCGCGACCTTGTCGCGCGGCCGGCTGACGGCGGCATTCGAAGCGAATGTGGGCGACGCGATTCAGGCAAAAGCGGCCGTGTCGGCCCGAAACCTGGTGGCACGCCAGAACAACCAGGCATTGGGTGATCTCGAAATGACCGTGACCGCCAGCATAAAACCGGATGGCAGCGGCACGATTATCGCGCCGCTCACGCTGACGAACGCCAATCGCAAATCCGATGTGGCCATCGAGGCGGCGTTCGGGAAAACGGCGGACAAGAAATCGTTTCTGTTCACCGGGAAAATCAGCGGCAACCAGCTGTTCGTGGACGATTTTCAGCCGCTGGCCGCGCTGGCGCCGGCGGGCGAGAAACCGAAGACGCCGGCGGCACCGCGACCGACACGGGACGTGCAGCCCTTCTGGGCCGGCGCCCAGGGCAAAGTGCAGCTCGATCTCAAGCGCGTCGTGTATGGGCCGACGTATGTGATCAGCCCGCTGCGCGGAACCGCGACCATCACGCCTTCGAAGATTGTACTCGAGGGACTCGAAGGTCGGTTCAACGAGAACCCGTTCAAATCGAGCGCGACGATCGCGTTCAACGCCCAGCAGCCCAAGCCCTATTCGCTCACGGGCTCGGCCGACGTGATGAACTTCGACGTCGCCGCGATCCTGCGCACCGCGAATCCGAACGAAAAACCAGCGATGGAATCGAAGGTGAACCTGACCGCGCGGCTCAACGGCAGCAGCGGGACCATCGGCGATCTCGCGACGAATGTGTACGGGAAGTTCGATGTCACCGGCAGTGGCGGCGTGCTGCGGGCACTCGGGAAGAAAGGTGAAGCGGTGGGCGCGGTTTCGACCATCATCGGGCTCATCGGCGCCGCGCGTGGTTCGAACACCACGATGGCGGTCGCCGAACTCGCACAGGCGTTCAACGAACTGAGGTTCGACAGCTTCAAGATGCAGGTCGAGCGCGCGGCCGATCTCAGCCTGAAGGTTTCGACGCTCGAGTTCATCTCACCAATCATGCGGACCACGGGAACCGGCGGCGTCGCCAATCGGGGCAATCAACCGATGCAGAACCAGCCGATGGAGATCATCCTGCAATTTGGCGCCAAGGCCGAGCTCGCCGCCCTGCTCAACAAAGCCGGCGTGCTGAGCGGCAAGCAGGACGAAAAGGGCTACTATCTGATGACGCAGAGCTTCACCGTGGGCGGAACTCCAGCCAAGCCGGACTCGAGCTCGTTGTGGCAGATGATCGGTGCCGCCGCGGCCCGCGCCGCCGCCGGCGCGTTCTTGCGGTAGGGTTTTCGCTGCTGGGTTTTCGCTGCTGCGAAAACCCAGGGTGAAGAGGAGTTCGCTTCATCCCGTGGCAGGCGAGGTAACGGTGACCGCACTTGGTCTTCGCCATTACCCTTTCGCCATTGGCCATTACCCCCGGCCCTTCCCCGTAGCAGCGGAGGTGACGACGCTGACCGTGCGCACTCGATCGCCCCACTCCGACCTTTCCGACTCACCAACCGCACGCTTGCGAGCCACGCGTCTTCGCCTGCATCGTCGACCCATGGGACGATTCCTGCTCCTCGCGATTCTTTTCGCCATGGCCGGCGCTTGCTCGCACGGCGCCGCCGCCCGTCCACCGAACATCATTTTCATCGTCGCGGATGACCTCGGGTATGGCGACCTGAGCTGTTACGGGCAGAAACGATTCCAGACGCCGAACATCGATCGGCTCGCGCGGGAGGGCATGAGGTTTCGCCAGAGTTACAGCGGCAGCACGGTCTGCGCGCCATCGCGGTCAGCGCTGCTTACGGGTCTGCACACGGGCCACACGCCCGTGCGCGGCAACCTCGAAATCCAGCCGGAAGGCCAGCATCCCCTGCCCGCCGGCACGCTCACGCTGCCGAAAATCCTGAAGCCGGCCGGTTACGTCAGCGGTCTGTTCGGCAAATGGGGACTCGGCTTTCCCGGCTCGGAGGGGGAACCGCTGAAACAGGGATTCGACCGTTTTTTTTGGCTACAACTGCCAGCGCCTCGGCCATCACTACCATCCGTATCACCTTTGGGATGACACGCGGAAAGTGATGCTCGAGGACAACGCCGGCACGATGAAGAACGCGTACGCGCCCGAGCTCATCCACCAGAAGACCCTCGCGTTCATCGAGCAGAATCGCGAGCGGCCGTTCTTCTGCGTCGTCGCCTCGATCATGCCGCACGCCGAACTCGCCGCGCCCGAACGTTACCTCGCGCAGCATCGCGGCAAATATGGCCCGGAAAAGCCCTACGCCGGCGTCGACGATGGTCCGACGTACCGCAATGGCCCGTATGCCTCGCAGTCGGAACCGCACGCTGCGTTCGCCGCGATGATCAATGTCCTCGACGATCACGTCGGCGAGATCGTCGCCAAAGTGCGCGCGCTCGGGCTGGCGGAGAACACGCTCATCATTTTCACCTCGGACAACGGCCCGCACACCGAAGGCGGCGCCGATCCGGACTATTTCGGCAGCAATGGCGGGCTGCGTGGTACCAAACGCGACTTGTACGAGGGCGGCATCCGCGTGCCGATGATCGCGTGGTGGCCCGGCGTGATCCGGCCGGGCAGCGAAACCTCGCACGTCTTGGCGTTCTGGGACGTGATGCCCACGCTGGCGGAACTCGCGCAACTGCCAGCGCCGCCCGGGATCGACGGGATTTCATTCGCACCGACGCTGACGGGCCGCGGCCAGCAGCGCCAACACGAGTATCTTTACTGGGAGTTTCACGAAGCGGGCGGAAGGCTCGCGCTACGGCAGGGCGACTGGAAAATCGTCCGCAACGACGTACTGGAGAAACCCGACGGGCCGGCCGAACTCTACCACCTCGCCTCCGATCCGGCGGAGAAAAATAATCTCGCGGCGCAGCAACTGGAGCGCGTCCGCGCGATGGCGGCGACGATGCGCAGCGCGCGGGTGGATTCGCCGGTGTTTCGTTTCGCCCAAAAAGGTTACCTCCAAACCAAATGAAAACCAGGCGCGTCATCGGCATTTTCACGACTGTTCTCATCGGCAGCCCCGCGGCGATCGCGGCACCGGCGGCGCCATCGGTCACCGCCGGTGCGGCGGCCTGGTCACGGCTCGAGCGCTACTCGATTGGTTTCGCGTATCCGGGCACGCAGTTGAAGGACTACGTCTATGCCCGTTCCGCGCGTCACTTCGCGCAGGGCGACGCGGCACGGGATGGCATCAAAACGGCTGAACAATTGCGCGAACGTCAGGCGCGCATCCGGCAGTTCATGATCGAATCGGTCGGCGGGCTGCCGGCGTCGGATACGCCGCTCAACGCGCGGGTGACCGGCGTCGTGCCGGGCAAAGGGTTCACGATCGAGAAGATCATCTTCGAGTCGCGGCCGCGGCATTACGTGACCGCGAACTTGTACCTGCCGGAGCAACGAACCGGACGAACCGGCGCGGTACTCTTTCTTTCCGGCCACCACGCGACCGCGAAACAGGTCGCCGAATACCAGAACGTTTGCCAGACGCTCGTGCAGGCCGGGCTCATCGTCCTTGCGCAGGATCCCGTTGGTCAGGGCGAACGGCACAGTTACTACGATCCGGAAACGAAAAAGACGACGGTCCGCCCCGGTACGGGCGAGCACGAGTACGCCGGCGTCCAGGCGCGTTTCGTCGGCGATCAGATTGCGCGCTATTTCCTGCACGATGCGATGCGCGGGATCGATTACCTGCTGACGCGACCCGAGGTGGACCCGGCACGAATCGGCGTCACCGGCAATTCCGGCGGCGGCACGCAAACCAGCCTCGTCATGCTGGCCGATCCGCGGCTCGCCGCCGCGGCCCCCGGGACCTTCATCACGTCTCGCGAAGCGTATCAGTGGACGAACCAGGGGCAGGATGCGGAACAGAACTGGTTCGGTTTCACCTCGGCCGGGTTTGATCACGAGGACATCTTGCTCGCGATGGCGCCGAAGCCGGTGTGCGTCCTCGCGGTGACGTCGGACTTTTTTCCGATCGAAGGCACGCGACGGACGGTCGAGCGCGCGCGGCGCGCGTGGGCGATTCACGGGCGCGGCCCGATGCTTGAGCTCGCGGAGGATCTCTCGCTCCATTCGTACACGCCGAACCTCGCACGGGCAGCCGCGCGGTTTTTTGCGCGGCATTTGCTTCAACGGGAGATCGACATCTCAACGCTGCGGCCGGAAGCGATGCCGGAGCCGACGCTGTGGGCGACAAAATCCGGTCAGGTGCGCGGCGAACTCACGGGCGCGGAGTTCGTGTTCGAGGCTAATGTAGCGCGGCTCAGCGAGGCCGAGGCGTTGCGCCGCCGGTTGCCGAAGATGGAGCGGAACACGCGTGCGATGGAGTGGCTGCGGGCGCAGGTTTTCAACGGCCGCGAATCGCTGCCGCCGAATCCGCGATATCTGGAGCGCGGCTCCGGCATCGATGGGTTGCTGGTCGATGTCGCGTTCTGGTGGTCGCAGCCGCGGCTGGCGAATCTCGGGATGCTGTTTCGAGCGCGCGGCGCGCCCGCCAGCCTGCCGGTGACAATCGCGTTGTGGGACGATGGCACGAACGCGCTCGGCCGACATGCGACCTGGCTGCGCGAGGAATGCGGCCGTGGCCGTGCCGTGCTCGTGCTCGATGTTTGCGGCGTCGGCCCGTTGCGGCCGGACGCGCTCAACAGCCGAAGCGAGGGCACCTCGGGGACTTTCCGGAAACTCGTCGATGACCTGTCGTTCATCGGCGACAGCCTCGTCGCGCTGCGGACATTCGAAACGCTGCGCGCGCTGGAGGTTCTCGCCGGCTGGCCCGGGGTCATGCCGACGGAGTTTCGCGTGCACGGCCACGGCCGGATGGGCATCCACGCGCGGCTAGCCGCGACGATCGAGCCACGAATCGCCGGCTCCGAATGGCTGGAGCCATTTCGTTTTTCCGATTTGGTCCGCGACCGAAACTACGACGCGACCGACATCAAAGAAAAAATCCTCCCCGCCGCGCTCAGGTATTTCGACTTGGACGAATTGGAAAAGTGAAAGTGAGAGTGAAAGTGGGAGTGACAGTGGGAGCGCGCGGAAAAATGAGGGGATAATGAAAGCGGCCTCCTTGGGAGCGCGACCGCCCCCGGTCGCTTCATAGCCGCGATTGAAAATCGCCGTATCGATTCAGTGGAAAACCGCGAATGAACGCGAATGGACGCAAATCTCAGAGGAGGAAGGAGAGGATTGCCCAAGTGAAACCATGGTCACCGTTTGGTTGATCGTTTCCATGCTCCCCAAAGACACTCTCTCCATTCGCGTGAATTGGCGTCTATTCGCGGTTGAACTGAATTGTTCCGGCTGCGAAGCGAGTTGCTTGACGATCGACCTGGGAGCGCGGGCATCTTGCCCGCAACATTGGTTTCCTTCGCGAACAGAATTTTCTCCACGCAAGTCGACGTGAGGCTGCACCGCTTGTACGAGCGGGCAAGATGCCCGCGCTCTCAGGTCACGGCTCGCGCACAAACGCGACCTCGTGCGTCTCCTGCATCTGCGCCTGGAAATACGTACCTACGAGCCGATCGGTCTCCGGCAGATAATTCAACTTGTAGAGGCAACCCGGATAATTCGTGTCGCGCAGTTCAACCTCGAGCCTCACCCGGGGGCCATCGGTTCGAACGCGGGCCCAGGCGACATTGATTGGGTTGGGATTGAAATATTTCGCATCGGCGCGGCCCTCGGAATCGACGGCCGAGATCATCAGAACGTAACCGCCGTCCGGCCGCAGCCAGCGTCCATGAAGTTTCGCATACAACTCCGCCGGGGTCGCCGGCGCGGTCGCCGTCACCGCGCTGCCGGCTTTCGGTGTTTCCGCAGAACTCGATTTTTCGGCGCGATTGCAACCAGCCGCCGCCAGCAACCCGACCGCCAGGGCACTCGCTGCAATCCGCATGGGAGAAAACAAACCCGACCGTGAGAAGCTCATCGTCGCAGTAGAGCGCCCAGGGCGTCCTTTCACGAGCACAGAAAAAGCGGCGCGCTGGGACCGCGAGCGCCCTCGCTCGCACGGTGGTGCGATCGGGAAATGGCACCGCGAAGTCGTAGCGTTGTGGCGACCGGGGGCGGTCGCGCTCCCAGGCAATCCTCCACGCCCGTGCCGCCGGCGATCGCGGCTACGCCAGGATGTCCTTGACCACGTGGGCTTCCTCGACGCCGGTGAGGCGGACGTTGAGCCCGCGAAAACGGTGCGTGAAGCGCGAGTGATCGACGCCGAGGCAGTGCAGGATCGTGGCGTGAAGATCGCGGACGTGGACCGGATTCTGCGTGATGTTGTAGCAGAAATCATCGGTGGCCCCGTATTCCATCCCGCCGCGGATGCCGCCGCCGGCGAGCCACACGGTGAAGCTGCGGCCATGATGATCGCGGCCCATCCCCGGATCGCCGAGTTTTCCCTGACCGAAAACGGTGCGTCCAAACTCGGTCGCAAAAACGACGAGCGTGTCTTTCAGCAGCCCGCGCTGCTGGAGATCCTTCACCAGCGCCGCGGTCGGCTGATCCACGTCGCGGCACTGATTCGGCAGCTGCCGCGCGATCGCGATGTGCTGATCCCAGCCGCGGTGAAAAAGCTGCACGAATCGCACGTCGCGCTCGAGCAGCCGGCGGGCGAGCAGACAGTTGGCGGCATAGCTGCCAGGCCGGCGCACGTCGGGGCCATACGCTTCGAGCGTTGCCGCGGACTCGCCGCTGATATCGATCAACTCCGGAACCGAGACCTGCATCCGGTACGCCATTTCATAGGCGTTGATGCGCGCGAGCGTGTCGGGGTCGCCGAGTTCCGCCGCCCGGAACTGGTTCAACTGCGCGAGGTCGTCGAGCATCGCGCGGCGCTGAGTGCTGTCGACGCCGTCCGGGTTATCCAGATACAACACCGGATTCGCACCGGGCCGCAATCCGACGCCCTGATGCGAGGCGGGCAGGAATCCGCTGCCCCACAGCCGCGAGAAAATCGGCTGGCCCGGATTCTTGCCGGTCCCCTGCGACACCATGGTGATGAATGCGGGCAGGTTCTTGTTCTCGCTGCCGAGTCCGTAGCTCACCCATGCGCCCATGCTGGCGTATCCGGGCTGCTGATTCCCCGTGTTCAAGTACGTGATCGCCGGGTCGTGATTGATCGCCTCGGTGTGCAGGCTCTTGATGATGCACATCTCGTCGGCGATGCCCTGGATGTGCGGCAGCAGATCGCTGATCCACGTGCCGTGCTGTCCACACCGCTTGCCGTCTTTCAGCGGCGGCACGACGGGATACGACGACTGGCGCGAGGTCATGCCCGTGAGCCGCTGATCGCCTTTGACGGAGGGAGGGATCTCCTTGCCCGCGTGGTCATGCAGCATCGGCTTGTCGTCGAACAGATCGACGTGCGAGACACCGCCGCTTTGGAACAGGCAAACAACACGTTTGGCGCGCGGCGCAAAATGCGGCAGCCCGGAGCTCAATCCTTTCTCGCTCGCGGCACCGCGGCTCAGCTGCGGAAACAGCATCGAGCCGAGCGCGATCGAGCCGATGCCGCGGCCGATATCGCCGAGGAAAGTGCGGCGGGTCAGATATTGCAGGCGGTGGTGGATCGGAAGATGCATCGCTCAGTTCCGCGTGATGGTTTCACTCAGGTTGAGCAGCAGCGCGGCGACCTGCGCCCAGGCGGCGTGTTCGGCGGCGGGAAGCTTCGCGTTGCGCGGCGACTCGCCGATGGCGAGGTACTTTTCCGCCGCCCGCGGGTTCGCGGCGTAGCGTTTGCGCTCCCGCACGACCGCCGCCGCCAGCAATGCACTCTCCGCCGGCTTTGGTTCGCGCGATGTCGTTTCGCGGAATGCCCAGCGGAGCCGGGCGCGATCATCGCCCGCGCGGCCAAGAATCCGCTCGGCAAACGCACGCGACGCCTCGACGAATTGCGGATCGTTCAACGTGACCAGCGCCTGGAGCGGAGTCGTGGTATTGGCCCGGTCGACCGTGCACACTTCGCGATTCGGCGCGTCGAAGGCGGTCATGTTCGGCGGCGGCGCGGTGCGTTTCCAATACGTGTAAAGCGATCGCCGATACAGCTTCTCGCCGTGATCCTGCACAAAGGTCTGGGCGGTCGCGGGCGTGCTACCGTAGTGGCTGACCTCGCGCCAGAGATCGCCGGGCGTGTAGGGATTCACGCTCGGACCGCCGACGCGCGGCACCAACAGCCCGCTGATCTTCAGCGCCGAATCGCGCACGAACTCGGCCGGCAGACGAAAACGCGGGCCGCGCGCGAGGAGCCGGTTTTGCGGATCCCGGTCGAGCAATTCCGGGCTCGCGGCGGAATTCTGCCGATACGTCTCGGAGAGCACGATCGTGCGGATCAGCCGCTTCACGTCCCAGCCGTTCTCCATGAAGTCGACGGCCAGCCAGTCGAGGAGCTCGGGATGCGTGGGCCATTCACCCTGCGCGCCGAAGTCCGCCAGTGTGGCGACGATGCCAGTACCGAAAAGCATCTTCCATATCCGGTTCACGGCTACGCGCGCGGTCAGCGGATGCTCCTTCATCGTCAGCCATTGGGCGAGCCCGAGGCGGTTCGCGGGCGCAGCGTCGGGCAACGGTGGCAGCGCCGCGAGCGTGCCGGCACTCACCTTTTCCGTCGGCTGCATGTAATCGCCGCGATGCAGGATGAAGGTGTCGCGCGGTTTCGCCGCGACATCCATGACCATGGTGGAGAACTTTTGCGTCAGCACCGCGAGCCGCTCCTCGAGATTCGCGAGCGCCACCCGCTTTAATTCGAGCGCCGGCGCGTGCTCCCGGCAGTAGTCCCAGAGTTGTTCCGCGACTTCCGGGGTTCGTTGCGCCGGCGCCGTCTCGAGCGCGGCGACGATCTCGCGCGGCAAATCCGTGCCATCGTCCGTGCCCGTAGTCACCAGCAGCTCGATCAGCCCGGCGATGAGATTCTTCCCGTTGCCGAAATTCAGCTGCACGGTGAGGAACGGCGTTGCGTCGGCGCGCACCGGCTGCGCAAAGGTGGCGGTGAGATGCACCGGCCCCTCGATCGCGAGGTCCGGCGCCCAGCCGGTCTCGTTCCGCGGATCCAGGCAACCGGCGGGCGGATTCGCGGGCTGCCACGAGTTCGCCGTGACGCGCGCGAACCGCTGGAGCTTGTGGAGATTTACCTGATCGCCCGGGACCGCATCGGCCGTCGCCGCGATCGCCGTGAGCATGAACGTGCCCTTCGGCGGTTTTTCGTCCTCGCTGCCACTGTCGGTGTCGGCCTGCGTCGTCGCCTTCGGTGCCGCCGCAGCCCTCGGCCGCCGCGGCATCGCCGGTCCACTCCCCCACCCGCCGCCGAATTCCGGCAGCGGATGCATCACGACGCGGATGCCAGTGATCGGCTGGTCGAGCTTCGGCAGCTCCGTCGAAATATCGAACGCCCCCAGCGCGCCGGGGTCGCGCAACCGCACGCGATTTCCATCCTCCGGCTCGAACCCGGCGCCGCGATTCGGGGTGGAAACCTTGATCACCTTCGCCGGATGCAGCTGCAAATCGCGGCCGCGCGCCGCCAACCGCGCACGCTGCTCCTTTTCCCAACCCTCGAGGATCTTCGGGTCGGGCCGCGCCAGCTCCGTTTTCAGCGCCGCAATTTGCTCGCGGAGCTGTGGAACCTCCGCCGAGCGCAGCACCGTGCGGGCCAGGATGCTCGGACCCGGATTCACGCCGCCGTTGCCGTCGAGTCCCTTGTCGCTGAGCGTATTGAAGAAAGCATACACCTGGTAGTATTCCCGCTGGGAGATGGGATCGAACTTGTGATCGTGGCATTGCGCGCAGCCGACCGTCAGCCCGAGCACGGCCTCGCCCAGCGTCTTCACCCGATCGACGTTGTAGTTCGTGAGGTTCTCCTCCGGGATCGTGCCGCCCTCGTGGGTCACCATGTTGTTGCGCTGGAACCCCGTCGCGATCAGCTGCGCCTCGGTGCGGTTCGGCAGGAGATCACCGGCGAGTTGCTCCACGATAAAACGATCATACGGCATGTTGTCGTTGAAGGCCTGGAGCACCCAGTCGCGCCACAGCCACAGATTCCGGCCGCCATCGATCGAAAATCCGTTGGTGTCCGCGTACCGCGCGGCATCGAGCCATTCCAGCGCCATGCGTTCGCCGTAGTGGTCGCTCTGGAGCAGGCGATCCACGAGCTTCTCGTACGCCTTGGAATCGCGATCACGGACGAATGCCTCGACTTCATCGGCGGACGGCGGCAGCCCGCTCAGATCGAGCGAGACACGGCGAATCAAAGTCGCGCGATCCGCTTCGGGAGACGGTCGCAGGTTCTCCTGCGCGAGCCGCGCGCGGATAAACGCATCAATCGGGTGACCGTTCGCAACCGGCGGCATCTCGGTTTTGCGCGGCGGAATGAACGACCAGTGATCGGCGTATTTGGCCCCCTGCTCGATCCAGGCCTTGATCCTTTCGCGCTGCGCCAGCGTCGGCCTCGAGTGCGCCTCCGGCGGCGGCATCATTTCGTCCTCCTCCTTTGAGGTGAGCCGCAGCCAGGCCTCGCTGTTCGCCGGATCGCCCGGCTTGATCGGGGTGAGTCCGTTGCGCTCCGCGTAGGCGCGCTCCGCAATATCGAGCCGCAACTTTCCCTTCCGCGCCTTCTCGTCCGGACCGTGGCACGCGAAACAGTTCTCCGCCAGGATGGGCCGGATGTCGCGGTTGTAGTCGAGCGCGGGCGCGGCTCCGGCGAGCTTCGCGAGCAGCAGCGGAATCAAGGCGCAACGCGCCAGTGGAAGGACAGACGGCATGTGGGTAGGGCGAACAACGGCCGTGGGAGCCGGGCCACAAAAAGAACGTGCTTCCGCGATTTGCGCCATCGCGAAATTACGGGGGCGTGAAATTCGGTTGGTCTTCCACCGCCTCACCGGTTTGCGTAACTCAATGCCCTCCGGAGCGGTCGCGATCGTCGATATTGGCAGCAATTCGATCAAGGTGCTTGTCGCCACCCGCGGGCTCGACGGCCGGATTCTGCCGCTCAAAACCCGCACCCTCGACACGCGTATTAGCGCCGGGATTGCCGGCCGGAATCCGCGACTGAGCGAGGACGGCATGGCCCGCGGAGTCGAAGCGGTGAAAACGCTGGTGTGCGACGCGGCCGTTTACGGGCCGGACCAAATCGTGCTGGTCGCGACGAGCGCGGTGCGCGGAGCCGAAAATGGTGACGAGTTCCGCGGCCGCGTGCAGGCGGCGACCGGACACGACATTCGAGTCCTCACCGGCGACGAAGAAGCAAACCTGATTGGCCGCGGGCTCACGGCCGATCCCGAACTGCGCGATCTGCGTGATTTTTATGTCTTCGATCTCGGCGGTGGCAGCCTCGAATGCCTGGTCTTTCGTGGCCGGCGGATCGAGCAGGGGCTGAGCCTGAAGCTCGGCTGCGTGCGGTTGATGGAGCAGTTTGTTTCCGATCCGTCGGCGCCATTCACGTGCGAAGCCTCCGCCGCCATCGCCGAGCATGCGCGCACGACGCTAGCTGGCTCGGGGTTTGCCTTTTCCCTGCCGGCAACCGCGGTGGCGGTTGGCACCGGCGGAACGGTGACTACTGTTCGCGCGATTCTCGGCGCCCGCGAGGGAAAGACCTTCGAGCAAACGAATCCGAACGTGACGGTGGCGCAGCTGCGCGAACTGCTCGCCTCGGTGGGCGCGCTGTCACTGGCCGACCGCCGTGAGGTGCGCGGGCTTCCCGCCGCGCGCGCGGATGTATTTCCGACCGCACTCGCAACATTGATTGCGGTCGCGGGCCACGGCGGGATTACGATGTATCGGAATTCCGTCTACAACCTCCGCTACGGCGTGGCGGATGAGCTGCTGGCCTAGTTCGCTCCTGGGAGCGCGGGCGTCTCGCCCGCCGACTTGTCCGCCGTATTCGAAACTTTTGCGAACGGCTGTTCCGAGCGCTGGCCGGCAATGCGGGCTCGAGAGATGGGGAACTACAGGGGTCTGATTCAGTTTCCACCGGTCACCCTCCCCTTAAACCCCTCCCGGATCCGATCCCCCTGAAAATCCGGCTTCCTGTCAGTTGCCTACGGGCTGCGAAATGTGGCGCTGAGCGTGCCAACCGTCGTCGGCCGCGCCGGCGCGCTCGCCCACGTCGAAGTGGAACTCTGGCCAAAAGAGCAACAGGCGCTGCAAGCTTCGGCGCGCGTCCTGCAGGAGACGTTTGCGAAGGTGAAGGGCGCGTAGCCTTCGGGAATCCAGTGTGCGGGAGCCGCGGTGCCCGCACCGCCGAAGGCTGCCCCGATTGACTTGAACGACGAAGCTCACCAGTTTTCGCCCATGACGCCGGCCAATTTCCCCGAACTCAAGCGCCTCCCGGCGAGTGCCCGGTTGAAAATTACCGAAGAGCAGTGGGATTCGGCCGCGAGCGACGATTTACCGGTTCCGGCCAGTCACAAAACACTGCTCCGTTCCAGTCGCGCCGCTTACGCGCGCGGCGAGGCGAATACCTTCACGATGGCTGAGCTAAAATATTCGATCCGTCATCGGTCATGACGGCGCCCGACAAACAGAGTCCTCGCAGCTTAAAGTTTCGGATCGCATGACTGAGTTTCGTTCTCACCGGCAGTATGGAGAGTTTGCCGGAGACGTCATGCGGTGTTGGCGGTATGCGCGTTCAAAACCGGTTGTCGGTTTTCTCGATGCTGTGCGAGCGACATGCCAAGAGAGAACAGAAGTCGTTCCCGCCGGAAGTTGTTTCTTCCGAGCTCGGGCTGGTTGCGAGTGGCGGCCAGGGGACGTCGACGTTGGTCTGCCCGAGAAACCGCTCGCGTATTCAGTCGATCAAATGAAACCGCCTGGGGAATGGGCTGTGGAAGGGCGCGTGAATCCGAAGGGAATTCCCTGCCTTTACGTGGCCTCTGAAGAGAAAACCGTGATTTCGGAAGTGCGACCTTGGATCGGGGAGTATGTCAGTGTTGCCAGGCTACGGACGGTTCGTTCGTTAAAGGTCGTCAACTGCACAGGGGATGAAAAGGAGAGAAGAGTCTTATTATACGCGAAACCTCCTTCGCCGGATGAGTTGAAGCGTGCAGTGTGGCATGAAATCGATCTGGCGTTTGCCAAACCAGTCGAGAGGACAGATTGCTTCGCCAGTTACGCGCCCACTCAGGTGTTGGCAGAGGCCTTTCGGGAGATTGATTTTGATGGGATTGCTTACCGCAGCAACTTTGGCGGTGGGTATAATGTCGCGTTTTTTGACCTTAACGCGGCAGAGGTAGTCGGCCAACCTTGGGTTGTTCGGGTCTCGACGTTAGACGTCGGTTTCGAGCGGGTTTCTTGAGACATTTTGTGACCGAAATTGCAGCATCGATCAATAGGCCAGAATCAAGACCACCGACTGCTGGGCCTTCGCCACCATATCCTCGAAATTTGGTTTACCGGTCGCCTGAGCAGGTTCGAGTGCGCTGCCGACCAAATACGGCTCCAATAGCGCGAGGGCATACGCGCTTTTGACGGCGTAGCTTACATTCTGCGGCACGTCGCCTATGGCCTTTGCGGCTCTCAGGCCTAGCTCTGCGCTTGCCCCTAAAAAAAAGACGGGACTTTTTCTCGGCGTTCCCCTACACCGGGGAAGATGCCAGCGGCGCCGCCGATCAAACAAACGCTTGAACTGCCCGAGAACGCCATCCTCGTGCGACAACTGCTCGAGCGCA
>JAUSID010000078.1 GCA_030648295.1 Opitutaceae bacterium | reverse complement strand
AGCGCTCGCGTTACGACCGGTTATCGCGCGCTGGCCGTCGCCGTGCCTGACGGGTATTTGTGGTTCTGGGTAGGATCGCACGACGAATACGAGCGGATGCTGAGCCCAAGGTGACAAGCCCGGTTATTGGATTTCGCTCAGACCGCGCCGATCGCCTCGTCGAGCACCGCGAGGAGAAAATCCGCGTCGGCCTGCGTGATGCACATGGGGGGCGCGAACCGAATCGTCTGGCCCCACAGCCCGCCCTTTCCCAGCAGCAGCCCGAGTTCGCGCGCGTTTTCCACTGCCTGGGCACATTCCTCCTTGCCCGGCTGTTTGGTCGCGCGGTCCTTCACAAACTCGATGCCGAGCATCAGGCCCTTGCCGCGTCCATCGCCGATCACCTTGTGTCGCGCCTTGAGTTTTTCGAGGCCCGCCAGGATGTAGTTCC
Source organism: Opitutaceae bacterium (assembly GCA_030648295.1). Lineage (GTDB taxonomy): Bacteria > Verrucomicrobiota > Verrucomicrobiia > Opitutales > Opitutaceae > ER46. The sequence continues at coordinate 16,573 of JAUSID010000078.1, read as the reverse complement.
CGAGCTTCAGCGAATTGGCCTGGAGGTTTTCGCGCTCGATCACCTCGAGGACGGCCTTGCCGATCGTGCTGACGACCGGGTTGCCGCCGAAGGTGTTGAAGTGAACTTTCTGCGAGAGGACCGCGGCGATTTTTGGCGTCGTCACCACGGCGGCGAGCGGAGCGCCGTTGCCGATGCCCTTCGCCATCGTGACGATGTCGGGGATGACGCCCTGGGTCTCGAATCCCCAGAAGTGCGTGCCGGTGCGGCCAAAACCGGTCTGCACCTCGTCCGCGATGCACACACCGCCGGCGCTGCGGACGTGCTCGTATACGTGTTTCAAATACCCATCGGGAAACACGACAAAACCGCCGACGCCCTGGATCGATTCGGCGATGAAGGCGGCGACTTTGCCGGGTGTCGCGTAATCGATCAGGTTCTTCACGTCGTCGGCATAACGCCGTCCCGCGTCCGGATCGTCATAGCCATAGGGCCCGCGATAAGGGTAGGGGGCGATGGCGTGATGGACGCCGAAGGAATGCGGCGTGTTGAATTTCCACGTGCTGTGCGCCGTCACCGCCATGCCGGAAGCATTGCCCCCATGATAGGCGTTGCGCAGCGCCACGACATCGTAATTGCCGGTGCAGAGCCGCGCCATCAGCAGCGCGAGATCGTTGGCTTCGGAACCCGAGTTGACGAAGTAGCAGACCTTCAGCTCGCCCGGCATTTTCGACGCGAGCTTCTCCGCATATTCGGCGATTTTCGGCTGGAGGTAGATCGTGGTCGAGTGCTGGAGCGTTTCGTTCTGCTGGTTCGCCGCCGCGACGACGTGGGGATGGCAGTGGCCAACGCTGATCGTGACGATGCCACCCAGGCCATCGAGGTACCGCTTGCCCGTGTCGTCCCACACATACTGCATCTTTCCCTCCACGATCATGATCGGCTTCTTGTAATAGAGGAACAGCCCGGGATTGAGATACTGCTTGCGCAGCGCCAGCACCTCGGCGGCCGAAGGTCCGGCATAGCGGTGCGGCTGGTGCGAGGTCGGCGGCAGCGGAATCGACTTCAGCGCGCGGCCGGCGCCGGCGGGCGAAGGGGAGGACGGGGCGGCATGGAGCGTAGACATGGTGAGGCAGACGTTATCAGCCGGCGGCACTTAGGAAATCCGATTCTTGGCGCGCTGCCGCGACGCGGAGGGTGAAATTTCCCGGCTAGCGAGTCGGCGCCAGTTTGCGCAGCACCAGGTAAACGACGAACGCGACGCCGAATCCCACGAACCAGGCGTAGTTGTAAAGACCGAGGAGGAAGGGTGGGACATGCGTGGGATCGATCACCTTCACCGTGGCAAAAAAACCAGGCAGGCTCGGCAGCACGCCGAGGACGAGCGCGATCAGCGCGACGACGCTGAACCCGTTCGTGTAATGGTGCGGCCCATGCGGGGTGTAGAGCGCGAACACGCTCAACTGGCGCCGTCGGTAAACGAAGTAGTCCGCAATCATAATGCCGCCGATGGGTCCGAGCAGCGCGCTGTAGGCGATCAGCCAGAGGAAAATGTAACCGCTCGGATCAGCGACGAGCTTCCATGGCATCATCAGGATGCCGATCACGCCGGTGACGAGACCACCGGTGCGAAACGAGATTTTTCGGGGCGCCAGATGCGCAAAATCGTTCGCGGGCGAGACGACATTGGCGGCGATGTTGGTTGCGAGCGTGGCGATGCAGAGCGCGAGCATCGCGATCACCAGCAGCACCGGGTTGGTGAATCGCGTCAGCACGTCGACCGGATCCCAGATCGTCTCGCCGTAGATGATCGTGGTGGCGGATGTGACCGCGACGCCGATGAATGAGTAGAGCGCCATCGTGATGGGCAGCCCGAGTGCCTGGCCCATCGCCTGGTCGCGCTGCGACTTCGCATAGCGCGAGAAGTCGGGAATATTCAGCGAGAGCGTGGCCCAGAAACCGACCATGCCGGTGAGCGCCGGAAAAAAGAAAGTCCAGAACTGTCCCGCTTTCGGCTGACCCGGATCGAACGCGGAAGGCTGGGAGAGGATGGGCCCGAAACCGCCGGCGGCGCGATACGCCCACGCGAGCAGCAGCAGGCCGAGCGCGATCAGGAGCGGCGCCTTGATGTTGAGCAGGAGCCGGATCGAATCGATGCCCTTGTAGACGACCGCCATGTTGATGGCCCAGAAAAAGAGGAAACACACGAACTGGACGCCGGTGATGCCGAGGAAATTGGCGGTGGAGCCGGTGGCCAGCGCCGGCCAGAACACGGCGAGAATCTTGTAGATCGCATTGCCACCGATCCACGTCTGGATGCCAAACCAGCCGCACGCGACGAAGGCGCGCAACAGCGCGGGAACATTTGCCCCGACGGTGCCGAACGAGGCGCGGCAGAAAACCGGGAACGGAATTCCGTACTTCGTGCCGGCGTGGGCGTTCAGGATCATCGGGATCACGACGATCGCATTGCCCAGGAAGATGGTGAAGATCGCCTGCGACCATTTCATGCCGCCGCCGATCAGCGACGACGCGAGCATGTAGGTCGGGATGCAGGCCGACATCGACACCCACAGCGCCGCGAACGACGCCATGCCCCACTTCCGCCGCGTCGCCGGCACCGGCGCGAGGTCCTCGTTGTACAGGTGCGACTGCTTGATCTGCTCGAGGTCGACCTCGATGTCAGGCGCGTTGGCGGCAAGTCCGGTGGGAGGGGTCATGGGGCGAGTGACAAGTGACGAGCGGCGGGAAACGCGCGGTGAGTGATGAGTGACCAGTGACGAGTGACAAGTGGCGAAATGGTGCCGTTTTTGAATTCTCTTTGCAGCGTGGTCGCGCTGGTCACTTGTCACTCGTCACTGGTCACTCTTATTCAGTAATGACTCGGTGTGCGCTGCAGGAAACGCCCGCGCCCGGGCGGGCCGACGAATTTGCCATCGCGCGCGGCTACCTGGCCTCGGACCGTGACCACGCTCGCGCGGCCCTCGAGCTTCCAGCCTTCAAACGCACTGTAGTCGACGTTCATGTGCTGGGTCTTCGCCGAAATCGTCCCGCGATAGTTCGGATCGAAGACCACCAGATCGGCGTCCGCTCCCGGTTGAATCGTGCCTTTGCGCGGAAACAGATCGAAAAGTCTGGCCACGTTCGTGCTCGCGACGTTCACGAACGTATGCAGGTCGATTTTCCCCGCCTTTACGCCGTAGGTGTATAGCAGGTTGATCCGTTCCTCCAGCGACGGGATGCCGTTCGGTATTTTCGTGAAATCATCCCGGCCCATCGGCTTCTGCTTCGCGAAATCGAAGGGCGCATGGTCGGTGGCGACGGTTTGGACCAGCCCGTCGCGCAGCCCCTTCCACAGCACTGGCTGGTTGCGCGCGTCCCGTAATGGCGGCGACATGACGTATTTCGCGCCCTCGAAGTCCGGCCGCTCCGCATACGTTTTGTCGAGCAGCAGATATTGGATCAACGTCTCGACCGCGACGCGGACACCGCGCTGGCGTGCCGCCATCGCCGTGCTGAGCGCCTCGCGACAGCTGAGATGGACGATATACGTCGCCGCGCCGGTGAGCTCCGCGAACGTCATCAAGTGGTGCACGCCTTCCGCCTCGACCGCGGGCGGGCGACTCTCGTGGTGCTGGCCGGGATCCGTTTTGCCCGCCGCCAGCAACTCGGCGCAGCGTTCGGCCACCAGCGTCTCGTTCTCGCAATGCGCGGTGACAATCACGCCGAGTTCCTTCGCCAGCTTCAGCGTCCGATAAAGCTCGGTGTCGTCGACCCCGAAGGCGCCCTTGTAGGCGAGGAAGACTTTGAAGGAGCTGATCCCGCGGGCGACGATCTCGCGCAGCTGGGCGGCGGTGGTGGCGTCGAACTTCGTCACGCCCATGTGAAAGGTGAAATCGCACGCGGACTTTCCTGCCGCCTGCGCCATCCAGAGTTCAAACGCGGCGAGCGCGTCGTCCTTGCGCGACGGGCAGCACATCTCAATCAGCGTCGTCGTGCCGCCGACGAGCGCCGCCTTGGAGCCCGTCTCGTATGTGTCCTTCGCCAGCGTGCCCATGAACGGCAGGTAGATGTGCACGTGCGGATCGATGAAGCCGGGGAACACATACTTTCCGCGCGCATCGATCACCTCCGTGCCGGCACCCGGCGTGATGTCGCGATCGATCCGCGTGATCGTCTCGTCTTCGCAATAGATGTCGGCCACGTAACGCGAGTCGGCGGTGACGATATCACCGGCTTTGATCAAAAGTGACATGTGACAAGTGACGCGCTGAGTGACAAGTGATGGGCGGAGTGACAAGTGACGAGTGACAAGTGACGAGTGGTAGGTGACGAGTGACGGGTGACGAGTATGAGCCCAAATCAGGCTGCGCCAGTAAGCCGACGTCGCAGCGCGTTCAGCATGCGGCGGAGATCGCCAATCAATTCGAAGCTCGGGGTCGCTTGCTCGGTCGTCACGAATCCCAGTTCCACACTCAGGTAAAGTTGCGTGTCGAGCTCGGCGACTGAGCCCTCGGCGTGGGAGATGAACTGAACAAACTCACCGGTCGTGTGGCGGGCCTGGCCTTCCGCGATGTTGGAGGGAACCGAAACTGCTGCCCGCCGGATTTGTGAAACAAGGCCAAACTTTTCGTCTGGTGGTAATCCGGCTGTGAGCGGATACAGCAGTTTGGCGAGTTCGATGCCCTTCTGCCAGACGATGAGGTCCCGATAGCTTTGCGGCTTTGTGTTCATGAGGAAGTGGAGTCCATGGCTACTTGTCACTTGTCACCCGCCACTCGTCACTGGCCGCGTGATGAGGTCCCGGTAACTTTGCGGATTGGTGTTCATGGAAAGAGTTTACCGTCCCGTATGCTCATCGCTTGTCACTCATCACTTGCCACTCGTCACTCCGATTACGTCTTCCACACATCCCCTACCTCCGCGCCGAACCAGCGCGTCGTGATCACCTTTTGCTGGGTGTAGAACTGCACCGCCTCGCGGCCCTGGATGTGGAGATCGCCGAAGAAGGAATCGTCCCAGCCGGTGAACGGGAACATCGCCATCGTCGCCGGCACGCCGACGTTGATGCCGATCATTCCGGCCTTCACGCGGTGCTTGAATTCGCGGGCGACGGCGCCGCTGTTGGTGAAGATCGCGGCGCCGTTGCCGAAGGCCGACTTGTTCGCCTGCGCGATCGCGGCCCCGAGATCATCCATCCGCATGACGTTGAGCACGGGGCCGAAGACCTCCTCGCGCGCGAGCGTCATGTTCTCGTGCACGCCGTCGACGATGGTGGCGCCAAGATAAAAACCGCGCGGCGCATCGGGTACGCGCGCCGTTCGTCCGTCGGCGATGATCCGGGCGCCCTCCTTTTCGCCGCTCGCCAGCAGGCTGATCACGCGATCGCGATGCTGGGCGGTGATGACCGGTCCCATGTCGGGCTGGGGCGAGGGCCGATCGGTTCGGCCGACCTTGATCGCCTTCGCCGCCTCGACCAGCGAAGGCAGCAGGCGATCGGCCGCCTGGCCCACCGTGATCGCGGTCGAGCCGGCCATGCACCGTTCGCCCGCGCAGCCGAACGCCGCGGTCGAAAGGGCCTCCACCGTCTTGCCCACGTCGGCGTCCGGCATGATGACGATGTAGTTCTTGGCACCGCCATTCGCCTGCACGCGCTTCCCGTTGCGCGTGCCCGTTTCGTAGATGTACCGCGCGATGGGGGTGGAGCCGACGAACGAGACGGCGCGGACCTTCGGGTGCGCGAGCAGGGCGTCGACGACGGGGCGGCCGCCATGCACGATGTTGAACACGCCCTTGGGGCAACCAGCCTGCTCGAGCAGCTGGCCGAGCAGCACCGCGCTCAGCGGGACCTTTTCGCTCGGTTTGAGGATGAACGTGTTCCCGCAAACGATGGCGAGCGGGAACATCCAGAGCGGGACCATGGCCGGAAAATTGAACGGCGTGATCCCGACGCACACGCCGAGTGGCTGGAGCAGCGTCTCGCAATCGACACTCCGGGCCAGGTTTTCCAGCGTGTCACCGAAAAGCAATGACGGTGCGCCGCAGGCGTATTCGATGTTCTCCAGCCCGCGGTAAACGGAGCCGCGCGCCTCGGCGAGGGTCTTGCCGTGTTCGCGGGACACCGTAGCACACAGATGATCGAAGTTTTGCTCGACGAGCTGGCGATAGCGGAAAAACACCCGTGCGCGATCGACCGCCGGCGTTTCGCGCCATTCGGCGAACGCGGCGTGCGCCGCTTCGACCGCGGCATCGACCTCCGCCGCTCCGCCCGCCGGACATTCCGCGATCACGTCGCCGGTGGACGGATTGTAGACGGGGGTGCCGGCGCCATTGGTCATCGTGCGCCATTCGCCGCCGATGAAGTTGGGGCACGGGGTGAGGGTGAGATTAGACGTCATGATATAAGCTCCAAGATCCACGAACGGTAAACCAAGCTCCAAGCTCCAACATCCAAGCTCCAATGAATAAGCCGGTTGTTTGTCGGGCCGCGGGGAATCGTTCTTGAGAATCGGACAATGGCTTCGCCGAAACGCGCCGTCCGTTCCTCGAGATCGAACGGATGTCGAGGTGTGTCGCTCGGCTCCTCAGTCAGCAGCGTCCGGGAAAGAACCTCCGGATATTCCAAGCCAGCTCTCGCTTTGTGGAGGTTGGAGTTTCGCTGGAGCTTGGATGTTGGAGCTTGGGGCTTCACGCGCGTGTTTGATGATTGGTGATTCTCTGGAGCTTGGATGTTGGATCTTGGAGCTTCGCGCGCGGGATGGAACTCCGCGCGTGTGGTTCGCGCGTCCGCGCGCCCCGTCTGGCACCTGTTCGGCGGGCCGCGCGTGCGCGCGCCTCACGCGCGCGAAAGCGCATCCGATTGCTTCACGAATTCGTCGCCGCTCCATTCGCCGTCGCTCTTGACCACCTTTGCCGCCGCGGTGGCCGCCGCCGCCGTAGCCGCGAGCTTCTGCCCCGCCTTCCGCTCCATCTGCCGCCGCACCAGATCGCCATGGGTGGTGAAGTACGGCAGCGTCCTGCCCTTGAAATCGTCGATCGTCTCGAACTTGTGCTTGGCCATGAAAGCCAGCAGTTGCTCGCTCATCGGCTTCACGCACTCGTAGCCAAATTTCATCACGCCGGTGCACACCTGGACCGTGTCGGCGCCGAGCAGGATGAACTGGGCGGCGTCCTCGCCGCTTTCGATCCCGCCGAGACCGGACAGCGAGCGATCGGGGAATTCGCTCCGGATCATCGTGGCGAGTTCCATCACCATCCGGAGCGCGATCGGTTTCACCGCCCGCGACGAATATCCGCCGGGCGTGGTGTAGCCTTCGACTGTCGGCTCGGGTCGCAGCGTGTCGAGGTTCACCCCCATGACGCTGCGAATCGTGTTGATCGCGCTCAGCCCGGTGGCGCCGCCGCGCAACGCGGCCCGCCCCGGCTCCTCGATGTGCGTGATGTTCGGCGTCATCTTCGCCCAGAACGGTTTTTTCGCCGCGCGCTTCACCCAGCCGCACACTTCCTCGAGGATGTCGGGATCCTGGCCCATCGCCGCGCCCATCTTGCGTTCCGGCAGCCCGTGCGGACAGGAGAAGTTCAGTTCAAAGGCATCCACCCCCGTGTCCTGACACCGCTCCACGATCTCGATCCATGCGTCCTTCCGGTATTCCTCCATGATCGAGGCGATCAATACGCCGTTCGCGTGCGAATCCTTGCAGCGCTTGAACTCATCCAGCCAGAGATGGAACGGGCGATCGCTGATCAGCTCGATGTTTTCCCAGCCGATGACCTCGCCACTCGCGGCGTGCAGCTTCGCGTAACGCGGCGTCACATTGACGACCTTGGACGCGTCGAGACTGATGGTCTTGGCAATGACGGCTCCCCAGCCTTCGCGAAACGCGCGCTGGATGACGCTGAGGTTCGTGCCCGGCGGGCCGGAGCCAATGACGAAGGGGTTGGGAAGCTTGAGGCCGTCGACGGTGGTGGCGAGCGTGGGCATGGACAGGGTGGGTTGGGATTGGAGCACAGGCCGGGCCCGAATCACGGCGGGTGGGGGGACGCGCGGCGAATGCTGCGTAAAATTACGCGTTGTTTTGGGGATTGCCGGATTGAATGTGGGCGGCGGGCTTCTACTTTCCAAGCCACAAAGCATGAGCGCAGCCCTCGAACCGAAGCGCACCGTCGCCGAGTTGAAGGAGTTGCGGCGTCTCACGGGCGATGAAAATGGCGCGCAACGGATTGCGTTCACCAGCACCTGGCTTTCCGCCCGCGCATGGCTGCGGGAAAAACTACAGGCGCTGCCGGTCGAGATTCATCCCGACGAAGCGGGAAACATTTGGGCGACGCTGACCGGCAAGTCCGACCGCGCGCTCATCATCGGCGGCCATATGGATTCGGTGCCGAACGGCGGCTGGCTCGACGGCTGCCTCAACGTACTCGCTGGCGTCGAGATCCTGCGGCGGATCAACGCGCAATATGGCGGCAAGCCGCCGGTCACCGTGCGGCTCGTCGACTGGGCCGACGAAGAGGGCGCGCGTTTCGGCAAGAGCTTGTTCGGCTCCTCGGCGTGTTCCGGCACGCTCGACCTCGACGAGGCGCGCGGGTTGAAGGACCGCGACGGCATCGCGCTGCCCGAGGCGTTGAAGAAAGTGGGGATCGATTTCGCCGGGGTGAAGGCGTGCGGCCGCGAACTGAAAAACGCCGCCGCCTACATTGAACTGCATATCGAGCAGGGGCCGGTATTGTTGGATCTCGGGCTGCCGCTCGGGGCAGTGCTCGGAACCTTCGGCGTCGAGCGCCATGCGATCACCTTTCGCGGCCAGGCGGCGCATTCCGGCAGCACGCCGATGAACCGGCGCAAGGATGCGTTTTTGGCCGCCGCGAAAATGAGCCCGGAAATCTATGGCATCGCCCGACGCAGCGGCAATGGCGTGTGCACCATCGGGTCATGCGCGACGAAGCCGGGCATCGTCACGAGCGTGGTCGAGGAGTGCCGGATTACGCTCGATCAGCGGCATCTCGACGCCGCGGCGCTGGCGCGGATGCTGCGTGAGGCGCGCGAGGCGAGCGAGCGTTTTGCCCGCGAAGGCAGCGTGGATGTCGGCTGGGAACGGCTCTGGCACATCGAGCCGCGGCCTTTCCATCGCGATTTGATCGAGCTTTGCGACGAGGCGATCCGGGAGACGGTCGGCACCTCGCATCGCCTGCCCTCGGGCCCGCTGCATGATGCGGCCGAAGTCGCGGGCGCCGGGATCCCCACCGTGATGATGTTCGTGCAGAGCCTGCATGGCATCAGTCATAACAAGATCGAGGATACAAAGGAGGAGCACCTGGAGCAATGTGTGTCCGCGTTCGACCGGCTGGCCGAGAAGGCCATGGCATGGATTTCCGCCCAACCCCCGCGACGGTGATATTGAAATGAAATCCGCTCTCGTTCTCGCGCTTGCCCTCCGCCCTTTGCTTCCCGGCCAGGCGGCGATTCCGCTCGCGCCGGCGACCCTGGAGATCGCGCTCGTGGTCGGCGTGCTGTTCACGACCGCGGGACTGGCGTTGCAGTGGCAGCTGCCCCGCTGGCGGATGTCCGCCGAGGAGCGGATCAAGGACAACAAGCTGACGGAGGCACAGGCGGGCAGGTCCATTCGGTTCTACACCGTCGCGTCGCCGGCGCTGATCGTGCTCGGCGGCCTGATCCTCGTGACCACGGTGTTCGGACTTCTCGAGTAGTTGCGCGCGCGAGGGCGCGTGCGGTCCGCCTGTAACTGCGACGGCGCCGCGCACCGCCGCGATGTGAGGGTGTTTGCGCTGACGCGAACCGACGGCGCCGCGCGGGCGGCTGAGGCTATTCGTTCAATCTTACCGGCCGCCCCGGCCGGGCCGCCATAAACTCGCCGGCTCGGATCACGGGCGTGCCGTTCACAATCACGTCGCTGAAACCGGTGGCATAATGATGGGGGTCGTCAAACGTGGCCGCGGATCCAACCGTCTCGGGGTCGAAGATGACGAGATCAGCGACGAATCCCGTCCGTAGTTCGCCGCGGTTTTTGAGTTTGAAGATTTGGGCGGGCAACGAGGTCATCTTTCGCACCGCGTCCTCCAGCGAGAGCAGTTTGAGCTCTCGAACATAATGGCCCAGGACGCGGGCGTTGTTGCCATAGCCGCGTGGGTGCGGCACGCCGTGGCGAAATCTCCGCACGCCTGAGTCGGATGCTATCATCGTGAGTGGCTGCACGAGAAATTTCTGGAGATCGTTCTCATCGACCCCGTGGAAAACCGCATCTGCGCCGCCACGCGCCTCCAGGTCCAGAATCAACTCAATCTGATCGTCGATCGAATCGGAACCGCGCACGAATTTTGCGGCCTGCGGAATCGATTTGCCGTTGAGCCGCCGATCCGGCGGGAAATCGGAGATGACGGCAAAGCCGTAGTCGGGCTGCTGATTTTTTTTCAACGTGCTCTTCATGTCGTCGACGAACCGCGCCTTCCGGGCGGGATCGCCGATGCGCTGGCGGAAAAGCTGGGCTCCGCCCTCCAATGCCTCGTCCGGGATGCGGGAAGAGATGCCGGTTTGCGACGCAGTGTACACGTATTGATCCTGCGTCAGATCGAGTCCGGAGGCGCGCGCCCTTTCCAGCCACGCGATGATTTCATCTGCGCGGCCCCACGCGACGGGGCCGCCCCCGAGTTTGATATGCGAGATTTCGGCGCGGATGTGCGCGCCGCGCGCAACCGCCGCCACCTCCTCGAGTGCCGACACGATCTGCGCGTTTTCGTGCCGCATGTGGCTCGCGTAAATCCCGCCATGGGCCGCCGCCACTTTGGCCAGCTCGACGATCTCGTCGGTTTTTGAAAATGTGCCCGGCAGGTAAATGAGTCCGGTGCTGAGCCCGACGGCGCCGGCCTTCATTGCCCGTTCCACCAAACCACACATGGCTGCGAGTTCTTCCTTCGTCGGCGGGCGCCGGAAGCTGCCGCCCATGACCTGGCCGCGCACCGTGTTGTGCCCAATCAAGGTGGCGACGTTGAGGCTCACGCCGGTCCGCTCGATTTCGGCGAAGAATGCCGCCACATCGAGCTTCGAACCGCCACAGTTGCCGGTCACGATTGTGGTCACGCCCATGCGGATGAAATTCTCCGCCGCCGGCAGCTCGGCCACGTCTTCGGCGTGGGTATGGACGTCGATGAAGCCCGGAGCGACCACCCGCCCTTCCACCATGAGCTCGGTTTTGCCGCGACCGGCGAACGTCCCCACCGCCGCAATACGTCCGTCGCGCACCGCCACATCGCCAGCGTGCGCGGCCGCTCCCGTTCCATCGATCAACCGGCCACCGCGGAGCACGAGATCGTACTCCTGCCCGGAGGCGGCGAGCGGGACGAGCGCAATGACGGCGGCCAGCCGCAGGAGGCGGGTCATGGGCGGGATGATGCGCGCGAGCTGGAAAGGTCCAAGCGCCAAGATTGCAGCCAGCAGCGAAGTTCGCGACGTCATCGATCTACCGGCTCGCAGGCACTGGATTGAGAATTTGGTGTTTCATTGGATCTTGGAGACTTGGAGCTTGGAGCTTTCCATCGCCGCATGTCCGTTCACCCGAGCTTTCGCGAGGCGCTGCGGTTCTGGCTGCGGCTTGGGTTCATCAGCTTCGGCGGGCCGACCGGGCAGATCGCCCTCATGCACACGGAGCTGGTGGAAAACCGGCGGTGGATTGGCGAGCAGCGGTTCCTGCATGCGCTGAATTTCTGCATGCTGCTGCCCGGGCCCGAGGCCACGCAGCTCGCGACCTACTGCGGCTGGCTGTTGCACCGCACGTGGGGCGGCATCGCGGCGGGAGTCCTGTTCGTGCTGCCCTCGGTCGTGCTGCTGTGGGCGTTGAGCTGGATCTATGTCGCATATGGCAATGTCTCGTGGATCGCGGCGATCTTTTACGGCCTGAAGCCGGCGGTCACGGCCATCGTGACCGCGGCCGTCTGGCGGATTGGCCGGCGCGCGCTCCGTAATCCGGTGATGTGGGGCATCGCGGCCGCGGCTTTCGTCGCCATTTTCTGGTTACGCGTGCCTTTCCCCGCCATCGTCGTTTCGGCCCTGGCGCTTGGGCTGCTCGGTGGAAAGTTTCTACCGGCCACGTTCGTGGGGGCGGCGGATCCTGCGCTGGGTGCAGGCCCGGCTGTCATCGACGACACCCATGAGTCGCCGGCCCACGCCCGGCCGTCATGGTCTCGGGCGGTCCGGGTGCTGGTGACGTGCCTCGGCCTCTGGTGGGCGCCAGTGATCCTCGCCGGGCTGGGGCAGGGATGGAACGGCATCCTCGCCCGCGAGGGGATCTTTTTCAGCCAGGCCGCCATGGTGACTTTCGGCGGGGCATATGCGGTCTTGCCGTACGTCGCCCAGGAGGCCGTCGAACATCACGGCTGGTTGACGGCACCGCAGATGCTCGATGGGTTGGGGCTCGCCGAGACCACGCCCGGGCCGTTGATCATGGTGCTCCAGTTCGTCGGTTTCATCGGCGGGTGGAACCAGCCGGCGGGAATGAACCCGCTCGCCATGGCGACGCTGGCCGCGCTGATGACGACGTGGACCACCTTCGTGCCATGTTTCCTCTGGATTTTTCTTGGCGCTCCGCACATCGAGCAGCTGCGAGGCAACGCCCGGCTGGCGAGCGCGCTCGCCACGGTGACCGCGTCGGTCGTCGGCGTGGTGCTGAACCTCGCGGTATGGTTCGGGCTCCACGTGTTTTTTCCGACGGCGCGTGCGCCCGATTGGTTCGCCATCGTGCTCGCCGTTTCGGCGTTCGTCGCGCTTCAGCGTTTCAAAGTTGGAATCATACCGATCGTGCTCGCCGCCGGTGCCCTCGGGCTGGGGTGGAGGGCGCTCGGCGGTTGACGTCCCTCGCATCAGAGCGGCGCGGGAAAGCGAACGTCACGTAACCGCTTGGATTCCGATATCGAGAGCGGATGCGGGCGCGTCGCCGCGGTCGCATAAACACACCCCGTCGCTTCGCGACACCCCTCTCGAGGGTAATAACATACTTGTCTCAGTAACGCTGTGCGCCCGCATCCCTTGAAACCGGGCACTCGTTATTGGCCACGGTGCCAACAGATGCACGGATTCCTTCGCAGCGCGCCATTGCTTTTATCCAGACTCTACGTCGATGATTTCCACACTCCAGATAAACCGGAAACGTTTTCGCGACCTACTCCGACCCGCACGAAACATGAGTATTGGAATCGGAATGATTTCCAAAGACCAGATCGTGCTGGTGAGTGATAGCCGAACAGAGTCGGAGGACGGGGTGAAACGTTTCGACCTGCCAAAAATCACGTTGTTTTCAGCAGGCGATCTTCATTGCGGCATTGTTCAGGCGGGAAAGACGACCTATTCCACGCATGCGGCGGACTCTATCCAGGGTAATAACATACTTGGCTCAGTGCCGGGTTTGGGCTACGGCTTGGCCATGTCTCAGCGAATCCTGACGGACGAACAGATTCGTAACGCCTTGTTTGCTATTGCGAACGTGGCTGTGCAGACGCGGGAAGCACACGATGCTTTAACTCGGTTGGTAGCTCAAAAGCTGCCGGATCTTCCGCCAGATGGGCGAGCAGCATTGTTGTCGTCGCTGGAGAAAGACAAAACTCGTTTAGAGCAGCTACAACGCGATCTAAAGACTGCGCTTGGTCAGGTATAGGACTCACCCCTGCAATTACACGGATTTTGCGACTATTTCGCGTTTTTGGCCACTTCGAGCGTGTCGCTCGACGCGATCACCAGCCCGCGAAAGTTGAAAAAGACGCCTTCTTGCCGCGGGTTCAGATATATCCAAAGTTCTGTAGCTCCTGCCTGACGCACGGCATCTTCGATCTGATGGCCAGTGTTAATCATGAATGGCCGACCTTTCGCCTGCTCGACCTCGTATTTCGTCATTCCCTCGATGGCTTTCCGATCAGCGATTGCTCTTTCAACTAAGGCTTCGTGAGTTTCACGGGCGTTGTCTGACAACGCCGGTAGCGATCTGCATCGCCACTTCTTTTACCAAGCGTTCGTGCTCTCGCGCGCGATAGTCGCGAACCGCAAAACCGCCCACGATTAGCCCAGCAGTCAAAACAAGCACGGCGACAACTTTCCAGGCCCCACCGCTAGACGCGTCAGAAATACCGGGTATTTCAACGCGTGGCCTTTCTTCGTGCGTCTGCATCTGAGGCCCACAAAAACGACCCGTCGGGTCGTGTTAGTCAATGGAGGAAAACGACCTAATAGGTCGTGCCGAGGAAACCCGATCCACGGCAGCGCGCCGTGGGTGAAAACATTCGCCGCGAAAGAAAATGATGACTCGCCCGGCTACCCCCGCCATTCGCCGATCAATTCGTCTCCGAGCATCTGAAGCCAGACTTGCTTGTGATGCTTCTCGAATCCTCGGCATTCCTTCGCGTGCGTTTCGGCGTCTTCTTGTGGGTATTCCCAAGGACCATGATCCGCGATGACGCCAGCGCGGGCTGCTCCCTCGCATTGCCCCTCTTTGTTAGTAACCATTTCCACGCAGTAAATCCCCAGCATTAGCACATCCTCAAAGAACATTTCTTTGGGGTTAATACCGTCGAGAATATAGTCGGCTAGAATTTGGCCGGTTCCAATCGTGGCGATGCCGTTTTTACACTTAAACGGCATGTAATCTTTGCTGTTTATCTGAAACAGGTGTGGCCCCTCGGCGTCCCATACGCCGAAAATCAGTGAGAATTTACACTCTTCGGCGAGAAGCAGGGGATCTTCCGGTGCGTTCTTGAATCCTCGCGAAGTATCCATTGCGCAGGCGCGCACGAGTTGCGCGAACTGGGAAATCGTTGTCGGGGGACTCTGCGTTGCTCGCGTCTGGATAGGGTAATAACATACTTGCCTCAGTAGCCGACCCGCTGCGGCAAACGAATCGAGCGGCACCTGTAGGATGCCGGCGTGCGCGGGCTGTTTTCTTCTGGGACGGGCAGCGGTCGGATCGAGGTGGAACCGGGGAGCAGCCGGCTCGGACTCTTTGTGACCTGAAGTTGCCTTTCGTACGCGCGGGTCGGCGGCGTCGGGAGTTGACGCACATCACTTCCGAGCCTTTGAATCGACAGCCGTAAAGTCAGCATTTTGGTTGCTCGCTCGCAGGTCACGAAGCATGAATGGACGATTCCCTCTCACTCGTGGAGGCAAACTCATCTCAACACACGTCGGAGTCACCGCCATCCTCCCACGGTGAGCGGCAATCCAGAGATGTTCTTGCGGAGAGTTTCTCGCCTCCGAAACACACGTCCGCACCTGCATTGGTGATCCTCGGTCTGTTGCTAGTGATGGCGGGGCTATTCTTTTATCTGAATCACGACCGGCTTGAACTTTCTAAGACGACGGAAGCGATTCTTCGTAACGCAACAACGCCAGCAACCCCCCAACCACCCATATTGGCTCAATCCGATATGATGCGCTTCGGGGGAGAAGACGGCTACATCGGAGTCGAGGGGAAAATCTACAATCCGAATTCGGCCCCGATCACTAACGTCCGCGTGCATTGGCAGATCTATGCGACACCTCCACCACAGGCTGCCGCACTTTGGAAGCGGTGGGGGTATGATGAATCTTGCTACGTCGAGTTCGCGTACATCCCAGCCCAGACGACTTACGATTTCAAGAGCGGCAAAATTAAGTACCGGAATCGCGAAGCCATCCAAGGACTTGGACTGACTGACGCTCCGATGACAGATTTACGGCCGACGATTAGTTTCGCAGAACATCGGTAGGCGCCCTTCATTTTTTGGGAGGCTCTGTCCTTGCTGGCCGGAACCCCCGGCCTCAAGGATTAAGCGATGACCACCGCCGAGGACGTAAGAAAGCGGTTCAACGAACTGCTTGCGCTACTGCGTGCAGAGCACAAAAGCAAAATCGAAGCTTTGCTGTTGCGGCATCCGCTGACGATCTACGTTACCGATGACGAAATCCGGACTCATTCACGCCGGGATGAAGTGCTCTGGGCTGCAACCCTTCAGGGGAAACTCTATTTCCGCCTACGCACTATACCGCCGCGTTACGCTGATTTCGTTCTGCTTCACGAGATGATGCACATGGTTGTCGAGGAGAGGGACGGCGTAACTCCCAACTCTCTTGAGATGGATGCCCTCTCATTACAACTTCTACGCGGTCAAGGTGGTCTGTCCCGCCTTCAAAAGATAGAACTAGAGGTAAAATCCCTAACCACGCAGGAAGCGGAACGTCTGGAAATTGACCGGCCAAAAAATACAACGGACGATAAAATGCTGGAGATGCTCCTTGAAGTTGTCACGGGTCGAATCAAAACCAGCCACTCTGAGGCGGAGGTTTTCAATGGCTTACGTGGCTGACGCGCAAGCAGGAAGCGCGATGATATTGGCTGAAGGCGGAGCGAGCATGGCAGGTCGGCGCAGAGCGCCGAGGCGCGCCCACGCGCCAAGCCACGCGCAGCGGGAGGAGCTCCCTCTCCTTTGAGGAGAGGGCGGGGGGTGAGGTGATGGGAAGGTTAGTCATTGGACGAATCTGCGGCGACCGGGGTGTGCTCGATGGCCACGTTTTTGAGCCGATAGCTTTTACCGGTGAAGGTGACGACACGGGCATGATGAAGGA
>JAUSID010000048.1 GCA_030648295.1 Opitutaceae bacterium | reverse complement strand
AGCACAGCGTGTTGGCTTGCGCCGTGCGCCGGCGCGCGCTCCACGATTTCCCGGCTAAGGGCATTCTGCTGGCCAGCAGAATGCATTTAGCCCGCATGAACGCGGGGCGCTCGCCGGAGCATTGGGATGTTGGCGGTCAGAGACTGGTGAAGACCATTTCAAGTGTGAAAAATGCGGGCTACCGAATCACGAACGGCGCGAAGAACGCGGCTTGGGTGGCAGGGAAGCGGCCGAGCAGGTGGACGCCGTCGTCGCGCTGTTCTTCGCTCTGGACATGGCCGACGGCATGGAGCCGCGCGATCACGTCATAGCGGGCGTGCGGGACAAGCAGTTCGGTGGCCGCATGCGCCTCCGCGATCAACTCGAGGCAGCGCGACTCGAGCGTCTCGAGCCCGGCCCGCGTCTGCGCGCTGACGAACAGCGCATCCGGCACCAGCCGCCGCGCCCGCTGGAGCATCACCGGTTCCGCCGCGTCGATTTTGTTGAACACCGTCACGATCGTCTTGTCCGCCGCCCCGAGCTCTTCCATCACGCTGAGCGTGGTCGCACGATGATGTTCGAAATTCGGATTCGTCACGTCGATGACGTGAATCAGAAAATCGGCTACAACGACCTCCTCCAGCGTGGCCTTGAAGGCCTCCACCAGGCCGTGCGGCAGCCGGCGGATGAAGCCCACCGTGTCGGTCACGAGCAGCTTCTGGTTGCCGCGCATCACGAGCTGGCGCGTCGTGGGATCGAGGGTGGCGAAGAGTTTGTTGGCGGCGAGTACCTCGGCACCCGTCAGCGTGTTGAGCAGGGTGGACTTGCCGGCGTTCGTGTAGCCGACGATGGCACATGTCGGCACCGGGACGCGCTGGCGCTTGCGGCGCTGGACATCGCGTTGTTGCACGACGTTTTTCAGCTCCTGCTTCAGGTGCGCGATCCGGTCGCGTACAATTCGCCGATCCTGCTCGAGCTGGGTTTCGCCTTCGCCGCCCAGCGCCCCCTTGCCGCGCTGACGCGACAGGTGGGTCCATGCCCGCGTCAACCGCGGCAGTGAGTACTCCATCCGGGCGAGTGCCACCTGGAGAATAGCCTCCCGCGTGTGCGCGCGATCGGCGAAAATCTCGAGGATCACCTCCTGGCGATCGATGACGGCGATGCCCGACATCTCCTCCCAGTTTCGCTGCTGGGCGGGCGAAAGCGCCTCGTCGAACACGATCACATCGGCGTCGTCCGCTTTTGCCTGCGCGATGATTTCCTCCGCCTTTCCGCTGCCAAGCAACAGCGCCGGCGTGGCTCTGCGGAGTGAAACGAGCGTCGTCCGGACCACCTCGATGCGGAGGTTCTCGACCAATTCCTTCAGCTCCGACAGCAGTTCCGCGCCCTCGCCGGCCGCCATGTCATGGGTTTGGACGCCCACGAGGAATGCGCGTTGGAGTTGGGCGGGTTTGTCGGTGAGGAAATCGGCCATCAGGTATTGAACAGGGCAGGCAATACCGCTGGGAGCGGGAGTCAAATGCCGCGCAGCGCCACGCGGCGCGGCGAAGTATCATGGTACGATAGTTTTGTCGTCTGGCAGCGCCGCGGGGAGAAGGGAGCCTCTCGGCGGGCTCGAGGCCTGCCGGTCGATGAAGCGGTTGGCCGTGAGCCTGTCGAATCGGCAAGGAGAAGGGAGCAGGGAGAAGGAACAATCCTCGGATTACAGCCGAGGTGCATTACCGAACGGCGAATTTCGGAGTCATCCGCTCCTTATCTTGGCTTTATTCGCGTCCATTCGCGTTCATTCGCGGTTAAAAACGATTGGCGGGCATCACTTCGGCAGCCGGACAGTGAACCTTGCCCCGCCGGCGGGCGCGTTCTCCACCGACACGGAGCCGCGGTGCGACTCGACGATCGCCTTCACGAGGCTCAGCCCGAGACCAAGGCCGCGCTGCGAGCGGCTCGAGTCACCACGATAAAGCCGTCGGAAAATCGCTTCGCGCTCCGATGCCGGCACGCCCGGTCCGTTGTCGCTCACCGTGATCATCGCCGCGCCGGGTTCGTTCCGCGCCGCGAGCACGACTCGGCCGCCCTCTGGCGTGTACTTGAGCGCATTGTCGAGCAGGTTGTTGATTGCCTGTCCGAGGCGGACCGAGTCGGCCGACGCTTCCACCGGCTCCGGATGATCGAGCGTTACGCTGATTCTCTTCTCCTCCGCGACCTCGCGGTACAAATCGACGGCGCGTTCAACCAGCGTGCGCACGTCCACCTGGTCGCGGTCGAGCTTCAACACGCCCGCCTCGGCCGCGGTGATGTCCAGCAGCGCCTCGAGCACGTGCAGCAATCGATCGGATTCGTTGACGCAATCGGCGAGCGCGCCGCGGGCCTCGGCCGGATCGCCTGCATCCTGGAGCGCCAGCTCGGCCGTGCCGCGCAGGCGGGTCAGCGGAGTGCGCAGATCATGCGCCAGGTTGTCGAGCGTCTCCCGCAGCACGCGGACATGCGCGGCATTCTTGTCCAGCAGCGTGTTCAACTGGCGGACGAGGACCGCGAGTTCGCCACTGCCACCGGGCGACGGCACCCGCGCGGCGAAGTCGCCCGTCTCGATGATCCGTCGCGCCGTGGCGGATACGGCACGGAGCGGCCGGGTCGCGCGCCACGCCAGCAGCGTGCCGACCGCGACGGAGAGAAACGCCGCCCCCGTGCCCACGACCGCGAATGCCCGCCGCAACGGCGCGAGCAGCACCGCCCGGCTGTCGGTGGTTCGTCCGACCTGCAGAAGCCGGCCATCGCGCAGCGGCCGCGAGGCGATGGTGTAATCCCGCAGCGCATTCTGCGGCACGCGTGCGATTCGCGTCTCGCGCGTCAGTTTGAACACGCCGACGGGAATCTCCTCCACCTGCGTCTCCACCCAGTTCCGCGGCACGGCGACCCAGTTGATCGTTTCGTCGGCATTCACGATCCGGACAAAATATGCCGGCTGATCCGGGGATCGGTCTGCCGCGGCCTGGCTTTGGAGTCCGGCCAGGCCGCGGAAGTCGTAGGCGGCGGCCAGGATTTCGGCCCGCCGGCCAACGGCGTCGCTGTCGCGCTGTTCGAGCGCGTCCGCGAGAACCCAGTACAGCGCGGTGAAGAGCACCCCGGACGCCAGCGCGAAAACGAGCGCGTATTGGATCGCAAGCCGCAGCGCGAGGGACTGGCGCAGCCGCTCAGACATGGGGCCGGAAAATATAGCCAACCCCGCGCACCGTCTCGAGCCGCTGGTGGTCGGGATCGATTTTGGAGCGGAGCCGCGAGACCACGACATCCACGACGTTGGTCTGCGGATCGAAGCTGTAATCCCAGACGTGTTCGAGGATCATCGTCTTGCTCACCGGCCGGCCGGCGTGCCGCATCAGGTAGGCGAGCAGCGAGAATTCGCGCGGCTGGAGTTCGACCGGCTTGCCCGCCAGCGTCACTTCACGCGTCACCAGATCCAGCGTGACGTCGCCCGCCACGAGCCGCGTGGTTTCCGGCGATTGCGTGGCGCGCCGGATGAGTGCCTGTATCCGCGCCAGCAGTTCGGAGAACGCGAATGGCTTGGTGAGATAATCGTCCCCGCCGGCCTGGAGCCCGCGCACGCGGTCGTCCACGGAAGTCCGGGCGCTCAGGAACAGCACGGGCAGCGGCCGGCGCGCGGCCCGGACGCGCTTGACGAGGCTGATGCCGTCGAGCTGGGGCAGCATGACGTCGACAATCGCCGCGTCGTAGTCGGTCGATTCGGCGAGGGCCAGTCCGGTTTCCCCATCGGGCGCGTGGTCGACCGCGTAGCCGGCTTGTTTGAGCCCACGCACGACGAACGAGGCAATCTTGGCATCATCTTCGACGACGAGGACGCGCATGTGGAAATTCGGACCGAAAAGTAGTTTGAGCCATTGAGGAGAAGGGAGAAGGGGGCAGGGAGCAAGGCGGCGGAAAACAGGAGACAGGGGACAGGAGACGGGAGACGGTCGGTGAAGCGGTGAAGCGGTGAAACGGTGAAACGGTGAAACGGTGAGGCGGTGAGGCGGTTTTGCATGGCCATTTGCCATTGCCCATTGGCCACCCCCCTCGCCAAAAAAAACAGCCTCGGCGCCGCCATCCAACTTGCGGAGGCGATCACCGAGGCCGGCTAGTCACTACAACAACACAAAACCCATATTGAAATTAACGCGTTCGCCCGCCGGCGTCAGTGGGGCGGGGACCCCGCGAGGGCCGCGGGTAACACCTTCCCCACGGGCCGCGGATTAGTTCGAGGCCGCCTCCGAGCGGGTTTCATCCACCACCACGAAGGCGGTGCTGCCCCGCGACCAGATTCGAACTAGGGCCTTCTTGCTGTCGGCCTTGGCGCTCACCTCCACGGCCGACTGGGCGGACGTGACCGGCTGCTTGTTAATCTCGAGGATAACGTCGCCTGGGCGCAGGCCGGCGCGGGCGGCGGCGGAATCTGGATCGACGTTCGTGATTACGGCGCCCTTCAGCCGCGGCGGAATGTTCATCCGGCTGCGCGCCGCAGGATCGATGTCGCCGACGGCTACGCCGTTCAGCACGCCGTCATCGTTGGTGGCGAGTTCATCGGGTTCGGCCGAATCCGGCGAACGCGGGCTCTTCGGACGTTCGCCCGCGGTCACCTTCAGCTTCTTTGAATCACCGTCACGAAGGACGTCGAGGTCGAGCTTCGTGCCAGGCGCCACGGCGCCGATGGTGAAGCTGAGCCGGTGCGAATCCTCGACCGGTTGATCATTGACCGCCGTGATCACGTCGCCCGTCTTCAATCCGGCCTTTGCCGCCGGGCTGTCGGGCTGCACGTCGGCCACGAGTGCGCCGCTGCGTGCCTTCAAATCGAGCGACTCGGCGAGCGCCGGCGTCACGTCCTGCGTGCCGACGCCGAGGTAGCCACGCACGACCTTGCCATGCTTCACGAGCCCGTCGGCAACCTGGCTGACAAGATTCGACGGCACCGCGAGCCCGACGCCCTGGAAGCCGCCGGTGCGGCTCAGGATTGCCGTATTGATTCCGATGAGACGGCCATTGATGTCGACCAGCGCGCCGCCCGAGTTGCCGGGGTTGATGGCCGCGTCGGTCTGGACAAAGTCCTCGTAATCGAGCCCGAGCCCCGGCCGCCGGCCCTTGGCGCTCACGATGCCAGTGGTCACGGTTTCGCCGATGCCGAACGGATTGCCAATCGCGAGCACGCGGTCGCCGACCTCAATGGTGTTGCTGTCGGCAAACGTGATCGCGGGCAGATCTTTTGCGTCGACCTTGATCACCGCGATATCGGTCTGGGGATCGCGGCCGACAACCTTCGCCTTCAGTTCGCGGCCGTCGTCGAGCGTGACGAGGACCTCGTCGGCGCCGGTGACGACGTGATTGTTCGTGGCGACATAACCGTCGGCGCTGATGATGACGCCGGAGCCGAGCCCGCTTTGCGGGGGCTGACGCATCTCGGGCACCCGGCCGCCGAAGAACTGGCGGAGCCGCGGATCATCGAAACCGGGGAATTGCGTGTTTGTGACCCGGCGTGCCTTCGTTGTGGTCGTGACTTTGACCACGCTGGGCGCGACGCGTTTGACGACGTGCGAGAAACTGCCGGTTTCAACGGGCCCGCGGTTCACGGGCTGAACGTCGCGTTTGATCGCGACCTCGTTGTCGGGTTTCGGGCTGGAGGATTGCGCGCCGGCGGCGAAGGCACCCGCAATCGCGAGCGCCCCCGCAGCCCAGAGGACCTGCCGGCGGTTAAAGATAGATGGAGGTGTGTTCATGGTTGGAAAAGTTTCGTCGTGAAGGTGCCACACCCCGCTATCCCCTGCCTTTCGGCAGCATTACAGAATGGAAAGGTTCGTGATGGTCACTTATCGCTGTTCGGCGTGAAAGGGCTGGTTCCTCTTATCCTGACGGTGATGGCGGTGGCGACGACCCGTGCCGCCGAAAAACCGCCGCTGAATCACCCGTTGATGGCGGTGTCGAACGGATGTTTCGTCGAGACGGTCGCGTTCCTGGATCACTGGAAACAGGACAAGGGTGGGGAGACCTGGGCGCGGATGCTGCAATGGGGCGCGAAGCCCGAGGATGAGGTGCCGATCGGCCATGCCGTGGCGATCTGCGAATCAGCGGGCGCGCTGTGGTGTTGGGATATCAACCACGGCTGGCGGCGGCTGCCGGCGGATCCCGGCCAGCGCGAAAATGTAGACGTCGTGGCGGCGCCGATACTGGCGAAATATCCGAAGACGACCGCGCGTTATCCGACGTACCGGTTCGATTTTCCGCAGGCGGCTTCCGCCACCCCGCCCGCGGCGCAGCCGGCGAATCCGAACCACGCCCTGCGCGACGCGAGCATTGTGGGCGCGCAGCTGGCGCGAACGCGGCCGGTCAACGTCGTGCGATTCAGCCACGGCAGCGGGGAGGAAAAGCGCGAATCGGCGGCCGCCGTATTCGTTTTCCATGGCCGCTATTGCATCTACGTTCCGGAAATCGGCACGGTGCCGTTCCGGACGCGGGGCAGCGTCGAGAACCTCCAGCTCATCCAGCAAGCGCTGCGCCGGATGTTTCCCGGCGTGGGCGCGGTGCGGAAGCTTTGAGCAACGCTTGCCGGGAAATTTCATAACGCGGCACGGGGGCCGCAACCAGAGGGCGTCCACCTCGGAACAAGATTTCCAAGTCGTCGCGAGCTGCGATGGCCGACATCATGGCCGAAGACAAAGGAAAGGTGAAGCGCGTCCGGTTTCCGGTATCCGGTTTCCGGTTTCCTGTTTCCTGTATCGGCGAATCCACGATCCGAAATCCGCCATCCGAGATTGTCCCGCCGTTTACCGCAGCTTCGCGAAAGTCGCCTGGAGCAGCGCGAGGTCGGACGCGTTTTTCGTCCGTTCCTTCGCCTTCACGATCAGGTCGGCCTCGAGTGCGTTTTTCGTCGGCCGCTTCTTGTTCTCGTAGAACACGCCGAAGGCGCCGGGCCACGCCAGGGTGGCGAGCTTGAAGGCCGCCACTTCGTCGGTGACGTCGTGCCGTTGCTCATCCTCGGGCGTGCCGTCGGATTTCTTTTCCTCGATCAATTTCCAGCTGCCGCCCTTGCGCGGATTCGCGGCGTCGAAGGCGCCCTCGTAGAACTCGACGCACTCCGACAGAATTTCCACGACCGAGAATCCGTCGTGCTTCGCGGCGCGCAGCATCATGTCGATCATGTGGTTCACCTGGGTCGCGTGACTGCGCGCAACAAATGACGCGCCGGTGTTGAGCAGCGTCCGCATCGGGTTGATCGGCTGATCGATTGCGCCGGTCGGATCGGTCTTGGTCTTGAAACCGAGCGGTGAAGTCGGCGACGTCTGCTTCTTCGTCAGTCCATACACCGAGTTGTCCATGATCACGTAGGTGATGCGGACGTTCTTGCGCGCGGTATGGACGAGATGGTTGCCGCCGATCGAGAAGCCATCGCCGTCGCCGCCGAACACGAACACGTGCAGATCATCGCGGCCCAGGCTGATGCCGGCGGCAAACGGGAGCGCACGACCATGAATGAAGTGGCCGCCGTGCGTGTTGACGAAGTACGGGAACCGCGACGAACAGCCGATGCCGGCCATCGTGACGATGTTCTGATGGGGGTAGTTGAGTTTCTCGAGCACGCGGTAGAACGCGGCGAGGACGGCGAAATCGCCACAGCCGGGGCACCACGTCGGGTGGTCGGCCGTCAGCGCTTTTTTCGTGAGCTGTCCGGACGCCGGCAACGGAATGGCGGGCGTGGGGGCAAGGGCGGGAGCAGCGGAAGACATGGTCGGAAATTTTGATTTACGATTTGGTGCGGATCCGGTTCAGCGCTGGAGCGCGAGCGGGCTTTGCGCGGTCACGCCGACGCTGGCGTCGAGCTGGGTGCTTTCGATGTGCTTCGCGATTCCGGCGACAATCTCGCTGACCTTGAACGTGAGCCCGTCGGTTTTCGTGACGCTGACGATGTTCGGATTCGCGTAACGCGCGCGCAGCATCATCGCGAACTGCCCGAAACCGTAGAGCCCCTCGTCATTCAGCTCGGCCACGACGATCTTGTGATAACGCGTAAGCATTTCCTCGAGGCCGTTTGGCAGCGGGTGCAGGTGGCGGAAATGCAGGTGGCCCGCCTTCACCCCCGCCTTGCGGACACGCACAACCGCCTCGCGACCAGGGCCCCAGCTGGAACCCCACGTGACGAGCAGCACCTCGCCGGCGCTGTCACCCGAGAGTTCCGGCGCGGGCAGTGAGGCGCCGAGCGCCTTGATTTTTTCGCGGCGCTTCGCCGTCATCTGCAGGTGCAGCTTCGGGCTGCCGGTCGGATGGCCCAGTTCGTCATGCTCCAGTCCGGTGACGGTCGGGTATTTTCCCGAGCCCATTTTCGTTCCCGGCGGCGCATGCCGTGTGATCCGATCCAGCGGGTACGGTTTGAAATCGGCGTCGCGCTCCGAGAGATCGGGCGCCGGATCGACCATCAGCTTGGGCAGGTCCGGTTGATCGAAGGCTTCGATCCGGCTTGCCAGCGCCATGTCGGTGAGGATGAGGACCGGGGTGCTGTAGGTGCGGGCGATACGGGCAGCCTCGATCGCGACGTAAAAACAATCCTCGACGTTCTTCGGCGCCAGCACGACGCGGGGTGCGTCGCCGTGGCTGCCGTAGATGGCCTGCATCAGATCGCTCTGCTCTACATTAGTCGGCATGCCAGTGGAGGGTCCGCCGCGCTGCACGTTGACCACGATGAGCGGCATTTCCGCCATCGTCGCCCAGCCGAGCGCCTCCATTTTCAACGAAAGTCCGGGGCCCGAACTGCCGGTGATGGCGAGCCGCCCCGAATACGAGAATCCGATCGCGGTCGAGACCGCCGCAATCTCGTCCTCGCACTGCACGAATACGCCGCCGTACTTGGGAAACTCGCTGCGCAGCGTCTCCATGATCGAGGACCACGGCGTGATGGGATAACCGGCGCCGTGCCGGACCCCTGCGGTGATCAGCCCGAAGGCGAGCGCGGTGTTGCCGTCCATCGTGACCTGCGGATGCGAGGTCGTGCTGGTCGGGCGGTCCGCCGCCTCGAAACGGTAGAAGAGATCGCGCAGGTTGTTTTGCGGCCAGGCATAACCCGCATCGAATCCGAGCATCGCGTTGCGCACCACGTCCTCAGTCTTGCCGCCGAACCGCTCCTTGATCAACGCGGTCAGCTTTGCGACATCCAGATCGAAAACCCGCGCGATCAGCCCGAGGATGAAAATGTTCTTGCCCTTGTCCTTCGCCGTGCCGCCCACCGCCTCCACCGTCGCCGTCGTGATCGGGACCGGAACGTTGGTGAAGCGGTTGTCGTCCGGATTCGGCTTAACGTGATCGGTGTCGTACACGAGCACGCCGCCGGGCCGGAGCGAGCCGATGTGCGCGTCGTAGCTGTGTTGATACAACGCCACCAGCATGTCGGCGCGATCGCCGGCCGACAGGATGTCGCCTGTGCCTATGCGGACCTGGAAAATCGACGGCCCGCCCGAGATGGTCGACGGGATCGTCATGTACGTCATCACGTCCTGGTCGCTGCGGCCCGCGAGCCGCGCGAGAAATCCGCCGACGGCCTGAATGCCGTCCTGCGAGTTGCCCGCCAGGCGGATGACAACGTCTTGAATGGATCGGGGGGGACGGCCGTTGACGGCTGATATCCCACCCTGGGTTTCGGGAGTGTTCGGGCTCACCATGAGGGGGGGAAACGTGTCCCTTTCGTCGAAGTCCGTCAACGGACTGGGGGCGCCACCCCGTCATGATAAGTCCGGTTCGGAGACCGCGCGCGGGACAGAAGCATTGTTTATGCTTGGCCGCGATCAGGTGCGCCGGAGTCCAACCCGATATGAATCCGAAGAATGGACCTTAACCGTTTTACAGTCAGACATCTGCGAATCGAGTCGACGCGGGACCTCAGGTCGAAGTGCGATAAGCTTCGACTTCGCCGAGAGGCCTGAACTCGAAAAGACGGCTTGGGGAGATTCTCGCCCCTGGGAGCGCGGGCGTCTCGCCCGCATTGGATTGAAATGGCGCAGGCAGGCTGCCTCGTATTGCCCGCAGGGTCAGTCGAGCGAGCTTTCGATCCGATCTGCGGCAGGATGCCGCAGCCAGTGTGCCCGGCATGGGCATGAACTAAACATATGAAAGGAGATGTACGGAAGTAGTGACAAACAACCGTAGCGAAAGCCAAGGCGGGGGCCGCGAGGCACTCAGCACGAAAGAAGGCTGTAGCAAAGGCACGACCGGAGGAACACGAACAGGCAGTGAGGCCGAGGTGCGGGCGATGAGTGCGCTGGAAAGCACGAAATCCAACTGTCACCGAAAGACGCATCTGGTAGAGCCTGTCGGCACGGGCCGAAAGTTCATGCACCTTACCCGGGGAGAGCTCTGGCGTGAGAGCGCCGGAGCAGTCAGCA
>JAUSID010000023.1 GCA_030648295.1 Opitutaceae bacterium | reverse complement strand
CGCGCGGCGCGGAAGGCGGCACGACCGGCTCGCGCTGCGTGCCGGTCCCGCGTGGTGGTGCGCCGATCTGTTGGGTTCCGCGCGAGCGGGGCGCCAAGCCCGCTGCGGGCACGGAGCCATCCATTCGCTGCATCGACGCCCGGAGCGCGGCGCCCCGCTCGCGCAGCACGCCCATCATTTCCTGCACCGACTCACCGACAAACGCGGTATTCCCACCGACGACCTCGGACCCGTGATAAATGCGGTCGAGCCCGTTGGCGAGCGCCCGCTCCAGCTTGCCCGGATCCTTGGCGAGGAGCTCTTCGATCTTGGTCACGGTCGGTTCGGCGTGCCGGTAGGTGAGGTTGTTTTCGTTCGCGAACGTGCGCGCGCTCAACTCGCGCAACCCCGGATCCGCATCGTCCATGTTGTGGAACGCTCCGACCTTCCAGTTGTCGCGCACCATGTCCATCAACGCCGGTTCGCCCACCGGCGTCGGAGGGCCGCCGCTCCCTTTTGCGACAAAGCCGCGCAGGTCCGCCTGCCCGGCGTCGATGGGGATCAGGCGGCCGTTGCGGACGAAATGATTGTCCAATTTCCGGTCGTAATCGCCCAGCCAGACGGACAGCGCGCGATGTTGCGAAAGCTGTGCGCGCAGCGCGAAAAGATGTTCCGGGGCCACCTTGTCGAGCCGCGCGCCCTCGACGTTGCGATACACGAACGTGGCCTTTTTCATCACCCTGCCCTCCCACTCGACGACCACCCGCATCGCCGGCATGTCGAAGCCGAGCATCTGCGCAATCGTCGTCGCCAGAACCTCACCCTCCACCATCCGCTGCAGATCCGCCGGCGTCTTGATCAATTTCGCCTTGGGGTCGGGCACGACCTCCTTCAGCACGTGGGAAAACCTGGGATTTTCCTTGGTGGAGTTTGGCGCGTGGACCTTAAACACATCGCCGCTCGCGCCCTCCGCTTCGCCGGGCTTAACTTCCGTGAGTCGCTGGCGCGGCCGGCTCACCGCTCCCGCCAGATCCGGGTCGCCGATCGCCTCGCGCAACGTCGCCGGAGCCGGCCCGGCCGGTTTCACGCCGTGCAGCCCGCGCTGGGCATTGCGCAGGCGGACTTGCAGCATTTCCCACGGCCATTCGTGCGATTGCAGTAGCAGGCCCTTTTCTGCCGCTTCCGCCCACTCCGCGATTACCTGACGGTAGAGCGTCTCGGCCAGCTCAAAGTCTTCGTTGGCGAGCGCCGCCTCCGCGTGCGCCAGCTTGGTGCCCGGCGACGGACGCGCGATGCCTGCGGCGTCATTGGGATACCTGCGCGTCAGACCGGGCGAGGTGCGCAGCGCCGGTGCTTTTTCCAACTCCAACACCGCCGACTCGAGGGTCGCCGCCGCTTTGCCAAGATCGTCGGCCTGCGCGGGCACGTCGGCGACAAGTTCCTCCAGGGTTTTGCCCGCACCGTTGTTGGTGTTTTGGGTGAGGCCCTCGGTCATGCCGCGCTGGGCGATGAGCGAATCGTGCGCGGGGTCGCCATTCGGCGCGGCGGCGCGCGGGGGAAATTCGACGGCCGCATTCGCCCGCAAGATCAATTCCTCCTCCGCCGGCGTGAGCGTGGCGCCGGAGCGCAACCGGCTGATCGCGTTGACGAGGGCCCCGTTCTCGGAGTCGTTGAGCGGGCGCACCCCCTTCATCCCCATGTTGTGGCTGAGGAGAAATTTCTCCTCCCACTCGGAGAGCTTCTGCGCGAGGCGTTGTTTCTCGAGCACGCGGCCGAGCAT
This sequence comes from Opitutaceae bacterium, assembly GCA_030648295.1. GTDB lineage: Bacteria > Verrucomicrobiota > Verrucomicrobiia > Opitutales > Opitutaceae > ER46. The sequence continues at coordinate 13,983 of JAUSID010000023.1, read as the reverse complement.
TTTGGCCTCGGCGTCCATCGCGCGGAGCTGTTGCTCCTTTTTCCGGATCGCCGGGAGGAAATCCCGGCGCACGAGCCGCGCGACATCGCCGGCCGGGATGTTGTGCAGATTAAACCAGCGCGTGAGCGCCGGCGTGTCGCCCGCAAACATCAGCACGGCATCGAGCAAAAGCACCGCGCCGGGACCGCCGTAATGTTCGAGCGGCGCATAGGCCGTCGCCGCCGCGCCCATGATGGCGAGCATCTGACCGCCGGTCCACGCGGTGCGACCCACGAGGCCGAACGACTGCTGGTAGTCGTGGCTTTTCTGCAGCATCAGCGCCAGCGCCTCGCCCTCCGCCGTCTGCCCAAACGCCCCCAGCGCGCGGGCCAGCCCGATTTTCCGGCCCACGAGGGCGGTGAGCGTTTCCACGCGACCCGCCGCCGCCGCCGCGCTGACCGCCTGGGCTTGCGCCGCCGTCCAGAATTGCGGACGCGCGGCGCGGGCCACGTAGGTGTGCGGCGCCGCCATCATGCCGACGTTGGCGAGAGTCGCCATGTTGCCGACCATCTCCCACCACGCCTGCGACACGTCCTCCTTGGTCCAATAGCCCGCGTTCTCGCCCGCGAGCATCATCGCGCGATCGCCCGTCACGATGGCGCGCAGCTCGGGCAGTTGCAGCGCGGTTTGCACGCAGGCGCCGAAGTGCGCGAGGCGTTTGCCGGTGAGCGCGGGGGTGTTGGGCGAATCGGCGGCCAGCTCGCTCCACAGTTTCGCCGCCGGCATCGTGGCAATCGCCGCCAGCGTGTGCCCGCGCACCTGCAACCGCTGGATCGCCTGGAGGCCCACATACGAGTTCGTCAACAGCAGCTCGGTCGCCCCGAGTTCGTCGGCATTTGCGTCCACGAGGCCGACCGCCGCCGCCACGCCGTTCGCCGCACCCGAGGTGAGAAATTGAAACACGCGGTAGCCTGAGTTCGTGCCCTGCTGGTAGCCGCGCGCCTCCATGAATTGGTAGAACTGCTCGCGGGCCTCCGCCACGCCGCGGTGGGACTTCCCCATCGCCGACCGCACAAACGCCGCCTCGAATTCCGCGATCCGCCGCTGCAGGCCCTGCAACTCCGGCTGTTTTTCCGCCGCGCGCCGCAGTTCGAACAACGCCCCGCCGAAGTCCCCCTTGTTCTGCATCAGCAGCGCCTCGTAGAGCCGCGTGTCGGCCGTGACGTTGTTCTGACCCCACAGTTCGTCCACCTTCCGGCGAAACGCCGGCAGGTCGTCCTCCAGGAGCGCCAGATCGAGCTCGGCGTTTTTCGCCAGCGTGCGGTATTCGTTCCGCCAGTTGATCAGCTCGAAATGCCGCTCGCCGTGCAGGTCGAACGCGCGGACATGCTCCCGCTCGATCTCCGCGTAGATTTCGCGGACGCGCGCGGCGTGCGCGCGGATTCGCTCGCGCCGCGAGTTCACGTCCGCGTCGAGCGTCGAGGCGAGCAGGTCCATCCGCGCGCGCGTGTCGGCGGGAATTTCCACGCGATAGTCGCCGAGCACAGTGTCGAAGAATCCCTGGGCGTCGCCGCCGAGCGCGCCGCGCAGCCGGCCGGCGCTCGCGAGCTTGGCCGTGAGCCCCGGCTTGAGCAGCTTCGCTTGCGAGGTGGCGGCGAGGATTTCCTGGTTCCACTCCTTCAGCCGCCGGCTGAAATCGCGCAGCCACGGCCAGAACGGATCGAGTTCGTTCACGACGGCGGCGACGGCGTTCGGGTCCACGCTCGAGCCGCGCCGGCGCACATCCTTCCACCGCCGGTAGTGCGCCTCGACGATCCACGGGCCGCACTCGACCGTGAAAAGTTTCACCGGCCCGACATCCTCCGCGATCATCCGGCGCGGGATTTTTCCAAAAGCGTCCGGGCCGAAAAAAGGTGAAGCAAAACGGTAGAGCCGGGGTTCGCCACTTTTCGGCGCGGTCTCGCCCGCATAGGGCAGCCAGTGCCGCCCGGTCGCATCCCCCACACGCCACGCCCATTCCTTCAGATATTTTTCCTTCGTCTCAAAGTGCGGCGTGTTCGCGATGGGAAAGAAAAAATCCCGGTCGATCGTCCGCTCGGTCACCGGCCACAGCGCAAACGGATCCTCGCGCGTGGCGAGCGTGCCGACGTTTCCTTCTTCATGGGCGATCGTCCGAGTGACCGAAATCTCGGCCACGCCGCCGTCGGCGATTTCCGCCGGCACTTGCACCTCGAACTGTAGGTCGCGCTGGCCGGTTTTCTTCCACCGCTCGTTTGCTCCGAGATATTCCCGTTGATAGACGCCGACCTTCGCGGTCATCGTGGCACCGCGGCCCAGCACCTTCGCCTCCGCTTTCACGTCGAGCGCCTGCCGCTCGCCGCTCGCGGCTTGCGCTACGCTCGTGCGCAGCCAACTGCCCCGATTGGGATCCGGGAGCGTCTCGACCCGATCCAGCACCCAGCCGTCGCGCTGAAACACGACCGGGATCTCCACCGAATGCGCCTGCATCAGTTTTTCGTCCGCGAGTCGCGCCGGCCTTTCCCCGCGGCCCTCCCAGAGGTATTCGAGCTCGGGCCGGGAGAGCGTTACCTTGAAGCCCTCCGCCAGCCGGGGCAGCCGCGTCACCATCGTATGCGCGTAGATTTTCGCGTGCATCGTGTCGTCGGGCCGCACCGGCGGCACCGGCAGCCCCCGCCAGCCTACGCCCGGATTCACGACCAACCACAGCGCATACCAACCGGGCTTGGCGTTGCGAAATTGCAACGGCCGCGGGTCCCTGCGGTAATCCACCTTGCCTTGGAGTCGATCGCCGAACGGAGGCCGCGCGCCCTGCATATAGTGCGAGCTGAAGAAATCGGGCGTCTGATGGATCCTCCCCGCGCGGTTCTCCGGCATTCCACCGTTGAACAGAACCGGAAACGGCCCGTCGGTCTGCCAGGTAAACGGCGAGGGCTTGACGCTCGAGACCGGCGACATGTCCCACCCGACCGTGCCGGCTTCGATCGGCGCGCCATCCAACCGGTAAATCCCGTCCGACAGGCTTCTCCAGACCTTGACGAGGCCAAACATCGGCTCGCTCCGCAGGTTTGGGCCGAGACGCTGCGCCTCCTGCTCCGGCTGCTCCCACTTGCCATCAAGGTCGAAGAACACGTTCACAATCCCACCTGAAAACGGGATCTCGAACGGCACATGGATCGCGACCGGCACATCGTAATACACGTCGTCAATCTTCGTCTTCGTCGGATAATACATCCGCCCCCCGGCATTCCGGTCCTTGTCCCCGCCGACCTCGACGACGCTTGAGATCCACGGCGCCGGGCCGTTCTCCGGCGGGCCGGGCGGCTGGAATCCCGCCCGCACTGGCGCGCGCGCGGGTGCCGGCGCCTGCTTCTGGCCCGCTTTCTGCCCGAGCAGATCAACCGTCTGTGCCGTGGCCGCACTGCTGGCGATCGCCGCGCAAACACCGCGAAGAAACAACCGGGTCACCGGAGGGAAGTGAATCATGGGAAAATGTTTTCGGGATGGAGGTTTCGACGCCCGCGCGGCTCATCGATTCAAGAGGCATTGTGCGTCTCTTCCCGCCAGCAGTCGCACCAGTCGCGCCGAAAAATCGCCACCGTCAGGCCGAGCGCCGGCGCGATGCCAAACACCAACGTCGTCGCCACGCCACCCCACGCCGCGACGGTGGTGCGCGCCGCCTCGGACACCAGGCCCAGAATCCAAAGCACCAGATCGTCGCCGAGCAGCCCAAGCAGTACGAGCCATGTGGAAAAAATCCCGAGGTCGCGCCGAAAATCGATCTGCCGCCGATAGCAGGCACGAGTCGCTCGCATGGCGCGCACGAGGGGATTCACGGGGATGGGGGAAAACCGACGCCGCAATCGCTAGGTGAATCCGCCTTCCCGCTCAAGCGCCAATCCGGCCACGCGAATTGGTGCCGCGCGCCGCTCCTCAATCCTCGTAACCGCCCCCGCTCACCGACTGGCCATTTTGTTTCGGGCCGAGTTTCAGGATGAAGGGTGCGGCGGTCTTCGCCCACTCCGCGGCCTTCGGGTGCCCTGCGGCGCCGTCGGCCCAGCATGAGCGCAGCATGTCGGTGTCGATCACGCCGGGATTCAGCGGCACCGCCGCCATGCCCGCGGGCAGCTCGGCCGCGAGCGCCTTCGTGAGTCCCTCGATCGCCCCACTTCGACATGCAATACGGCGCGACTTCCGGCGACACGCCGCGACCCCAGCCGGAGCTGAAATTCACGATCACGCCTTTTTTCTTTGCAACCATCGCGGGCACGAAGTGGCGGATGACGTTTTGCACGCCGCGGATGTTCACGTCGGTGAGTTACTCAAGAAACAGCTTCTGTAAATCGTTGGTAGCGTGAGAAAGCTGTTTCTTCCAGTCGGGGCCAAAACTTGTTTTGGGGTGGGGGCTCCTAAGAAACTACCATGCTTATCCGGTTGCTTCCCAAATGTGACTTCAGCGTTGGGCGCCGCCCGAAGCCAGCAGGGAGAAAAGCTCCCGTTGGGAACTAACCGGAGAAGCATGGAAACTACATTTGTTAAAGTTTGGGGCGCAACGTTGGCTCAGTTTCTTTCTGTCACGGCCAAAACCCGGTTTTGGGGCCGGGGCTGGTAGGAAACCGGATTTTCAGGGGGCTCGGATCCGGGAGGGGTTTAAGGGGAGGGTGACGGGTGGAAACTGACGCAGACCCCTGTAGTCCCCCAAGTCTCAAGCCCGCATCTCCGGTCTGCGCACCGAAGAGCAGGCCAAGGGGCAACGAGTTAGCCGTGGCACCGCGAGGCATCGGCGCATCATGTTCTCGACCACCGCCAGCGTCTGCACATCGTTTGGCCAACCTAACGCGGAAATTGTGGCAGCACCACGCAAGAAATTTCACGTTCAGATCAGCCGCTCGGAAAAGGTCCGCGACGGCGAGTACCGGCGATAACGCCTGCGTTAACGACCGACCTGCGCCATTTCGGCGCGTTCCTAAAGGGACCGTATGCGGCACAAAACTACGCTCAATGATTTACACAACGTTCACTCCCTCGTAAATCATTGATCCGATCTTCCGTGGGCCGGCTTGTGCCAAAAACGTACGGTGTCTGGAACACTTTTCCCGCATGCCCTGCTGCACGGGGCTCAGTGCGCTACCCGTCACCAAGAAAAGCGATGCCACAGATGTCGCAGCGCAGAGAGTCGCCGCGTGTAGAAAACGGCGTATTGCTCCCACATTTCCAACAGAAGCGCGGACCCGGCTTGCCACGGTCGCGAACCTCGGCGCGGGAAACAGGAACTGGAGACTGACGCGAGGAAGGAACTCGCGCTTGCAGCTTTGGCGACGGCGGCAGGGAGGCAACCATCGACGCCCGCGTGTTGAGTAACCAGCGCCGTGCGTACGGCCTCTCCGTCAGCGCGTCGATCAAATCGCCAGCGGTGACAACCCCATCGGAGTTGGGCAGAACATCGAGTTGCATGGCCGAAAGGCCCTGCCGCACGACGTCGTCCCGAGCCTTCGGCGGAGTTCGCGTGCTGGGCCGGACAAAAAGGCGTAGGGTTCTTTTTCCGGCGGTGACCCGGACTTCCGGCACCTGGCCCCGAACTGTCAGCGCCACGGCGGAGTCAATCGTGATCTCGTGAGCGTCACGCAAGACCTGACCGACGGTCACCGCCGGGAGCATAAGACGCCGAGTCTCGCTCAGGATGCTCCCAGCGGCCCGCGTCAACCCGGCCTCTCCGGTGTTACCGCATTTTTCCCCGGCCGCGTGCGCGAAATGCGAGGCAAGGATTTCTCCTCGGTTCCGCGCCACCAGGGTTGCCTGGCATTCCTCACATAACTGAAAGCATGTGGCTGGCTCATCATCGCAACTGATACCACTCAGCTAAACAGGCCTCACGGCGCGGGCTGGGGCTGGGTTATACTGGCGATAATATGGCGTTGGCGATGGATGAACAGTTCCTGCGCCATGGGCTCAGTAGGCGTGGCCTTGGGATTATCAATGAGCCATAGGAGTATCCGGGCGGCATTACGACAGCGGTTATCACTGCTGCTTTCCTCTTGGTTCAGCGCACGCCTCTGTGCAACCGAAAGGACTCCGGTTTGAATGTAACTGCTGATGGCCTGCCGTATCACCCCAGACTGACTCCAGTAGGGGTCTGCGGCGTCAATCTCCCGGAGACATGGGTTCATTCTTAAGGAGCTCCTTCCAGTCCCGGGGCGCGAGCTTGGGGAGCAGATTACCATAACCTTCACGCCGCTGCTTCTGCCCTGGAACGATGATGTCCTTTTCGAGGTCGATGTCAGGGTAAAACGTGGTGAGAAACCAGTTGGTGTTCTTGCGGGCGGTTTGGGCGATCTCGGGAATATCGTCAAAGAAGCGGGTGTATCCCTCCTGCAGCAGGCTACTGATGATGGAGGATGGGGGGTGGAGGATGCGCAGGATTTCCTTAATATCAGGGATGTCCCGGCTTTGAAAGACATTGGGATCAGTGCGCAGTAGTTTCTGCGAAATAGTATCCAGTGGGTGGGCCACCAGAAATTCCAGGCCGGAAAGACCCCGAATGGGTAACGCCCGGGACGGCCAATGTCCTGAGTGACGCATGAGATTTTCCGTGTGGACGCTGATAAAAAGGTCGTTCGGGTCTGAGGACATTTCAGCCATCCGGTTGCGCAGGATGCCCCAAAACCGGTCATCGGTGGCGATGTCGAAGTCGTGCGAAACCCGCTGTGGGAGTAGCGTGATATTCAGGCTGGCGGATCCAAAAATGGCAATGGAACCAGCTGGTGGCAACCGGTAGATTCGCTGCCCCGATTTGGCCCTGTAATCCTTCCACTCCTCCACTGCTTGCTCGACCTTGAGCATGGCCAGTGCAATGCGGCTGCGCTCTGGCAGTGCCTTGGAATTCAGGATCTCATCAGGCTTGAGCGGGTAAACAGCGGAGAACTCGTCGGCGCTAACCGTGGCAAAAGGCTGACCTTCCTCGTTCAGCAGGACTACACCCTCAGCCGTACACTTATGGGAAGAAACCTCAAAACATGTCCCGTTCTTGTGCAGAAACGCATAGCGCTCCGGGGCTGTTCGGTTGAACGGATGCTGCTTGTATGGCATGTGGCGACGATGGGCTCTGATTTTTTAGTTACCGCAGGGTGAGGTTACGCGCTTCGCGCTGCAGGGTCAATGCAAGGCGGAGCATCGTCAATCAGCGCCGTATCCTGAAAGCGAGTCTCGGTTGGGCGTGGCAGGGTAACAAAATTTGGATGTCTTCGAGGATCTGTGGGTGAAACGTAGCGCGAAGAGTGGAGATTCAACTTCTCCAAACCGGCTGGGGAAGGGGCGGGTTCGGCTACCATCGTACCCGCGTCCTCGCTCGCTCGGGGGCGTCCGGCGTGCTTTCCCGGATGGGCGCGCCCCTCCGATGCGACTCGGCCGCGCTAACGCGCGCGCAGTCGCTATCCGCGTCGAATTGGCGCGTTCCAAATCCACCGTATTGTAGACGACGAAAGGAGCTGCACCGACGAAGGGGATCCGCCTCCATCGGTTGCTCCATTCCAAATACGTACGGTGTCTGCAACGGGATTCCCGCGCTGGGCTCTACGGTGCCCAGCGCGGTCGCCAACACGAGGACGGGGTTTAGTTGCCGGGCACCGCCTCGCTATCGATCCACGCGAGCCGGTCAGGTTGCCGAAGCATTCGCGCCAAGGCCACTTCTCGCCAACACTCGGCACACCGTGCTTGGTGAGGTGTGGATCTCGCGGGCAATTGCCCGTACTTGGTGACCCAATCGAGCCGCCGTGTCCTGGATGAGCCGCACGACCTTCGGATCCAGTGGCGGACGTCCCAACCTCTTCCCGCGCCGACGCGCGACTTCCAGACCAGCCAGCGTCCTTTCCTTTATCAGCGCCCGTTCGAACTCGGCGACGGCCATGAGCACCCCAAGTTGCAGCTGGCCGACGGGATTCTGCTTGGAGGTATCGATTCCCTGGCTGGTGCAGATCAGGGCCACGTTGCGCATTTGCAGCTCGCCGACGATAATGGCGAGGTGAGTGAGGCTGCGGCCCAGGCGGTCGAGCTTGTAGGTCACGACCTGATGGACCCCACCGGCCCGGACCTGAGCCAGCAGGTCTTCAAGCCCCGGGCGAGTCGATGCCGCCCCGGATGCGGCGTCTCGGAATATCAGAGGTGATTGCCACCCGCGCACGCGGCAGAATTCCAGCACCTGGTGCTCCTGCGAGTCCGTCTCTTGCTCAGCGGTCGAAACCCTGAGGTAGATGATGGTTGGGTTTTTTGTGTTCATGAGAGGATGCGTTTTGCATCGCCCTCACGATAGCCGGTTTACCGCTGGCCGCGCCCTCGGGAGAAGAGCCATGGACCGTTTCTTAGACGTTCGTATTTGGGAACAGCTCGAATTCGGGCGCCGCCGGGGACCTGCTGCTCGGGAATCATGAACCTCGCGGCTCACGGGAAACTGGATTTTCAGGGGGATCGGATCCGGGAGGGGTTTGCAGACCGTGACAAGTGACGACTGACCCCGTTGGATCGTGGGATACTTGGTTGGTCGTTATTCGACTCCGGGCTGCCTAACACCGGGGATAAGCTACAGGGCTCCGATATGCGTGCCGCAGGACACCACGCCAAGTGCGGCAGCGACGAAGAACTTGCGCATCGCCTTCCTCCTCACGCCTTGATGCTGTCTAACGCTGGAGACAGGCTGCGAAGCTCGGGAAGGGACTCCGGCTTCGTCAGCGTCATCCCCCTGCTATCCGGTCCCCGGCCTCATTGGCCCTGCGGGAAGAGGAACTCGACGAGTGCTTTCTCGAGGGCGTCCGGCTGCTCGAGGAAGGGCAGGTGCCCACACCGGTCCAACCAGACCAGGCGACTCCCCTTCAGCAGGCTCTGGTTTTCTAGTGCCACCGACTCGGGCATCGGATCCTGGCGACCGTGAACAATGAGCGCCGGGATCTGCACGTCGCGCAGAGCCGCGGCTCGGACTGCCGCACCCTGCTCGTAGGCGGGTCTCAGGTACTTCGCCGCCTCAGGGTTGAAGTGCTCCTTGCCTGGCGTCAACATCGCGATCCACTCGTTCGCCTTGGCGCGGTCGTAGAACGCAGAGTGGGCGAAGGCCCGGAACCTTTCGATGGCCGCACGCGCCGGATCCTTCGCAACGACAGCTGGCTGGGACCAGTAGTCCAGAGCCGTACGACTATCCTGGCTCATGCGGACCATCGCATTGTCGTTGTAGGCCTTGCCGAAGGAGGCAAAAGAGGCGCCTCCGGAGGCGACGAGAACGAGACCCTTGATGCTTCCAGGCAACTTGGCCGCGTATTCAAGGGCGAGCATGCCGCCCCAGGAGTGGCCCACGACCGTCCAGTTCCTGAGACCTAACGCGGTACGCAGGGCCTCCAAGTCGGCGACGGTGGCGTCGAGTGTGATGGCGGCCGCCTCATTCGGCATGGAGCTGCCCGTGCCCCGCTGATCCGGCAGGACGGCTCGAGCCCGCCTGGCGATGATCTGCGCCAGTGGCTCCACGTGCTCTCCCGACTGGCCCGGGCCGCCGGCTAGGACCAGGACCGGCTCCCCACGGCCGTAGTCCTTGTAGTGGAGCACCAGGTCCGGGCGGGGAAGCGTCCTGGCGGTGCCGGCGACCACCGGAGTCGGGGACTCGTCACCGCGAGTTGGAGTCTGAGCCTGCAGGCCGGCACCCAGTAGCATGGAGAAGACGAGAAGGGACGTCCGCATGGCGATTGGTAGGAAAATCGATTTTCAGGAGGATCGGATCCGGGAGGGGTTTTCGAGAAGGGTGACGGGTGGAAACGGAATCGGACCTTTGTGGTTCCCAAGCTTCAGGTCCGCCTGACCGGTCTGCGCACCGAAGAGCCGGTTATGGGGGGACGATTCTGCCGTGCCACCGCGAGTCATAGGTGCATCATTATCTCGGCCACCATCGGCGTCTGCGCATCGTTTGGCCAACCTAACGTGGAAATTGGAGTTAAAATCAGCCGCTCGGACAGGCTCCGCGACGGCGGGGACCGGCGATACGACCTGCGTCAACGGCCAAACCGCGCCATTTCGGCACGTTCCCAAGACCACCGTCTGGGAAACGCTCAACTTTGCCGGGAAGCTGGTCGAACAGCTGGAAAACCGGCGCCGCTGTTTCCAAGAAGTTCCTATTTGAAACACGTGAAATTAGTCACCGGTCGGAGACTGGATTTTCATGGGGTCGGGTCCGGGAGTTTTTTTGGTTACGTGCTTCGTGGCGCGACGGTGGAAAGGGATTTCAAAGGGAAAATCATTTGGGGCGAGCTGCGGTTGCGTCGGGTTGGTTCGCTGGGTCCCCCGCGAGCGCGAGCAGGCCGTTTGCCAGCAGACCGCGCCAGTTGAGATCTTCGTGTCCGCCAACGAACTCTTCGTAATGAACCTCGTAATCTTTCGCGAGTAGCACGTCGCGCAGGTGGCGGTTCGCGTTGAGTTGAGAGTTCTGCCGGCCGACGGTATCTGTCTCGTCGGAGCCGACGTTCATATAGAAGCGGACAGGGAGTTTGGGACGCGCGAGGAAAAGCGCGGCGACATAGTTGGCCTCGGCCAGAGGATCAAACACGTCGGGCTTTTTGGGGTCGGGCGGTGGAGTCCATCGAAACGCACCGGATTGAGAAAGGACATTGCCGAACGTCTCGGGATGCAGGAGAGCCGCGTAGGTTCCGGCGAGTCCACCGTAACTGAGGCCGCCGATGATGGTGCGGCGTGGATCAGTTGTCACCCGATATGAGCGCCGAACCCAAGATCCGGCCGGCTCAGCGGGCCGCCGTGTTGAGAGCCCAGCTTCTTCCTGTGATGATCCGACGCAAGAAATCCGACGTGTTACCCGAGCTGCCACCGCAGGTGCACGAGTGGCGGCAGCTCGCTTGGGCCGACAACGACGAAACCCGACGCCTCCTCGATGCGGTCGATAACGACCTGGGGCAGTGTGCCGCTGCGACCGACGATGTGACTCGTGGGGGTGCATTCATGCGAGCCGTGCACCATCTAGGACAGGCGAAAGCGTTGGCGCCTTCGCTTTGTGAGCATGTCGTCGCGCGTGCGCGGGCAGGCCGGCCGACGCTCGTTTTTGCGAAGCACTTGAGCGTCGTCAAAAGTCTGCGCGAGCAGTTTGCAGCCGCGGGAGTGCGGGTGGTTGTGGTGACAGGCAAAGTCCCGGCCAAGGAGCGCGGGCAGGCGTACGAGGACTTTCACGCAGGTCGTGCCGAGGTGTTTCTCGGCACCATCGATGCGGCTGGTGAGAGTGAGAGCCTGACGGCTGCGGACGAGGTCGTCTTTGCGGAACTGCACTGGGTTCCCGCGGCCTTGGAACAGGCGGCGGGTCGGGGACATCGGCTTGGTCAACGATCAAAAACGTACTCGATCGTGTACTATCACGCGGCCCACCCCATCGACGAGGTCATGATGAATACCATCCGGCGAAAGCTGGGATATATCGGGGACGTCCTGACGGATCCCGAGGCGATTTCGCTGCGCGATCTGATCACGATGGTGCTGAGGCGGCATGGCGGGCCACACTCCCCCTCAAATGGTGCGCCGTCGCCGGTGCGTCCCCTGACCTGAAACGCCTGCCGGGCGGGACCAAGGTTCGCACCGCCCCAGCCTCGCGCCCAGCTCCGAGGCCCAGGGCGATTACTCACCATTACGCGTTCCCCGACTAAAGCGGAATTGACGCCGGGGAAGAATGGGGACGGGTGGGTGAAATGAGTCCCCGGAGGAGCGCTTTCGGGCGGCCAAGGCTTCGCCTCGGACGAGAGGGGGGGCGGGTTCGTTCGCCACGGGTTGTCCGAAACTGAAAATCGTGAACGACACTTCCAAAAGACCAGTCGATGGACCCGAGGCCCGGCGACGCGTGACAGCGGCCGCCCTTCAAGAAATATCCCGTCGCGAAGCGATGGTCATCAAACTGAAACGACTCGATGAAAGCGTACACGCCGCGGCTCTGCGGACCTTCGAGTCACCCGACGGCGCCGCGGAATGGCTCATCGAGCCCGTAGCCGGTCTCGGCGGTGCGATTCCGGTGGAACTCGCGAAAACGGCGAAGGGGAAAAAACAGGTGCTGTGGATCCTCGGGTGCATCGAGCATTCAGTCTTCATTTAGCCCGGTTCGCCATGCTCGTGAAGATCACCAAAATCGCGGTGCCGCCGACAAAACGCCGGACATGCTCCCACGGACTGGGCGACCATGGTGGCGGGGAAGGCCACGCCGGATGGAAAATCGCTGCCGGTCGACTACGAACTCGAGGGTACTCTGCTGGCGCCGGTGCGGCTGGGGCAGCAACTCGTCGTCTTCCGTCACAACCGTAATGGCGTCGCGGCGCTCGGGATCTTCTGCAGCTCACCCGTGGAGGAGATCATGGTGGTCACGGGAAATTCTGTGTACAGGCTTACAGCGGCGGGTCCCTCCGCTACATGCCCGTGAAATCCCGGTGGCCCGGAACGAATCGGCGATCGGATTGTATGCCCGCGAATTGGCTGCGCGTTTTCCCTGCAGCACGATCAATTCAAACCTCGGGCCCTGTTTTCCAAACTGCCCGGTCTAACTCGACCATTGTCTTATTCACTTCTTGAGCCGCATGGTTCAAGTCGGCGATGGCACCTCCGAGCCGGAACGATTCGCGTAACGCCTCGTTACGCGCCTGGTGGAGCGCCGCCCTTAAATTCTTCGAAGAGCGCGCGGGGGCCGCATGGGACTTGGTAGTGCGTTTCATCGGTAGAGGAGACTTGAGGTTGTCCGCAGTCCTCGCGATTTCAAGCGGACTCGGTCACCGACTCGGTCACCGGGCTGCAGTGGTACAATCGAGCTGTGCGCTCCCGCACAATTCAATCTACCGCCTGGTCGGTTCCTTGAGCGGCGATGCCGCGTCCCTCACGCAAGGGCGGAATTAGTTTGTGCATGTTCGCGGAACTCGTCGCGAGAGGCGGGCGTGGATAGTAATGCGCTATTGCGGGAATTCTCGTCGGACTGGAACGTGAATCTTTGTAAAGGCAAAACAGACCGCCCCGCCAATCCTCGTAGTTGGTGACATCGACACATCGACGCCCTCGTCTTTCAGCACCGCCTCAAGATCTTCGTCCCGGCAGTTGATGGCGCGCTTGGCGCCTGCCTCCTCGCATGCCCGGCATTTCTCCGCGTTGCCGGCCGTCACGAAAGTGCCCGCCCCGCGCGCGCTCGCCAGCTGAATCGCCGCCAGGCCAATCCCGCTGCTTCCGCCGTGCGCCAGAAAGCGTTCCCCAGTCTGCAGCCGTCCGTGCTGAACGACGTTGCCCCCCCGCGACAGTCATGGCTTCGCATCGGCGCATCGGCCGCAGTTGGAAGGGCATCATCGATGCCTCCTGGAATTCCAGTCGCACGCGAAATCCCTAGCAATGAGCAATTGGTCGGGGAGGGACCGGCGACATCGGTTGTGAAGCCGCCGGCGTATACCCCCGTGATTCCAGGCTCAATCGATAACCGCCTCGTCACCCGCCGCCAGCCAGCTTCTCCTCGCGCCATCGCAGGCCTTCTTCGGCCGGGAAGAACTTCTCCTCTCTCGGCGGAATTATCGGTTTCCCTCTAAGCTCGATTAACTCGCGCTGACCGTGAATTCGATCGTCGAGGCGCTGACTCACACGCCAGACACCACTGCGGCGCTTCGGATCGGGACACGGGGAGATTAAGAAACGGTCCATTGCCCAGTGATGGTTCGGACAGAGCGCCATTCCGTTGGTTGGTTTATCGTTTCGTCCAACGCTGAACGGGATAATGTGCGCAGCTTCCACCAGGGTTTCATTGCCGAGCAGCAATCGAGCGCCGCAGGCAGCGCACGTGTAATCGTAGATTTCCAGCACTACGTGCTAGCGGCGGCGCGAACGTAGGCCGATTCTGGCGGATTGAAAACCGACACGGCTGCGAGCGTATGGCGCGAGCGGCAGCACGTGCGCCGGCGACCAGTGCGGCAGCGGCGCCAGGAGTCCGCTAAAGCCGTTTCAAGG
>JAUSID010000022.1 GCA_030648295.1 Opitutaceae bacterium | reverse complement strand
ACGCGAACACTCCCGCGCCCTGGTTCTCGAACACATTGATATTATAGTAGCCGCCGCTGATCACCTCGGGCTTTCCATCTCCGCTCAAATCCTGCACCAGCAGCGAATAGCCATGGAGACTCACCGCCTGATTGAACACCGCTCCCTCGACCAACGTGCCGTCGGCCTGCTGATGCCAGCGCCGGATCGGCGTGTTGTATTCCTGCACCGCCAGCAGGTCCGCCCGACCGTCGCCGTTCACGTCCCCAATCGCCACCGCCATCACCCCATAACTCGGCCCCCACGCAAACACATCACCCGCTAAATACGTCCCGTCCACCTGCCGGTTGAACACCTTCACCGCCCGGTCGCCATTCGTCCCCACCGCCAGGTCCACCCGCCCGTCGCCGTTGAGGTTGCCCGCCGCGATCGCATACGGGCTCCCGCTGACGGCAAAGTCCACCTTGGCGCCAAACGTCCCGTCCCCAACCGCACCGACCCCGTTCCCATAAAGCACGCTCACGCTGTTCGCTCCGTTGTTCGCCGTCGCGATATCGAGCCGACCGTCGCCGTTGAGATCCTGCAGCACCAGCCGGTGCGGCTGCGTGCCCGTGGCGTAATCGACCCCGGCCGCCAACACCCCGCCGGCTCCAGTATTCAAAAACACCCGCACCGCATTGCCATTGATCCGCGTCACCACCACATCCGGCTTCCCGTCCCCGTTCACATCACCCACCGCCAACGTGAACGGATTGTTCGGCGCCGCGTACGTCACCGCCGTCCCAAACGTCCCGTCCCCGTTGCCCTTCAGCACACTGATCGTCCCGGCGTTATAGTTCGCACTCACCAGGTCCAGCCTCCCGTCGCCGTCAAAGTCCGCCGTCCCCACGCCATACGGATTGGCCCCACCCGTCGCATATTCCACCCCGTCCCGCCACGACCCGCCATACCCTGCCCCCTCCCCACCCGTCGCCGCCAGACTCGTTGCTGTCGCAAACGTGCCGTTATTCTGGTTCTCCACCCGGAATCCATTGAGCAGTTGCGCCGTGAATTCGCGGGTGAACGTGGCGCCCAGCGGATTTCCCGCCCGGTCGCGCATTCCGAGCCCGACGGTCAGCCGAAGCGATCCCGGTTGCAGCGGCCCGTTGAGGATCGCGAACGAGAGGACGGTGCCGTTGACGTAATTGGGACTGCCCAGCGTGTACACCACGTCGTCGGTGTCTCCAAAAAGCCCGTTGGGCCCGGCGGCCCGAAGATCGATATTGGCAAGGTTGTTGGCTTGGACTGGATCCAGTTCGTCGTCGAACGTGACGGTGAAGGACTGGATGTAATCCGTCGTGCTCCCGCCGGCTACGGGAAGGGTCGTGGAAACGACATTAAGGCTGACCGCGTCGGTCACACTTCCCGACAGGAAATACCGACCGGAAATGCCTCGGTTGGCCGCAGCCGAAAGCTGAAGCCATGTGGTCGCCTCGGCGGGAAAGGTGCGATTGAGGCTCGTCCCTGCAACCGGCGCGAGCGGCCGGATCGACCCCGTCGTCCAGCCGGGCACCCGTGTTGGATCGCCGCCACCCAGGACGGCGTTGTTGGCCGTAGCCGACGAGTCGACCCCAACCACGCCGCTCCCTTCATCAAATCGCCAGAGCCCGACCAAATTCGTCTCGGAGCCCGCCAGATTAGCGGCCGCATAGTTTGCCTGGATCTCGGCTGTCGTCAGCGCGCGGTTCCACAACCTGATCTCGCTAATCGGACCGTTGCTGTATTCGTCCCCGCCGCCTGGACTGAATCCGATGTAGGCTGGTTCACCGTCAGTGTTAAGGAGCGCACCCGGACTCGCCTTGGTCGCAATGAGTGCGCCGTCCAGGTAGAAGCGAACCGCGCTGGCACCGGCGGCATGGTCGTAAACGACCGCGACGTGGTGCCAGATATTGAGTGACGGTGTCACATCCGACGTGGCCCGCGTATTCGCGCCGTTCCAAAACGAGATTCCGCCGCCCCCGTTTTGGATCGCGAAGGCCCAGCCCCAGTCTCCCGTCTGTTCGTACTTGTCGAAGATCAAAAAATAGCCCTGCGGCCACGAACGGATGTAGATCCACGCTTCGAGTGTGACGGCATTGGCCGTCTCAATGGCGTCGAACACGGCATTGTGCGGCACCGTGGCGTAGGTGGAGCCGTTGAAGTCGAGGGCGCGATCACCAGTGCGTTGCTCGAATAGTCGCAGCGACAGGTCGGCGGCCGTGAGGGTGCTCGACGGCAGTTGCACGGTGGCGGTCAGAGTTGAACCCGCCGGCGCGAGGCCAAGCGCAAATGTGTCACCCGCCGTATCGGTCGCGGGAACCAAGCCGGCGACCGAGAAATCGAACTTCCCGGCGCCAACTTTCGGAACGATGAGGTTCGCGGTGCCGAGCGTGTCGTTGGCCTCGACCTCGAGGTCGAGTCCCCGGCCGAGATCGACGCGCATCGCATAGTCGCTGATGGCATTATCGGTGTATACGCGGAGACGATACGTGCCAGGAGTCGTGATCCGATAGGCGTACATGACGCCGACGCCGTCGGTACCGCCATCGAATGAAAAGAGCACGGTGCCCGAAGCATTCAATAGCCTTACCTTCGGCCGCGATGTGCCAACCACAGCCTCGATGCGGGCGCTCACCCGATCGCCCACCTCTCCTTCGAACGACCAATCGTCCGCGCTCGCGACTCCGACCGCGCTGAACGAGTCATTGACGAGCGCGGAGTATAGCCCGCTTCCGACCGGTTCCGGCACGAGATTGAGCGGCGCGCCATGCAGCGCAGCCGCTAGAACAAGGATGGCAATTGCCGCGACCTCCGTTCGGACCAGATGCCACCCTTGCACGATGTGCCCGGCGCAGTCGCGTCCGATCGGCCTGCGGCCCCCTTTGCGCCCAACATCGGACTGCATGCCGCGTAACCTTTGAAAAGACATGCGCCAAATCATTTTCAAGTGAAAACCACACTGACGCGGGCGGGGTAGACGCCAACGATGCTGGGGGGTTTGAAGGAGTGGCAAAACCCGCCCCATATGCAAGCGCTTTTCTACAGCCCCCCGAGCCTGCAATAAAATTGCAGGCTCGGTTGAGCGCGTTGGCAAAGAGCGGCTCCGAACGCTGGCGGCGTTGCCAGCGCCACTTTGATGGACGGTTGGCAAGCAGGGCTCTAAAGCACCCGCGCGAACGCCAACACTTCCACCGGCGGCTGATCACCCTGGGCGACCATGATCTTTATTGTACCCGTGCGCTTCGCCCACGTGTCACGCGGCACGACCCGCAGCTGCAACGCCGCGCCAGCCTTTCCGGCGACTTCCACGGCAAAGTCGCGCGTCGTACACTCGGCGCCCAGGAAGCGGAAATCGTCGGCCAGCCTGATCTCAAAAGTCTTCGCTTCCGGCTGGTCCCCCAACTTCCAGTCGACGAAACCGGGCGTTATCGTCGCGAA
This sequence comes from Opitutaceae bacterium, assembly GCA_030648295.1. GTDB lineage: Bacteria > Verrucomicrobiota > Verrucomicrobiia > Opitutales > Opitutaceae > ER46. The sequence continues at coordinate 4,221 of JAUSID010000022.1, read as the reverse complement.
ATCCTTGACGGCCACTTCCAGCGCCAGGGTGTATTCGCGGAGCTCGGGTTCCTCGGTCGTAACTGACACGGCAACGGTCTGCTTTCCCTTGCGGGAACCGACGTGAAAAACGGCGCGGACGCTTCCCTTCGCACCGGGATGCACCACTTCGTTTTCACTCGCCATTGCGGTGCAACCGCAGTCCGAGCGCACGTTGACGATGCGGACCGGATTTTTTCCCCGGTTGACAAACTCAAATACTCCCACCGCGTTCGCCGCGCCAACTGGTGGCTCGAGCGCCAACCGTCGTTCCTTCCACTCCAAGTCCGCCCGGGAGGAAAGGCAAAGTCCAAGAACAGCCACGGTTACGCCGCACCAGAACAACGTGGCGGTGAGGCGACGGCCGCACACACCAGCTGCCGCAACTTCACCAACGATCCGTCGATTCCCGGCACCACTGAAGAGGTAATGAGGGCCTGGTGTAAAGGGGAAGCGGGAGGTTCGCATCGGGGAGGGAAGGCCGCGGCTGCGTCGCGGGAGTGTGATTGCACTTCAAAGCGCCGCTGCGCTGGATGTCGATTCCAATGCGTGCTGGCCGAAATAATCGGCCCAAGGTGCGAGGGCCGAAGCCATGACCGAAGGCGAAAAAAGCGCGAAATGGAGGGACACGAAGAATGCGGCTAGGCAGTCTCCGCATTACTTCAAGGATGGAGCTCCCTTGCCAATTCCGCGGCGGCTTGCGCAACCTCGGGCTATGTATTGGAAACGGACCTGCCGGCGGCCGTCGCGGACGCGCGCACGGTGCATGCGCGCTATATGAGTTTGCCGGACATCGAGCGCGACTTCCGCACGATGAAAACCGGGCAGCTGGAGTTGCGGCCGATTTTCGTGCGCAAAGCGGAGCGCACGGAAGGCCACGCTTTGGTGACGATGGAAAGTTTTTGTCCAGCTTTCCACCAACCATCACGCCACGAAGGATGCATGCCTCGCGGATCGAGGTACCTCGCCGCGCCTGAGGTCATTGCCTCGTCGCAGCCCAAGGGCGAAGACGGGAGGTCTGCGTCCCACCTTCTGAGCCGGCATCCGCTACCGGACCAGAATCTCCTTCGGTGAGGCATCCATTTCCGCCTCCCATTCCTTGAGCGCCTGCCTCAGCCGGGTGAGCACGGTGGGATGGCGATACCCGAGGTTCACCCGCTCGCCGATATCCGCACTCAAATCGAAGAGCAGATCCATCGTGTTGCCATCGTTGAGGTACTTCCACTTGCCCTGGCGAATCGCGCGTTGTTTCCGGTTTGATCGATCCATCCGCCAGTAGAACGTCCGCTCGAGCGGATGGGCGCCCGTGATTAGCGGGACCAAGTCGACTCCATCGAGCGGTTTGCCCGTGATCTGCGCCGCGCCGGCCGCCGCGAGGAACGTCGCGTGGAGATCCATCGTGATGCCCATTTGCGCCGTCGTCCGGCCCTTCGGCAATTTCGCCGGCCAGCGCATGAGGCAGGGCACGCGAATGCCGCCTTCCCACAACGTCGCCTTGTGATGGAAGAGCGGCGCGTTGCTCGCCCAGCGTTCGCCGCCGTTGTCGCTCGAAAACACCACCAGCGTGTTGTCCGCGATGCCCAGCCGATCGAGTTCGCGCAGGATCATGCCCACGCCCGCGTCGACGCGTTCCAGCATCGCCTGGTAGATCGCGCGGCTGCCCGTGAGCATGTTCTCGCGGGTCACGACCGGACTTTGGGGCGCACCGGGCGGCTGGAACGGCGCGTGCACCGCCAGGTGCGGCACGTAGAGAAAGAATGGCCGCTTGGCGTGATCGCGAATGAACTTCGCGGCGCGTTCGTTCACCAGGTCGGTGAAATATCCGTCGCGCTTCACCGGCTTGATGCCGTCGCGCAACGCCGGGGTGCCGTCGAAGTAGATATGCCGGTAAAAATCGGCATGCCCGAGCAGCTCGCCAAAATATTCGTCGAAGCCGCGCCGCGTGGGATTGTACTCGTCCTTGTATCCAAGATGCCATTTCCCGAACGCGCCCGTGGCATAGCCGGCCGCTTTCAGGCGGTCGGCAATCGTGATCTCGCTGACCGGCAAGCCGAGTCCGTGAATGTCGGGCTCCGGCACCCATGCGCCATTGACGCGGCGGAACTGCTCGACCTGGTAACCGAACGCGAACTCCAGTCCGATCCGTTGCTGCCAGCGACCGGTGATGAATCCGGCGCGCGTCGGCGTACAGACCGGCGCGTTGGCATAAAAGTCGGTGAACTTCACGCCTTCGGCGGCGATCCGGTCGATGTTGGGCGTCCGAATATCCGTCGCGCCCATGCACCCGATGTCCGCGTAGCCCATGTCGTCGACCAGGATGAAGACGATGTTGGGCCTGGTCTCCGCCGCGCGCAGTGGAACCGCGATCAGGCAGAGCATCAGGGCGAGCAAGCGGACAGGCAGACAGTTCATGGGTGGGGTGAAACCGGCTTCAGATTTTCGCGCCGTCCATGCGTTGCAACCGCCAAGTAGGCCAGACCACAGACCTGCGCACCCTGACAAGGCCTGAGTGGTATACGGCCATGGGGCATACGCCTTCGACCTTCTCCGAGCCGCTCTTCCGTCAACACCTCCTCGGCGGTATTCTCGTCGCCGCCGGCAGCGCCACGGCAGACTTCACGTCGAATGCGCCGCCGAAAACGGAGGCTTCCCTTTCAGACCGAGGAAGCAATCCGAGAACCCGGCCAAACCGCTGGGGAATAACGGCCGCGCCGGTCCCGAACGACTTGGGGTGCGTTCGTCGGTGACTGGCCGCAACGGAAACCGTGGTTGCGGGCTTGACCAGACGGCGGAGACAAGGAAGCTGCGTCGCTGCGCCACGCGGGCGTAGTTTAGTGGTAAAACTCCTGCCTTCCAAGCAGGTCTCGTCGGTTCGATTCCGTCCGCCCGCACCATTCTTGTAACCGGCACTCATCGATACGCCTGCATGTCGGCGACAATGCGCCTACGCCGGCGGTAACAATCGCAGTCACAATAAATGCGGGGAATCCCGTGAAATCCCCTAGTCAATCCAGCTCGCTTCGCCCTCGTTCAACGCCGTGACAATGGTTTCCCCAGAATCATCAACCGGTAGCGGTCTGATTGCTGGACAGTGGATAGGAACGATCAAGACGGATGATATGGATGAACCGGGTGTGGCCACACTTGGCTTGGAGGCGGATCGGCCCGGCGAAGCATTTGCGTGTATTGACCAACGTAACGGAATTCCTCCATCCAGACTAAATTTGTTCTATCGGCAAACCGGAGAAACATTTGAAGCGGTCTCGGCGGAGACCGCGTTAGTATTCGATTATGCCCGCGAAATCCTTGTCCCAGTTAGCCAACATCCCGACGCCGAGAAATTCACTTTCTCGAACAAGATATCCGTAAGCGGCTTAATAAGCGGCAACGCGATTCGCGGCGAGTGGCGAGGGGATTCTGGAGTAGGCGGCAAATTTGACCTTGTTAATGAACTCGGGCGAGCGAGCAAAGCTGACCACATGTTCACTTGGGCGGAGTTTAAGCAATTCTGCGGCGATTCTCTGGTGAAAGGACGCATCGATTGTCTCTTTCGAGGCCACGCAAGTCACAAGTGGGACCTGAGCACTGCTTTTCACCGCGAACAATGCTATGACCTTCCGCGTTATCGCGACCGAGCGTGCGTGCCATTGGCGCGCGAACTTAGCGGCCGCTTAGGGCGGCGCTACGACCTTAACAACGGCCACGACTTTGGCGCGGTGCTAAGCCTTGCCCAACATCATGGATTTCCAACACCGCTGTTGGATTGGACCAGATCTCCCTATGTGGCGGCCTACTTCGCGATATCGGGCGCTACTTCGGCCGGCGCTCATCCTCGTATCTTTATGTTCGATACGACGGAATGGAACAAGCTTCCGCAGCCGGCGAATTTCAACGACCCGCGGCCCACGGTTTCCGTTCGTGAATTCGAGGCTTATGACAACCCTCGTCATTTGCCGCAACAGTCGTGCCACACATTTTCAAACGTCGCCGACATCGAAGGTTGGGTGCGGACATTGGAAAAGCAGCTTGATAAATCATACTTGACGATAATCGACCTCCTGAGTGCTAGCGGCGGCGCGAACGTAGGCCGATTCTGGCGGATTGAAAACCGACACGGCTGCGAGCGTATGGCGCGAGCGGCAGCACGTGCGCCGGCGACCAGTGCGGCAGCGGCGCCAGGAGTCCGCTAAAGCCGTTTCAAGG
>JAUSID010000019.1 GCA_030648295.1 Opitutaceae bacterium | reverse complement strand
GCAGCTAGGCATGATTGCTTCGGCACTGGTGCCTTTGGCTTTATCCGTTAATATCAAATGAGCATTTGCTAGCACATGACCTATAAAGCTAACTCTACTCAATTTGCTATGACTCATTACATAAGAATGACCGAGATAAAGTGAGATCATAGCTGTACATCGCAGTATATAAATAGCCTACGCATCGGTCTACAACGGAGGATTTCACGGGATGATCATTTTATATCAACTTGCTCAAGCTTTTTAGTCTGCAATCACCTGGCCGCCGTTTTGGGCTATTTGGGAGGGCCGTCACATTCGGTCGCCGGACACCGATGGGCAACCGGGACGGGGTCATGCCGTTACTTGTTAGCCCGTTCGAGGTCCGCCACGCGGAGGCATGCGAACGCCGCCCGTCGTACCTCAAAGGCTCGTGGTGGAAGTTTGAAGAGGGCCCGTCGCCCTTCGGCGCGAAGCCGGCTCCTCGTATCCATGGATTGCACATTCGCCCAATATCGTAGGCACGCGTTGCTGCAGTCCGCTGTCTGCCGGCTGGTTAACATGTAACGGCATGACCCCCTGACCGGCACGGTCGTTCTTCTTCGTCTTTCTCCCGAGGCCGCCGGCAGCCGGCGGCCTTCTCAACGGCGGCCATCGTACCACGTGTGGCAGGCGGCGCGGTCTTTGAGCGTCCTGCCGCCCGCGAGGATCGTGCGGAGAAAAAACACGAGATGTTCGCGCAGGGTGTAGAGGTGCACTTTCCGCGCCGAGGTCAACAGGGGGTGCGCATGCAGGATGACGACCTGTTTTCCCGTGGCCCGCGCGAGTCGCTTGAGCCGGCGGCCGAGCTCTATCTCCTCACCCGCGTAGAGTTGGTCGCTGAAACCGCCCACGCGGCGGAAAGCGTCCGCCTCACAAAAAATGAAGGAGCCCGCCAGCAGGACGAAACCGCGGCTGAGCCAGTTCCAGCCGCCGGCGGCGAATCGCGCCACGCGGTGGTCGTCCCCGTCCAGTTGCACGGTGCTGCCGCCCGCCAGGCAACGACCCGCGGCAATCTGGCCGGCCACGTCGTCGAGCAGCACAGCGCTGGGCCACGAGTCGGCATCCACAAAAAGCAGCCAGTCTCCCGCAGCCGCTGCGGCGCCGCGGTTCCGCGCCCGGCCAATCTGGTTCACCGGCTCGAAGACCATCCTTGCCCCCGCCGCCCGGGCCAGCTCGGCGGTGCGGTCGGTGCTGTTGTTGTCGCACACGATCAGTTCAAACGCCCAGCCACGGCGCTCGAAAGCCGCGGCGGCCGTCTGGATGTGGCGCAGGGTGCCGCCAATCAACCGCTCCTCGTTATATGCAGGGACAATAATGGAGATATTCATTCCGGAACGGCGGGACGGCCCGCAGAACCATGCGCCCCCACCCGCGGCGTGCAAGCCGGGTGACCCCCATCCGCTGCCCCGCCGCCTCACGGGACTTGCACCGTCGCGCTCATTTGATCGATTTCACGACGGATGGTCTCCCGTTCCGCCACCGGACCCATGATGAAGAACATCACCATCACTTGCTCGCCCAGCACGCGCGTAAAGTATTCGAACTGCTCTTTCCCGTTCTGTGTAAAGCTCGCCACATAACGAAACGCCGGCCGGCCGTTGATCTGCGTGAACGTGAAGGTGTCCTCGAGGTTCTTGTAGTCGCTCAATCCGGCTTGCACCCGGCTCGCCGCCTTGGTCCCGGCCGTGAAACGGAAATGCGCCTCCTCCTGGCCAGGGGCCGGTCGGTCGAAATTGGAGGTGGGTTGATAATACAAGCTCGGCCGCGACTCCAGCGGCCAGATTGGCTGGAAGAAGATGGTGTTCTCCTTGTTGTTCTTGCCCCAACGCGAGGCGCCGCGCACCTGCCAGCCGGCCGGATAAGTCACCGAGACGCCATACACCGGGTCGCGAATGAGGTTGTTGGGGCCGACCAGCTCGGCGAGCGGAATGGATTGTGACCACGCCGTTGACGCGAGCGAAACTCCGAAGACTAGAGCAAGGATGGGTTTCATGACATTGGAAACTATTCGCCGCTGGTCCGCGCGCTTTTCGTTTTCCCGAACTCCATCAGGATTTGATCGATCTTCTGCAGCTTGTCGGCGTGCGGCATGCCGGGATGCAGGCCGTTGTGACGCACGGTGCCATCAGGCGCAATGATCGCCATGTGCGGAATGCCGGTCACGCTGTAGTGCGGGTTGAAGACCCGCTCGTCGGTGAACACGACCGGCCAGGTCATCTGCTTTGCCTTGATGAATTCTGAAGTGGCCGCGAATTCCTTTTGTGCGTCGCCTTTGGTATCGATGCGCGGCGGCGTGAGACCCGCGACGTAGCCTTGCAGGCTCGTGACGCCGAGCACGATTACGTCGGCATCCTTGTAATGTTCGGCGAGCTCGCGAATCTGCGGAAACGTGGCGACGCACGGCCCGCACCACGTGGCCCAGAAATCCAGCACGACGACCTTGCCCCGGAGAGCGCTCAGCCTGGTCAGGCCCTCGCGACTCGACCAGATGAAGTTCAGCTCGGGTGCGGGCTGGCCGACTAGATCGGCCTGCGCCGCCCTGGCCTGCTCGGAGCGTTTCTGCATCTCGAACTCACGGCCGAGCGAAGTGCCGGCGAGGTACTTCCGGTGCTTCGTTTCGAGCTCTTTGCGCAGTTCCATCGCAGCGCGACGATCTTTGAGGACATCGAGTTGGAACGTGTACTCGAGGTACGCGATTTTGGCGGCGAGTTCCGGATCTTGCCCGCCCGATTTGGCCCGCAGCGCGGCAAAGTCGGCCGCTTCCGGTGCGAGCTCTGCGGCGGTCTTTCCGGCCCGGATCTTCGCCTGAATGCGCGCGACCAGCGCGGTGAGTTCCGCCGACGGATCAGTTGCCTTTTGATCCTGGGCGGAGGCCGAGACGACGAGCGCACTGAGAACGAAACCGAGGAGTAATACGATTCTTGTCTTCATGGGGGTCGAAGAGTTGCGAGGCATCGCGGCGAAGGCGCGATGGGGCCTGACGAACTTGCTCGTAAGAGGAGTCCTTTCTCCGAACGCAAGACGCCCGCCGCGGGAGCAGGTTTCGCCAATTACCTTGCGAGCAAACTTGCCGTGCGCAACGCCGTCCGTCGAAATCCGCCCTGCTCCCTGCTCCCTCCAGGAGCGGCGCACCACAGCGTATGCCCAGCACTCTGGTTGCGCCTGCACCACCCTGCGTAACAAACCCATGCGCATACTCTGTTTTGAGTATTTGCCGCCCTTCCCTTTGGAAAGGAATCCTGATCATCGCCGGCATCGACCTGGCGCTGCACGGGTCATTCGAGTTGCTCGGGGCCGCGACCGGCGGGTTGACCACCATGACAGCGGTCGAGAACGGCGTGCCGGGGCTGGTGCTGATATACACCATCAACCGGTTTTGCTTCAACAAGCGGGTCGAGAACGCCGTGATCACCGCGGTCGCCGTGAAAACGATCGTCACGCTTTGCTATGTGTTCCTCGCCGTCGCTGCGCTGAACGTGCTTTTCGGCTAAGACGGCCACACGGCTCGCCGCAGCCAATGGGGGATTTTGGGCCCAACTTCATTTCCGAGGACCAGATCCGAGCCGGCCCTGCTGCAGCAACTCCAGCACGTCCACGGCTACGATGTTCTCGAGTGTGGCACGGCGCGGCGACGCGTTGCTGCGATCGTTGTCTGCCGGTTTGCCAAACATGCAAGGGCATGGCTCCCTGACCGGCACCGCGGTACGCCGCCGAAAAATTGCGCCCTGATCCCGCCGTCCGTTACGCAGGGGTGAAAGATGCGCGATCTGTCCATGCGTCTCCCTTCAATTCAACAAGATCGAAAGAAACCATTCGCGAGTGTTGCCAACGGTCCCATATCCGTCCTACTGCGGTTCTGACAACATTCCCATCGACCGGCACCAAAACGACCGCAGCTCCCGTCTCCAAGGCCTCTGAAGGCGACGCCATTGAATTGGAGGGCAGGGTCATAACGGTCCTGCCGGGGACGATGTTCCGAGTGCAGTTGGCGAACGGCCATATCGTCCTTGGGCACATCTCGGGCAAGCTGCGAAAGCACTACATCAAGATCGCCGCCGGCGACATGGTGAAGATGGAGATGAGCCCTTACGACACGGACAAGGCGCGGATTACGTTTCGAATGAAGGAAACGAATTCAACCTACCGCCCGCCACCCCGCCGTCGGTATTGAGCCGGAGTTCAACCGACGCATCACCGGGTGTCGCTGCGTCGCCCGCACCGGTCATTCGCGATTCGTTTTCGGCCTGGTTGGGATAGGCACGGACGTATCCGACCAGAGTTTCTTCCGACGAAACCGGTAATCACGTTCCGCTTGAACGCCGCGCAATAGGCGGTGTGATTAACCGCATGATCCGGCGAGACCATCTGGATGTTCGCGAGCGGGCGCCGCGCGGGCAACGCGGCGCCAGCATGCTGGGCGCGGCCATTGGCGTTTTCGCCGTCGGCCTCGGTCTGGCGATCGCCATACCGGCCGTCCAGGCCGCGCTCCGGAATTCGCGCGCCGCCGACGTCGCCGGCGACCTGCGCCAATTCGCGGTCGCGTTCGAAGCCCACGCCCGTCAGACCGGCAGCCTGCCGCCGGCCACTGAAGCCGCCGGCGAAATTCCCGCCGGGATGCAATCCCAGCCCGGCGCGAATTGGACCCGTGGTTCCGCGACCGGACGTTATCTCTGGGCTCCCGATACGCTGCAACGAGGGCGGCGGTATCGCGCCGCGATTGTGCTTTGGCGCGACCACACCCGCCTCCGGGCGAACGAACGCCGGCTCCTCGAGGAAATCGACCGCCGGGTCGACGACGGCTACCTTCTCAGCGGGAAATTCCAGCTCGGCTACCGCGACCAGGCGTTCTTCGTGATCGAGCCATGAAGGCCAGGCCGTTCCACATCTCCACCTTCGGGCTGTCGCCCGACATGAAGCGCGTGCACCCGGCGTTCGGCAGCATCAATCGCGGCGACGTGTCACGCCAGACGCTCTTCGACGCCCTCGAGACGTATCGCCGCCTGGACTCCGACTGTGGCCCCTCGGCTTCGCACATCACGGTTCAGGCCGAGACGGGCCGTTTCGTCGTTCGTGTATCCGCGAAACAACTATTGTTCGCCGCCGAGGCCGAATCCCGGGCGCAAGCGGTGCCGCTGGCGCCGGAGGAAATCGTCAGGCGATTGGAGCAGCCGCCGGCTCCCATCTCCATCCGACCGCCGGCGCCGCCCCCGGAACCACCATGGCGGCTGGCCACCGCGCTGGTGGTGTTTGCGGCCGGCGTCGGTTTGATCGGATATGCGCTGAAAGCGCTCTTTGTCCCGGACGGTCCGCGGCCGGACGAGAACATTGCCGTTATCCCGGGCGACGCGCCGGGCGTGCAGCTCCGATCCCTGGCCGGCACCTTCGCGACGGGCCAGTTGCCGGGCGACCGGCGGCTGGCGATTTCCGAAAACGGCTACACCGAGTTCGCCGAAATCGGGCCACGCCAGCGCTTGGGGAGCGGCGCCGACAGCATTCGCATCCGCCGCCGCGACAACCAAACGTTCCTGGATACGACCCGGAGTGGAATCATCGAGTTTGTCGATAAAAACACGCTCCGCTATTACGGCGACACCTACCGGCGCCTGCATTAGCCCGGACAACAAACTCGCCAGCGAATGGAGAAATGACATCGGACAGAGTGTGGCTCGATTCACGAGACAAGCGTGCTAATATCGATTCGGATCGTTCATGTTAGCGACGATTTTGAATATCCAATCCTTGGGTCACAGAGGCCGGACAAGAGGACACAGAGTCGAGCCCCCGCATATCAATAACTGCCTTGCTCCGTGACCTCCGTGTTCCCTCCGTGACCTCTGTGTCTCAGGTTTGGAGGCAGGGTTTGGTTGCGGCCTCGGGCCGCGTTGGGCTAAGGTCCGGGCTAGCGCGGCGCTTTGCCGCGGCGGGGGCGGAATATCCCGGCCTCACAGACGAGCTTCATGTCTCGCCCGCTTCGCCGGTCGCCTGTGCGACGTTGCAGAGCGGCACCTTGGCCGCGAGCCGTGTCACCGTGACATCGACGTGCTTGTGCTCCTGGATGAACGAGCCCGGACAACGGCCGGTGATCGGACCGAACAGCGCGCGACGCAGGACGCCGGCGTGCCAGGCGCGCATGAAGGTCAGGTGAATTCGTTTGCTGAGCAGCAATTCATGCATGCCGAGCGTGACGGCGCGCCGCGGGAGGATGTCCCAGTCGCCGTTCACGCCGCCCATCGCCATCTGCGTGGCACTTTCGCGAGTGATGGTGAGCCGGCGCGTGCGGGAGCTTCGCACGTGGTCGTCGATCACCGGCTCGCCCGGCTCCGGCGGATCGTTGAAAGCAAAGTGCCCGGTAATGCCCATGCCGCCGTAACAGATATCCGCGCCGCCGAATGATTCGATCAGCGCCGTCGCGGCTTCCGGCTCGTGCGGATCGGGAAACCGCACGTTCGCCGGATCCGGCCGCAGCCTGGGCACGAGCGGATCCACGAGCGTCCGCTGCACGTAACCATGAAAGCTCAATGGATGCGTGCGCGCGATCGCGTTGTCCGACTGGTCGAGATATTCGTCCATGCCCATCGTCGTCAGCCCGGCGCAGGAAACATTCTCCGCGTTGAGCAGCCGCGCCCAATAGGCGTAGTCCAGCGGCCCCACCGGCACGATGATGAGGAGCGGCTGGTTCCGGGCGTTGGCCGCCTTGATGAGGTCCACGGCCTCGCGGGCAATCTTCCGGTTCAGCTCGTCGCAGTTGGCGACGAGATCGAAACGAAAATGCCGGTGGCGCGCGAAGTCATCGAACTCGAGTTGGTTGTAATCAGTCGGCGCAACGGGCGCCACGGACCGCAGGCTTGCCTCTTTTCGCATAAAAAATTTCCCGGGTTAAAGCCGCAGCAGCCGCGCCGCCGTGCCGCCGTAGATTTTTTGCCGCGTTTCCGCCGGCAGTCCGATGGCGTCCATCAGGTCGTCGTGATATTTCTTCGCCGGCAGCAGTTCCTTCAGCGCGAGAATGTCGGTACCGTTGCTCACTTGGTCTTCCTTCGTTGCATAATTTCCTGCAGTGGAATCGCGCGGATGGTCCCGACCAGGACCATCAATGCCGTCAGTGACAGCACCGGCAGCAACCCGACCGCGATGAACACCGGCGTATACGAGAACCGGTCGATTACCATGCCCGCGAGCAGCATCATCAGCATGCTCACGATGCCGTCACCCACTCCTGTCATGCCGCTGATCCGCGCGAGAATCTGCTGCGGGAACAGATCGGCGATCAGTCCCATGAGGTTTGCCGCCATCGCGTTGATGCCGAGCGAGGCGAGGCAGATGATGGCGATCGCCGCGCCGGCGCTCGGGGCAAAGGGAATCGTGACCGCCAGCAGGCAAAGGCAGCCGCCCATGATGAACACCGTCTTGCGCGCGCGATTCACCGTCCACCCGCGCCGGATCAAGTGACTCGAAAGCCAGCCGCCGCCGATGTTGCCGATTCCGCCGCTGAGGAACGGCATCCAGGCGAACATGCCGATCGCTTCGAGCGTCATGCCGCGCTCGCGTTTCAAGTATTCGGGCAGCCAATACCAATAAAAATGCGTGACCGGCCCGCCAAAAGCCCGGATCAACACGACGCCCCAGACCGGCGCGAGCGTGAGCAGAAGAAAAATCGACGGTTGTGGGCCCGAAGGGGCCGGAGGATTCTCCGCCGACATCGCCGCAAGCGACACCTCCGGTGGCGCCGCGGCCCGCCCAAGCCGCGGATGTCGCCACGGCTCCCAATACAGCTGCAGCCACGGAATGAGCCACAGCAGCCCAATCACGCTCGGAACAATGAACGCGGCGCGCCAGCCATAGGTGGTGGTCAGGTAGACGATGAGCGGCGGCGCCACCACCGCGCCGATCACCGACCCGCTGTTGAAAAGTCCGCCCGCGAAGGCGCGCTCCGCCGGCCGGAACCACTGGCCGATCACCTTCACGCCGCCGGAATACGCGCCGCATTCGTTCAGCCCCAGCACGAACCGCAGCAGCGCGAATTGGATGACCGTGGCCGCGAATCCGTGCAGGAAGTTCGCGAGTGACCAGCCGACGAAAATCACGCAAAACCCGGCGCGCGGCCCGAGCCGATCCATCATCATGCCCACGGGAATCTGCCCGAGCGTCATCCCGAGCAGGAAACAGAACAGGATCCGCCCGTAGTCGGTGTTCGACAGATGGAACTCGTCGCGCAGCACCGGCGCCACCAGCGACAGCACCTGCCGATCGAGAATGTTGATCTCCATGGCGAAGAACAACAGCAGCAAAATCCACCAACGGATCCGGTGGTCCGTCGCGGTGTCCGTGTTTATCTGTGGCATCCGTGGTCGCATGGGTTTGGAAAACCCTGGCCGCCTACGGCGCCGCCGAAGGCGGGCAAGCTTGACCGTTCACAACGAGTTTCGGATTTCAAGGAGGCTAGCCGGGAAATTTCACCCTCTGCTCCGCGGCGAACGCACCGTGTGTTCGCTTGTGCCGTGCGCCGGCGCGCGCTCCACGATTTCCCGGCTATGGGCAAAACCCGCCGAAGGCGGGTAAACCGCGGCGGCTTGTGCGCCTCCGGCGCATTTTGCATTTAGCCCGCATGAACGCGGGGCGCTCGCCGGAACATTGGGAGGTTGGCGGTCAGACACGGGTGAACACCATTTCAAGTGTGATAAATGCGGGCTAGCCGGGCCGGTCGGATGAGCAGCTCGATCAGCAGCTTATTTTGTTTTCAAAACATGCTCGTCACTTGGCAAGTCGATTCCCAAGATCCGCCCGCTCCTATCCCCTGAAATCGTTGGGACGCTTACCCGCCCCCGGACGAGTGTGTACTTGCACTGCCCTCACCCGCCTTTTGAGTTCGAAGCAACTAATCGATGCGTCGCGCGCGACACCACACCTCGGATTTGGAGTCGAATATCCTCAAACGCGTTCGCGCCTCGACGGGCATTTCGCGGGTCGAGCTTGCCCGCCATCTCGGGCTCGCACCGTCCACCGCGGGCATTTACGTCGAGCGACTGATTGCGGAAGGGTATCTGGGGGAATCGGACAAGGCCGAGCGAGAGACGGGCCGCCCACCCGTGTTGCTGAGGCTGAATCCGGAGCGCGGCGAGTTCGTCGGGGTGGACTTTGAGGCGCGTAACATCATGGCGGTCGCGATCGATTTTTCGGACAAGCCGCTGCGTAATGCGCATCTGCGAATCGCTGAATCCGACTCCGTGGGCGAAATCACGCGGAAAATCGAGCAGGCGATCAAGAAAGTGATGCCGGAGGACGAAACCCGGTTGCTCGCGATCGGCGTCGGCGTGCCGGGCCTCGTCGATTCTCAGAACGGGATCGCGCTCCACTACGAATACATCGCCCACTGGAAGAATGTGCCACTCGCCGGAAGCCTGCGCAAAAAATTCGGCGTGCCGGTATTCCTTGAAAACACCACGCGCACGATGGCGCTGGCCGAACTCTGGTTTGGCCAGGGTCTCGGCGTCGGCGATTTCCTTTGCATCGGGATCCGCAGCGGCATTGCCGCCGGCATGATCCTCGATGGCAGGCTGTATTGCGGAGCGCAGCACGCCTCCGGCGAAATCGGACGGTGGCGCTGCCCGCTCGTTTCCGGCAAGGCGGCGGAGTGGTTCAACCCCGATGCCAAGGACGATTCCGCGTTCGGACCGGAACTACAGGAAGTGGCGTCCGTGCGCGCGATCCAGCGCGTGTTCGCGAAAGCCATCGCAGCCGGGGAAAAAACTCTTCTGCGCGGCTCGCCCAACCCAATCCCGATTGAAGACATCGTGCGCGCGGTGCAACAGCGTGATCCCCTCGCGTTGCTCGTGGTGAACGAAGTCGCGAAGTGCCTTGGCTGGGCCATCAGCCAGTTGCTGCTCGCCGTCGATCCCGTGAAAATCATGCTGGCGGGTCCCCTCACGACGCTCGGCGATCATCTCCTCCAGCCGTTGCGCGCCGTGATCGATTCGGCCATTCCCTCCGAACCGCGCCCCACGGCTGAGATCATCAACTCGACCATGGGTGAGTTTATCGGCGCGCTGGGCGCGGCCGCGCTGGCCGTGCACGAATGGAGACCCGCGCGCGGATCGGTCGCGGTTCGGACCTAGGCGATGCTCGACCCGCGCGACCGCCGCAGGGGCCGAACCGCCACGTCACAACTCGTCCGCATCGGCGGCCACGCGGCGGTTTGGATTCAGGTTCAGGCCCATCCTGATCTTCCGGTAGTTTTGTTCGGACGCAACGGCCCAGTCCATCGCGAGCGCCTTGTACAACGGCATCACCTCGGCTTCGACCTTGGCGAAGTCCTCGCGCGTGCCTTTCTTTTCCCGCACGTCGGCCGCGGCACGCATGAGCCGTCGCGTGGCCTTCGTATAATCCAAGCCGCGCTCCAACATCCGCACGCGCTCGACCGCGACCGGATCGCTCCGGCCGATCGCCGTGATTGCCTGCGCGAGCGGAGCACGCAGCTCTGCGAGCACGTCGTCCGTGTAGAAATCGGTCGTCGTGTTGTCCGTCGTGGTCGACACCGGCGCCGCCGCGATTCGATCGGTGACCTGCTCGGCGCGCCGGTAATATTCTTTCATCGCCTTGGCCCCGGTCCCGTAAGCCGCGCGGCAATAGTCGTCGATGATCGGATCGACCGGCTGGTAGGGGTCCCAGAGCAGCTTCGCCAGGACGTAGTAATTGAGCCCGTGCGTGCCCCAGTTGCCGAAGGCGGACGCGAAGTCCGTCAACCGCATCCCGCCATCCACGAAGAACCGGATATCCTCGGCAAGCTTGTGCACGTAGATCACGGGCAGCCCAACGGGATTGCCGAGCGCGTTGGGCCGCAGCATCAGCTGCCGGGCTTTCGTGCTCCAATCGGCGACTTCGCGTCGCGCCGTTTCGCGGGCCTTGTCATCGACCCAGTTGTTCGGGCCGACGTAGCCGATGACGAGGTTGTCCTCGAGCTTCGCGATCGAGGCCGGCGGTGATTTGTAGAGCGAATACGCGTAGGTCCCGAGATACCGATCGGGCATCCCGGCCTTCACGCGCTTCGCGACCTCGTTGAAGTAGCGGAAAAACCGATCGGAGAGCGGCGGAAACGGCCCGGTGCCGCCTGGTCCCTGCTCGATTTTCGGGTTCTTCTTGTACATCGCCCGGGCTTCGGGCGAATCCCACGAACGGCAACGCTCGCAATTGCAGAACTTGTTTCCGCCGCCGCCATCGTTTGGCGCGATCGAGACGCCGGCGAGCTTCGGGTTGGCGCGCAGCTCCGCGATCCGCTCCCTGGCCACGAGGTCCCATAATGCCGGGTTCGATTGGCAGAGCCGCTCGCGCTTGTCGGTGTTGATACGCGTGCCGTTCGGCTGCTGGGCGAAGATGTCGGGATATTTCTCGTGGTACTTGTCCCACCAGCCGTCGTAGGAATGCCCGAACTGCAGGTTGACGCGCGAGCCCAGCCGCTGGCGCTGCAGCCACGGCTCCGTGGCAGTCCGGCCGAATTTCGCCTCCCACGGCTCGATCGGTATGTCCCACTTCTTCAGCTGCTGCAGCATGAAATCCCGATGCCCCGTCGTGCGCACCTCGCGAATCTTCCGCTGCCACAGGATCGGTTCCTGGCGAATATCCGCCGACTCGATACGCAAGGTCGCCTGCTTCGGCACCACTTCGCCCAGCGGGCCGGGCAGCAGCCAGCGGACCCCGACGAACCGCTCCAGGAATTCGCACACGCCATGGTGGGTGCCGTCGACCTCGAGTCCGGCATCGGTCGCGTCGCGGCCGACGATGAACAGATCGCTGCCGTCCGTCTTGATCACAAACCCTTCCGGCTGCAGCCGCGCGAGGTCGACCGCGCGTTTCGCGGCTCCGCACGCGCCGACGAAAATCAGGCTGCCGCCGGCTGGCCGCGATCCGCTGCCGGGCGCGCGCTCCTCCACCACCTCGAGCCGCGCACCGGTGGCCTTTTCGATGTAATCGCGGAGATCCGCCACGGCGCGGGACGGCTTTGCGTCCGGCACCACGATGACGGCGCGAGCGCGGCCGTTCTCAACCAGCGTGATCGGCGCAGCCGAGAGCGACGCAAACGCGGCGAGGAGAAACGTCAGCAGGATCGTTTTGGTTCGCATGATTTTTTGGGCAAATTACGGCATCGAGTGCAGCTGCCGATATCAGGGGCAGTTACAATCGGAGCAGCAGTGGTCGCACGACGCCGCCGTCTTGTTTTGGTTTCGCAACAAACTCGTTTTTCACTTCCCCGCGTCAACTCGGATTCCTTCGGGCGCCAACGAAATCCGTCCGCCTCGGTGCCCGCAGCGGCACAACGATCTTGTCATCTCGAATTCTTGTGAGGCGCAAGTAGCGGCGTGGGTGGGCCCTAAACCCCCGCACGCCTGGTCGGGTTGATGCTGCACGTGACCGCGATCGCAGCGGAAGCCGTCGCACGGCGCACTCGACTTGTCTTGGTCTCGAGACACACTCGTTCCGCTTTCGCGTGAACCCGTCGTAAACCGCATTTTCCCGGCATGGCCGAGTCCCGCCGCCAGTTCTTGAAACAATCCGCCGCTGCCGCGGCC
>JAUSID010000287.1 GCA_030648295.1 Opitutaceae bacterium | reverse complement strand
CACTCCTCGACTCTACCACTTGAAATGGTCTTCACCCGTGTCTGACCGCCAACATCCCAATGTTCCGGCGAGCGCCCTGAGTTCATGCGGGCTAAATGCATTCTGCTGGCCAGCAGAATGCCCTTAGCCGGGAAATCGTGGCGCGCGCGCGCGCCGCACGGCACAAGCGAACACACTGTGCGTTCGCAGCGGAGCAGAGGGTGAAATTTCCCCGCTAGCACTAGACCCCATGAACCTTCCGGCGCGAACCCACCTCCAAGCCGACATCCTATGGGAATATCTATGCACCAAACGAACAGGTCGGTGAACATGACGTCGAGATCACCGCGGCGCAGCCGCCGGTTCGGCCCCACGCTGGCGACAGCCATCGCCATCAGCGCGCTCGCGGCCCTGACGGCGCGGGCGGATACTTACATTTTCAATACGGTGGCTGGCAGCGCCACCGCGCTCGATCATGTCGACGGCACCGGGACCAACGCGCGCTTCATGAACCTCACCGGCGTGGCCGTGGATGCCGGGGGCAACCTCTACATCGCTGATGGTGGCGACCACACGGTGCGCAAGGTGACCCCCGCAGGCGTCGTTACGACGCTGGCCGGCAGTTCGGGCCAGGCGGGCAGCGCAAACGGTGCGGGCTCCAATGCGCGCTTCGTTTACCCATTCGCGCTCGCGGTCGATAATGGCGGCAACGTTTATGTGACGGACATCGGGAACCACAATGTCCGCAAGATTACCGCGGGCGGCAACGTCTCCACCCTCGCGGGAGGTGCGGGCGTCGCGGGTAGTCTCGACGGCACCGGTACCGCCGCGCTTTTCAGCTATCCCCAGGGAATCGCCGTCGACGGCGCGGGCAACGTCTTTGTCAGCGACACCGACAACAGCACGATCCGCCGGATCTCGACCAGCGGGGTCGTGACCACCTTTGCCGGCGCCGCGGCGCAGACGGGTACGGCCGACGGCGGGGGCTCCTCGGCCCGGTTCAATTATCCGTGGGGCCTGGCCGTCGATGTCGTCGGCAACATTTATGTGGCGGACCAAGGCAACAGCGTGATCCGCAAAATCGACACGGGCGGAAACGTCACGACGCTCGCCGGCAGCGCCGGCCTGACCGGCGGCATCAATGGACAGGGCACCGGCGCCCGGTTCGACCATCCGTCGGCGGTGTCGGTGGACGCCGCGGGCACGGTCTACGTGATCGACACATCCAATCAGTTGATCCGCAAGATTTCCGTCAGTGGCAGCGTTTCGACGCTCGCCGGCACGCCCGGGCAGGGCGGCCGGGTTGATGGGGCGGGTGCGGCCGCGAGATTTTTCTATCCGCAAGGGATCGCGGTGAACAGCCTCGGCACGATCTACGTCGCGGACACCGGCAACCATACCCTGCGCGTCGTCACCGCCGCGGGCGCCGTCGGCACGCTGGCCGGTGCCGCCGGGGTGTCCGGCAGCACCGACGGCTCCGGCAGCGGCGCGCTCTTTGCGTATCCCGACGGCGTCGCCGTTGACGGCTCGGGCAATCTCTACATCGCGGACCACGACAATCACACCATCCGAAAAGTGAATACCTCTGGCGGGGTCACCACCCTCGCCGGCGTCGCCGGACTCTCCGGCAGTGCCGACGGCGTTGGTGGCGCCGCCCGCTTCAATGCGCCGACCGGCGTGGCCGTCGACGGCGGCGGCAATGTTTACGTGGCCGATGCGGGCAACTCGTCCATTCGCAAAATCACCGCGGGCGGCTCGGTGACGACCTTTGCCGGCTTCTCCGGCATCGGCGGCAGTTCCGACGGTCTGGGCACCTCCGCGCGCTTCAATGTGCCGCAGGGCATCGCGGTCGACAGCTCCGGCAACGTCTACGTCGCCGACACGAATAACAACACCATCCGCATGGTGACGACCGCCGGTACCGTGACCACGATCGCCGGCGCCGCGGGCCAGAACGGAAACAGCGACGGGTTTGGTGCGGCCGCCCGCTTTGGCCGTCCCTATGCGCTGGCGGTGGACAGCGGTGGCAATGTCTATGTCGCGGATTTCTTCAACGCCACGATTCGAAAGATTACCACGGCCGGCAGCGTGACCACGCTGGCCGGGTTCGCGGGCCGGACGGGCATGACGGACGGCTTCGGCGCCGCCGCGCGGTTCAACCAGCCCTATGGCGTGGCGGTCGACAGCCGCGGCGAGGTTTTCGTGGCCGACACGTATAATCGTGCGGTGCGCCAGATTTCGCCCTCGGGGGCCGTCACCACGGTCGGTGGCGCGAATTCGCGGTTCTTCTATCCCCAGGGCATCGCGACGGACAGTGCGGGAAATCTCTACATTACCGACGGCGACAATCACTCCGTCACCAAGGCGACGTTCGTCGGCCCGCCACCCCCGCCACCCGTCGGCGAACCGGGTGCGGCCCGGCTCATCAATGTTTCGGTGCGGACGTTTGTCGGCACCGGAGACAGCACGGTGGCGGTGGGTTTCGGTCTGAGCGGGACGGGGTCGAAGCAGCTGCTGATTCGCGGCGTCGGGCCGACGCTCGCGGTCTTCAATGTCAGCGGCCAGCTCGATAATCCGGTGCTGTCGCTCTTCAACAGCAGCAGCGTCATGATGAACTCGAACTCGGGCTGGGGCGGCGGGGCGGCGCTTACCAGCGCGTTTTCGTCCGTGGGCGCCTTTGCGCTGCCGGCGAACTCCGTCGACACCGCGCTCTTCCAATCGCTTCCGGCTGGCACCACGTACAGTGCGCTGATCAGCGGCGCGAACAGCACGACGGGCATCGCGCTCGCGGAGGTTTACGATGCCGACCCCGGCACGCCGGCCACGCGGTTGACCAATGTTTCGGCGCGCGCGTTCTCGGGCACCGGCCTCAGTGCGCTGACCGCGGGCTTTGTCATCGCGGGAACCGGCACCGAGACGTTGCTCATCCGCGGCATCGGTCCGGCGCTGACCCAGTTCGGGGTCGGCGGTGCGCTCGCGGCGCCGCAGCTCACCCTGTTCAATTCGGCCGGCCAGGTGATCGGCAACAATGCGGGGTGGGGTGGCGGCAGCGTGCTCACCGCCGCCTTTGCCCAGGTCGGGGCCTTCCCGCTGCCGGCCTTCTCGGCCGACTCGGCCCTCCTCGTGACCCTGCCGGCCGGCCTGTATACGGTTCAAGTCAGCGGCGCGAACGCCAGCACCGGCATCGCGTTGATCGAAGTCTACGAAATGCGCTGATCGATCAGGCTCCCTGCGTAGCAAAAGACCCGATACGTAACGTATCGGGTCTTGTCGCTTTGGGGAGTGGAGCCATGCGTGCCGAGGCCAGACATCTGATTTGTGGGAGCCTGCTGGCAGGCGATGGCGCGCCGTGGCTGCGGCTTCCAGCCGCAGATTCGTTTCGTTTCTCCGATCGCGAAGCCCTGCGGCAGGATTCCGAAGCACGGTCGCTTTCCGAAGAACATTCCACTCGGAAAAGTCGAAATGTGGGTCGATCCGGCAGCGGACGACGCAGAGGTCGTCCCTCCATCTCATGTCTGACTATTTGTGGTGCCCGGTTGGAGCCTGCGCTTATCGCGCCGACTGACAGGCGGAAAAGTCCGCGCCGGCCCGATCCACTCCCGCCATCGCGAATTCGCGATCCTGGTAGCAGTCGGCGGAGGGGGCAAAGTTGGTGAGCTTCAGCCACGTCACGAGCGATTTGGCCAGGTGCGTCAGGCCATCGAGGTTCCCGGGCTTGACCAGGTAGGAGGTTGCCCCCAGGTCGTAGGCCCGCTCGATGTCCTGGGGCCGGCTCGACGCGCTCAGGATGAACACCTGCAGCCGCTTCAGCGCAGGTTGCTGGCGTATCCACGCCAGCAATTCGAACCCGTTCTTCCGGGGCATGTTCAAGTCGAGGAGCACCGCCGTGGGCAGCGGAAAGTGGACGCGATCGCCGTAGGGGCCGTCGCCGCGCAGATAGGCGATGGTCTCCTCCGCATCCTGGGTCGTGCGCAGGGGCTCCACGAATCCGGCGCGCTCGAACACGGCGTGCATCAATTTCGCGTCATTCGCGCTGTCGTCCACCAGCAGGACAATGGGATCTTCGATCATCATGGGGTTCCGTTTTTTCGAATGGGTTTGGGCGCCGCGACCGGGGCCGGGGCGAGTTCAATCCAAAAATTGCTGCCCTTCCCGGGGGCGGACTCGACCCCGGCGCGTCCATGCATGCGCTCCACGCCCTTCTGGACGATGGCGAGGCCGATGCCGGTGCCGGGATACGCCGTGGAGTGAAGGCGTTGAAAGACCTGGAAGATGCGCTCCTGGAATTCCGCGGGAATGCCGATGCCGTCGTCCTCCACCCAGATTCGAACCATGTCGTTTTCCCGCCGTTCCGCCCGGATTCGCACCGAGGGCGGCTTGCCCGCGACGAATTTCACGGCGTTGGCGATCAGGTTCACGAGGATCTGGCGCAGCGTGGCCGAGTGACCGAGCACCATCGGCCAGGGCGGCGTGCATTCGATGTGCGCGCCGCTTTCGATGATGGCGGTTTCGCAGCCGGACAGCGCGCTTTTCACCACCGTCTCCAGCGCCACGGGCACAAGCTGGATTTTCTGCTGGCTGATGTGGCTGAAGTCGAGCAGGTCGGCCAGCAGCCGATCCATCGTCTGCGCCGCGGTATTGATGAAGTCGGCGTAATCGCGGCCGGTCGGGCTCAGGTTCGCCGCGTGATCCTGGACCAGAAGCTGGGCAAAGCCCTGCATGGTCCGCAAGGGAGACCGCAAATCGTGCGCGATGGTGTAGACGAACGTCTCCAGTTGCGCATTGCTGAGCTGGAGCTCGGCGGTGCGCTGGTCGACGATCGACTCGAGCTCGACCGTGCGGCGCGCCTGGATATGCGTGGCGTCGATGAGGTTTTCCTCGGTTCTTCTCCGGACGGAAATGTCGCGGATATTGCACTGGATGATCCACAGATCGCCTTCCTTGTAGAGATTGCTCACGAATTCCACCGCGACCTCGCGTCCAGCCTTCGTCTTGAGCGGCAGGTTCTCGTAGCGAATGTAGCCGTTCGTCTGCAGCTCGCGAAACGCGGCCTGGTTGGCCGCCTCGTCCGCGAGCAGTCCGATTTCGAAGAGTTCCCTGCCGATCACCTCCTCGAGGGTGAAACCGAGCAGCTTCAGCAGAAATGGATTTGCATCGATGATCAGGCGCGTGGCCGGATCGACGATGAGAATCCCGTCCTGGGCGGTCTCGAACAGGCGGCGGTAACGGAGCTCGGAGGCGATATCCACGGTCATCATGCGCGTGTTGCTCGGATGGACGGGAACTTCACCTCGCGATTATACGCGGTTCGGTGTGCGCCCGCGATACGCTGATCACTCCACTGCCCGGTTTGGCCCGCCAACGGGCGGGATCATCGTCCCGCGGGTCGGGCGAACGCCTTACATCACCCCATGGCGCTGCGCGGGTACCGCGAGTAACATCACGCCGGTCAGAAATCGAACTCTCCACTCCGGGGATTTCCCATCGCGCGCGGCGGCGGCCGGTGGCTTCGCTTCCCACCGCCGCGGCAAAATATCATGTCACTTGGAACCATTCTCCTCATCGTCCTGATTCTGTTCCTGCTCGGCGCGCTGCCGACCTGGCCGCACAGCCGCAAGTGGGGTTACGGCCCGAGCGGCGGGCTGGGCGTGGTGGTCGTGATTCTGGTCGTGTTGCTGCTTTCGAACCGGATTTGAACCGGCCCCTGCCAGCGAGCCTGAACATGTCCGACCCTCTCGCCAGCCGGCTGAAGATCATGATTGTGGATACGCTCAATCTCCGTGATGTCGTGGCCGGGGAGATCCCGGATGACGAGCCGCTCCTGGGCTCCCCGCGGCTCGGGCTCGATTCCCTCGATGCCCTCGAACTCGTGGTGCGTCTCGAGAAGGAGTTCGGCGTCAGGATTGGCAGCAGCGAGGAATCCCGCCGCGCCTTGACGAGTGTCTCCGCGCTGAGCGCCTTCATTCGTTCGCACCAGGCCCCGGCCTGATTTGGCTCGTCGGCATCCCGCGCGCAAGAGTTCGACGCCGAAGCGTTCGGTCGTGAAACCTTCGGCGAAGGGGCGCTCGAGGCCCGGCCGCTGACCAAACCTGCGAATGTTTTGGGTTGACCGTCCGCCCTGTTAGTGTAGCGCGGACACTAACATGAACGCCCTGTATCCTGCCAAACGCTACCGCGGCTCCGCCCTCCTCACCGATCTCTATCAGCTGACGATGGCCTACGGCTACTGGAAGACCGGCACGCACCACAAGGAGGCGGTGTTTCACCTGTTCTTTCGCCGGGCCCCGTTTCAGAGCGGCTTCACCATCGCGGCGGGATTGAGCGACGCGATCGCCTGGCTGCAGGGCCTGCGCTTTGCGGACGAGGACCTCGCGTATCTGGCCGGCCTCACCGGCAATGATGGCGCGCCGCTGTTCGACCCGGCGTTTCTCGAATATCTGCGCTCGTTCGCCTTCACCTGCGACGTCGACGCGATCCCCGAGGGTACCATCGTGTTTCCCAACGAGCCGCTGCTGCGGATCCAGGGGCCGATCATCCAGGCGCAGCTCGTCGAAACGGCGCTGCTGAACTTCATCAACTTTCAGACCCTGATCGCGACGAAGGCGGCGCGGATCTGTCTGGCGGCGCAGGGCGAGCCGGTGCTCGAATTCGGCCTCCGCCGCGCGCAGGGCGTCGACGGCGCCCTCGCGGCCAGCCGTGCCGCGTACATCGGCGGTTGCGCGGCCACGTCGAACGTTCTCGCGGGGCAGATTTTCGGCATTCCCGTGAAGGGCACGCACGCGCACAGCTGGGTCATGTCGTTCGACGACGAACCCGAGGCGTTCCGCGAGTATGCCAGGGCGATGCCGAACAACTGCGTGTTTCTCGTCGATACGTACGACACGCTCCAAGGTGTAGCCCGGGCGATCGAGGTGGGTCGGTGGTTGCGCACTCAGGGCCACGAGATGGCCGGCATCCGGCTCGACTCGGGCGACCTCGCCTACCTCAGCATCGAGGCGCGAAAGCTGCTCGATGCCGCCGGTTTCCCCAAGGCGGTCATCGTGGCGAGCAACGATCTCGACGAACACATCATCGCGAGCCTCAAGCAACAGGGCGCGAAGATCGGCCTCTGGGGCGTTGGGACGAAGCTGGTCACGGCATTCGATCAACCGGCGCTGGGCGGCGTCTACAAGCTGTCGGCCACCCGCGAGGCCGGCGGCCCGTGGAATTACAAGGTGAAGCTCTCGGAGCAGGCGATCAAGGTATCGAATCCGGGCATACAGCAGGTGCGCCGATACACGCGCGACGGCGAGTTCATCGGCGACATGCTCTTCAACGAAAATGCCCCGCCGGACGCCCGCGTCATTGTGGACCCGGCCAACACCACGCGGCGCAAGGCGATGCCGGCGGACGCGACCGAGGAGGATCTCCTGGTGCCGGTATTCCGGCGCGGTGTGCTCGCGTATGACGAACCCGCGCTGGCCGGCATTCGTGCCCGCGCGCAGGCGCAGCTCGGCCGCCTCTACGCCGGCACCAAGCGACTGCTCAATCCGCACGAGTATCCGGTCGGCCTCGAGCCCGGTCTTTTCGAACTCAAGACCGAATTGATTTTCAAGCACCGGCCCATCGCGGCCTGAGCCATGCACCTGATCAAAGTCGCCGCCGCGGTGCTCAACCAGACGCCGCTCGATTGGGACGGAAACACGCGCAACATCGTCGACACGATCGCGGAGGCGCGCGACCGCGCCGTGAGCGTGCTGTGCCTCCCGGAGTTGTGCATCTCGGGCTACGGATGCGAGGACGCATTTCACGCGCCGTTCGTGCACCGCACGGCGTGGGCGACCTTGCACGAAATCGCGCCGCACTCGCGCGGCCTGGTCGTGGCGGTGGGCCTGCCGGTGATGTTTCGCGACACGGTTTTCAATGCCGTGGCGATGCTCGTCGACGGACGAGTCGCGGGATTCGTCGCCAAGCGGTTCCTCGCCGGCGACGGGATCCACTACGAGCCGCGCTGGTTCAAGCCGTGGCCGGCCGGAGTTCGCCAGGACCTCGAAGTCGACGGAGCAAGCTATCCGTTCGGCGATGTGTTTTTCGATGTCGGCGGAGTGCGGATCGGTTTCGAGATCTGCGAGGATGCGTGGGTGGCGAACCGGCCGGGTGCGGCGCTCGCGCTCAAAGGCGTCGACTTGATCCTCAATCCGAGCGCGAGCCACTTCGCCTTCGGCAAGATCGAAATCCGGAAGCGATTCGTATTGGAAGGCTCGCGCGGGTTCGGCGTCGGCTACCTTTATGCCAACCTGCTCGGCAACGAAGCCGGGCGCGCGATCTACGACGGCGGCGCGTTGATTGCCGCGGGTGGGCGGCTCGTCGCGACCGGCCCGCGTTTCTCGTTCCGCGATCACGTGGTCACGACCGCCGTCATCGACCTCGACGATGCCCAGCTGAACCGGGCGCGCACGACGAGCTACGCCCCTGATATCACGAAAGCGGACGAAGGAGCCGTGCCCGTCGACTTTTCGATTCCGCGCGCCGCCCCGGAGCAAAGCCAGCCCGGGCTGCCGGCGTGGGAGCACTCATCGGAGATCAAGGCGGAGGAATTCGCGCGCGCCGAGGCCCTGGCGCTCTTCGATTACCTGCGGAAGAGCCGTTCCGGCGGGTTCGTCGTTTCGCTCAGCGGCGGGGCCGACTCGGCCGCGGTGACCGTTCTGGTCGGACTCGCGGTGAAGTTTGGCCTGCAACAGCTCGGCTCCGGCGGCTTCCGCGAAAAGCTTGGCGATCTGAATTCGCTCGCCGGGGCGGCCACTGGCGGCGAGCTGACGCGGCGGCTGCTCGTGTGTGTTTACCAGGCGACGTGTAACAGCTCGACCACTACGCGCGAAGCGGCCCGGGCGGTTGCGGGTGCCGTCGGCGCCGAGTTCCTCGAGTTCGACGTGGATCCGTTTGTGCGCGGCTATACGGACATGGTTGCCGCTGCGCTCGGGCGCCCGCTCGACTGGGCGAACGACGATCTCGCGCTGCAGAACATCCAGGCGCGCGTCCGTTCGCCCGGCGTGTGGATGATCGCGAACATCCGCAATGCGCTGCTGCTTTCGACCAGCAACCGCTCTGAAGCGGCGGTCGGCTATGCCACGATGGATGGCGACACGAGTGGAGGGCTCAGCCCCATCGCCGGCATCGACAAGGCCTACCTGCGGCGCTGGCTGACGTGGATGGAGCGGGTCGGGCCGGAGGGGATCGGTCCACTGCCGGCCCTCGCCGCGATCAATGTCCAGCCGCCCACGGCTGAGCTTCGCCCGCCGGATTGCAAACAGACGGATGAGGACGACCTGATGCCTTACGACGTCCTGGACGTTTGCGAGCGCGCCGCCATCCGCGACAAGCAGAGCCCGGCGGAGGTACTCGTCGTGACGCGGATGCAGTTTCCTCAATTCACCGAGGGGCAGCTGCGGACCTGGGTCATCCGCTTCTTCCGGCTGTGGAGTCGCAACCAATGGAAGCGCGAGCGGTATGCTCCGTCGTTCCATCTGGACGACGAGAATCTTGATCCGAAGACGTGGTGCCGGTTTCCGATTCTCTCCTCCGGATTTGCGCGCGAGCTGCGTGAACTCGAACAGGCGGCAGAGGTGCGCCGCGAGAAAAGGGAGCCATGAAGCCTCTCGACAAATTCGAGGCCGGCCCGTCACTACACCTCTAGGATTGCCTTAGTGTTTTGAGGACACCAACGTCTCGCCCCTTCACCAACGCCCATGCCCTACACCTACCAATATCCACATCCCGCCGTCACCGTGGATGGCGTCGTTTTTGGTTATGACGAGGCCGATCTAAAGGTCCTTCTCATCCAGCGGGAGCAGGCGCCGTATAAGTCGCGGTGGGCGTTGCCGGGTGGGTTCGTCGAAATCGACGAGGGATTGGAAGATGCCGCCCGCCGCGAACTCGAGGAAGAGACCGGAATCACCCGGCTCTACCTCGAGCAGCTGTACACATTTGGCGCCCCCAGGCGCGATCCGCGCGAACGCGTCATCAGTGTTGCCTATTACGCCCTGGTGAAGCTCACCGATCATGCCGTGCACGCCGCCAGCGATGCCAGGAACGTCGCCTGGTTCCCGGTCGCCGATCTTCCCTCGCTCGCCTTCGACCACGAGGAAATCCTCGACGTGGCGCTCCGGCGGCTGAAGGCGAAAATCCGCTACGAACCCGTCGGCTTCGAGCTCCTGCCGGAAAAATTTCCTCTGTCGGAACTGCAGCGGCTCTATGAGACGATCATCGAGCAACCCCTCGATAAGCGGAATTTTCGCAAGAAAATCCTGAGCATGGGGCTGCTGGCGGACACGGACGAGATTCAGCAGGACGTCGCCCACCGGGCGGCCCGGCTGTATCGATTCGACCAAGCCGCTTACCAGCGGCTCAAGAAGGCGGGATTCAATTTCGAACTTTAACCGGGTCTCCGATGAAAGCACTTATCCTGGTCGATATTCAGAACGATTTTCTCCCCGGTGGCGCGCTCCCGGTGCCGCAGGGGGACGAGGTGATTCCGGTGGCCAATCGTGTGCAGCGCGAGTTCGAGCTCATCGTCGCAACGCAGGACTGGCATCCGGCAAACCACGGGAGCTTCGCCGCCTGTCATCCCGGCCGAAAGCCCGGACAGATGGCCCAGCTCGGCGGGCTCCCGCAAATTTTGTGGCCCACCCACTGTGTGCAGGGAACCGACGGAGCCGCCTTTGCCGCGGACCTCGAAACGAAGCGAATCGCCCGGGTGTTTCCGAAGGGCACCGATCCGGAAATCGACAGCTACAGCGGATTCTTCGACAACGGTCATCGGAAAGCCACCGGGCTGGGCGATTTCCTTCGTGGCCGCGGGGTCACCGACGTTTACCTGCTCGGGCTGGCGACCGATTATTGCGTGAAGGCGACGGCGCTCGATGCCCGCCAGCTCGGGTTCACCACGCACCTCATCCTCGATGGATGCCGCGGCGTGAACCTGAACCCGGGTGACGTCGATCGCGCCGTCGACGATATGCGCGCCGCCGGCGTGCAGGTCACCGCGAGCCGAGCGCTGCCCACGGGCACGTGACCACCGACCACCGACCACCGACCACCGATCACCGATCACCGACCACCGATCACCGATCACCGATCACCGACCAACGCCGCGCGCGTCCGTGCCACGAGCGTATTGTCGCGCCCGCCCGCGCCTTTGAGCCAGAAGACGCTGGCGGCGAGAAACCGATCGCGCAGCGACGGTGACACATTGAAGTAATCTTCCAGCACGGCGGAGCTGAACTTGTAGTCGTGCGAGTCGGTGCCCTTGAGAAAAATCAACCGCTGGGCGGCATCGATGAACGGTTTCGGCCCGCCCGAAGTTCCCAGCCACGCGAGCGCCTTCCGGGCGGCGAGCGGCTTGTCGCTCGTCAGGTCCGCGAAAATCTCCTCCACCGCGGCCGGACCGCGTGCGCTGGGCGGCTCCGGCTCGAGCTCATCGATCCTCACACCATGGTTGGAGTTGGCCCGTGCGCCGCGAAAGAGCGGAACGAACGACGCGGCTTGCAGCAGCAGGAACGCGCGGGTCGGCGCATCCGTGGCGTGGTTGAAATTGTAATACATCGCATTTGCCGTCGTGACCGAGTGCAGCGTGCCGATGCCGGGGTTGCGCATGAGCAGCTCCGCCGACGCTTCGAAAATCGCGTCCCAGAGCGACGGGGGCGCGACACCCCGGTTGAGCAGTTCGACCACGCGCTGGCTGGCGTCCGACCACGAGCCGGAGCGCAGGGTTTCGAGCAGGGTGCGGGTCGCGGCAGGATCCGGTTTGCCGTTCGCCCAGTCCGCCATGAGTTCGCCGCGCAGCTCGAGATTCCGGCGTCCCGGCCGATCCGCCTCGGCGTCGCGTTGCGCGGGATTGCCGCCTTCGTGATAGCAGAGCGCGAACGCGAGCGAGCGCAGCACGGGCTCGGCATGCTGCCAGCCGATGTGCTCCAGCGTGCGCCAGCTGTTCGCGACGTAGATCGCCTTGTGGCCGATGTCGCGAAAATCGCGCGCGCCATAAAGACAGAACGCGTCGAACACGCCCTTCGGCTTCGCGCTCCGGGCAAGCGAAGCGGTGGCCACATCGACCGCCGCCTCGTCCCAGCGCTCCATCGCTTCGCCGAAGGCGGCCCGGGCGTGGTCAGACGACGGCAGCGCGGCCGCGTCCACCGCACCGAGCGTCCAGTCGCCCTCGCGGACGTCGCGCGCCTGCGAGGCCTTGAACGTGTCGAGCGCCCAGAAAATAGGCAGCCAGCGATCCCCCTCGGGTGAATTCCGGCTCGCGAGGTGCGCCGAGTTGACGACCAGGACGGCGTGAAACTTGAACCCGACGGGATGCGGCTTGATGTTGCGCACGCCGGCGAGGAGCAGCGCGGTGAGCACGTCGCGATACGACGTGCCGCGTTTGATCCGCGCGGCGACCTCCTCCAGCAACCGCTCGCGCGGCGTGTCTTCCAGCAGCCGGACGAGCGGTTCAATCTCCGGGCGAAAGCGCACCGAGCGCGGATCGATTTCCGCCTCGGCAGCCGAGACGGTGGGCAGGCTGGTGAGGAAACCAAAATCGCCCAGCCCGAGCATGGCGCCGGCTGTGGCCGTGCTTTTCAGAAACGAGCGCCGGGGCAGAGCGACGTTCATGGCGCCGAAACCATGCCGTGGGTTCGCGGTTTCAGCAAGCGTCGGGCGGCGTGGCCGACGGATGACGGTGAAGCGGTGAAGCGGTGAGACGGTTTGACGGTGAAGCGGCTTGTCGCGCCGTAGGCTCGGCGAAGGCGGGTAAAACTGACGTCGGACGACAGACGGCGGAGGACGAAGATGGGGAGACATCGAAGAACGCGAGAACGCGAGACAACCGAGTCCGAAACGCAGACGCCAGATGGCAGACGGCAGTGTCAGCGAATGCGGGCTTGCCGCGCCGTAGGCTGGGCGAAGGCGGGTGGGACGGTGAAACGGTGAAGCAGTGATTAGTTGCTGTGCCATCTCTTCCGTGTCTCTCGCGTCTTTCCGGTCTTCCGAGTCTTCCGACCTACCGACACCGGCCACCGCCCACCGCCCACCGATCACCGACGACCGACGACCGACGACCGACGACCGACGACCGACGACCGACGACCGCCCACCGCCCACCGCCCACCGCCCACCGCCCACCGCCCACCGCCCACCGCCCACCGCCCACCGCCCACCGCCCACCGCCCACCGCCCACCGCCCACC
>JAUSID010000289.1 GCA_030648295.1 Opitutaceae bacterium | reverse complement strand
TAGACGTAATGGAAACACAGATGACGTTCGTCTTATTCTCTTTGATCACGCCGAGTTGAAAGCAACGACCGACGTGTCAAACGGCTGGCTGGCGGAGCAGCTCGACATGGGCAGCCATTCTTACGTCAGCAAACACGTCGGGAACCTGCGCAAAAGCCCCCCTGGTGAAGCCGGCAAGTGGCTTCAAAAGCTGAGGAAGGTAAAAGGTAAAGCATGACTTCCGGCCGCTTCGAAGCCGCCGGGGTGCGTTCGCCGAAATGCGCACCTGGCTGGACAGCGCGGATGCCGCGCCCTTTGAAAAATGGTCGGCGTCCGAACGCCTCTGGGGCATCCAGGCAAAGCTCCGGCGGATCGAGGAACTGACTGCCAGCAAGGCCGCAGACGCTGTCCGAACATCCGGATCTCGATCCGTAGACAATATGGTGGCCGGGAGACTGGCCGCCATCACGGTCGCAACGAGCCGGTGAGCCGCTGCAGAGCCTTGCCCGGATATTTCACCCGCGGGCGCGCAACTTCCTTCCCGCCAACCCAATTTACGATTGGTAAATTCCCCTCAGTCAGTAATGCTCCCCGAACCTCCCGCCGAGGGCAACAGCTATGAAAATCAACCTTGCACCTGTTGTGTCGCTGCTCGCCGCCGCGGTTGTGGCCACGCTGGCCACCGCTTCTACGTCCAGCGCGTTTTCAGCCGCGCCCTACCAAGCCCACCGGTCTTAAAATCTGCGAGGTCGATACCGCCAGCGCGATCATCTGGACGCGCCTGACGCAGAGCGCCGAGCGAGTGGGCTTGGACGGGCCGCGACAAACCCCTCCCGTATCCGAACCCCCTGAAAATCCAGTTTCCTATCAATAAAATTCGGGTGTCGCGCGTGCGGGGTTGCGCATTCGGATCGAGCCTGCTCATTGCTGGACCTTTGAGTTGGCTTTTCTCCGTAGACTAAACCCTGCAAGGACCGAACCACCATGACCGAAAAAAACCTCCGTGCCGACCGCGGCCGCCGTGCGAAAGCTGCTTCCGTCCTCCCTGCGCTGCTCGGCTTGCTCCCTGCGATGATTTCCGCGCAGGTGGCGCCCACCGCCCCTGCGACCTCCGGGACCAGCACCGAAGCTCCGTTGCAGCTCTCCGTTTTCGAGGTCTCCGCCACGGCCGACGTCGGCTACCAGGCCGGCAACACCACCTCCGGCAGCCGGCTGAACACCAGCCTGAAGGACACCGCGGCGGCGGTCATGGTGTTCACCCCGGAATTCATGTCCGACTTCAACACCAACAGCTTGGCGGACATCATCGGCTATTCGCCAAACATGCAGATCGACATGCTCGACACCGCCGCGGACGCCAATCCGCAGTTCGTCGGTGGCAGTGACCTCTTCGATACGCGCATCCGCGTGCGCGGCCTTTCCGCCAGCACCGCGCTGGATTTCTTCGAGACCAATATCGCAATCGACACTTATAACACGGAGCGACTGGAGCTTTCCAGCGGGCCGAACTCGATCCTCTTCGGGTTCGGACAGTCCGGCGGCCTGGTGAACATCATGACGAAGAGCGCGCAGCTGCTCCGCAATCGCACCGCGATCCGCGCGCAATTCGGCCAGTGGAACTTCGCCCGCTACGAGCTCGACCACAACCAGATCATCATCAAGGACAAGCTGGCGGTGCGGCTGAACGGCCTGCAGCAATGGGGCGGCGGCTGGCGCAAGCATGAGTACAACGACAGCAGTCGCGGCGCCATCTCCGTCCGCGCCGCACCCTGGCGGAAGACCACGCTGACCGCGGGCTACGAGAACGGGGAGATGAATGGCAGTGTGGCGCGTCCGCTGAACGCGTTTGACAATATCGCGCTCTGGCAGGCCAGCGGCTCGCCGACCAAGGCCGACGCGGCCTGGACCGCCGCCGATCGCGCGCTCGGCCTCAACCGCCGGACCGCCGTCCGCAACGCCTACTACACGGGCACCGATGGCGCGGCGCCCTTTGTTCTCACCTCCAGCAACGTCGTGAATTTCCGTGTCCTGGAATCCACCTATGAGAACAACAACATCCCGGCCGACGACCGCGCGGGTCTCACGCTCACGCCGCGGGAGCAGTTTCCTTTTGACTACAACAGCTACGGCCCCGGCACTTCGCGCGACACGAACCTGAAGCGCGTCATCGCGCGGCTGGAGCAGCGCGTGACCGAGACGTTCAGCGTCGAACTCGCCTATAATAACGAATACTCCAGCCAGCTCGTGCAGACCCCGCAGGGCAACCAGGTGCTCTATGGCGGCGATCCGAACACAGTGATTCCCAATCCGGACGGTTCGGCCACGCCAATCCCGAATGCCCGGGCGGGCGATCTGTTTGTCGAAGGCCGCTGGGTGGGCGATCGCGGCGAAACGAAGAACGAGGTCTTCCGCGCCTCGGCGGCGTGGGAGGTCGATCTCGGCAAGTTCGGCCTGCACAAGCTCGCCGCACTCGGCGAACACGGCGTGTTTCGCGCCTATCGCTACCCGCAGTCTGAAATCCTGGTGGACGACAACAACGTTCCGCTCAGCAATGTCGCCCTCCCCGAGAATGCCGCGAATCACCTCTGGCGTCGGCACTACGTCACCCCGGGCGACTACTCGACGTATCACCCGGGCAACGTGACGGAGCCGGTGACCGTCGTGCGCAACGGCCGTACCTTTCACAACACCTACATCGACGGCAGCATCGCCGGTGGCGACATCGAACGCACGATGAACACGGTGCTGGCGGCGACCCAGAGCCGGTTTTTCGACTCACGCTTCGTGTTCACCGGCGGCGTGCGCTGGGACCGCATCCGGCTGGACCAATACGGCGACACCCGCCTCGACGCCACGCATCCGGACGTGGTGGCAGGTCGCAAGATCCTGAATACGGTCACATTCATCGACGAGATTGAGGACACCACGCGCTTCGGCCCGGTGACGAGCACGCTGGGCGGCGTCTACCATGTGACGCCGCAGTTTTCCGTTTTCTACAACCGGGCCAACAACAACGGCCAGCCGAAGCTGAACATCCGCGTGCTGCCTGATGAAACCCTGCCCGAGCCGAGCAAGGGTGAGAGCGATGATTACGGTTTCATGCTCAACCTGCTCGACGGGAAAATTTTCCTGCGGGCGACCGCCTATGAGACCACGCAGCGGAAAGCGGCAGGGGGCACCTTCGTCATCGGGCTGCGGGGCGGGGAAAATGACTTGGTTGGCCCCAGCACCCGAATCTTGGATACGCTGCTGGCCAACAATCGGATCAACGAGGCGGAGTACCTGGACCATGCAATCGGGGATGAGGCGAATCTCTCCGGCAGCTCCGACGTGCACAACGAGGGCTACGAGCTTTCCACGTGGTTCAATATCAACCGAAACCTGACGGGCGTGTTCAATTTCTCCTATACGAAAACCGACCGTTCGTCGGTCGTGCCTGAATTCGAAGGGTGGTACGAGCGGGAGCGTGCATTCTGGAATGCCACGCCGGGCGCGGGTGCGCTGGTGAATCCCGAAGTCGGCACCACGATTGCGAGCGAGGAGCAGGGCCTCCTTGATACGATTCAGGGCGTTCGTGAGTTCTACGGCTTCGGCTACGGCGAGCGTCCCTATAAGGCGAACATCAGCGGGCGCTACTCCTTGACCGAAGGCCGCCTGAAGGGCGCGTTTGCCGGCATGGGTCTGCGCTGGCAGGGCAAATCGAAGCTCGGCCGCTACATCACGGGGCGTGACGCCAAGGGCTTTCGCATTTTTGGCGACACGATTTACGGACCGGAGGACTTCAAGATGGACGCTTTCCTCGGTTATCGCCGCCGGCTCTCGAGCGTCGCGGGCAAGCCGCAACTGCTCGTTCAGTTGAACGTATCCAACTTGACGGACGAGGACGAATTCATGCCGCTGCGTTACAATCCGCTCGTGTCGGGATACTCGCGCGTGCTCCTGCTCGAGCCACGGAAGTTCCGGGTGACGGTCGGGCTGGAGTTTTAAGTCGGACGCCGTACCGGCAGCGCCTCCGTGCCTGTCGGCCTCCCTACAAATTTCAAAACCTGGAGGGCCGCCTCCGTGCGGGCTAAGACCGGTCGGCGTCACGTTCAGGTCGAATCGGATTTCGAACGTTCGTGGACGGCGCAGAGGCCGTCCCTCCAGGTACGATTTTCCAAACGTGGGGGCCCGCCTCCGTGCGGGCCGAGACCGGTCGGTTACGCGTGCCGCCACGCCGGTTAGATCACCCGATCGTTGCCCCCATCGATCGGAATCTGCGCGGCGGTGGTTTTCGCGAACAAGGGGCCGCAAAGCTCAGCGACCAGTTCGGCGACGTCGCGACTCGTGATGCCTACCTTGAGCACGTTGTTCGTTTTATAGTCTTCGACGCTCATGCCGTAGTGCCGCGCGCGGCTGGCGAGCACCTCGGGCGTCCACAGGCCGGTGTCGAAAACCATGTTGGGATGCACCGTATTGATTCGGATGCCATCCTTCCCCCACTCCAACGCCGCGACGCGCGCCAGTTGGTTCAACGCCGCCTTCGAGGCGCGACGCGAGATGGGGTCATGCTTTACCATTTACCTTGGCCGCGAAGACGCTGAGGGCAGGGTGGGGCGTGCAAGCTGCGGTTGGAATTTCCCGGCGCGCTCTACCACGTGATCAATGCGCCTCAGGCGCACAAGTCGCGGAAACTACCGGGCCTGGATCTTTAGGACCGAAGGGGCGAGGGCCGCGTTCGAAACGTGCCTGTTCGATACGCCGTTGTGACTGGCTGCTCCAGAATCCTTGAATCGCGAAAGTTATTTTGAACAGTTCAAGCGGTGAAATCGCCCGCAAGCGGGCTCCTACAAAACGAGACATTCGTCTCACCTTGATGGCAAAGTGGAGTTAAAACAGGTTTTGAAACACCAGCCGGAAAAGCAGATTTCCGCGCTTGCCGGTCGTCGGTCCGCTCACCGTGCGCATGTAGCCCAGTTCGAACTTGGCCGTGACGATGGTGAATTGTACACCGGCGCCCGTCGCCAGCCAGGTTGGAGCGCCGGCGGTTCCCGTCAGCTGGCCCGCATCGAACATCAGCAGCGGCTTGAGCGAATAGAGGTTGGCCTGGTCAATGATGAATTCAGTGGCGGGGCGAATCTCACCGAGGGTACGGTCGGCTTCAGCAACGGCCTCCTCGCGCGACTTGCCTTCTTTCTTCAGCGCGGAGATCAGGAAACTCCGGCCTGACACGTTGATGCCGTTCCTCAGTCGATTGCGTACTTCCTCCTCCGGCGGAATCAACGGGAACGACAGTCCGCGAATCGGCAGGGTGAGATTGAGATTGAGGTGCCAGAACCCATCGCCGCCGCCCGCCGCCGCAGGCCCGTGGCCCACGGCTTCACCCTGGCCAAAGCTGCGGATCAAGGGACCCGCCGGCAGATTGAGCAATCCAGGGTCGGCCGCACCGTCGTATAAAAACTGACTGGAGGAACCGCCGCCGAAGAAACGGCGGCTCGCCGGCGCGCGGCCCCACAAACGGCCGCCACCGCCGATTAGCTCGAGGCCAATGGTCTGGTTCGGCGAGAGCGCGAATTCACGAGCATAGCCGGCGCGCCCGACGAGACGCTGATGGGAACCGATGCCCTTGTCGGTCGAACCGTTGTCTTCCCAGACTGCGGCGCGAACAAATCCCCCGAGCGGTCGGGGCAGCAGCGATTCCACGAGCAACCGGTTGGACTGAATCTTCGTGCTGGTTTGCCACCGGAAGACATCGTCCTTCAGCCGGTCTTTCGCGTCCCGGTAACCGGCATTGAACGTGAGGCGGGTGTGCGGCGCGAGTCGAAGGGCGATGCCACCATTGATCCCGCCCGTCTTGGTGACGTGCTCCTGTCCGGCCAGCGGTTCCTTCGCGTCGTTGTAATCGGCTCCAAGTGAAAGCTCCTGGAGCGACTCTCCAAGTCGTCGGTAGGCGTAGCCCAGTCCTGCGTTTGCCCGATGGAAGTTATCAAGGGACTTGGAGCCCGTGAATCGGAGGTCGAGATGGCCGGGGCGTTCATGCTGCGGCCCGCGGCCACTCAAGGTATCCGGCAGAGCCAGCAGGTCGGCCTGAACTCCGGCCGTCAGCGCGGTGCCAAACGCCCGATCATAGGTCGTGCCGAAAACGGGGTTGAGCACCAGCAGCGGCGCGGGCACGGCCTCATACCTCGTCGGCGCCGGCGAGCGCGGGATCGGCAGCATATTGTCGCCGATTTTCGCCAGAAAAAGTCGCACGCGCAGCGGACGAAAAGTCAGCTTTACGGTACGCGCCGCCTCGTCCTTCTGTTCATCAACGTGAATGTACAGCACGCTGGCCACGCTCGCCTGGCTCAAGAGATACGCGTGCGATTGCTCGCTGTCGAAGGCCTGTTGGATCGCGGCGAAAACCTCGGACTGCTTGTCCGGCGTCCACAAGTCGCCTGGGCGGAGCGGCAGTGAGACCCCGCCATTCCACCGACCTTTGATTTCGAATCCTGCCACGGTGTAGCCGGCGGCCGTGAGTGGCCGGACAGTGCGGCCCGCCTCCCGGGCGGAAGTGCTGATTTCCAATACGCCATCGCGCGCGGAAGATTGCGCGACGACAAGAGTTGCGGCGATGACGACGGGGAAAACGGCCTGGAGGAATCTCATTGTCTGACTCTCCGTCTGTGGAGACCAACATGTTTGTCTTAACTGACACTCTAAAACCAGAAGCTTTACAGGAGGAAACGGAGACAACGGAGAGCACGGGCACCACGTTTCTCCGTTACCTCCGTTACCTCCGTTGCCTCCTGTAAAAAGGCTTGGGTGCGGCTGTTCGCCGGAGGCGAACCTCTTTTTCTGAGCGCGGTCGCGGGCGGGCGACCGCCGGGACTACCCGGCGACCAATTCAACCACGGATTTCACGGATCAACACGGATGCGAACTGGTCTTATCCGTGATAATCCGTGTTATCCGTGGTCGCCCTTGGTTTGAAAAACCCTGGTCGCCTGCGGCGCCGCCGAAGGCGGGCAAGCTTGACCTGTTCGCGACGAGTTTTGCGCTTCAAGGAATTTAACGAGGAGGATCAGACCTCGACCGCGGTAACCGCTTTTTCCATTGCGTCGTGAAGGCGTTTTTTCTGCTTGGCCGTGGGTTTCTTCACGCCCTCGATCGCTTTTGCCGCCGGATGAACCTCTTCGATCAGGACATCAGACTGGGCTTCCGTGATGCCCGCATCGGCCATCTTTTCGATCGCCTTCTGTTCGACGG
Organism: Opitutaceae bacterium; assembly: GCA_030648295.1. GTDB lineage: Bacteria > Verrucomicrobiota > Verrucomicrobiia > Opitutales > Opitutaceae > ER46. Next base: position 98,643 of record JAUSID010000289.1, on the reverse strand, counting down.
TCGCACCGGCGGTGAAGGAGACATGTACAATCTGCACCTCTTTTCCGCCTGCGACCCGGTAGAGGTCGAAGACCAGTTTCCAGATGGCATCGGCTTCCGGTGTACAAGTGCGTTCGACGACCACCTTGAATTTATAGCCGCTTTCAGGGCTGAAGACCATGACTTCGAGCAGGAAGGGTTTGCAGACCTTGTTTCCGATCGGCACGACGCTGGTGGATGATTTTGGCATGGGATTATTGCTGTTTGAGCGGACGTTTGGTTGGAGGGGAAAGTTCGCGTGGGTGGGGCGAGCCCGAACTACGCGGCCAGCGTATTCGCAATAAGCATCGTGATGCCGCCGCACAGTCCCGGCGTGAGCATCGATTTCGGATTGATGAAGTCCGTTGGTATTGGCGGCGTGGGCTATTTGTTGCGAGCGGCAACGGCCGGTTCGGGGGTATCGACTGGAGGCATGATGGAACTCCTATGTTTGAACCCGCGTGGGCAAGGGCGCGGGGCGGCGGAGAATCGCACGCGTGATCGGAGGCCAATCGTGCCGCGGTTCAAGGAGATAAACTACCGGAATTCCGGTAGACTCCTGGCTTGCTACAGGACTCAAATAGGCCGCGCACGGAGCCGGAATCGCGCGCGCTGGCGCACAAACTCATCCTCGCCCAAATCCGAAAACGTGACTCCCGTCGTCGGGCGTTCTCTATTCATGACGACACGCTTCAAACTCTACCGGGGCGACGAGGTATCCTTGAAACGCGAAAGTTATTGTGAACAGGTCAAGCTTGCCCGCCTTTGGTGGCGCCGTAGGCGACCAGGGTTTACCCGCCTTTGGCGGCGCCGTAGGCGACCAGGGTTTACCCGCCTTTGGCGGCGCCGTAGGCGACCAGGGTTTTCCGAACGCGTGTTTCCTAGCCTGTGTTTTCAAACCTCGTTGCAGAAACTCGGCGTAGCGGAACGCGTGAGCGTTTCGTCGATATGGCGAAAGCCTCACGGCTTCCGCTACACCGGCTTCGGGGTTTGAAGACACGACCTAGTCTCTGGTCTGGTCCTTGGTCTGCTGCGGAGCCTCTCCAGGATCACGCAGAGCGCGCGCGGCGAAATCCGCGGCTAGAACCGCCCGCTGATGCCAGCCTTGATATAGGTCGAGAACTTGAAGGTCCGTAGCGGCCGATCCTCCACATAGATGTAGTCGTCGAAGGTGCGCGCATCGAAGACATTGATCACATCCACAAACGCGGTCAGCCGGCGGTTGATCGTGTAGGCGAGGTTGAGGTCGATCGGATAGTTGTGGTTGGTGTAGATGCGCTGGGCAGGATTGGCGTTGTACGAGCGCAGCCGATCTCCCTCGTATTTCCCCTTGATCCGCACTGTCCACCCGCGGGCGATCCACGACAGGCCGAGGTTTCCGCTGCGGGGGGTGAAGTTGGGCACGGCGCTCGAACTCGAAACGCCATTGGGGTCGGTGTAGTTTCCCTCGGTCTCCAGCCAGGTGAAATTGGCAAAAAGGCCGAACGCCTTCAAATACCGCGGGAGATTGAAACCGCTCAGTTGCTGCTGGTACGCGAATTCGAGCCCGCGGACCCACGCGGTGCCGCCGTTGATACTGGTGATCAAGTCATACCCCACATACTGCTCGCCATAGGGGTTTCCCGGCTGGAGGGAAATCCCCGACGCGGAGCGAAAAATAAAATCGCTCAAGTCCTTGCGAAAGGCTCCCACCGAAACCATCCCGGCGGATTTGAAATAGTATTCGAGCGAAAGGTCCAGGTTCTGCGCGTGCTGGGGTTTCAGGTTGGGGTTGTTGGCGGTGAGCGTCTCGTTCGTCGTGTTGACGGATATGGTCGGCCGAATCGACCCGAGCGGAGGCCGTCCGATGCTCTCGGCGTAGGCCGCCCGCGCGAGGAGGTTCGGCCGGATGGTGTATTTGAAATTCAGGCTGGGAAAAAAATTGTTGTAGCCAGCCTCGGCCGCGATCGGATTGTTGAATTGCGCCAGGGTGCGCCGCTCTGTTTCCGCCGGCGTGACCGCGCCAACCCAGGCGGCCCGGCGCGCCGCCTCCCCGGCGGAAATCTCGTTCTTGAAACCGTTGCCGGAGAGTTGTGTATCCTCGAAACGGACACCAGCGACCGTCGTCAGCCTGCCGGTGCGCAGGGTGAACATGACGTATGCGGCGATGATGTCTTCGGTCAGCTCCACGTCGTTCGCAATCGAGTTCTGCACGCTGTTGGCAATGTTCTTCCTAAAATAATCCGGCGTATCGGCCATCGCCTGAAGGATCTTCGCGCCGTCGAAATACGGCATCCGGTCGGTGGGATACGTGAAGGCCTGGTGCGAATACTTCGGATCGAAGAAACGCGGCAGGTCGTCGTCGTTCGCGGCGCCGATGGGGCCGGCCACGCCATTGGGTCCCACGTAGGCGAACGTGTTGGCCGTCTCATCGTTGGATTTCCGCACCGAGCGGTAACGCCCGCCGATTTTCAGCAGGAGCGGCCATTTGGTTTCAAGGCTCCGGTTAAAGTCGATTCGCCCACCAATCACCCGGTCCTTGAGCGCCTCCTGGGGAATCGCGACGGTGTTCAACAATGTGTTGCGCGGATCGAAGATATCGGGCCCGCCGGTCTGGGTGATGGTCACGTAATTGTGCGTCCGCGACCGATCCTGGCGGAGTTGGACCCCCGTCACCACGCGCGGGGTGTTGAAATTTGTCTGATCTCCTTTCGAGGGCGACAGCGTGGCCTGGAATTCGAGCCTCCCGTCGAGCAGCCGGCTTTCGCCGCCGATCATGTAGCTCTGCGTTTTGATTGTCCGCTCGATGTATTGCTGGGTGTAGGTGAAGGTTTGATTGCGCGCCTCGCTGGTCTTGTTCGTCACCTGGATGATATTCGCCGCCGACGGATTGCTCATGGCCCCGCGGCGCCGGTCCAAAGTCACGTCGTAATCCGAATGCATGATGCTGGTGTAGACGGTCGTCGTGGGCGTGAGTTTGTAGTCGAGCCGCGTGCTGATGCCCACGCGAGTATGGTTCGTCCAATCCTCGCCCCACGCGGTGGCGTTGAACCAGATTGGCCGGTCGGTATCGGTCGTCTGCTCGTAGGCAAAATTACTGTTGTCCCGCGGCTTGTTCGTCTCGTTGTAGCTGGCGGTGATCAGGACGCCCAGTTTCTGGTCGGCGCCCAGCACGTCCGAGTAACTCACGCTGAAGTACGGCCGGAAGGTTTTCCGCCAGACGTTGTAGGCCTCGCCGGCCTGGAAGGTGACGTGCCGGCCTTTGCGGGTGAGCGCGCTTTTGGTCTTCAGGTTGACGATGCCGCCCACTGCCCCCGCATCCATGTCCGGCGTGAGCGACTTCACCACCTCGATGCTCTCGATGAAATCGGCCGAGATCTTGTCGACCTCGAAGCCGCGCTTCATCCCGCCCAGCGGCGAGGCGCTCGCCCCCTGCTCGCCATCGAGCGTCACCATGCTCAAGCCGTCACTAATCCCGCGAATCATGATCGTGGTCACGTCGCCCTCCTGCTCGAACTTGGTCACGCCGGGCATCCGCATGATGAAGTTTCCGATGTTGAGGTCCGCCACGTTGCCGAACGCATCGGACGCCATGACCGTTTTTACGTTATCGGCATTGCGCTGCGACGTGATGGCGGCGGCATTGCCCTCGCGCTCGCCGGCCACCACGAATCGATCGAGCTGATAGATGCCGGACGTGAGCTGAATGTCGTGCTGCGACCGACCGCCCGGCCCGACTGACACCGGGATCGTTTTGGCATCCAGGCCAGTGTAGGCCGCGGTCAACGAATACGTGCCGACGGGCACGCGCGGGATGACGAATTCGCCGGTCGGCGAGGTGAGCACGGAGAATCCGCCGGGCTCGAGGGTAACGTCGGCGCCATCGAGATAGGCCTTCGTTCCGGCATTGCTGACGCGGCCGGTGATCGTGCCGGTTTCCTGTGCCCGGGCGAACGTGGCCGAGAGCAGGAATGCGGCGAGACTGGCAAGGGCAACGAAGCACTTGCCAATTCTCCGGCCGTTGCGCGGGGTTTGGGGGTGGGTGTTCATACGGAAAGCAAACGAAGGAACTTCCCGGCGCATCAAACGAGTACGTGCGCCAACACAGGGGAGTGAAACACAGATCGCAATATGGTCGCCAGTGCAGACCGTCGACGGTTTCGAACTGACGAAATCGTCAGGGTTCGGCCATTGAGTTTACGCTTCCGGCGTGTGTGGGCGGAGTCCATCGCGACGGCATGACAAATTCGCCGGCGGGAGCGCGGGCGTCCCGCCCTTGGACGGAGTAAACTGCGGGCCGGATGCGTCCACATTGCCGTTGGCCATCTTGGGATCGTTGGCGCGGCACGCGGCGATGAACGCCGCCCAATTGCCGCCCGGGGTCACCTTGCCGCTATAGTAAAGGATGTGAGCTAGTGGAACAGTGTTACGAGATAGCTGATTCAGGGCGGCGGCTAAATATTGCCTCTCGTTCGCGAGCTACGCGTGGTTAACTGACCGCCATTTAGAACCTGCCTCTTTTTGGCGCTCCTAATGGAGCGCGCACATACGACAGGCATTGGCGGCTCGATTGCCACCCGACTGCACCTTCGAGGGAATGCGCGCGGCTTATGGCAAGGCAGCGCCGTGGGAGAATTCGTACTGGCCATCAGGAAGCGCCGATTTATGTAGGGGTCGCCCCAGTTCAACCCCACTTGTGTGCAACGCGGCCTCCAGTCGCTCCCGTTGCCCGCTTTCAAAAGTCATGCCCGTCCCCACCGATCTTTCCGCGCGTCCGCCACCCCGCGCCTGGCAACTCCCCTCCCGATCCGAGTCCACTCCGAGTGCTTACCTGGCCGCGTGGCTCCTCGGGCTTCTCCTCGTTTCCGGCTGCACCGCGCCGCATCGCGGCCAGGACTCGGCGCGCGTGATACAACAGATTGGTTTCGGTGGTGCGGGCGAGGACGCCCGCGCTCCCAGGGCGAATGCCGATGCGGATCGAGACGGCGTCCCGAAGAATCGCGTTGCGTCCATCGGACCAGCGATGAAATGTCCGCGTCACCCCGTGGCGCAGCCACCCACCCTCGATCCCCATGATCGGCATTCCCATTGGCATTTTGATCGGCCTGCTCAGCGGGGTGATTTTCATCTTTCTGGTGCGAACTGCCTGGACCAGCCGCAATGATCGCAAGGCGGTGGGGAAGGTTATTATCGAGTTGGTCGCAATCCCCACATTCTGGTTCGGCGGCTCGTGGGCCGCCTCCGCATTATTGCGGGAGATCGACGTCTCGTTGATGTTGCCGTACTATGCCACGTCGCTTGCCGTGGTGTTCGGGCTCATCGCCCTGCCGGTCCTGTTCAAGATCATCCTCCAGATCGCCCGTGAGGTCGGCCAGCAGTCCGGAGGCGCGCCATGAGTCCCGTCGTCGCCGACTATGTAATAATGGTGGTTTTTGGGATACTCCTTGGTGTGATCCTGAAACTGTTCGGCAGCATCTCTGGCAGCGACCGCACCACGGGACCAGCCGTGGAACACCCGCGCCGTTCGCTTCGCGAGCGCGTCGCGGCGGCGTTCGATCGAGACAGACTTCGCGCGGAAAACGAGTCGCGCCTGAAATCAATGCCTCGTTCGGCGTGGCTCGCCATGGTCTTCTTCTATGGAATCGTCGCCATGCTGATCGTCGTGGTGAAGGTGAGTCCCATCACGATGCGGTGGTGGCCTTTTCTCGGCAGCGTGCTCGGAGCCTTTATGATCACCGGCTTCGTCTTCACCCGCACCGCTGCCGCCTCGCGCCGCATGGTGGATTCATCCGTCTAGCAGCCTGTCGGACTTGCGCCGGACGCTTGAGGTTTTTGGGCAAACAATCTTTTGAGCAAACCACGTGGAGTGACGACCCCGCGCGGCAGAGATCAGTGCAGCCCGTTCGATGTGCTGTCTTTATTCTCTGCCGCCCTATCCGGCAGTTTCGTGGCGATCAAAAGGGCGATGAACGTGGAGACCAGGTGAAATCCGTGGTGCGGTGTTCGAACTGTGGATCACGAAGGCAACATAACCCTTGATCAGCGACCGGTTGATCGGACCCATCGAGCGACTGTCCTCGAACGTATGGTCGAGGTTGTCTCCCAGCACGCAGTATTCGTCGCGGCCTAATTTCATTTCAAAGCCGCGGCTCTCGCTCGTACTGCGCGTGCGAAGACACGGAGCGTCGATGCGCCGGCCGTCGATGAATAAGTGGGTGCCGGCCAGCCGGACGTGCTCGCCCGGCAAACCCACGACACGCTTCATCCACGGAATCTTTCGGTCGGCCCACTTCGATGTCGGCGGCAAATCGAGTATCACCCGATCGAACCGGCGCGGTGCACGCTGGTGCCAGAGCCCGACCAGCCCAACAAAGTGGTCGCCAGGCATGACAGCGGGCGCCATCGATTCTCCGGCGAACGCGAAGAGCCGGACGCCGCTGAGCCAAACCGCGGCCGCGACGCCGACGACAACGATCCGAATCAGTTTTCTGCGGAAATTCATGGCGTGCTGTCCGGGCGCTTTTTCACGAAACGTGAATGGGACCAATAGCCGTGGCCCTGCGCACCCACGCATCGCCAGCCGGAGGCTTCGAGACTCTTCCGCGTGAAAATATTCATATAGCCGTGGCCAACGACGGCCACATGACCGGCCGCATTCGCATGGCTCGAGAGCTGTTCGGCGAGCCGGCGCGCGCGAACACGGACTTGCATTTTGTCTTCAGTCGCGCGGGCGAGACCAAGAAGCCAAAGGATCCGGGCAAGCACCATGAACGTCGTGGGCCTTAGCCGGAGGTGTGCAGTTGGGTGTAGGGCTGCCGCTTGCCGGCAGGCCGAAATTACGATCGAGCACGGCCAGGCGACAAGCGCCGGCCCTACACGCACCGGTCGCTCGACTCGTTTCACTCGGTACAGCGCTTCGACTGCATCAGTCCGACCAAGCGCGACCGGGCACGTCATCCGAGTCGGAAGCGGCGCTTCGCCGGCGTCCGTCACGTTTCTTCGTTCCACCGGCAGTCGGAGCAGGCCGGCGGAATCGGTGGCGCGCCTGGCCGGGCTTGATAGCAGAAGCGTGCAGTCTGCGAGCGAACGCAGCAGCTGTTCCGGCGGCGGCAGCGACGGGTCGATTCCCGCGTCATCATAGCCGCGCAACCACGAAGCAAACCCTCGCGCGGTGATTCGCGACTTCAAGTCGGCGTCAGGCCGGCCATGCCGGATGAGCGAGATTGTCATCACGTTTGGGTGAGCGACAGCGTGGGCGGTGGTGTGTTGTCAGTTTGTCGGGGCAAGTTTCCAGATCACGCAGGGCCGAGGGCAGGGCGCGCAATGTTGTTGTCGAGCAGGACAACGCGCGCCGCGGGCAGAAACGTCAAAAGCGAACTGAGCAGGCGGTTGCCCTTCCAACCGTGGCCGCGATCGCGTCTATCACTTCGACCCGGATGTCGCGCGTGGCCGGCGTGCACGGGAACAGACGAGTCGACCGGGGTCGGTTTCGCAACTCTTGCGTGGTCATTCACAACTCCTGCGGGAAAACTCCGTCGCTGCCGTTCGGACATCCGGAGGGCGGCGGTTGAGTCAAAGTCCCCATCAAGCTACAATCTTGGCGTGTCAGAGCACTCGCAAAACGCATCCGACTTTGGAAATCCACCCATGAGATCCCTGCCATTCGCCCCTTTGTTGTGTGCGGCTCTGTATGTCACCACGCTGTCAGCGCAAGTTGACGTCGGAAAACACAAGGTCCTGGAGCTTTTATTCACGGCCGGCCGGCTTTTGCAGGCCCACAATCCCTGGCAGCGTCCCATTTCGGTGCATTTGCTCACGTCGCATCCCTGGGTTTTCTCCGGGGAAAGCTGGGCGACGTTTATTGCGTCCCAGGCCGGGAACAAAGCCGGACCCGATACGGTGAACCAGTATGCCCTCAGCTTGCGCGGCGAACCGATTCCAAATCTGGCGGACGAATTTGGCGTGCTGAAGACGGAGAGCGATGCCGTCTTGCGCAGCAACATGTGGGCCGCGTTCTGCGGCGGCGCGGCGGGCGTGGGGACGGGAAGCGATCAGAAGGCATTCCAGCGGTTCCTGGCCCAAAGTCGGATTCCTTTTCAACGGATGTCGCCGGCCAACCACCTCGTTCAAGCGGGTGGCGCTTCCCGTTTCTGTCTCGCCGAACACGGACATCACTATCTCGCCTACAGCACATCGGGAGCGCTGCAATTGAGAGTTACTCAACGTGGCTTGAAGGGACAGTGGTTCAATCCCCGCGACCCGAATGCCACCTTGGGCGCCCCGTTCCCGATCGCGGCCGGAAGGGGTGACGTGTCGTTGAAGGAGGTTCAGACCTTCACCCCTCCCGCCGACTCAACGGCGGACTGGGTGCTCTGGGTGACTGACGGCAGCAATCTGAATACGGGGCCCAATTTCCCGTCGCCCGGCGCCATCGTCACGCGAATCGCGGTCGATCGGAAAGTCCTGACCCGCGAGTAACGGTCATCCAGCCTGTCAAGATGACGGCTCGAATGGTGCCGGAACCGCCTTTCGCTGCGGCGATTGGCATTCGCCATCGGCTCGCCGCTTTGGGGAACAAACGGCCGATACCGACTGCCTTCACCCGCCGAAGACTTGGGCGAGGGCGGAGGGGAGCAGGGCGGCGAGGTCGGCGGCGATTCCCCTTCCGATGGCGTGCGGGCTCGTTCGCGATAGCAGGCGTCCCGCCATCGCTCAGAGCCGGCCGGCTGCCGCCAGAATTCTTTCGTAGTCCTCACGCGACAGCGGACAGTCGAGCAGGTCGAGAAACTGCTTCTTGGTGAGCCCGCACTGGCGGGCCATTTGCGCCAGCAAGTGATCGTCGATATCGAAACCCTTGCCGTGGCTCGTGTGCGTGCGCGCCCGGGATTTCTGTCCGGCGTGGGTGCGATAAATGTAATAGCGGTGATCTGCGCCCGGCTTCGCGGGCTCGAAACCTTTTCGGCAAAGCCCGCTTTCGACGTCGCTCTTGTCGCGTGGCATGAGATCAGGTTTGGGAATAGCCCACGAGTATTTCTCTGAGCTGGCGCGAAGCCGGCGAAAGCGCGGCATCCTTTTCCAAGGCGTATTCGCTCCAGAGCATCGCGAGTTGTTCGCGCAGCTCTCCGAGCAATTCGGTCCGCGTCGGCGCGAACACATCGACGTCCAGCTCTGCGTGCTGCAGGCGCAGGAGTTGTTCGTCCTCGCTGAGGAACGGCTCCAGCCGGAGCGGCTGACGCAGGGCCACACCGGGGGCGAATTCAGTCACGACAAAAGGGGAGAGGTCGAGGTCTTCGATGCGTGACACCTCTACAATGCGGCGCGGATGTCCATCCTCGGCTTCGACGACCTGCCCGGTGACTTGAATGAGATCGCGCCGATTCTCGAAGAGCATCGGTTCGAGCGATTCGTCGTAGAGGCATTCGAGGGTGCGGCCTTTGGGCGCGTAGAGCAGCGAGAGCCGGTGCTCGGAAAACGCGATCGCCTCGAGCTGGCCGGTGACCGTGCGCACACTCTGGCGGAGCGCCGGCGGTCGCAGCACCTCTTCGACGCGCGCGGAGAGCACTTCGTCGAGTCGCACGGGTGCTCCCACCGAATTTTGAAATTCATACGCGTAGCCCGCGCCTGGCGGAGGCGCCATGCTGCGCAGGCAATCGAGCATTTTCACCCGCAGCCGTCCGTCGGGCACGAGGCGCACGAGTTGATTGCCGTCGGCCGCCAGCGTCGCGTGGGCGAAACCATGCACGAGACCCATTACCGCGGAAACATCCCCGGTGGGCACCAGGGAACCACGCAGATCACCGACGCGGCCTGCCACCCTGAAGCTGCCCGGTTCCGGTGGGCGGCAATGCAGGGTGTAGCGCTGCTGAATCTCGGCCGACACCCGCACCCGCTGACGCACGGAGCGGCCCTCGACGGAGAGCGCGCCGAAATGGATCAACTGCTGCAGTCCGTGCAGCCCCTGCAGCAACAGGCCAACCGGCACCTCATTCCCGCCGTCGTCGGGGAGGATGCGAAACTCAATGTAGTCGGGATGCGGGGAGACTGACACCACGGTTTGATAGGCCGTTCACAGGCGTGGGCGCAAGCCCGCCTTGATCACGCGATCACCCACCGAAGACTTGGGCGAGCGCGGAAGGGAGCAGGGCGGCGAGGTCGGTTTCGAGGGCACCCAATTCCTTTTCGACGGCGCGGAGTTTTTCGGTGACTTTGCGAAATTGCTGCTGTCGCGCCATCGACGGCAGTGGCATGTCGGCGGCAAGAAGCGTCGAAGGATTGAGCCGACGGCGGCGCAGGTTGGTGCCGGTGCTGGAGCCGGCGAGCGTTTGCCACGTCTCGGGCAGGCGGAAGTAGGCTTCCAAGACTTCGGGCAGGATGCGCGCGGTGTTGATTGTGAACACCGGAAACTCGGGGCTCACCACGCAGCCGTCGCATTCCGGCGGCACCACGGCGAACGCGCCTTCCCATGCCATGAGCTTGGGGTAGCAAAACTCTCCCGCGTGAACCCGCGTGAGCTGTTTGTAGGCGAACTCGCTGCCGCGCTTGGGCTCGCGGCGAAACATTCCCCGGCCGAAACAGTAGACGCCGCCGAAGGGATATTCGCCGTCGGGCTCGACCTCTACGTCGAGCGGGCGGCGGGTGAGCAGGGTGGAAAAAGGGGTGGGCTCCGGGCGGGCGTCAGTGGTGAATAGCAGGCCGCGTGTGAGCTGGCGGTAGTCTTCGGTGCGCTCCGACCAGAGTGCCTTCGCGGCGGAAACGCGGGAGGCAAGAGCGTCGAGCCACGCGATGATGCGCTGCTGCTCAGGCAAGGAAGGAAGTGGAATTTCAATGCCGAGAAACTTCTCTGGTTTGATTCGATTCTTGCCGCTCGTTCCGCGAGACAACTCCTCACACACCGCCCAAAAAGACTTCGATTGCGCCAACCAGTGAAGCCAACGAGGGGAGACTTGTTTAAGATCGAGTTGAAAAGTAGGAAACTCCCCTGAGCCGTGGCATCCGTCGAAGGCTTCTGGCACGACCGCAACACTCCCGTGACGCGCCCAAATTTTATTTATCACCAGATCGTCCGCACAGACTCGCCGGAGCTGTGTCGCCTTGGTTTCCGAACCACCGACCGTGTCGTGGACATGAACTCCACCTCCCCACCATTTCACGCCAATAAGTTTATAGTCGATGCCTGGTTCCGTTGATTCCCAACGGTCGATTTGTTTCGCGACTTGCCGGAGTGGAGCGCGCGTCCACGAATGAGTGCTGAGAGAGCGCAGGCTCATTTCAGTTCCGCTTCAATTTCCCGTAGCAATTCGGTCAACCGCTCAGCGCGCTTTACCATCTGCCTGGCGAGCTTGGCCGGAGCGATATGCTCGGCGGCTGCTTTTGCCAGCGGATTTTTGTTATCGAGATCGAAGACCGGCCAGTAGAGCGCGTCGGCCTGTTGCTGCGCGGCTTTGGCGCGGGTTTCGGCGTCGGCCAGCGTGGCTTCGGCGGCGGCGAGTATGGGTTTGTCCACTTCCTTGGCTTTCAGGTCGCGCAGTGTGCGCGCGTGGGTGCGGGCTTCCTCGGCGGCGGCTTGAGCGGTGGCGCGATGCGGAGCGGCGGCGGTGTCGGCGGCGCGGTGTTCGTCGCCCCATTTCACAATCCAAGAATGCTCGCTCTCGACGGGCGCGCGGAGCCACGCGAGCACGGGATCGAGGTGGGCGGATTCGATGGGATTCGTCTTCGAGAACTTGGAGCGGTCGGCAGGCGTGGGGATGTGATAGAACGCGATGGCCTCCGTGGGGCCGGCGGCGTCGAAGAGCAGGATGTTGGTGGGGATGTCGGTGTAGGGCGCGAACGTGCCTTCGGGCAGGCGGATGATGGCGTGGAGGCGGAAGTCGGTGAGAAAATCTTTCTTGATGGTGGCGGCGGTGCCGAGGTCGGAGAGGACGCCGTTGGGCACGATGACGGCGGCGCGGGCGGGGCGACCGGCGGCGGAGGGCGTGCGGCGGAGACGCGCCATGATGACTTGGAGGAAGAGGAGCGCGCTGTCGCTCGTCTGGCGGTCGGGCGGGAAGGCGGAGAGGTCTTCGCGGGTGACCTCGGCGCCGAAGGGGACGTTGGTGCCGATCACGTCCACTTCGTCGGCGGTGCCGTAGTCGGCGAGTTTTTGGGTGAAGGCGTTGGCGCGATCCACGCGCACGCCGTCCATGCCGTGCAGGAGCAGATTCATCTGCACGAGGAGGAACGGGAGCGGCTTGGGCTCGGCACCGCGCACGCTGGTGCGGAGGCGGGCAAGGTCGGTGGCGGAGCGTGCCTGCGATTTCAGGTAATCGTAAGCGGCGACAACGAAGCCGCCAGTGCCGCAGGCGTTGTCGATGAAAGTTTCGCCGAGCTGGGGGTCGAGGGCGGCGATGCAGAAGCGGATGACGGGGCGCGGTGTGTAGAACTCGCCGTTTTGCCCGGCGGCGTCGCGCATCTCGCGCAGCATGTCCTCGTAGAGGAGCGAGAGCGTGTGGACATCGTCGCGGCTGTTGAAATGCAGGCTGTCGATCAGAGTGCAGACATCGCGCAGCACCGAGCCGCTGTTGAGTCCGCAGGTGCAGCCTTCGAAGACCTGGCGAACGACGCGGCGGCGGTCATCGCCGGCGGCGAGCGGAAGTGCGCGCAAGGTGGAGAGGAGTCCCGGGCCTTCCTTGCCGTCGGGCCGGAGCGCGCGGTCCTGCGTGATGAATCTGAGGAGATCGAGACCGGTCAGACCTTTCTCGCCGGCGGCCCAGTCGCGCCAGCGGTAGGGCGCGGCGAGGAGCGGCGTGTAGCGTTCGCGGCGCAGCGTGGCGTTCGTCTCGGCGACGGACTCGTGGTCGTCGAGGAACTTGAGAAACATGATCCACGTGAGCAGCGGAAGGCGCTCGATGTCAGTGGAGATGCCGTGGTCTTTGCGCAGCACGCGGCGGGCCTGGCGAATGGCGGCGCGGAGATCGGCGCGGGAGGAATCGGCGGGCGGCGGGGTGGGCGCGGCGACTTCGACCGCGGCGACGGCAGGGGCGGGCGCGCGTTTCTTCTTCGATTGGAGGGCGGGCGCGGGTCGGCGGGAGCGAGGCATCAGAAAAGGAATCAGGCGGCGTAGAGCTGGCGGTTGAGCTCGGCAAGCGCTTCTTCCAAAGAAGGGAGACCGCCAAAGCGAGCGACGATTTCCGGGACCGTGGCTTGCTCGTGCGACGGAAGCAGTTCGACCGCGGCGGCGAGATCGAGATTGGCGGGGCCGTGCGCCGCGTAGAGTTCGAGCAAATGATCGAGAATGGCGCGGGCGGCAGGGCTGTAGCGTGCGAAGAAGGCGGCTTGGGTTTTTCGCACGCGCTCCACGCGCGCGGCGCGCGGGACAATGGTCGTGCGAAAGGCGACGTGGGCGAGCAAATCGAATGGATCGGCCTCCGGGTGGTTGAGCACGCGCGCGACCTCGTCGAGATCGACGCCGCGATCGTTCAGGCTGGCGACAATCCGGGCGCGCCCATCGGGCGTGCTGCATTCGGCGCGGAGGGATTCAGGCGAGGGATAGAGCGTGCGGACCTTGTCGCCGGTGAAATCGGTGAGGCTGAACGTTTGCAGGACATTGCCTTCGGGATCCAAGACCTGCACCTGCTCGGCGACGACGCGCACCCGCAGGCCCTCGACCGTCAGGCGCGGCGGCTTGGGAGGCGGCACCGGCGGAATAGGCGGAGTGATTGGAGGCGAGATCGGACCGCGAGGTGGCTCGGGCGGCGTCGGCGGTGGAGGAGGCGGCGGAGCGACCGGGCCGACGGGCGGGTCGTTGATCAGCGGCGACTCGTTGCCTGGCAAAGTCGGAGGCGGAAACAGCGCTGGCTCGAGTGGCAGCGGCTCGCCGTCAAAAGCTGGATCGGCGAAGAGCAGGCTGGCTGACCCGGTGTAATCGAGAATGTCAAACGTCCACTTGTCGAAGTCGGTGCGCACGCGCGTGCCGCGGCCGATGATCTGCTTGAACTCGACCATGCTTCCGATGACGCGACAGATGACGATGTTTTTGCAGGTCTGCGCATCCACGCCGATGCTGAGCATCTTCGAGGTCGTGACGATAACCGGCACGCGCTTTCGCGGCAGCATGAAATTGCCGAGATGCTTTTTGCCGAGGTCTCCCTCCAGGGAGGTGATGCGAACGACGTAGTCGGGATGCTTGGCGACGAGGTCGCGATTGCAGGCGACGAGCCCGGCGCGCATGTCCTCGGCGTGATCCTGATCGACACAGAAAACGATGGTCTTGGCGAAGGGGTCGGTGCGGCGGAGATAGTCGGTGAGGTGCTCGGCGAAGACGCGCGTGCGATCGGGGAGCTTGAGCTGGCGTTCGAAATCGGGCGTCCCGTAGAGCTTGTCGGGGATGAGCTGGCCGTGTTTGTCGCGCTGGCCGGAGAACGGTCGCCAGCCCGTGGCATCGACGTCGGTGATGATGTTGTGCAGCCGGTAGGGCGCGAGGAATCCGTCCGCAATACCCTGGGCGAGCGAATAGGTGTAAAGCGGCAGACCGAACCAGTCGTAGGTGTTGCGGTCGTCTGCACGCACGGGAGTGGCGGTGAGTCCGAGCTGCACGGCGGACGTGAAGTAGACGAGAATCTCGCGCCAGAGACCGTCTTCCCGCGCACTGCCCGTGTGACACTCGTCGACAATGATCAGATCGAAGAAGTCGGGCGACCACTCGCGATACAGCGGAGGAATGCGATCGGGATGCGCGACGGCCTGATAGAGGGCGAAGTAGATATCGTGCGCGGTGTCGGCGCGTCCTTGCACGCGCGTGATGGAGTCGCCGAACGGCTGAAAGTCCTTGCGAACCGGATCGGCGACGAGGACGTCGAGGTGAGCGAGGTAGAGAATCTTGGGGCGATGCGGGGTGCCGGCTCGATTCCAACGCGTGGACCAAAGTTTCCAGCAGATTTGAAACGCGGTTGGCGTCTTGCCACTGCCCGTGGCCATCACGAGGAGCGTGCGTTTCTTTCCAGAGACGATGGCCTCGACGGTGCGGTTGATCGCGATGGTTTGGTAATAGCGCGATTCCTTGTTCTCGGTGGGATAGTCGGCGGTCAGCAAACGCTCGACCGCCTGGTCGCTGGTCAGATTCGTGCGTTCGCGATAGCGGCGCATGAGTTCTTCCGGCGAAGGATAGCCGGGCACGGTGCGCTCGGTGCCGGCGACGAGATCGATTTCAACGATGGCCGCGCCGTCGGAGGCGTAAGCGAAGTGAACCTTGAGAATCAACGCGTAGTCCCTCGCTTGTTGAATGCCGTTGCGTGCACCTCCCTCGGCCTTCGCTTCGACCACGGCCAGGGGGAAAGTCGGGGAATAGCAGAGAAGATAGTCGACGCGTTTGCGCTCGCCGCGACGATTCGGTCCGAAAATGCGACCGTCAGTGAAGTAATACTGCTCACGCAGTCGCGGTCCTGTCCATCCGGCGGCTTGCAGCGCGGGAGTAACAAACTCCCGACAGGTGTCAGCTTCGTTGAGGCCCATGTAGCTCTCCGGCGACTTTGCGGCGCTGCGCTCGCTGCTACAAGCGCGCAAATCCAGCTGAAGCCGCAATCGTCCGCCGTGACGCGGAAAACGCGTTCGACTTCCACGCCGTTTCCCCGCACACCGCGGCGCACGGATCACTGGATCCTTCCGAACCAGTCGCACTCGCTCCACGTCGGCTACCGCTGAGTCCCGCGAAGAAACTCGGCAAGGACGCGAATCACGCCAACGCCGCCGGCGAGTATCTTGGCGCGCTCGTGTGGTATGGCTTTCTGTTCGACGAGTCGCCCGAGAAGCTTGCCTTCGTGCCGGCGGGAGTGGACGTCGCGTTTGCCGCGCACCTTCGCCAGGTCGCGTGGCAGATCGTGCGGGAGACCGCCCCGGCCAATGCCAAGGTCGCTCGCGGGAGCGCTGCTGTTGCCCGGGAGTAGCGGCGCGATGCGGCCGCGCCGTCGGTGGGCGGCGAAGCCTGCTTTTCGCCCGGCGCGTTCCGACTATCGGCCTGACACCACCGCGGTCGCACCGCTAAGTTCGCCACCGCATGACCCTTCGCCTGCTGGCTCTCGCGTTCGGGCCTTGAAAGGGACGGGTTGATTACGCCCGCGGCGGCGGATTCGAACCCGGACCGGCAAAGAATGCAGGGACGCGAAACCGCGGTTATGGCGAATCCGGATTGGGCGGTTTCTTCAGGTCCGCATCGCGCAGGACGCGATGGTCGGAGCGCTTGGTGATTCCGGGCTGAAATCCATACATCACGCGGTCGCCGAGATCGTAGCGAAACCGGCGGAAGTTCGAGACCTGGCGGGCCATGCCCGCCAGCGCCTCGCGGCTGAAATTCAGCGGTTGCGGCAGTGCGAGCAGGATTTCGTTCGCGGCGTCCTGGACGTTGATGATGTACAGTTCGTCAAAGACCTCCTGATACGTGCGAACCATGGGATCGTATAGCGGGTTGGCCCCGCGGCCCCAGATATTGCCCACCACCACGCCGTCGGGCCGGAGAGCCCGGCGCACGGCCCGCAGGAACTCCTCCGTGGTGAGGTGCGCCGGCACGCTATCGCTGCCGAACGCATCCAGGAAGATGATGTCGTACGGCTGGCGGGTTTTCTCGATGAACTCGCGGCCATCTCCCACGACGGCGCGCATCCGGTCGTCCTCCCGAAACCCGAAGTAGGTCCGCGCCACCTGGACGACGGCCGGGTCGATGTCGACGGCATCGATCGTCGCGTCGGGATAATAAGCGCGGAAAAACATCGGCAGGGTTCCGCCGCCGAGCCCGACGACGAGCGCCCGGCGGGGCTCGGCCGCACACAGCGCCAGCCCGGTGAAGGCCACGGGCGCGTAGGCCAGCTCCAGGTGGCGGGGGTCGCCAATCTTCACCACGCTTTGCTTCGCCCCGCCTCTCTCAAACAGCAGCGTCCGCAGCCCGGCCTCTTCCGTGACGATGACCGTGCCGAAGGCCGACGGCTTCTCATACAGTATCCTCGGTTCCGCCCGGACGGTGACAACCAGCGCGAGGACGGAAAAAAGTGCGGCGGTGAAATGCGGTCGTGGTTCCATGTCTCGATGGGCCGCTGCCGTTATCGCCGCGGATCAGTGCCCGGCGCAACCCCGGAAGCATGGACCCGGGCGCATCTCAGTTTTCTGCACGGCGCGTTGGAGTCTGTCGTAGCACGGGCATCTTGCCCGTGAAGTGGCATGGGCGTCTCGCCCATGTTTGCGGCGCGGAGCGCCGTCCACGGGCGGGACGCCCGTGCCACGTTGCGCCGTGCAGAAAACTGAGATACGCCCCATGGACCCCGGGGGTCTTGGTTCCGTCTTGCGTGTCGGGGGTGGGTGCGCTTCCAAGGGCGCTCCAGCACACGCATGCCAACCCGAATCCGGAAGGCCCTGATCACCGCGGCCGGCCCCCAGCAACGCCGGTTGCCCCTTCAATCGCTCACCGACCGTGATGGCGCCACCAAGCCGGCGCTCGCCATCATCCTCGACGAGATGTTCGCCGCCGGAATCGAATCGGTCGGGCTCGTCCTCGCGCCGGGCGACCGTCCGGCCTACGAAAGCGTACTGGCGCCATTTGCCGACCGGCTGGTTTTCCTCGAGCAGTCATCGCCGAATGGATACGGCCACGCCGTGCTGTGTGGTCGTGAGTTCGTCGGCACCGAATCGTTTCTCCTCCAGGTCAGCGATCACCTGTATGTCAGCCGGGTGGAGAAGAGCTGTACGCAGCAACTGCTCGATCTCAGTGCGACGGAGGGCTGCGCCATCTCCGCGGTCCAGGCGACGCACGAGAGCCAGCTCCGCTTTTACGGAACCGTCAGCGGCACGCTCATGCCCGGGCACGCCGGCATTTACCAGGTCGACCGCGTGATCGAAAAACCGACGCCGACGGTGGCGGAGCAGCAGTGTGTCGTGCCGGGGCTTCGCAGCGGTCACTACCTGTGCTTCTTCGGCATGCACGTACTGACCCGGAAAGTCTTCGCGCTGCTGGCGGACGCCGCCGCCGCCGTGCCGGCGGAAAAACTCGGGTTGACGCCGGCACTGAACCAGCTCGCAGCACGCGAAAAATATCTCGCGGTCGAAATCGCCGGCCGGCGCGCCGATCTCGAGGCGCCGTTCGGGCTGCTTCGCGCGCAGATTTCGCTCGGTCTCCATGGCGCCGCGCGCGAGGAGGTGCTCGCGCTGCTGACCGAGGAACTGGCGCTGGATTCGAGCCGGCGCTGAGGAACGGTGAAGCAGTTAATCGGTGAGACGGTGAGACGGTGAGACGGTGAAACGGTTAAGCGGTGAAGCGGTTAAACGGTGAGACGGTGAAACGGTAATGCGGTGAGACGGTGAAGCGGTGAGACGGTGAAAAAAGCGACGAAAAAGCTGAAACGATAAATTGATGAAGCAATACGGCCGTGATCACGCTCTGCGGTGCAGAAACGGCTTCGCTTGAATTTCACCGTGGATCCCCAGCTACTCGCTCTCGTCCAGGGTGCCGACAACGGTGCCGTCGCTTTCGAACATCTCTGCCGAACGGCGGATCGGGCCAGGCTCGAGCGAATCGCGGCGGACCTGGAGGCATGGCGCCAGACGGCCGACAATTTCTACCATGGCGTCCGCGCGGTCTTTTTCCTCGAGGCGATCCACCGCTATTTCCTGCCGCCGCATTATCCGGTGGACGCACCGGGCACGATTCCCTTCGCGGGACATGAGCGGTGTCTCGAGCGGCGTTTCGAGGAGGCGATCGCGATCTTTCTCACGCACCAGCAAACGCACGGCGCGTCCGACGCGCTGGGCAGCGCGCTCGCCGCGGCCTATCACGGGCTTGCGTTCAAGACGCTGGCGCAGCAGGTGCAGAAAACCGTGCGGCACGTCCGCGGCAACCAGTGGATGTTCCGGATGGGGCATCCGCTGGATTATCCGCTGCGGCTGCACGGTGAACTGCTCGTCCGCGGGCCCGACGGCACCGCGCCGGTGTTGCGCGAAGAGACGGCGGTCCGGCTCGATCTCAGCCATGCGGCGTGGAGCGACATCTTTTTCCTCGGCATGGATTATCCGGAGGGCGCGAAGGTGCTCAACCTTTCGATCGACCTCGCTGTGCATGGGCGCGACGCGACGCCCCGTCCGCCGGTGTGCGCGTATTTGCGGGTGATCGACGAACCGGTCCTGCGCCTCACCAGCGTCGACCTCGGCGCCACGGCCGACATCACGAGCATCGAGGAGGTATTCGACTTCGCGAAGGATTACCTGGGGTTGCTGAAGGCCGCCGTCATCGCGGCTGGAATCGTGCCGCCGGGGCTCGAGGGTTCGGGCCACCCGCTCGACGGGATCCTCGCCCGCCTCTGCGGACCCGGCCGCGGATTGGAAATCGCGAGCCAGGTGCGCGACATCCCCAAGGGCTCGCGGCTCGCCGTCTCCACCAATCTCCTCGGCTGCCTGATCGCGGTGGCAATGCGCGCGACGGGACAGGTGGGGCAGCTTGCCGGGGGATTATCGGAAGAGGAGCGCCGCACGATCGCGAGTCGCGCCATCCTCGGCGAGTGGCTGGGTGGCTCCGGTGGCGGCTGGCAGGACAGTGGCGGCATCTGGCCCGGGATCAAGCTGATCGAGGGCGAACTCGCCACGCCGGGCGACACGGAGTACGGCACCAGCCGGGGGCGGCTGCTGCCGCGTCACCGTGTATTCGATCCGAAGGCGATTGCGCCGGCGACCCGCCGGGCGCTGCAGGATTCGCTCATCCTCGTGCACGGCGGGATGAGCCAGAATGTCGGTCCGATCCTCGAGATGGTGACGGAGAAATATCTGCTGAAGCTCGAGCGCGAATGGGCCGCGCGGCAGGAGGCGCAGGAAATCCTGCGCGGAATCGTGGGCGCCTTGCAGGCGGGTGACGTGCGGCGGGTGGCCGAGCTGACGACGCGCAATTTCTTCGGCCCGCTCCAGACGATCATTCCCTGGGCGACCAACGCCTACACCGAGCGGCTGATTCGCGAGATCGAGGCGGCGCTCGGCAGCCGTTACCACGGCTTCATCATGCTCGGCGGAATGTCCGGCGGCGGCATGGGTTTCTTCGTCGACCCGGCGGCGAAGCCCGAGGCGCGTCGCCAGATTCTGGATATCATGCGGCGGACGAAGGCGGGGCTCGAGCATGCGCTGCCGTTCGCGATGGATCCCGTGGTGTACGACTTCGAGCTGAACGAGAACGGGTCCACCGCGACCTTCGAGGGTGGGGAGGCGGCGCTGTTTTCGCCGGAATACTACCTGTTCATGCTGCCGCGCTGGGTGCGGCAGGATCCGCGGGCACTGCCATCGGCGCGGCGGGCGGAGATGGACCGGTTCAGCGCGCGACACCTGTTCACCCACGGCGAGCGGCCGCTGGTGGCGCCGCTGATGCACCGGATCCTGCCGCCGCCGGCGGAGCACACGGCGGCGGGCGGCTCGCTGCGCGAGATGCTCGCGGCGAATGGATTCGACCCCATTCAGCACGAACGGATTCGCGCCGATCTGCGCGCCGGCCGGATCGGGCTTGCCCAAAACCGCGTGGCGGTCACGACCCAGGTGGAGGACGTTCGGGCCGGTGATGTGGTCGCACTGTATTCGCCGGAGCACGACGCGGAAGAGGCGGGGGCGGCCGCATTGCGTGAAGGCCGGGTGGCGGTGGTGACCCTCGCCGCCGGGGCGGGCAGCCGCTGGACGCAGGGTGCCGGCACGGTGAAGGCGTTGCATCCGTTCGCGAAGTTCGGCGGGCAGCACCGCAGTTTTGTGGAGACGCACCTGGCGAAGAGCCGCGCGACCACGCTGGCGTTCGGCGCGCCGGTGACGCACGTGTTCACGACGAGCCATCTCACGCACGGGCCGATGGAACACGCGCTCGCGTCGGCGCGGAACTTCGATTATCCGGGACGCGTCGTCCTCTCGCGCGGCCGCTCGATTGGATTGCGGCTGGTCCCGATGGCGCGCGACCTGCGTTACGCATGGGAGGAGATGCCGCAGCAGCAGCTCGATCCGCAGAGGGAAAAGATGCGGCAGAGCATGCACAAGGCGCTGATCGACTGGGCGGTGGCGACAGGCGAAGCGAGCGACTACACCGACAACACGCCGCTCCAATGCCTGCATCCGGTCGGCCATTGGTACGAGATCGCGAATCTGCTGCTCAACGGCACATTGCGCGAGCTGCTCGCGGCGCAGCCACAGCTTGAGCACCTGCTGCTGCACAATATCGACACGCTGGGCGCGAACCTCGACCCGGCGGTGCTGGGCCGGCATGTGCTGGACGGCGCCACGTTGAGCGTGGAAGTGATTCGGCGGCGGCTGGAGGATCGCGGCGGTGGCCTCGCGCGCGTGGGCGGGCAGCTGCGGTTGATCGAGGGACTTGCGCTCGCGCGCGAAGAGGACGAGTTCAAGCTGACCTTCTACAACTCGGCGACGTATTGGATCCGAATCGATGCGCTGCTCGCATTGTTCGGCTTGGATCGCGGTACACTCGATGATGCCGAGCGAATCGCGGCGGGCGTGCGCGCGCTGGCCGCGAAGATGCCGACGTACATTACACTGAAGGAGGTCCGCCGGCGCTGGGGCAACGGGCAGGAGGACATCATGCCCGTGGCGCAATTCGAAAAGCTGTGGGGCGACATGACGGCGCTGCCGGATGTCCCGGTGCGATATCTCGCCGTGCCACGCTCCCGCGGCCAGCAGCTGAAGGATCAGGCGCAACTCGACGGATGGCTGAGGGACGGATCGGCGGCGGGGATTGAGAAGATTTGCGCGTGGGGGGCGGGGTAGCCCTGGGAGCGCGGGCCTCTGGCCCGCATTCATCCATTGCGGGCGGGACGCCCGCGCTCCCGGGAGGCTACTCCGTCGCGGCGCCGGCCTTGCGCTGCACCTGCGCGAACAACTCCATCATCCGCGCCACGATTTTTCGGGTCGCTTCCTTCTCGACACGATTCGTGCCGAGCCACGTCTCGTAGCCGCCGAGTTCGTGCTGTTCCGGCGTCGGAAGATAACCGTACCCGCCGTTCGCCAGCTCAATCGTGAAGGTGTCCTTGAACGGGCTCTTCGCCCTAATCTCCAGTCCCGTTTCGGTGAACGTCTCGAACGGAATCGCCGCGATGCCGAGGTCGCCAATCCGATAGGCCTGCAACACGATATCCACCGTCTCGGGCCAGTCTTTCGCATCGAGGGTGCGCCGCGCGTAAGTGGCCTCGTGGGCATGAACGGGCGAGGCCGTCTTCGGCCGGGCGACAACGCCCTCGGCCCATTTAATCAAATCCGGCGTCGGCCGCCGCATCTTCAAGGTGAGTTCCGCCTGGGCCGACTTCAGCTCCACCCAGTCCCGGTGCTCGATGGTTTTCCGCGCGCGGACGATTTCCTGCGCGACATCGTTTGCGACCAGCCGGATTTTTTCGTACGGCTGGCGCTTGGTCGTGTCGCGCGCGGCGAAGTTGATGTTGTTCACGTCGCCGCATGGACCATTGGCCATGATGCCCACGAACGGTGGATTCTGCCGGTCGGCGCCGAGCAGTTCCTGTATCCGGTCACAGAATGCACCAAAGTAGTCGGCCGAAATCTGCGCGCCGCCCACGCCGCCGACATAGTGCAGCCAGTAATTCGCCAGCAGCGCGATCGGCCGGCCGCTCGTTGACTGGACGGAGAGGAAATAGACCTGGGGATTCGTCGGGCCCGCGGGCTTCAGCAAATCCGTGCGATTGCCGGGATTCATCACCGCACGATCCTGGCCGCCGAACGGGTTGATGGCGGTCTTGCCATCCTTGAGCAGCCACCGGCGGTTGAACACGTGTTGCGGCACCTGGCCGCTGCCCCAGCCAATCTGTGCCGGCTCGAGATTGTTCAACGCCCGGCTGACGCCGTCGGCAATCCGGCGGGCCAGGAAGCTCTGGTAATCATCCAGGTTCACATTCGCCGGCGCCTTGCCGCGGTTCGGGGCGGTGGACGACGCCGCGAAGGGATTGCTGCCCCGTGCGCTCGTGGCCGAGTGGGTGTGCGTGGCCGACATCATCATCGCTTCACGCGGCAAACCCGTGGCCTCGGTCGCCATCCGCTTCGCCTCGTCAAATACCTCGCGATTGACCGACACGCTGTCGACCACGACGAACACGAGCCTGGTCGTGCCATCGTCGAGGGCGAGGCAGCGCGCGTGCAGTTCGTCGTGGATGTCTTTCGCCGGAATCGGACTCCATCCGCCGACGATCAGCCCGCCCAAGGCGGGTGTAATGTTGCTCGTGGCGGCGCCGGCCTTGAATACGCGGGCGTCAGACTTGGCCGGCTGCGCCGCGAAGGTGGTGAAAGCGAAACCAAAAACGGCGGCGAAAAAAGGTGATAGGGATTTCATGGGAGATGCGAAAGTTGTGCGACGGAGCAGGGTCGGGGATAACGAGGGTGGCAAACGAATGAAAAAGGCAGGGCAGCGCCAAATCGAACCAGGCACGCGGGGGAGCGCGCGGCCGAATGAAAAAGAGCAAACGCCAAAGTGGGAAGAGGAAAACGGGTGCGGGCAGGAACTCTTCGCTCTCACAAGCGACCCCGGGGTGGCGAAAAGAATTGAGTTCTGCGCTCGTTCGCTCGTGCATCCGAACCAATGCCGACATTTCTCGTGGCGATCCGTGACCTCCCCATCGACTGGGTGAAGTTTGGAATCGGCGCGCTCCTGCTCCTTCTTCCGCTGCCGCTGCTCTTTGGCCGGGGAGTGCAATACCGGGAGCTGGATCGCACCTGGAGCAGGTTTGTCGGCCCGGTCTTCGCTCTGCCCTGGCACTGGATCGATCTCGTGCGCTCGTTCGGCGCCACCTGGCTGCTCGCGAAAGCGGTTGGACTCGGATGGGTGGTGTCCCTCGACCACCCGCTGCCGAAACGGGCGCTGGCGCTGGTGGCGGTCGTTTTCTGCGTCGCCGTTTTCGTCCAGACGATCGCCTGCAAGTTTCCCGATTCGTATCACGCTGCGTTTGCCCCCATCATCGGGATCGTCGCCGCGGTGTTGCCGCCGATCGTCGCCGGGCTGGCGCTCATCTCCGCGGTCCTGGTCGCGCTGGGGTTTCGGTCGGCCGTGGCATTTTTCGGCGCGCTGTCGGTCGCCGTCGCCGTGTTCGGCGCCCTGTTTTATCGGGCGTGGCCGGTCGTCGCGATTATCGCCGCGGTGAGCATTCTGCCGCTGCTCTTCCCGATGCTGTTCCATCGCGATCTCGTCATCGCGCACCGGAGGCTCGGCAGCGAGACGTAGATTAGCCCGCATGAACTTGAGAGCTCCGATGGCGGACATCATGACCGATGACGAAGGAACACTGAAGGGCACGCCGACGGTGAAAATGCGGGCTAAGGGCTTGCACGTGCCGCGAGCGTGTGACTTTGTCGCCAAACTTTTCCCCTGATGGCTTCAACTGTCCGCCCCGTTTTGGCCGCCGTCATCGCGGCCGCAGTATTTCCCACCGCCGCCACCGCCAAGAGCGTGCGCGTCACCGTCGGCCCCGCCAACGTCGATCGTGCGTCCCAGCTCATCACGTTTCCGCTGACCGCCGGTGAGCCGCGCGCCGATGGTGTCCGGGACAAAAACGGTGCGATCCTGCCACTGCAAATCGCGGCCGATGGAACGGCCGCTTTCATCGTGCCGGTGCAGAAGGCCGGCGAGACCCTGACGTTCACGATTTCAGAGGACGGGAGCGCAACGGCGGCGAAGGGAGTCGTAGTGAGCGCAGCGAAAGACGCGCTGAAGGTGACGCTCGGCGGCAAGCCGGTGTTCGACTACCAGATGAACAAGGACGCGCTCCCGCGGCCCGACATCAAACCGGCGTTCAAGCGCGCCGGATACCTTCATCCCATCCACACCCAATCGGGCACCATCGTCAGCGACGATTACCCGGTGCAGCACGTACATCACCACGGGATCTGGTCGCCTTGGACGAAGACGACGTTCCAGGGGCGCAAGCCCGACTTCTGGAACATGGGCGACAAGACTGGTACGGTGGAATTCGAGGAGGTCACGTGGACCTGGAGCGGAGCCGTGCACGGCGGATTCGTGGCGCGACACCGGTTCGTGGATCTGTCCGCGCCGAATCCCGTTACCGCGCTGCACGAAGTGTGGCAGGTCACCGCCTACAACGTGAGCGACGCGCGCGTGTTCGATCTGGTGCTGACGCAGGTTTGCGCGACGAACGATCCGCTCGGGCTGCCGCGGTATCATTATGGCGGGCTCGGCTTTCGCGGTCGCGGCGAATGGTACGGCAAGGACAAGGCGAATTTTCTCACCTCCGAGGGCGAGACCGATCGCGTGAAGGCGAACGCGCAGACGATGCGCTGGGTTCACCTCAGCGGCGCGGTCGAAGGCGGGACGGCCGGACTCGCGGTGCTCGGCCATCCGGATAATTTTCGCGCGCCGCAGCCGGTCCGCGTGCATCCAAGCGAGCCCTACGTTTCCTTCACGCCGTCGCAGGGCGGTGACTGGAAGATTCAGCCGGGCAAACCTTATGTCGCCCGCTATCGTTTTGTCGCGGCCGACGGCCCGCCCGATCGTGCGCGGCTCGACGCGCTCTGGAACGGATTCGCGATTGGGACGACGGTGAAGGTGGAGAACGTCCCTTAATCCGATCGAACACCGGCGAGTGTAAACCGCAGCGCCGAACCCGCTTTTCAACCAAACAGGGCGTCACAAGTTGTATTTAGCATGACGACCGGCCAACCAAAACCCACACGCGGGAACCCATTGCCATCCCCACCCACCACATCAGAGCACGGCTCCTATTCGCCTGGGAGCAATCCGAGCAACCAGCGGCTGTATTTGGTACTCGGCGCCGCATTTCTCGGTTGGATGTTCGACGGGCTGGAGATGGGAATCTTCCCGCTTATTGCGCGGCCGGCATTGCAGCAAATGCAAATCGCCAGTGGCGCACCGGTGTCCGACGCGTTCATCGGCCAGTGGATGAGCTACGCGACCGCCGCGTTCCTGATTGGCGCGGCGCTGGGCGGCGTGGTTTTCGGCTGGCTGGGGGACAAAATCGGACGAGTGCGGGCGATGGCGCTCAGCATCCTGTGCTACTCGGTCTTCACCGGCGTGATTTACTTTGCCTCGCAGCCGTGGCACCTCGCCGGCGCGCGATTCGTCGCGGCGCTCGGCATGGGGGGTGAATGGTCTCTCGGCGTCGCGCTCGTGATGGAGGTCTGGCCCGAAAAGCACCGGCCGCTGATGGCCGGAATCATTGGCGCCGCCGCGAACGTGGGCTACGTCGTGATCGCGGTAATCGGTATGTTTTTCAAGGTGACCGTCGACTCGTGGCGGTGGGTCGCGCTGGTCGGCGCCGCGCCGGCACTGCTGACGCTCGCCATCACTCTCTTCGTGCCGGAATCCGAGAAATGGAGGCACGCGGTGACGACGGCGAAGAGTCCGAGCCGGCCGTTGTCGGAAATCTTCAGTCCGCCACTGCTGAAGTGGACGCTGCTCGCGACATTGGTCTCCTCGATTCCGCTGATCGGCACTTGGGGTTCGGTTCAGTGGCTGCCACTTTGGGCCGACAAGATGACCGATGGGCTCGTGCCGTCGGCCAAGGCGTATACGCAGGCCAGTTCGGCCGTCGGCGCGATCGTCGGATGTCTGTTGGGCGCGTGGATCGGCGGGTTTATCAGCCGGCGGATGGCGTATTTCCTGTTGTGTCTCGGCTCGCTGGTGACGTGTGCATGGCTGTTCCGCGGATTCGATTCCTATGGCACGCCTTTCCTCGCGCTGACGTTTGTCGTTGGTGGGTTGACGGCCGCGTTCTATGGGTGGCTGCCGCTTTATCTGCCGGAGCTTTTTCCCACGCGCGTCCGGGCGACGGGCCAGGGTTTGTCGTTCAACGCCGGTCGCATTCTGGCGGCCGTCGGTGCGCTGCAGATGGGCTCGCTGATGCAGACGTTCGAAGGCAGTTACGCGAAGGCTGGCGCCGTCATCTCGTTGATTTACGTGGTCGGCATGGTGGTGATTTGGTTTGCGCCGGAAACGAAGGGCAAGCCGCTGCCGGCGTAGCGCCGGGAGGCTCTTTCTCTTGATCTCTATCTTCCTCTTTCTCCTCCGGCGGGACTGATTCGGAGAGAAAGAGACGGTCACTGGAAGCTGGGGGCTTGGGGTGCTAGCCGCTGAAACAGGCGTCAACCGTATGGCGGGAGCGCAATCCGGACCGGCAGCGCCGCTTCAATCGGATTGCGCGCCGTCCAGGAAATCGTTGGCTGAACCGAATGTCTTCCGCTTCAACCACTGCGGCCCGGCCCGATTTCCTATCGCTGACGGACGCGTTCGGACTGGGCGTTTGCCGCCACTCCACTCCCTGGGGCAACGGCCACATCAACGACACCTATGCGGTGACGGTCGGTCCGGATGGCAGCAGCACCCGTTTCATCCTGCAGCGGATCAACGCGAATGTTTTCAAGAACGTGCCGGCATTGATGGAGAACATCCAGCGGGTCACGGCGCATACCGCGCACCGGATGATCCTGTCCGGCGAGCGGGATCATCGCCGGGCACTGACGCTGCTGCCGACGCGCGACGGCCAGGCGTATTACCAGGACGCCAACGGTGGGTGGTGGCGGTGCTATCGGTTCATCGAGGACGCGAAGAGCCATGACGTGGTGGACAGTCCCGCGATGGCGCGCGAGGCGGCACGGGCGTTCGGACAGTTCCAGCGGCTCCTGGTCGATTTGCCGGGACCGCGGCTGCACGAGACGATTCCGAATTTCCATCATACCCGCCGCCGGTTCGAAACGTTCCGGGCCGTGGTCGAACGTGATGCCAAAGGGCGCAATGCGGCCGCGCGGGAGGAGATCGAATTCGCGCTGGCGCGCGAACCGATGGTCGACGTGCTCCTCCAGCTTCAGGCGCGCGGGGAAATCCCGGAGCGGATCACCCACAATGACAGCAAGCTGAACAACGTGATGATCGACGACGCGACGCGCGCGGGGATTTGCGTCATCGATTTGGATACGGTCATGCCCGGGCTGGCCCTCTACGATTTCGGCGACCTCGTGCGATCGGCCACGACGTCCGCGCGCGAGGATGAGACGGATCTCTCCCGCGTGTCGGCGCGGATCGACGTGTTCGACGCGCTGGTGGAGGGTTACCTGTCGGCCACGCGAACGATTCTGAAGCCGGCGGAGATCGCGCATCTGGCGTTCGCCGGCCGGCTCATCACGTTCGAAATCGGCGTGCGGTTCCTGACCGACTTCCTCGAGGGTGATGTGTACTTCAAAACCGCCCGGCCCGGGCACAATCTCGAGCGCGCCCGGAATCAGTTTGCGGTGCTGCGGAGCCTGGAGGCGCAACAGGAGGCGATGGAAGAGATTGTCGCCAAACACGCGGCCCGCTTGAACAATCAGTCTACGACCATGATTCCAGACTCCCCGGAAGCGCGGCAGCGCGAACGCATCCCGACGGAAATCTTCCCCAACGCCGACGAGGCTGCGGTCCGCCTGGCGCGCGAGCTGGCGGAACTGATCCGGCGGAATGACGCCGCCGGCCGGAACACGGTGCTCGGGCTGGCCACGGGCTCCACGCCGGTGCGGTTGTACCGCCAGCTGATCCGGATGCACCGCGAGGAGGGGCTGAGCTTCCGGCGCGTCGTCACCTTCAATCT
Source organism: Opitutaceae bacterium (assembly GCA_030648295.1). Classification (GTDB taxonomy): domain Bacteria; phylum Verrucomicrobiota; class Verrucomicrobiia; order Opitutales; family Opitutaceae; genus ER46. The sequence continues at coordinate 70,075 of JAUSID010000289.1, read as the reverse complement.
CGACGAATATTACGGGCTGCCGCGGACGCACCCGGAGAGCTACTGGCGGTTCATGCACGAGCAGCTCTTCGATCACATCGACGTACCCACTGAAAACATACACGTCCCGGACGGCACGGTCCCGCGCGCGGATGTGTTCGGCTGGTGCCGGGAGTACGAGGCGATGATTCGCGCGGCCGGCGGACTCGACCTGCAGGTCCTGGGGATTGGCCGCACGGGCCACGTGGGTTTCAACGAACCCGGTTCGACGCGCGACTCTCGCACCCGGCTGGTGACGCTGGACACGCTGACGCGGCGCGATGCGGCGCGCGACTTTCTGGGCGAGAGCAATGTGCCGCGGCATGCCATCACGATGGGTGTCGGCACGATTCTCGAGGCGCGCCGGATCGTGCTGCTGGCATGGGGCGAGGGCAAGGCGGGCGTCATCGCCCAGGCCGTCGAGGGCACGGCGACAGATTCGCTGCCCGCGAGCTTTCTCCAGGGCCACCAGAATGTGCAGTTTTTCATCGACGTCGCCGCCGCGTCGGCGCTGACGCGGCTGCGACATCCGTGGCTCGTGGGCGCGGTGGCGTGGCAGGCGGAGTTGACGCGCCGGGCGGTGGTGTGGCTTGCGCGCGAAGTGAAAAAGCCGGTGCTCAAACTGCTGGACGAGGACTACAGCGAGAAGGGCATGGCCGATCTGCTCACGGAGCGTGGCCCGGCGTACGATCTGAACATCAAGATTTTCAACGAACTCCAACACACGATCACCGGGTGGCCGGGCGGCAAGCCGAAGGCGGACGACTCCTCGCGGCCGGAGCGCGCGGCGCCGTTTCCGAAGCGCGTCGTGGTGTTCAGCCCCGAACCGTCGCACGACGTGATCGGGATGGGTGGCACACTGCGGCGGCTGGCGGACCACGGCCATCAGGTGACCGTGGTGTATCAGACTTCCGGTAACCTCGCCGTGCCTGACGAGGAGGCGGCAATCGCGGCGGACCTCGTCGGTGAACTCGCGGCGGCGGTCGCCGCGAAGCCGGAGTCGGCCGCCGCATTTGCGCGGCAGGTGCAGCGGCAACTCGGGGCCAAGACGGCTTTCGAGCAGGACTCGCCACAGGTGCGACGGCTGAAGGGGCTTTTGCGTCGCAGTGAAGCACGCGCCTCGCTGCATGCCTGCGGGCTGGGCGCGTCCAAGATTCAGTTCCTCGACCTGGCGTTCTACGAGCGCGGCCGTTACCGGCAGTTTGCGCCCGATGCCAAGGATGTGGAGGCGGTCGCCGCGGTGCTGCGCGACATCGCGCCGCACCAGGTTTTCGCCACGGGCGACCGCGACGATCCGTCATCGATCACCGGCGTGGGTTTCGATCTCGTGCGCCACGCCTGCCGCGCCGTGGCGGCGGATCCCTGGTTCAAGGACACGCGAGTCTGGCTGTATCGCGGCGTCGAGATGCCATGGGACGCGGCGGAAATCGACATGGCGGTGCCGCTGAGCCCGCGCGAGCTGGCGCAGAAAACGCAGGCGGTATTCCACCACCGCAGTCAGCGGAGTCAGACCCCGGTCGCGAGCGGGTTGCGCGAGCCCTGGCAGCAGGCGGAGCAGCACAACCGCGATCTCGCGTTGACCTATGATCAGCTGGGACTGGCGAACTACGAGGCGATCGAGGCGTTTCAGCGCTGGCGGGAATGAGAAGACGGGGAAGACGGAGAAGATGGGGAAGACGGGAAGACTTGGAAGACAGGAAGACTTGGAAGACGCGGAAGACCCGGCAAACGGCAGAAAGAAGAAACGGCAGAAAGAGGAAACGCCGAAGACGCGGACGATCTTTCTCGTTCTCTTAATCCCTGGTCGCCTACGGCGCCGCCAAAGGCGGGTGAACTTTCTCTTTCTCCTCCTTTCTTTCCCGAGTTGCCTTATGTATTCTTCGGAGTGCGTGCCGGCAGCCGGCAGGTGAATTCGGTCGACCGCTGCGCCGCGGAACGGTGAAGAACTAGCCCGCATGAGCTTGGGAGCTGCGATGGCCGACATCATGGCCGCGAAAGAAGGAACACTGAATGTCACGCAGACTGTGAAAAATGCGGGCTAGTCCACCTGCGGGGGGACGTTGCCGTAGGACCAGGGCTGGCCGGGCGCTTTGAGTTTCGCGAATTCGGGCACGGGGCCGGGCTTCATTTCGTTCGCGAGCTTGATGCCGGTTTCGGCGAACTGCCGCCCGGCGGTGATCTCGAGATTGCTGTAGTAGGTGAGTCGGGTCTCGTAGCCGCCTCCCGGCGCACTGAACGCCTCCTCGGTGGGAACGTAACCGACACAGCCATTCGCGAGCTCGACCGGGAAGGTGAATTTGAAGTTGCTGCCCTTTTTGATCTCGAGCCCGTATTGGACGAAATATTCGGCCGGATTGCTGACGAACACGGCCGGTCCGACTTTCAGCGCCTGCACCTCCACTTCGACCGCGGGCTCCTTGCGGACGAGGTAATCGAGCATCAGTGTTTCCTTCGCGAACAGCCAGTCGGCCGCATCGGGCGGCCGCGGCTTCTGGGCAATCGTCGCGCGCGCCTTCGCGACGTGCCCGGGCGACGGGATGCGACGCTTGATGTTCCAGACCCTCTGCCGCGCATCGAGCGGAACGTCGGCGCTCCGCGGCATGGCCAGCAGCACTTTCACCGCTTCGGCGCCGACCCGCCCGCCGACGAGATGGGCCCACGCCTCGGGTGCCGGCCGCTGGTTCGGGCTCAGGTTGTCGACCTGGGTCACATCGCCGCATGCGCCCTGCATGAAGACGACGGGAGCCCGCGAATCGAGCGCGCCCTGGATCGTCCGTTCGAGATAGTATATCCAGTTCGCGGATATCCCGCCGGGGCTCGTCGTGGCGTGGCACGAAAAGTTCACCACCGTGCCGAGCAGTTTGCCATTGCTGTCCCACGCGCCGACGACGCCCACCTGGGGGTCGATCGGGCCGGCGTAACCGACGATGTCGGGATTCATCGCTCCAGGGTGACTCCAGCTCCGGCCGTTTTTCATCCGCAGCCGGCGGTTGAACGCGACCTTGTCCTCGTGGCCGAGGCCAGCTCCGAGCTGGGCCGGCACCCGCGTCGCGTCGGCCAGCTTCACGCCTTCGACGATTTCGCGGGTGACGCGCAACAGGTAGCCGGCATCCGCCATGGAGGACTCCTCGTACGCGAGCCGCCGCAAATCCTCCGGGGCGTCGTCAAACTCTCCGGGCAGGATCATGCCTACCGGACCCGATGAATGCGAATGGGAGGCGCCGATCATCACGGCGCGGCCGGGAATCCGGCATTGTTTTTCGATCCCGGCGCGCGCGTTCAGTACGACCTGCCGCGGCACGACGAGCGCATCGAGACCGACGAGCACGACCTTGGTCCTGCCATCGTCGAAGAGCGCAACCCGGACCTTGCACGAATCATGAAACGCCCGGTGAAACGCCTTCTTGTATCCGCCGGGCTGCTCCATCCCGATGCTCGGCGTGATGTCGCGTTCCGCGAATCCGGCCTTGAACACGGACGCGGCCGCTGCGGGTCCAGCCGGCGCGGCCGCGGAGAATGTCCCGAGCGAGAAGCACAGCAGCACGGCGGCGAGGCGCGGAATTGGCCGGGTTGACCTTTGCCTCAGCGCGTCCGCGCAGCCGACGCCAAGCGAGGCGCAAATGAGCGGGTGCATACGATGGTTCCAGTATGATGATTGGCGATCGCGCCTCGCTATTTCTTCAGCGGGTACAGCTCGATCAACCGGAAATAAATTTCCGCACCTTCAGCCTGAAACAGCAGCTTGCCGGATTTGAGCGAGCTATCGCGTACTTCATTCACTTTCACGCCGTTCAGGAAATAGGTGAGGTTTCCGCCGTCGACGATCGCCTCGATCCGGTTCCATTCCCCGGCTGGCTTCTCGACATCCTTCGCGCCGCGAAAACCGAGGACGTCCTTCCATCCGAGGTCGCGATGCTGCCAGTCAATCCGGACCCGCGTGAATTCCGTCGGCGTGCCCGCCGGGTCCCAGATCTTTTTGCCGGGTTGAGCCGTGGCGGTCACCTTCGGCGCGATCGGCTGGGCGGAGCCGGGTTCATAACCGCCCACCAGGATGATGTCCCCGGTGCCACCCTCGATGATTTGATATTCGACCGACCGCATCCACGGTGACTTGAAATCCTTCGCCGCGTTCCCGTCGCGGCCCTGGCCATGAAGCAAGATGCCCGAGTCACGCGCGCGGGTGGCGCGCGGGTCCCACGTCACCAGGCCCCAGCGAAACTCGACCACCAGTTTGTAGTTCGCGTAGTTGGAGTGCGTGGTGATTCCTCCCCAGTGCTGGCCGCTGATCCGAATGGCCGGCGCGCCGTCGATTTGATCGACCACGGTGAACACGCGATCCGTATCCTGGTGTCCATATTTCGCGAGCCAGGTGTAGAACGGTGACAGATCCTTGTGGTCCTTGCCGTTGAACAGGACAATCGGCGCGGTCGGCGTGATCGGGGTGGCGTCGGCCGCGTGAATCGGCCGGCCGGGGAGCAGCCACGCCCCAACGAGCGCGAGCGTGAGCCGGGTCGCGTGCTTGGATGAACGCCGCGGGCGCAGGGCAGCGGAAGCGGAAAACAACACGGCGGGAGCGCTGGTATTTTTCATGCGGGGAACGGAAGGGCGGGGCGGGTGGAAGATGTTGCTCTCGGGGAAACCGCTGTTCAAGTATGATTGCCGATGTTCATTTGTGACCGAAACGACGCGGGCGATTTTTTGCGCCTGCGCGCCACGTTCGCGGCGATTGCCGTGCTGCTGGCCGTTCCCACCGCGTCGCACGCCGCCGAGGCGAAACGCAAACCGCCCTCTCCGCTCCGGCCCGCCGAGGCGCTGGCGCGTTTCCAGATTGAGCCGGGGCTGCGCATTGAACTGGTCGCGGCCGAGCCGCTCGTGGTCGACCCTGTCGCTTTCGTCTTTGATGAGAATCGCCGCTTGTTCGTGGCGGAAGGCCGCGGCTATCCGGATCCCCTGGGCGGAAAGGGACGCACCACCGAGGGTCGCATCGCGCTGCTGGAGGACACCGATGGCGATGGCCAATACGAGCAGCGGCGCGAATTCGCCACCGGCATGGGCTATGTCAACGGCCTCGCGGTCTGGCGCGGCGGCCTGTTTGTCACCTCCGCGCCCGACATCCTGTATTTGAAGGACACGGACGGCGACGGAATCGCGGATGTGAAGCGCGTGGTGTTGACGGGATTCGACGACACGAAGACGGCGCAGATTCGCGTGAGCCACCCGACGCTCGGACTCGATGGCTGGATTTACGTCACGAGCGGATTGAATGGCGGCAAGGTCACCTCCCCGGAACATCCGGAACGCCCGACGGTGACATTCACGCCGCGCGACAGTCGTTTTAATCCGGATACGCTCGAGTTCGAGAATACCGGTGGTCGCGGCCAGTTTGGACTCACGTTCGATCCGTTTGGCCGTCGTTTCGAGGTCACCAACCGGCATCCGGTTCTCCAAGTCATGCTCGAGCCATGGCACCTGCGGCGCAACCCGCACCTCGCGTTTGGCGACATGGTGCAGGAGGTTTCGAAGGTCGAGTCGCAGGCGAAGGTCTTTCCGATCAGCCGCGCGAATGTGACTGCGGATTTCATGCCGAAGCTGATGGGCGCTCCGCACGCGGGCACGTTCACGGCCGCCTGCGGGCTAGTCGTCTTTGGCGGAACGGCGCTGACGCCGGAACACGTGGGCAACGTGTTCATCTGCGAGCCGGCGCAGAACCTGATCCAGCGGCAGGTGTTTCGCGCCGCCGGTGCGTCGCTGCGATCGGACCCGCCATATCGCGGCAAGGAGTTCCTCGCGTCGCCCGACGTGTGGTTCCGGCCGGTGTTCCTGGGCAACGGGCCGGATGGCGCGCTCTACGTGGCAGACATGTATCGGGCTGAGATCGATCATCCACAATATGTCCCCGAGGAGTCGCGGGGGCTGCTCGATTTCGAAAGCGGCAAGGGGCTCGGGCGAATCTACCGCATCGTGAAGGACGGACCGCGGCCGGCGGCGAAACCGGCTGCGACCTCCGCGGAGAGCGTCACGCAACTGGTGGCCGGACTGGACTCGGCGGACGAATGGTGGCGAGAGCGTGCTTACCGGCTGCTGCTGGAGCGCGGGGATCGCGCCGCGATTCCCCCGCTCGAGAAAGTTGCACGCGGCTCATCCCGGCCCGAAGCACGGACGCGCGCGCTGTGGGCGCTGCGCAGCATGGGGGGACTTTCAACCGACCTGATCGCGGCGGCGCTGGACGATGCCGACGCGCGCGTGCGCGAGCAGGCGGTGCAGCTGGCGGGCGAAAAGCTGCCGGCTGCGCGCGAATTGCTGAAGCCGGTGCTGGCCAGCGCACGTGACGCGGATCCGCGCGTGCGGTTCTGTTCCGCCCTGGTGCTTGGCTCGATCGAGGATGCGGTGGCAGTGCCCGCGCTGGCGTCCATTGCGGTGCGCGATGGCGAGGATCGCTGGACCCGCGCCGCTGTGCTGAGCGGCATCGGATCGCGGATGCCCGAATTTCTGGCCGCGCTCCAGCAGAGTCGGGGACAAAACCCGCCCGCGTTCGCGGCGGTGATGGAGCATCTCGGCCGGGTGTTCGGGGCCGGCGCAACCCCCGATGCGTGCCGGGAGTTTCTGCTCCAGATGTTGAACAGCGAAGAGGGCGGGGCGTGGCGGTTCTCCTCCGTGCTCGGCCTCGCCGAAGGGCTTCGCGGCCGGACGAAGGCGAAGGCCGATGCGAATGTTTTCGCTTCGATTCTCGGCGGCAAAGAAGGCGCGCCGAATGCGGCGCTGCAGAAGTTTTTCCGTGCCGCCGCGGAGCGGGCGACCGACGGACGGGCGCCGACGCCGGAGCGCGTGACCGTGACTTCACTGCTTGGATACACGGACATGGATTTCGCCGGGGCGGCGCTGACGCAGCTGCTCGACGCGCGGCAACCGCCCGAGCTGCAGTTGCAGGCCGTGCGCGCCTTCGAACGGCTCGGAGATCCGCGCGGCGGGGCAATCTTGATCAAGAAGGAGAACTGGACGCGCTACACACCGGCGATTCGCGAGGCGGTGGTGGCGGCGCTGACGTCGAAGCCGCCGTTGATCGAGGTATTGTTCGACGCCATCAGGGGTGGCGTGATTGCGGCGCCGGAGATTTCGTCCGTCCGCCGGACCCAGTTGTTGAAGCACGCAAACGCCGAAGTCAAAAAGGGCGCCGAGGCGATATTCAAAGAAATCGAAGGCGGCGACCGGATGAAGGTGTACCGGACCTATCGCGAACTCCTGAACACCAATGTCGACGTCGCGCGCGGGCGCGAGGCTTTCGTCCGCGCGTGCTCGGCGTGCCACACCTACGAAGGCCAGGGTGGAAAGGTCGGGCCGGATCTCTCCGGCGTGCGGAATCAGCCGGCGGACGCGCTGCTCCTGCACATTCTCGTGCCGAACTACGAGGTCGCGCCCAGTTACCAGACCTTGTCCATCGTCATTCAGGACGGACGCTCGTTCTCCGGCTGGCTGGCGAGCGAAACAGAAAGCAGCCTGACGCTGCGTACGGCCGCCGGCACCGAGGAAACGGTATTGCGGCGCAACATCACTTCGCTGAACGCCTCCGGCGTATCACTGATGCCCGACGGGCTGGAGCAGACGATGGCGAAGGATGAGGTGGCGAGTCTGATCGCGTTTTTGAAAAACCAGTAGACGAAGACGGGGAAGACGGGAAGACGGGGAGACATGGAAGACTGGGAAGACGCGGAAGACTTCGGAGAGGAAAACGGCAAAAAGCGAAAACGGCAGAAAGAAGAAACGGAAGCCAACGCGGAAGACGGGGAAGACGGGAAGACATCGGAAACACAGAAATAAGAAACGGCAGAAATAAGAAACGCGGGAGAAGACGGAGAAGACGTGGAAGACGTGCAAGACGCGGAAGACGTGGAAGACGTGGAAGACGTGGAAGACGGGCAGGACGGGTAAGACGGGTAGGACACGAAACGGTCGGGCCAGACCGAATCTGACCGTTTGTGACCTTTTAGGCTTGCGGGAGTGAACGCAAACACGGCTAGCTGGAACCGTGTTTGCCGAGGAACGTCATCGCGCCATCGAGAGCATCGTGCGGCAAAAAGGCCGGCTCACGGTGGGCGAGCTCGCAGTGCATCTCGGCGCCTCCGACATCACGGTCCGCCGCGATTTGCGGCGGCTGGAGGCGGCGGGCAAGGTGCTGCGGACCCACGGCGGCGCGCTGCATCCTGAGTTCCGGGATACGGAACCGGGGTTCGAACGAAAAGCGGTCGACGCGGTCGCCGCCAAGATTGCGATCGCCCGGGCCGTCGCCATGGAACTTCCGGCGCGCGGCCACGTTTTTTTGGATGCCGGCACCACCTGCCTCGAGGTGGCGCGACAGATACTCGACCGGCGCGAACTCACCGTGGTCACGAACTCGATCCCCGTTCTGCAACTTGGCACGGGGGCGAAAGCCCGCGTGGTTGCGGTCGGTGGCGAGGTGCGCGCGGTCAGTCTCGCCCTTGTCGGCGGGCTGGCGCTCGAGTGGCTCGGAGGGCTGCGATTCGACGTCGCCGTGATTTCGGCGTCCGGCCTGGATGCGCGTGAGGGCGCATCGACGACCGAGCTGTCGGAGGCGGCGGTGAAAAGGGCCGCGTGTGCCCGGGCGCGGAAATGCATCCTCGTGTCGCACGCCGCGAAATGGAATCACCCCGCGGCCGTCGGGTTCGGCGGCTGGGATTCGTTTCAGCTTTTTGTCACCGACGCGAAGCTCACCGCCGCCGAGAAGGCGGTCCTGCGCCGCTCGGGCGTCGCCGTGAATACCGTTTCCCACCCATGAAGAGCCCACGCCTAAACCGTCTATTCAATCCGCGCTCGCGCCGCTGCTTCGATGTCGCCATCGACCACGGGTTTTTCAACGAGCATTCCTTCCTGTCCGGCATCGAGGATATTCGCCGCACGATCGACGTGCTGGTGGACGCGAATCCGGACGCGATCCAGCTGACGGTCGGCCAGGCACGCCACTTGCAGTCGCGACCGGGAAAAATGAAACCGGCGCTGGTCCTGCGCTCCGATGTCGCCAACGTCTACGGCCCGGAGCTGCCGGAAGCCGTTTTCAGCCGCATGATCGCGGAGCCCGTGCTCCAGGCCGTCCAGCTCGATGCCGCCTGCATCGTGGTCAACCTGTTCCAGATCCCCGGCGCCCCGGAGGTGACCGACCAGTGTATCCAGAATATCCTCGCGTTAAAACCCGAGTGCGATCGCTACGGGATGCCGCTGATGATTGAGCCGCTCGTGTTTCAGCGCAATGACAAGGGCGGCGGCTACATGGTCGATGGCGACATCCGGAAAATCCTGCCCCTCGTCCGGCAGGGCGTGGAGCTGGGCGCCGACATCATCAAGGCGGATCCCTCGACGCCGGTCGAACCGTACGCCAAAGTGATCGAGATTGCGGGCGACGTTCCCGTCCTCGTGCGCGGTGGCGGCAAGGCTTCCGCGGAGGAGGTGCTCCAGCGCACCGAAGCGTTGATCAAGCTGGGCGCCGCGGGCATCGTTTACGGGCGAAACATCATCCAGCATTCGAAACCGGCGGCCATGACCCGCGCTCTGATGGCGGTCGTGCACGACGGGGAAACCGCGGGTGCGGCGATGAAGTTTCTGCGCTGAGCCATGGCAACAACTGAAGCAAGACCGCTCGTGCGGATCGGTGTGATTGGCGGCGGCCTCATGGGCCGCGAGGTTGCAAACGCGCTCGCCCGCTGGTTCGTGCTGGAAAATTTCCCCGTGCGCGCCGAGCTCACGGCGGTCTGCGACGTGCAGCCCAAGCTGCTCGACTGGTTCCGCCAGGTGCCGACGGTGCGCCAGCTCACCACCGACTATCACGAACTGCTGCGCAATCCGGACGTTGACGTCGTCTATGTGGCGGTGCCGCACCAGCTGCACGAAACGGTTTACCTCGACGTGCTGCAGGCGGGGAAAGACCTGTTGGCCGAGAAACCGTTTGGGATCGATCTGGGGGCCGCGGAGCGAATCGCCGCCGCGGTGGCGCGTAGCGGCCGGTTTGTCCGCGTGAGCTCGGAGTTTCCCTTCCTGCCGGGAGCGCAGCGCGCGCTCGCGGTGGCGCGTTCCCGAACGCTCGGCCGGCTGATTGAAGTGCGCGCGGGTTATCTGCATTCGAGTGATCTCGATCCCAAAAAGCCGGCGAACTGGAAACGCCAGACCGCGTTTTGCGGCGAGGTCGGTGTGCTCGGCGATCTCGGGATGCATGTGGTGCACATCCCGCTGCGGCTCGGCTGGACGCCAACAAGCGTCTACGCGCAGTTGCAGCGGATCTACACCGAGCGGCCGGACGGCAAGGGCGGTATGGCGCCGATCGACACCTGGGACAACGCCACGCTCAGCACGTATTTCGATTACCATGACACGAGGACGCCGATGCGAATCGAGCTGAAGCGTTTTGGGCCCGGCGAGACGAACACGTGGTATTTCGAGGTGCTCGGAACGGATGGGGGTGTCCGCTATTCGACGAAAACGCCGAAGACGTTGTGGACGTTTCGCCGCGAGAAGGAACAGATCTGGGACCAGACCGACCTGGGATTCCAGATGGCGTTTCCCGTCATCACCGGCGGAATCTTCGAGCCCGGCTTCCCCGACATCCTGCTGCAAATGTGGGCGGCGTTCGTCGCGGAGCGCGCGGGCAAACTGGACGGGCGGTTTGGCTGCGCGACGGTGGACGAGGCGGTGATGAGCCATCGGATTTGGGCCGCGGCGCTGGCGTCGCAATCATTGAACAATGCCGTCGAAGTGAAAAAACGTCATGGCTGACCCCGCACACCCTCGCTCCGGCATCATGGCCGGTGGAAACTGGATCGTCGATCACGTGAAGCTCGTCGATCGCTGGCCGCCGCAGGACGCGCTCGCAAACATCACGAGCCAGGTCTCGAGCAATGGCGGCTCGCCGTATAATCTCCTGAAGAACCTCTCGCGCATGGGCGTGACGTTCCCGCTCGAAGCGGTGGGGCTGGTGGGTAACGACGAATCCGGGCGGTTCATCCGCCGGGACTGCGCCGACTATCGAATCGACTGCACCCAATTGTGCACGTCGGCCGACGCGCCGACCTCATACACGGACGTGATGACGGAGCAGGGGACGGGTCGCCGTACTTTTTTCCATTGCCGCGGTGCGAATGCGCAGCTCGCATCGCGCCACTTCAACTTCACGGCCACCAACGCGCGGATTTTTCATCTTGGCTACCTCCTGCTGCTCGATCGCCTGGATGAAGTCATGACGGATGGCAGTACCGCGGCGGTCGAGGTGTTCCGTGCGGCGCGCGCGGCCGGAATGAAGACTTCCGCGGACGTGGTGAGCGAGCACAGCGATCGCTTCCCGCGCATCGTCCGGCCCGCGCTGCCGCATCTCGATTACCTGTTTCTCAACGAATTCGAGGCGGCTCGCGTCACGGGGATCGAGACCGGCCGCGATGGGAATATCGATCGCACTGCAATCGAGCGGGCGGCGGCGCAACTGTTGGTCGCCGGCGTGAAGGAATGGGTATTCATTCATTTCCCCGCCGCGGTGTTCGCCTGCGGTCGCAGCGGGGTGAAGATCTGGCAACCCTCGCTCAAGGTTCCCGCATCGTTCATCCAGGGGGCGGCGGGCGCGGGTGATGCGCTCGCGAGTGGAATTCTCCACGGGCTGCACGACGGCTGGCCGATTCGTGAAGCGCTGGAACTCGGCATGTGCGCCGCCGCGGCGTCACTCGCGCATCCCACGTGTTCCGAAGGCGTCCGGCCCGTTGCCGAGTGCCGCGCGCTCGCGACGCAGTTTGGGTTTGGCGGGGGCTGAGGCGGTTGCAACTCCTGGGAAACAGCTCCCAGGAAAAAGCGTCGTCGCGGGAAAAGGCGCCGGCTTAGCCGCAGATCGCGCGAACGCTTGTCCGGTACATTTCGTGGAGGTGGCGGGTAATCGCGCCCGGCTTGCCGTTCCCGATCGTCCGTTCGTCCACCCGGGAAACCGGCATCAATTCGCGCGTGCTCGAGGTGATGAACACTTCGTCCGCGGCCGCCAGGGTTGTGGGGGAAATCGGCGCGCGTCGAATCTTGAAGCCGGCCTCGGCGGCGAGTTGGAAAAGGTGTTCGCCCGTGATGCCGTGCAATACCGCGGCACGCGGAGAGACGAGCTCATTTCCCTTCACCACGACGATGCTGAACGTGGTGCCTTCAAGGATGTCGCCATTCACGTCGCAAAACACGACCTCGTCGAATCCGCGCTGTTTTGCCCGGATGGTTTCCCAGACGCCGGCGAGATAGGTCGTGGATTTCGCCCCGGGCAGCGTGCGCTCCAGCCGCGACGTCGCGATCGCGATGCCCTGCTCGTATTGGCGCGCCGCGTACGCGCGGAGTGGATCGACGAGCACCAGCAGGCGCTCGCGATGCTCGGGCACAAAGCCGCTCGCATCGCCGCCGGTGATGAAGATGCGGACAAGGCAGTCGGGCAACGCGTTGGCGGCGATCGTCCCGTGCACGATGTCGCGGATTTCAGCCCGCGGCCGCGGCAGCTTCAGAAACAGTTCGCCACAAGTTCGTTCGAGCCGCTGCAAATGCTCGTCGAGCAGAAACGGCACCTTGCCATACGTACGCAGCGCGTCGAACGCGGCGTAACCGCGGCTCACCGCGAGATCAGTGAGCGGCACGGCGGCTTCAGCCGCCGGAACGAGCCGGCCATCAATCCAGTATTTGGTGGCGGCGGTTGGCGGGATCGCGGCGGGAGGCGGTAAAGGCGGCATGGAAGGAGGGAGTTGTTGCAAACTCGAGCGGCGTCGTGCGTCAGAGAATCAACGCGCGGTTGAACCGCAATGCAGCAACACGGCGGAGAAAAGCAACGCGGGTTTTGGCGAGGCCCGCGTGAGCACCTCCGATTCCGAATCTCGAGCCGTGCCAGCGGGCGGCCCACGAGAGGCCGAGGTTTTATGGGCTTTGATTAACGGATACATCGTGCATATGCACGATTACCCCAGCCGATCGAACCACGATCACCCCGCCCACCATGCACCCACGAATTATCACCATACTGTCGATTTTGAGCGCAACCGCGCTGTTCGCCGCAGCCGGTGACCCGCCAGCCCCGGGAAAGACCGCCCGCGAGACCGGCGTTGTGGTCGGCTACGTCAGCAATGCCGCCACGACATTGTACCTGGAAGGGGCGAGGATCGAAGCGCCGGATGGCCGGACGGTCTTTACCGATCGTGATGGTCATTTCGAGATCAACCTGCCGTCCGGTCCGAGTTCGCTGGTCGTTTCGTACACCGGACTCGCCCCGCAAACGATTCCGGTGGAAGCCGGCGCCGTCGCCAAGCCGGTCCATAACGTGAAGCTCACATCGGATCTCTACACGATGGACAAGTTCACGGTGTCGGGTGTCCGCGAGGGAAGTGCACTGGCGATTACGCGCCAGCAGCAGGCTCCCAACGTGAAGAACATCGTGGCCTCCGATCAGTTCGGTAACATCGCCGACGGCAATGTCGGCGACCTGCTGCAACAGCTTCCGGGCGTCTCCGGGGAGTACAATGGCCAGGACATCCGCTCCGTGCAGATCCGCGGCATCGATGCCGCGCTGAATTCGGTTTCCATGGACGGCAGCCAGCTCGCCGCCTCCGACTCGAGCGGACTCGGACGCGTGTTCGAGTTCGAACAGGCGTCGCTGGGCATGATCGAAATGATCGAGCTCACGAAGGCGCCGACGCCGGATATGGCCGCCAATTCCATCGGCGGCCACGTGAATTTGGTGACCAAGAGCGCGTTCGATCGCGCCGTGGCCCGCACCTTCACCTACGCGATCGGCGGGGTCTATCGCACGAAATACCTCCTGCGCAGCAAGCCGTGGTGGCGCGAGCCAATCAAGAACGTCGGGCCGTCCATGAACTTCACCTACGCGGACCGGCTCGGGCCCAAGGAGAACGTGGGCGTCTTGTTCACGGCGACTTATCACTCGCAGCCGGGCGGGGACGTCGCGGCTTTGTTCAATTATCAGAATACGACGACCGATCCGGCGCCGATCACCAGCGTCACCGCGCCGCGGCCGGCGGGTTCCGGGCGGACCCGGCTCGCGCTCGGCGGCAAGGTCGATTACAAGCTGAGCGAACGCACCATCCTGACGTTCAATACTTCCTACAATTGGTTCTACGAAACGCCCGATACGCGCAGTCTCGCGTTCGCCACAACGGCCGCCGCCGCGAATTTCCGGCCCGGTTACACGGCGGATTATCAGGAAATCGTGCCGAACAATAATTCGAATGCGACCATGACGCTGGGGTCGCAGGACAACACCGGGCGCACCGTGGTGCTCGCCCCGTCGGTGCGGTTTCGCAATGGCACGTGGGATATTGACTACGGCACGAGCTACTCGAACGCGATCAAACGCCGGGGCTTTCCCGATGATAATCCGAGGACGAAAGCGGGAAATCTGCCGGGCTCGGTGGTCCTCGCGGTGCGCGGCAATCTTGGCTGGATCATCGATCGCACGGGGGACCGGGCCTGGCCAACAATCACCCAGACCGCCGGCCGGGACCTCTACGATCTCAACAACTACACTTCGGGCGTGCAGGTGACGCTCGCGGACAATGGCCTCGAAGACACGGTGTTCAGCGGTCGGGTGAACGCCCGGCGCAGATTCGATTTCCCGATCCCGGTGTCGCTCAAAGCCGGGCTGAATCTTCAGCAACAGGATCGCCGCGCGTGGAATCAAAACCGCCGGTTGGCCCACGTCGGACCCGACGGGCGGGCCAACACGGGCGACGAGGGCCTCGGCGCCTTCCTCGACACTGGCGGCAAGTACAGCGATGCCAACAAAGGCAATCGGATGCCGCCCTGGCCGGATCCGTTTGCGGTGACGCGCTACCTGGTGGATTCCCCGCAGAACTGGTCCGACGATCTCGCCTTTCGAACCAACCAGCGGCTCGGCCAAGACCGCAGGATTACGGAAAAAATCTACGCGGGTTATGTCATGGCCAGCATCCAGTTGGGCCGCCTGGCCATGCTGCCGGGCGTACGGGTCGAGCGGACGGAAACGGACGCCGAAGGCCCGCTCTCGACCGGCACGCCCCCGGTGTTCACCGGCCGGAAGAGAAACGAGGGCCACTACCAGAATGCGTTTCCGGGTATCCACCTAAAATATACGCCGACGCGAAACCTCGTCACCCGGGCCAGCTACTCCACCAGCATCGGCCGTCCTTCATTCGATAGCATCATCCCGAGCGACATCATCGACGACGTGAATCAGGTCGTGAGCATCTCCAATCCGGGATTGAAACCGCAGTTCTCGGATAACTTCGACGTCAGCATCGAATATTATTTCGAACCGGTGGGACTTGTCTCCGCCACCGTGTTTCGCAAGGAGATCACCGGCTTCCAGTTTGCGGACTCGAGCCAGGTGGTGGGGGCGGGCCCAAACAACGGATTCGGCGGCGATTACGAAGGCTATCGTATCCGGACGACGGCGAATGGCGGCCGCGCGCGCTACCAGGGTTTCGAGCTGTCGTATCAGCAGCGGCTCACGTTCCTGCCGGGCTTCTGGAAGGGCTTTGGGGTGACTCTCAACTACACCAAGCTGGAAACGAAGGGCGACTACGGCGGGGCATCGTCCACCTCGCAGCTGGCCGGATTTGTGCCGCAGACCGGCAACGCCGGGATCAATTATGTCTATCACAAGCTCGACCTCAGGTTGAATGCGGTCTGGCGCAGCGAGATTCTGGTCACGAGCTCGCCGAACCCGGTGTTGCTCGTCTACGAGCAACCGCGGCTGCAAATCAGCCTGAAGACGAAATACAATTTTTCGCGGCAGCTCGGCGTGTACTTCCAGATCGACAACCTGAACAACGCGCCGATCACCGACCGTTACCGCGGATTCGAGAGCCGGCCGCTCCAGACGCGCGTCGCCACGCCGAAGATCATCGCGGGAGTCGAGGGCCGGTTCTGAGCCGGACGCGTGCAGTCACATCTGCACGACGATACGCGGGAGGCCGGCGGGCGAAGCGTAATGAGGAATTACGCCAGCGGGCCGAGGCGGAAGTGAGGTCGAGGGCGAAGGCGTCGCCGTTCGGCGCGCCTCCCTGCGGCGGTCCTCATTATTCGGCTTCCGAAAAATAATCGGAGTCGATTCGCTTTGAACGGGGACAGCACAAGGTCACGGGCCGTGCCTTGACGCCCGCCTTTTGGAAACTCCGTTAATTGCGTGAAATCTACCGTGAGCATTTCCGAAGGGCAAAACAGCTTTCCCGCCCTCATCAAGGCCGCGGAGAAGGGCAAGGTGGTGACCGTTACCCGACACGATGAGCCCGTCGCCTGCGTCATCGCCTACGAGCGCATGAGCGCCATCGCCGAAACCCTGGAAGTCATGGGCAATCCCGCCGCCATGCAGGCCATCGCCGGGCACAAGGCAGGCAAGACGAAGTTTGGCCGGCTGGACGACATCCCCGAATGACCCGCGTCCTGCGCCCGGCCGCGCAAGTCATCGCTTTTGCCCAGCGCCTGGTGCCGGAACCCCGCCGCGCGGTGAAGCAGGCGTTGCGGGAGCTCCGCGCCGAGCGCGGCGACACCCGTGCGCTCGAAGGCGCGCTCGCCGGCTACTACCGCCTCCGCGTCGGCCGATCCCGCATTATCTTCGCCTACGCCGCGGATGGCGCAATCGAAGCCGTGTTCATGGAGGAGCGCTCGCTCGTTTATGAGGTTTTCGAGGCCGAGTTCATCAAGCGGCTAAAGTCATAGCTGGCGCACGGAACCCGCCGACACGGAAGAGAGCCGGTGGCATGGTCGTTTTCGCCGGAAGATCACACGCCCGCGCGATCCAGCCGCTCGAGCAGCGAGGGTTTGCGGGGCGTGGGCGGTGCGGAAATGTTCGAGCGCGACGCCGGGCCGACAAGGAAAAATCCGATTCACGTCGAAAGCACGTTGGGTACAACGCGCTCCACCTGCTGGCCCAGCCCGGGCTGCTTGCCGGCGTAATGCCGCAGCCCGCGCGCAAAACCTTCTTCGGCCTCCGGATGATTCGACTCTCGTGTTCACGCATGGGGAACCGCGGGGTTACCTGATCTACGGCTGGAATATACCTTCGTCACGAAGCGCCTCGCGAACGGCGATGGAGTCGGGATGATTGATCGCAAGAACGACGACCGTCGCGCGACCTACCGCGGTTTTCCCGTGGAGCGACGCGCCGTCCCATGCGAAATGTTCATTCCATCGGAAAATGGCAATATTCGCACCGGCCGCCAGCGCGGCGGATCACTTCGCGTTCCACGGCGCGATCCGCGCGGGACATGCGCTCAGGCGGCGGCGTCAGGTTGCAGCGAACGCCGCGCGCGTGATTTCATCAACTCCAGCAATCGTCCCACGCGCCGGTAGTTTTCGAGCGTCGCGGCCTCGTCGAGTGCGAGCGTGCCCGCCTTCGCCTTCGTGAGGAGGTCACTCATACGGAGGTGATCTTGCTCGTCAAAACCGAGACTGAGGATCGCCTCCGCGGCGGGTCGCAGCCAGTCGCGCGCCTCAGGTCGGAGGACCCGGTCGAGAATGGCGGCTTCACTGCCTTCTAGTGAGGCGTTCACAGCAGGAAACTGGTGGATTGAGGGCGAAACGCAAGATCGCGGAACGCAATTACGACGGCACGGTCACCGACGCCGAAGCTTACCGGCGCGACCGGAGAAAAGACGCCTTGCTACAGCAACACGGGTATTTCGTGCTGCGTTTTCTGGCTGAGGACATCGGCAAACATCTCGATGACGTTCTCGATCGCGTGCTCGCCGCGCTCGCGCATCGGCGCGGGGGAGCATGCCTGTGACGAAGTAATGAGCGCACGATGCATGCAGCCCGCGCGAATCCATTACCGCACCAATTTCTGATTCGCAAAGGCCGTGACCACGCGGTTCAACGACGCCGTGAACGAAAACTCTTCGGTAAGGCTCAACTTGGTTGACGGGTATTGGGACGTGGAGGTCTCCCTTAACCGCTCGGTGCCCGGTTACGGTGACAATGTCAGCATCCGCATCAGCGAGAGATGTCCGGCCGCCACGAAACAGATCCGTGGAGATGAGATCGGCATTGGCACCTCCGCCGCTGACGCGCGGGCGCTGGCGCGGCGGCTCATGGAGGTCGCCGCCCAAGACGAAGCGGCGGCGCGCGAGGAACGGGAGGAGGCAGCGGACGAAGACGAGGCCGAACCGGCACTTAAATCGCGGCGCGGCGGCGTTCGCGGTCGCTTCACGTCCAAGCAGGGTCAATACCTCGCGTTCATCCAGCGCTACATCTCCAAATATGGCCGCGCGCCGGCTGAGTCGGATATCCAGCGGCATTTCCTCGTTTCCGCGCCGACAGTGAACCAGATGATGCAGCGGCTCGCACGGCTGGGGTTGATCGCGCGCACGCCGGGCCAGGCGCGTTCGATTCGACTCCTGGTGGCGCCGGAATCGCTTCCGCGCTCGTGAGCCGTCGTGCGCCAGGGCCGCACGTTTCTCACGCTCTCATCCGCTTCAGGGCCGCGTTGACGCGGTCGACATCGAGGCGAGCGGCATCCCATTCGTCGCCGAGCCACTCCGTCACGTCGTCGTGCTCAGGATCTTTCGGATCGGCCAGGCTCTTCAGCATGTCGTAATAGCCGCCGAGTCCGCCGCAATCTTCGGGCGGGCACGCTTTTTCACCGTCGAGGCAGACGGCATTTTTGAACGTCGGATCGGGCGCGAGAACTTTTTCCACCTTCACGTCGTGCAGCCAGCCATTTTTTGGTTTCCATCCACGACTCTCCCACGAACCATGGGCAAAGTGCGAAAGGTTCTTATTCCACATTTCTTATTCCACCTCCTGCACCGGACGAACGAAAAAAGAACAAATCTGTATTCCGATTTCCGCATTTCGGAGCGGAGTTGCAGAGTAGGGCAATGAAAACGTATTTCATGGGCGTGGGTGGGACGGCGATGGGCAACGCGGCGCTGCTCGCGCGGGCGAACGGCCACGAGGTTTCCGGCGCGGACGCGGGCGTTTATCCGCCGATGAGCACGGTGCTCGCCGATGCGGGCATCACCGTCCACGAGGGCTACGATCCCGCGCGGCTCGCGGCGCTCGCGCCTGATCTGGTCGTCATCGGCAACGCGATGACGCGCGGCAATCCCGAGGTGGAGTGGCTGCTGGATACGCGCGCGCTCGCCTTCACTTCGCTGCCGGCCATGCTCAACGAGCTCGTCCTCCGCCGCCGGCGAAACCTCGTCATCTGCGGTACGCACGGCAAGACGACGACCACGGCACTGACGGCGTTTCTGCTCCGCGCGGCGGGCCGTGATCCGGGGTTTCTGATCGGCGGTGTGCCGCAGGATCCGCCGACCGGCAGCCATCTCGGCACCGAATCGGATCCGTTTGTGATCGAGGGCGACGAATACGACAGCGCGTTTTTCGACAAGCGGAGCAAGTTCATCCATTACGCGCCGCGGATCGCGGTGCTGAACAACCTCGAGTTCGATCACGCCGACATCTTTCGCGACCTCGCCGACGTGCAGCGGACGTTCACGCATCTGGTGCGGATCGTGCCACGCAACGGCTTTGTGGTCATCAACGGCGACGATTCGAACCTGCGCGCGTTGGGGGCGATGCCCTGGACGCGCGTGGTTTCCGTCGGCACAGGCGAGAAGTGCGACACCCGGCTGGTCGATTTTGCGGAGGACGGCACCGGTGCATCGTTCAAGCTGCAGTGGCGTGGCCTGCCTTGGACGGAGGTGCGCTGGTCGATGTCCGGACTCTACAATGCCCGCAACGCCGCGATGGCGGCGACAGCGGCCGGACTCGCGCTGGCGTCCGAGGCTCACACGACGCCGGCCATGGCAGCGGCAGACTATTCCGCGCCCGTCCAGAACTCGGATACGCCGGATCCGCGCGGGATGGGCCTCGATTCGCTGGCGCGATTTCGGGGCGTGAAGCGACGCCAGGAGGTCCTGCTGCGCAATGCGCGGGTCACGGTGATTGAGGACTTCGGTCACCATCCCACGGCGCTGGCGGAAACATTGCAGTCGTTCCGGGCGCGCTTTGCGGGAGCGCTCCTCACGGCGGTGTTCGAGCCGCGCAGCAACACCGCGCGCATAAAAACGATGCAGTCCGGATTCATGCGCGCCCTGGCGCAGGCCGACGAGGTTTACCTTGGGCCGGTGAACCGTGGCGAAAGGCTCCGGCCCGAGGAACGCTTCGATCCCGAGGCGGTGGCGCAACACCTCGAGACCCAGGGAGTCGAGGCGCATTTCGCCGCGAGCAACGCGGCGCTGCTCGAAAAGCTGCTGGCGAACACGCAGCCGGCATCGAGTGGCGGCGGCAAACCGCGCGTCGTCGTTTTCTTCACCAATGGCAGTTTCGACGGGATCATTGGCAAGTACGTGGCCGCCGCCCAGGCGTTCTGAGCGTTTGCCGCTTGCGTCACGCGCCCAGTTCGCCTCTTTCCCCGGGGACCCCGTCCCCATTTATGACCTTGTTGATGAGCCGATGGATGTGCGCGATTCTCTGTTGCGGCGCGTGGTGTTTGAGCGGCGCCGCCGTTCTCGCGGCGGCCAATGGCGCCAAGCCGCCCGCGTCTGCTCAGGCCAAATTGACGCCGGCCGAGGATCCGATGCTCACGCGCGTCTTTCCCTCGATTGTTCGAATCGAGGCGATTCGCCTGCGGCCGAGCGACGGCCGGCTGACCAAGCAGTGGACCGGCGGCAGCGGCGTCATCATTTCACTCGAGGGGCATCTGGTCACGAATTGTCATGTCACGGAGGATGGTGACTTTTTCCGCTGCTACCTCTACGACGGTTCGCATGTCGAGGCGCGGCTCGTCGGCCAGGATGCGCTGACGGATCTGGCGGTGTTGCAGCTCGAGCTCACGCAGCGGCCGAAGGATGCGGCACCGCTGGTGACGGCGAAGTTTGGCGATTCATCGTCGCTGGTCGCCGGTGAGGAAGTGTTCGCGCTCGGCAGCCCCGGGTTTCTCTCGCAATCGGTCACGCGCGGCGTGGTGTCGAACCCCTCGCTCGTGCTGCCGGAGCAGACGGTCGGCCGGATGATGTTGCGCGGCGAGGACGTCGGGCAACTGGTGCGCTGGGTGTTGCACGATGCCCGGATTTTCGGCGGCAATAGCGGTGGTCCGCTCGTGAATTCGCGCGGCGATATTGTTGGCATCAACGAAATCGGCGTGGTGAGCCTGAGCGGCGCGATTCCGAGCAACCTCGCGCGTGTGGTCGCCGAGCAGATTATCAAGCATGGCCGCGTGACCCGCGGCTGGTCCGGCCTGACGGTGCAGCCCAGGCTGGAGGCCGACGGGGAGGCCAAGGGCGTGGTCGTCGGCGATGTCGCCGCGGGTTCCCCCGCGGCGGGGGCGGCGCTGGAACCCGGCGACGTGATTTTCGCGTGCGATGGTCACGACATCGAGGGTGCCGAGGAAAAAGCCGTGGCGCATTTTTACCGCATCGAGGCAAGCCAGATGCCGGACAGTGATTTCACGGTCGAATTTGTACGCGCGGGAAAAAAACAGTCCGCGCGGCTCAAGCTCACCAAGCGCGAGCCAGCGCGTGCGGACGATGTCGAACTGCGGACGTGGGGTGCGGTGGCCCGTGATATCACCCCGAAGCTCGCGCGGGAAGAGCGTCTGCCCGATGTTCGTGGCGTGTGGCTGGAGAATGTCCGGCCGGCGGGCCCATGCGGTCAGGCCGAGCCAACGCTTCGCCGCGAAGACATCCTGATCGCAGTCGACGGGAAGCCGGTGGGCACGGTTGCCGAGTTGCGCGAACTGACCCGGACGCTGATGGAAGATGCGCCCAAGGGCGTGCGCACTGTCCTCGCGAGCGTCCGACGCGACGGCGCGGTGCTGAGTTCCGTCGTCGAACTCCGCGCGCTCGACGAACGCAACGTGACCCTCCAGGCGCGCAAGGCCTGGCTCGGCGCCTCGTCGCAGCCGCTCACGCCCAAGCTCTCGACGCGGCTCGGGGTCAAGGCCGACGGTGGTGCCCGGCTGACGCGGATCTACCCCGGCACGCAGGCGGAGAAGTCCGGCCTGCAAATCGGCGACATCATCCTCGCCATCGATGGCACCGTGGTCCCGGCCCGGCGGCAGGAGGACAGCGATGTACTGGCACGCCAGATACGCCAGTATCGTTCCGGCACCGAGGCGGTATTCTCGATCTGGCGCGAGGGCGCGGCAAAGGACGTGAAGGTGACGCTGGAGGAGCAGCCGGTTCCGCCGGCGGAAATGGCGTGGTGGCAGGATCTCGCGCTGGAGTTTTCGGCGCGCGACATCGCGTTCGACGATCGCGTGAAACTCCAGATCGCCACCGATGCCCGGGGCGCAATCGTGGAAAGCGCAGTGCCCGCGGGCTGGGCGGCGCTGGCCGGATTGCGAGCCGACGACGTCATCGAAATGGCAGGCACGACCCGCGTCATGAATCTGGAAGACCTGAAACGCTCGCGCGAAGAGACGGTGGCCAACGGCAAGTCATGGTGGGTGCTGCTCGTGCGGCGCCGAGGCCAGACGCAGTTCGTCGAAATCAACCTCAAGCCGGTCAAATCAACCCCATGAAACATTCCTCCTCAATCGTGCTTGCGGCCGCGCTGGTCGCGGGGGCTGCCCTGCCGCTCGCCGCGGCCCCGGAGGCCGACGCCGCCGCCGGCCGGGCGTTGGCCAAACGATACGCCGACGCCGTGGTCGGGGTGGAACTCGTCGTGACGCTGAAGATGAAGATGGGCGATCGGGAGCTGCCGGCGCGCGAACAACGAATCGAGATCAACGGCACCGTCATTTCCGCGACGGGGTTGACCGTGACGACACTCGCCGCGGTTGATCCCCAGGTACAGTTCGATGCCATGCGCAATTCGCAGCAGGGCGGGGGCCGCGCGCCGGAACTGGTCGGCACCGACTTCAAGGAAGTGAAGCTGCGGCTCGCCGACGGCAAGGAGGTGCCGGCGCGATTTGTCCTCAAGGATGCCGACCTCGATCTCGCGTTCATGGCGCCGGAAACGGTGGAGCCGGGTCGCGAGTATGCACACGTCGATCTGACCAAGCCGGCGGAAGGAGTTGTCCTGGGAAACTATTTCTTCGTCTCGCGCGCGCCCAAGACGCTCCAACGGGTGCCGACCGTGCGTGCGACCGAGGTGATTGGCATTGTCGAGAAGCCGCGGCGGTTTTTCATGCTGACGGAGCAGTCGATCGCGACGCCCGTATTCGATCCTCAAGGACGCGTGCTCGGGATCTCGCTGCAACATTTCGCGAACGGGCGGCCAACGTGGATGGTGGTGTTGCCCGCTGCCGACATCGCGGAGATGGCCAGGCAGGCGGCCACGACACAGGCGAAGACCAGCGCGGCGGCGAGCGGCGGAAATTAAACAGGTCCAAAAATAAAAACGTTGGGTCTAGCACCGTGCGGTGTGCGCCGGACCATGCCGGGCCGGATTGGGTTTAGTCCGGGTCGTGATGTAGCCGTCGAGCAATTCCTTGAAGCGTCGCAAATCGAGCGGCTTCGTGAGGTGTTCGTCCATGCCGGCGGCGAGGCATTTGTCGCGCGTCCCCTTCGCGATGGATGCCGTCAGGGCGAGAATCGGCGTGTGTTGGCCCCCCGTCTCTGCTTCGCGGATACGGCGGGCGGCAGTGTAGCCGTCGAGATCCGGCATCTGCAGGTCCATGAGGATCGCGTCGTAAGGTTTCTTGGCCGCCAGGGCGATGGCCTCCTCGCCACCGGACGCGACATCCGGGTCGAACCCGTGCCGCCGCAGAAAGATTTCCAGCAGAAAGCGGTTTGTCTCCATGTCATCGACCACGAGCACGCGGGGGCGTCGCGATGACGCGGGCGCGGGCGGCGGATCGATTTCAACCGTAGCCACGGGTGCGGCCACTGCGGTGACCGGCAGCGAAAAGCTGAACTCCGATCCTTCGCCCACGGTGCTGCGCACGGATATTTCGCCGCCCATCAACCGGACAAGTCGCTGGCAGATCGCGAGCCCGAGCCCCGTGCCGCCATAACGGCGCGTCGTCGACGTATCGACCTGCATGAACATCTGGAAAAGGTTGTTCAACTTTGACGCCGGGATTCCAATGCCCGTGTCTTTCACCGTGACGCCGAGTTCGCCCGTCTCACCCGGTTCGGCCGGAGGTTTCCAGGAAAGGTACAGTGTGACCGAGCCTCTCGCCGTAAACTTGACCGCGTTGTCGATCAGGTTGAGCAACACCTGCCGGAAGCGCAGCGGGTCGCCCGCGACGAGCAGCGGCGATGTCAACAGCGGCTCGAAACGAAGATCCAGTTTCTGCTCGGCGGCGCGGTTTTGCAGCAACCGCAACACCTCCTGTCCCGTTTCGACCGGGGCGAACGGCAGCCGCTCGAGCGTCAGCCGGCCCTCCTCGATCTTGGTCAGGTCGAGGATGTCGTTGATTAACGACGTCAATCGCGCCGCTTCGCCGGCGATGGTGCGAACGTAATCGCGTTGCGCATCGTCGAGCCTGGTTTCCCGGAGGAGCGTGGCAAAGCCAGTGACCGCGTTCAGTGGCGTGCGCATCTCGTGACTCATCACCGCGAGAAAATCGCTTTTAACCCGGCTCGCTTCGTCCGCCGCGGTCTTTGCCTGCTGGAGTTGCTGCCCGACGCCGGCATGCCTCCGCAATTCGGCGCGCAATCGTTCACAGCGAAGCTCCGCGACCAGAAGCACGATCGAGACGGCCACTCCCGCCACCAACACCACGCTGCGCATCACTTCCAACGAACCGCCCGACACCCACGCGAAAGCCGTCGCCAGCTCGGCCGCGGCGATCGCCAGGATAACGGGACCCATGGCGGCGGCGCATCGGTCCGCCGGGAGAGTCACATCGGACCGACGCTTCCATGCGCGCGCCTTGATCGCCCCGCAGACAGCGGCGCCTGCTAACAAGGCGAGGCACACGTCGGCGCGATATTCGACGAAGGCATTGAAAAGTTGGACCCCAAAAAACATAGGTGTTAGACCCTAGTTTCATCCCGATAAAATCCGCCGAAATCAAAATGCGGATATACTTATCAGTTACTTACTAATCATACTCCGTGGCGATACGCATACCCGGTAACCACCCCAGTAGTCCGCCGTAACAGGCTCCCGTAGATCCAACAGCCCGTCGGCACGAGTACCGCTATGGCTTATTCCTGCTCCTTTCTCCCTGCTCCCTTCTCCGCGGCACATTCACTCGTTCGAAAATCAGATACGACTAATTGATGAGCCGCCTATTGCGCCTGACGCGCGACTTTTCGCGTGGTCGGCTCCTCGCCGGCCGGCAGTGCGAGCAAATCGTAATCTTCGTAGCCGGTGATTTTCACCGTGGCGAATTCGCCCACCGGCACGGTAATCGGCAGGTAGACGCGGCCATCGATGTCGGGGGCGTCGGCTTCGCCGCGCGCCACGCCGGGCTCCTCGACCAGGATTTTCAACGTCTGCCCGACATATGCCTCGCTCACCTCCGCCGCGATTTCCTTCTGCAACGCCATGACGCGGTGCCAGCGCGCCTCCTTCACCTTCCTCGGCACCTGCGGCTCCATTTTCGCGGCGCGCGTGCCTTCCTCCTGCGAATACCTGAACACGCCGAGCCGCTCGAAACGCGTCTCGCGAATGAATTCGCACAGCTCGTCGACGTCCGCCTCGGTTTCGCCCGGAAATCCCACGATGAACGTCGTCCGAATCGCAATTCCCGGGATGCCGGCGCGGATTCGGCGGATGAGGTCACGAATGTACGCGGATGTAGTTTCGCGCTGCATCAACCCGAGCATCCGGTCGCTGATGTGCTGGAGCGGAATATCGATGTACCGCGCCACCTTCGGGCACGCGGCGATGGTGCGAATCAGTTCATCGCTCCAGTGCGCCGGATGCGTGTAGAGCAGCCGTATCCAGAAATCCCCTTCGATGGCGTTCAGCTCCCGGAGGAGGGTGGTGAGCGCCGTGCCGCGGGAAGAGTCGACCGGCGTCCGCGGGCTGGGCCGTTGCTCCCACGTGTCCATGCCGAAGAAGGTCGTATCCTGCGAAATCAGGTTGATTTCCTTCACGCCTTCACGAACGAGCTGGCGGGCCTCGGCGACCACGCTCGCAACCGTGCGGCTGCGATGCCGGCCGCGAATCTGCGGGATGATGCAGAAGGTGCACGGGTGATTGCAGCCCTCGGCAATCTTGAGGTACGCGAAATGTTTCGGGGTCAGTCGGAAGCGCGGCGTGTCGTAATCCGGAATCCAGGTCGAGCGGCCTTCGATGAACGAGACCGGCACGTGATTGGCGCCGCGTTCCCGCGCGAAAATCTCCTCGATGATGGGCGCGACCTTGTTGACCTGATCCAGCCCGATGAACGCGTCCACTTCCGGCAGAGCATTCGGCAAATCCTTCGCGAACCGCTGCGACATGCAGCCGGCCACGATCAGCTTCTGGTGCTTCCTCCGCTTCCGCATCCCGCGCTGCTCGTGCATCTCGAGGATGTGGCCAATCGATTCCTCCTTGGACGAATCGATGAACGAGCAGGTGTTGACGATGACGACGTCCGCCTTTTCGGCTTCCGGCACGACCAACATGCCCGCCTGGTGCAGGTGGCCGACCATGATCTCGGAATCGACGAGATTCTTGGCGCAGCCCAGGGAGATGAGACTGACTTTGATCATGCCGGTTTTCGCTCCGCGAAAACCGTAAGGTTTTTGCGAAGCAAAAACCTCTTACTTCTTCTTGGCTGCGGTCTTGTTGCGCTCTTTGACGCGCTTCAAGTAAGCCGCGCGACGTTTACGTTTGATGACCTTGTTCAGTTGTTGGCCCATGGTGTGTGAGAGATGAAGGGGTCATGGTCCAGACCCGCGAAAGCGAGTCAAGCGCGGGAGAGGAATGCCCACGAGAGAGTCGGAGCAGCCGCGTCGCTCGAAAGCCTGGCGATGGGCGCCGGCATCGGCGCGAAAAACGTCGACAAGACTGAAGCATTGCGCACACCTCGCGCACGCTTTCTTCACCTGCGTGAGTTTGCCCCCGACCGAACAGCTAACTTTCAGTGACCAGTCGCACTGGTTCGCGGAGCAAGTATTGCCCCACGAGCAGCCCTTGCGGTCGTATTTGCGCCAATCGCTGCCGACGATGGCCGACGTCGACGATTTGGTGCAGGACTGTTTCGCGCGGATGCTGCGCGTGAAAAATACCGGGACGGTGCGGGCGCCGAAGCCGCTGCTGTTCGCGATCGCGCGCAACGCGGTCCGCGATTTCATCCAGCGCAAGGGGCGCGCCCAGTTGATTTCGATCACGGAAAACGACGAGTTGGCCGTCTTGGAAGAGGACAGTGACGTAGTGGAGCAGGTTTGCCGCAGGCAGGAGCTTGCGCTCCTCACCGAGGCCATCCGCGCACTACCCGAACGCTGCCGTGAAGTTCTTCTCCTCCGCAAAATCAAAGGCCTGCCCCAGAAGGAAATCGCGGCGCTGCTCGGCATTGCCGAACACACGGTCGAATCGCTGGCGGCGAAAGGCACGCGCCGTTGCGCCGACTTTCTCCGGGCGCACGGCGTGGGAGGCACACGTTCATGAGTGGATCGTTTGAGCGCGAATTTTCCGCGACGAGCGGCGGCGAATCGGCGGGCTCCGACCTGGCGATGGCCGAGGCGGCCGCGGCGTGGATCGTGCGCCAGGATCGCGGCTTGAGCGGCAGCGAAGCGCGCGAGCTGGCAGCATGGAAACTCGCCGACCCGCAGCATGCCGCGGAATTCGTCCGGCTGGGCGGAACGTGGCGCAGCATGGACGAACTCGCGACGGCAGACGATCTCGCCGCGATGGCGGATGCAGTCGTCAGGCAGGCGCGGCGCCAGCGCTCTCGCGTCCGCCTGGTGCGGCTCACGAGCATTGGTGTCGCGACTGCGGCGGCGGTCGTGCTGACGTTCCTGGGTTGGTCCGGGTTTGCGCCGCCGGTCGGAACGACGGTGGTGGAGGTCCCGAAAGTGAGTTACCGCGTGCTGGCGAGCACACTTCAGCGAATGACGCTCCCCGACGGTTCGGTCGCCGAACTCAATGGTGCGAGTCGCATCGAGGTGGCTTTCACGGCCGGCGAGCGGCGCGTGCGGCTCGTCGATGGTGAAGCGCACTTCATTGTGGCGAAAAATCCGGAGCGACCATTTTTCGTCACCGCCGGAACGGTCGCGGTACGGGCCGTCGGTACGGCGTTCAACGTCCGACTCGGGTCCGACAGCATCGAGGTGCTGGTGACGGAAGGGAAGGTGCAGCTCGAACCGGAACGACGGGTCGAGGCGACCGGCGGCGCCGACATCGCACCGGCGGAGGAGTCGGCCGCGGTGGCTCCGGCGGTCATCGAAGGCCAGCGCGCCATTATCGCGCGCGCCGTAACCGGGGACGGCGTGGTTGCCCGAGTCACACCGGTGACGATTGCCCAGGTGGGCAAGGCAGAGATTGAAGCGGCGATGAGCTGGCAGGCCACGCGACTTGTCTTCAACAACACACCCCTCGACGATGTCGTTGCGGCCTTCAATCGGCATCACCCCCACCGGCTCACGATCGGCGACCCAATACTGCGGCAGCGAACCCTCACGGGCGTTTTCCGCGCTGACAATCTCGAGGGATTCATCCGGCTGCTCAAGGCATCGGTCGACGTGAGGGCGGAGGAGCGGACGCCGATCGAAACGGTATTGTTGCCCCTGCATTGAGCTGCTGACCGGCTCCCGGAGGGCGGGGATCGTTCCAGGTTCGCGATGGCCCTGGGCGGTGTTTCTCGATTTGATCTTTTTCGTAACGGAAATCGCGTCTCGCCGAGTCTTGGGGATAGGGCGCGGCGACTCCGCGCCCCAATCGCCTGTAATGAAAATCTTGTCCCGCCCCCTTCTTGCCCGGTATTCGCGGCGAACCGGCTTCGCCTGGCTTGCCGCCTCGTGGATTGCGACCGCGCTGTCGGCAGCGGTACCGGCGACGCGTCCGTTCGATATCCCGGCCGGTCCCGCTGAGACGACGCTGCGGCAATTCTCCGATCAGGCGGGAGGGCAGTTTCTGTTTTCCACCGGGAAGGTGGCGGGCGTGCGCACCAATGCGCTCACGGGCGAATTCACGGCGCGTGATGCGTTGGAGCGGCTCGTGGCAGGCACAGCGCTGCGCGCAGTGCAGGACGAAGGGACCGGGGCATTGACGGTCGATCGGGCGGCCATGCCGGCGGCGAGCGGTCGCGGAATAGGTGCAATCGAGGGGCGGGTTTTCAACCAGGAAACAGGCAGCTACGTGAACAACGCCCGGGTCGTGGTCGAGGCGCTGCGGCTCGAAACGTTTACGGACGAATACGGCCAGTATTCCTTCCCGCGGGTGCCGGCCGGCGAGGCGGTGGTGCGTGTGCTCTACACCGGATTTTCGCCCCTAACCCGGGTCGTGGCCGTGCGCGCCGGCGAGCGCGCCGAGGGCAACGTCAGTTTGGGCTCGGGCGCTGCGATGGGGGATGAAAAGACGATCGTGCTCGACGCGTTCAAGGTGGCGACGACGCGCGACATGGCGGCGTCGGACATCGCGGTGAACGAGCAGCGCTACGCCTCGGAGATCAAGAATGTCGTCGCGACGGATTCCTTCGGCGACATTGCCGAGGGCAACGTCGGCGAATTCGCCAAGTTCCTCCCCGGCGTGACCCTCAACCGCGACGGCAGCGACGGCCGCAGCATCTCGCTCGGCGGCGTGCCGCCGGGGTCTACGCCAATCATGCTCGATGGCAACAGCCTCGCCAGCGCCGCATCATCGGGCGGAGGCCGGCAGGTGGAATTCGAACAGATCTCGATCACGAGCATGGCGCGCGTGGAAGTGACGCGTTCCCAGAATCCCGATACGCCGGCGAACGCAATCGGCGGGACGGTGAACCTGATCAGCAAGAGCGCCTTCGAGCGCGCGCGGCCGATCTACAGCGTCAAGACGTATCTCTCGTTCAAGGGCGGCGATTTCGAGCTGAAGAAGGTGCCGAGCCCGTTCGCGAAAAAGGAGTATCCCTTCGAGCCCAACGTCGAGCTCAGCGCCGTCGTGCCCGTGAGCAGGAATTTTGGCTTCACGTTCAGCGGGCTGGTCACCCGGGCGCTGGCCAACGGGCAGGGCGCGACCATGGATTGGGTGCCCACGATCGCGGGGCAGTCGGCCAACTTTCCGGCGACGACGCCGGACAGACCGTATCTCGTGCGGCACCGGCTCCAGGAGCGGCCGAAAATCAGCACGCGCCAGTCGGTCAGCGCCGGCGCGGACTGGCGCATCTCCGGCCGCGACGTGCTCACGTTCGGTTTCCAATACGCCTACTTCAAAGCGGAATTCTGGGTGCGCCAGGTGAATTTCGATGTTGGGCGGGTCGAGTCGTTCGGCCCCGACTTCACGCAGGGCGCGCCGGGCACGGGATTCGCGCAGACCGTCTACGACGCGCGGCAGAAGGACGGCACGACCTACATGCCGAGCCTGCGCTGGAAGCACAACGGCCCGGTCTGGCAGCTTCAGGTCAACAGCGCGTTTTCGCGGGCATCGAACCACTACCGCAATTTCGACAAGGGCTATTTCCAGACGAACAACGCCTACTTCCGCAACCTGACCATCCGGTTCGAGGACATGAATTTCGACCACCCCGGCGTCATCTCGGTCAAGAACGCCGCGGGCGCGGACGTGGACGCGTATCAAATCGAGAATTACAGCCTGGAGACGGTGCAGGGCACGAAGATCGACGGCTATGACATCGTCCGCAGCCTTTCGGCCAACGGGCGCCGCGAGATCGATCTGGTGCTGCCGCTCGTGCTGAAGACCGGCTTCGACCTTCGCTCGCAGCGCCGCGACCTCGGCACCTCGACTTACGATGCCACGCACCTGGGCGCCGACGGGCTCATCCGCACGACCGACGACAACGCCGCGCAATGGTTCGACCCGATCTACTCCCAGCGCGAGCTGCTGTTCGGAAAGAAGATGGAGTGGATGAACCTCGCGGCGATTGGAGACAGCTTCCGGGCAAACCCCGGGCATTTCGTCCAGACGGAGACGAACCGGATGAACTACTATCGCAGCCTGGTGAACGGCTCGCGGGTGATCACCGAGACGGTCACCGCGCCCTACCTGCGGCTCGACACGAAGCTCTTCAACGGCCGGCTTCAACTCACGGGTGGCGTGCGGTACGAGCACACCGAGGACGTCGGTGACGGCGCGCTGGTCGATCCAACGCGGATTTATCGCCGCGACGCCAGTGGCGCGATTGTGCGTGATGCCGCGGGGCGGCCGGTGGCGATTGCACCCTTGAACAGTGTCGCCGGCTCCGAACTCGCCTACGTCCTGCGCGGCGCGCACACGGACAAGTCGTACGACGGATTTTTCCCGAGCTTCAACGGGGCGGTCCTGATCCGGCCGAACCTGATTGCGCGCTTCTCGTATGCGCGGTCCATCAGCCGGCCGGAATTCACGCATATCCTGCCGGCGATGAATCTGCCGGACACCGAGTCGACCTCGCGCCGGCTGACGCTGTCCAACCCGGCGCTCAAGCCCTGGTTCGCGGACAGCTTCGGCGTCGCGCTCGAGTATTATTTCAACGAGCCCTCGACCGGCGTGCTCTCGACCCGGCTGTATCGGCGCGACATCACGGATTTCTGGGGCACGCGGATCGTGCCGGCGACCGATGACGTGCTCGAACCGTGGGGGCTCGATCCCGAGATCTACGGCGCCGCGCTCGGCTACGATGTCAGCACCCGGATGAACGTCGGCGCCGCGCGCGTGAGTGGAGCGGAGTTCGATTACCGGCAGAACCTGGTGTTCCTGCCGCATTGGGCGCGCGGCCTGACGGTGTTCGGCAACATCACGCTCCAGCACCTCGCAGGGTCGGAGATGGCGAGCTTCAGCGGTTTCGTCGGTAAGACGATCAACTACGGCCTCACGTTCAGTCGTGCGCGGTTTACCGTCCGGGCGGCGGTGAACCTCAAGGGCCGGGTGAAGCAGGGTCAGATCACGAACGCCGGCACGGAGCCCGGCACGTTCACCTATTTATTGCCCCGCCGGAGTGCGGACCTCACGGCGGAATATCGGCTCACGCGGCAGTTTTCCGTTTTCGTCAGCGGCCGGAATGTCAACGAGGCGATCGACGATACGGTAACATATGGACCCAGCACGCCGAGCGATCGCATCCTGCGGGGTCGGGCTGATTATCGCTCGTATTGGAATGTTGGCGTCAAAGGCACGTTTTGATTTCAATGCCCGGTCCCTCGTCCCGCCCTGAGTTCTCCCGTCTCCGCTCTTTCATGAACCGTCGCTGCTTTCTCCAACGTTCCGCCACGGCTGCCGCGAGTGCAGCGCTTTTCCCGAGCTCGTTCGCAGCGGCCGCGAAATCCGCCCGGCCGCCGCGGATTCTACTGCGCAGTTCGTGGCAGAGCGTGAACATCGGCGACATCGGGCACACTCCCGGCGCGTTGAGCCTGATCGAGAAATATTTTCCCGAAGCCGAGGTGACGCTGTGGCCGGGCAGCCTTGGCCATGGGTCGCGGCAGTTGCTCACGGCCGGCTACCCGCGGCTGAAGATCGTGGAAGGCAGCCTCGGCAAGGACGACAAGCCGGGCGCCGCGCTGGCGAAGGCGTGGGACGAGACCGACCTTTACCTCAGCGGATCCGGCTCGGGGTTTCCGGCGAGCAATCACGCGGTGGCGTTTCAAAAGGCGACGGGCAAGCCGGTGGGCGTTTTCGGCGTGAGCACGGATCCGATTTCCGGGGTCGGCGGCGATCGCGATCCCGAGGGCGGCACGTTGAAGAGCATCCGGGAGCGGGCGTTGAAGCTGCCGCCGACTCATCTGCCGAAGGACCTGCGTTACATCATGGATCGCGCGGCGTTCTTTTTCTGCCGGGACACGATCTCGCGCGATTACCTGAAGGCGCAGGGCGTGAAGACGCCGCTGCTGGAGTTCGGGCCCGACGCGCAGCTCGGCATGCACCTGCGCGACGATGCGAAGGGTTTCGCGTGGCTGAAGGAACACCGGCTCGAAGAGGGAAAGTTCATCTGCGTGATCCCGCGGCTGCGTTACACGCCCTATTACCGGATCCGCAATACGAAGCGGGTGGCCAGCGATGACATCAAGGACGCGATCAACGACCGCACGACCGAGAAGGACCACACGAAGTTGCGCGAGATGATGGTCTCTTACGTGAAGGCGACGGGAAACAAGGTGATGGTTTGCGCGGAGATGACCTATCAGGTCGAGATGGGCAAGGAAGTGCTGGTCGATCCGCTGCCGGCCGAGATCAAGAAGAACGTGGTTTGGCGCGACAGCTACTGGCTGCCCGACGAGGCCGCATCGATTTACTCGAAGGCGCAGTGCGTGGTGAGCGTCGAGTGTCACTCGCCGCTGATTGCGCTGCACAATGGCACGCCGACCTTTTACGTGCGCCAGCCGACGGATACCTGCAAAGGGCAGATGTATCGCGATTTTGGAGCCGGCGAATGGTTCTTTGAAATCGACGAGACGAATGGGGCGCAACTGTGGTCGCGGCTCGAAGCCATCCATCGTGACCCGGCGAAAGCCAGGGCGAAAGTGAAGAGCATCATGACGACGGTGGCCGAACGGCAGAAGCGGATGGTGGATGTGCTTCGGCAGACAGTCGGCGCGCGCATCTGAGCGTTGGGACGTTCTCCGCTCCAAACCATTGCGACCGAGGGCGGTCGCGCTCCCAGGTGACGGAGTTTCGTTTTCGTAGATGTCGGATCGCTCTATCGATGGAAACACGTCGGACGGCGCGTGCGCGAAATCTTGCGCGGCGCGCGAGACTCGGCACTTTGATGCGCCGCTTGCCCCTTCCCACGCGCACGTTTTTGGCAGTCTTGATCGCGCCCATTGCGGTCGCCGCCCCCGCGGTCGACTTCAATCGCGACGTGCGACTGATATTGTCTGAGAACTGCTTTCCGTGCCACGGCCAGGACGCGGAACAGCGCAAGGGCAAGCTCCGACTCGATACGCGAGAAGGGCAGCGCAAGGAGGGCGTGATCGTCGCGGGCAGGCCCGACGAGAGTGAATTGATCCTGCGGATTTTCTCGCCGCATGAGGACGAGTGGATGCCGCCGCCGGAATCGCATCGAACGCTCAGCGAGGCGCAGAAGGAAACATTGCGGCGCTGGGTGACGGAAGGCGCGGCTTTCGCCGACCACTGGGCTTTCATCGCCCCGAAGCGCGTCGAACCGCCCGCAGTAAGGGACACAGCGTGGCCGCGAAACGCGATCGATCGTTTTGTCCTCGCGCGATTCGAGTCGGAGGGGCTGCGGCCTTCGCCGGAAGCGGATCGCGAGCGCTGGCTGCGTCGGGTCTCGTTTGATTTGACGGGATTGCCGCCGACGCTGGCGGAGCTCGACGCGTTCGCTGGCGATCGCGAGGCGAATGCGTACGAGAAGGTCGTCGAACGCCTGCTCGCGTCGCCGCGCTACGGCGAACGGATGGCGGCGGACTGGCTTGATGTGGCGCGCTACGCCGACACGCACGGCTACCAGATGGATCGGCCGCGAGCCATGTGGCCGTACCGCGACTGGGTCATCAATGCCTTCAATCGGAACCAGCCGTACGATCAATTCCTCACCGAGCAGATCGCGGGCGATCTTTTGCCCGGGGCGACGCGTGACCAGCGGCTCGCGACGGCATTCAACCGACTGCACGCGCAGAACGAGGAGGGCGGAATCGTCGACGAGGAATATCGCGTCGCGTACGTGAACGATCGCGTGGTGACCTTCGGAACCGCCGTGCTTGGGCTCACGCTCGATTGTGCGCGCTGTCATGACCACAAGTTCGATCCCATCACGCAGCGCGACTACTATTCACTCGCGGCGTTCTTCCAGAATATCGACGAGGCTGGCGCGATCTCGTTCAAGGGGTTCTCCGATTTGATGCCACCACCGGTGCTCAAGCTGCCCGATCCGGCGGCCGAATCTCAGCTCACCCAGTTGCTTCGACAGATAGCCCGACAGGAAGAAAAGCTCCGCGCGGGGCGCGAATCCGCGGCGTTGGACTTCGATGCGTGGCTCGTTGCGCGCAGTGGCGACGGCCCCGCGGTTGAGGGTGCGGTCGTGACGCTCGACTTCGACGAACTGTGCGAAAGCGGAACGCCGAACTCATCGGGGAACTACCGCTTCGCGAAAGTGGTGGATCACGCCACGCTGGGCGACGGCGTGCGGGGCGGCGCAGCGCTGCTCAACGGCGACAACGGTTTCTCGCTTGCGGACGTGCCCGTGCTGACCCGCGGCGACGCGTTTTCCTTCAGCCTGTGGATTCGTCCCGCCGCCGTGGCGGATCGCGAGGTCGTGTTTCACCGCAGCCTCGCTTACACGGATGCGGGCAGCCGCGGCTATGAGCTGGTGCTCGAGCATGGTCGTGCGGCGTTCGGGTTGCATCGGCATTGGCCCGGCAGCTCGCTCAAGGTCGTCACGCTCGATGAGATTCCGGCCGGCGAGTGGACGCACCTCACGCTCACGTACGATGGGTCGAGCCAGGCGGCCGGCGCGCGGATCTACGTCAACGGTCAATCCGCCGCGGTCGAGGTGGTCCGGGACAAACTCGGCGGCGACATCACTTACGATCGGGAAAAACAGCCGCCGTTGCTGATTGGGCATCGGTTTCGCGACAGCGGATTCAAAGGCGGCCGGGTTGACGAGTTTCGGCTGTATGCGCGTGAGTTGTCGCCGCTCGAGGCGACGCACTTGGCGGGACGGACCGATTTCAAAGAGGCCTGGCAAACGCCAGCGACCCAACTCACGCCGGCCCAGCGCGTCGCGTTGAAGGATCACTATGTGCGCACCGTCGCGCCAGCTGTACGCGTCGAACTGGATACGCTGGCGCGGCTGCGGCGCGAATATGTCGCAGCATTCGACGCGGTGCCGGAGGTGATGGTGATGGAGGAGGAGCTGCGGCCACGTCCGGCCCACGTACTGACGCGCGGGATGTACGATCAACCGGGCGACGAAGTGCAGGCGGGCACTCCGGGACTGCTGCCGCCCATGTCACCGCCATCGCCGCGCAATCGGCTCGGGCTCGCGCAGTGGGCCGTGGCGCCGGCGAACCCGCTCACCGCGCGCGTGGCGGTGAACCGCCTGTGGCAGCAGATGTTTGAGCGCGGGCTGGTCGAGAGCGCCGATAATTTTGGCGTGACCGGCAGCACGCCGACGCATCCCGAACTGCTCGACTGGCTCGCGACCGAGTTGGTGGCGGGCGGTTGGAACGTGAAAGCGCTGCTCCGCCAGATCGCGTTGTCGGCGACTTACCGGCAGTCGAGTCGGGCCACGCCGGAGTTGCGTGCCCGCGATCCGCAGAACCGGCTGCTCGCGCGCGCGCCGGCGCGACGGCTCACGGCGGAGATGCTGCGCGATCAGGCACTGGCGGTCAGCGGACTGCTGGTCGAACGACTCGGCGGACCCAGCGTGAAGCCCTATCAGCCGCCCGGGTTGTGGGAGGAAATCGCGATGGGCAAGCCGAAGTACGAGCAGGGCCGGGGAGACGAGCTGCACCGCCGGAGTCTCTACACCTTTTGGAAACGAACGGTGCCCCATCCAGCCATGATCACCTTCGACGCCGCGGATCGAGCCAACTGCACCGTGAAGCGGCAGGCAACGAGCACGCCGCTTCAGGCACTGGCGCTGCTCAATGATACGCAGATGGTCGAAGCGGCTCGGCTCTTCGGCGCACGCATGCTCGAGCAGGGCGGGGCCACGGCGGCCAGCCAGGCACGCTGGGGATTCCGCGCTGCGACGAACCGGACGCCGCGCGACACCGAAGTGTCCGTATTGGTTGCCGCGCTCGAGGAGCAGGAGCGGCTCTTCGCGGACTCACCCGAGGCGGCGGAAAAACTGTTTTCCGTCGGCGAGGCGAAGCCGGCTTGCGTCCAGCCGCCGGCGCGGCTCGCGGCGGCGACGATGGTGGCGAGCATGATTTTGAATCACGACGAAGCGGTGATGCGGCGATGAAAACAATGTTCTGCGATCATCTCGATTTGGGCATGACGCGCCGGGATTTTTTCGGCCGCTTCGCGCTCGGGCTCGGCGGCATCGCGTTGTCGCAGCTGCTGCCGCGTTCGCTCAGCGCCGCGGGGGCGGTGAATCCCTTCGCCGGGATCCTGGCGCAGCCGCATTTCGCGCCGCGCGCAAAACGGATCATCTACCTGTTCATGGCGGGCGGGCCGTCGCAGCTCGATCTCTTCGATTACAAGCCGCTGCTCAATGAACGGAATGGCCAGGATCTGCCGGAAAGCGTGCGCATGGGCCAGCGGCTGACGGGGATGTCGGCGAACCAGGCGCAGCTCCCGCTCGCGGGCGCGCAGTTCCAGTTTGCCCGCCACGGCAGCACCGGGGCATGGGTCAGCGAGTTGCTGCCGTGGACGGCGCGGATGGTCGACGAGCTGTGCTTCGTCCGCTCGATGCACACGCCGCACATCAACCACGACCCGGCGATCACTTTTTTCCAAACCGGGCACCAGTTGCCGGGCCGGCCGAGCATGGGCTCGTGGCTCAGCTACGGACTGGGGAGCGCGAATGAAAATCTGCCGGCGTTCATCGTGTTAATCTCGAAGGATCGGATCGACCAGCCGCTGTATTCGCGGCTCTGGGGCAATGCCTTCCTGCCGAGCATACACCAGGGAGTGCAGTTTCGTGGCGGCAGCGATCCGGTGCTCTATCTCCGCGATCCCGACGGACTGCCGGCTGGCGCGAGGAGGTTGATGCTAGACCGGCTGGCCGAGTTGCACGCCCGCCAGTTCGAAGATCTCGGCGATCCCGAAATCTCCGCGCGCGTGGGGCAATACGAGATGGCGTATCGGATGCAGACCAGCGTACCCGAGGTGGCGGACGTCGCGTCGGAGCCCGCATCCACTTTTGAGCTCTACGGCGAGGAGGCGCGCACCCCCGGAACGTTTGCCGCGAACTGCCTGCTCGCGCGGCGGCTGGCGGAGCGCGACGTGCGTTTCATCCAGTTGTATCATCCCGGCTGGGACCAGCACGGAAGTCTCCCCAAGCGGATCCGGCGCCAGTGCGCCGACGTGGATCGCGCGGGCTACGCGCTGGTCACGGACTTGAAGCAACGCGGGCTGCTCGACGACACGCTCGTGATTTGGGGCGGCGAGTTTGGCCGGACCAACTACTCGCAAGGGAAACTGACCGCCGACGATTATGGCCGCGACCACCATCCGCGGTGTTTCACGATTTGGATGACGGGAGGCGGAGTGAAGCGCGGTTTCACGTACGGCGCCACGGACGAGCTGGGCTACAACGTGGTCGAGAATCCCGTCGATGTGCATGACCTGCAGGCGACGCTTCTGCATCTGATGGGGATCGATCACGAGCGGCTGACGTTCCGGACGCAGGGCCGAAACTTTCGGCTGACCGATGTGCACGGCCGGATCGTGAGCGACGTGATCGCGTAGTTTGTCGGGAGTGGGATGACCAATATGCTGCGGGGTTGGAAGCACGCGTTCGACCCCGACAAACTAAGATGACGATGCAGTCGAAGTGCGTCCTCGCTGGGAATTCGAATCCACTGAAAGGTGGAGCGCGCTGCTCCTCAGCGCGCTTGAACCGTTCAGTCGAAAAAAGCGACTTGGGGAGCAAGCCGCTCCACCCGGACTGAATACTTCCAACCCGGACTAATTCAGTTCAACCGCGAATAGACGCCAATTCACGCGAATGGAGAGCGCGTCTTTGGGGGGAGAATGGAAACGATCAACCAAACGGTGACCATGGTTTCACTTGGGCAATTCTCCCCTCCTCCTCTGGAATTTGCGTCCATTCGCGTTCATTCGCGGTTGTCCACTGAATCGATACGGCTAAGAGCAAAGGCACTTGCGGTGCCCTGCTTGGGTTGCGACGGACTCTACCCGGACTCGGCGACCGGCTGGCCGGCGAGGACTTTGTGCCCGTCACGCCGCCAGCGATACACCAGCGGCGCTTTGGTGCGCTCGAGCTGCTTGTAGAGGCCGGGGTCGCTTCGCGTGGGCAACTCAAGCTCGGTGAGTCCGGCCGCATCGCAATTGAGCCAGCGCGCATAAGGTTTGAAATGCTCGGGCCGGCCGATGATTCGCGACAGATCGGGCAACGGCTCCGTCACCTCATCGCCTGGCTCGGCCGCCGGCGACATGCCTTGCGCGGGATCCGATTCCGGCGCGACCCC
The DNA here is from genome assembly GCA_030648295.1 of Opitutaceae bacterium. Classification (GTDB taxonomy): domain Bacteria; phylum Verrucomicrobiota; class Verrucomicrobiia; order Opitutales; family Opitutaceae; genus ER46. The sequence goes on along the minus strand of JAUSID010000289.1, from coordinate 30,983 downwards.
CGGTAACGCCTGGCGATCGAGCGCGATGAACGCATAGGGCAGGCTCCGCAGGTCGATGCCGGCGCGATGCCCAAACTTCACCCAGTTCGAGTCAGCGAAAATCTCGGAAGGGGGCGGCGCGAAAAAATGGCACCAGTGGCGCTCGTTGCCGATCGCGAACATCGGGCACTCGTTCTCGTGCGTGCAGGGTGCGAGTACCCGAAATCCTGACGCACGCAATTCCTCCCGCAGCGTGCCGAGCTTGCGGCTGATCTCGTGGGTTCCCGGCTCGACCCACAGGATGGCCTCGGCGCGTTTCGCCAGCAGTCGGAGCGCGTCCAGCTCCTCCGGCGGCAGTTCGTTGAGCACATGGCTCACGACCAGCAGCCCGACGACCTCGATCGCGGAGAGAAAACCCGGCGTGGCCTGCGAAACGTCCAGTTTCGGAAAAGCCCGCCGCGTCGCCTCGGTGGCAAAATCCGCCGCCAGCGGCGAATGGTCCCAGACCGTGAGCGACTCGAAACTTTCCGGCCCGAAAAATTCGACTACGCGTCGCGACGCGACGCCACTGCCGCAGCCCCAGTCGAGCACCGTCTTCAGTCGTCGCCGGCCACCGGGCTGCCAACCGCGCAACCGAAGTTCGCGCAGGACGTGATCCCACTTCCAGCCAATCCGTTCGCCAAACGTGAGATCGTACGCCGCGAGATCGTCGGCAGTTTCCCAATACGCGCCGGAGTCTGCGGTGCCACGGAGGAATCGTTCGCGCAGTCGATCGAGGGCGTTCCAGTCGAGGTCGGACCAGGTCATCTACCGGATCCGAATGACCTGGCCGGGTTGGAGCGAGCCCTCATTCAACGTTGGGTTCAATACCTTGAGCTGTTCGACGGACAGCCCCGCGGTGCGCGCAATGGTCTGCAACGTTTCCCCGGGCTCAATCGATCGCGTGATCGCGGCGTTGCCGGTGGCGGTCGCGGGCCCGGTGCTCGGCGTCGGGGTCGGTGGTTCCGGGGCGAGCACGGGAGCGGGAGCGGGCACCACCGGCTTCGCGGCTGCGACAACCGGTGTGGCCGGCCGCAACGTCCCGGAGGGCGCGGGCGGACCCTCGGGGCTTTTCGCCGGAATGAGCAGCAGCCGGATTTCCTGTCCGTCCTTCTGCAAGAGCACGGCGTCCTCATCAGCGACATAACGCGCCACCTTGTAGCCATTGAACTCTGCACCCGGATCGACCCACCGCGTGATGCGCGTATTCTTGTCGGTCAGGGCAATCTTCGGCCGGCCGTCCGCGACCAACACGCCGGAAAACTCGACGGCCGGTTCCGCGGCCGACGCCGTCGTTGCCAGTACCAGGCTGATGAATCGTAATCGCCGTTTCATGACTCCCGCACCCCTCCCGCGGCCCATTGACTCTGCCGCGATGGAGTAGGTGCCCGGCTAAAACACTTCAGCGCCGGGGAACCACGTTGGCCCGCGATGTGCAAGGCGCGGCCCGGCGGATTTCTCTGCAACGATGCGGCACCGGCAACGCGGTGAGTGCAGTCGAGTTGTGCGGCGGGCGACCTGTGTAACTCAGTCCGGCGCGGACAACGAGAATTCCAGCGCCGATGCCAGCCGCTGACGGCGGATGCCGAAAAATTCCGCCAAGGCTCGAATCTGCCTGGCCATTTCGTCGTCGACGGAGCCCGGAGGCCGCGCGCGAGTCGCCGTGATCATCAGATTTTTTGCGGTGTGTTCGGTGGAAATGAATTCGAGTACCCGCGTCCGAAAGCCCGCCCATTCGAGCAGCATCGCTCGCAGCGCATCGGTCACGAATTCCGCCTGCCGCTCCTGAAATATCCCGTGACGCAGCGGTTCGGCGAGCACGGCCGGAGCGGTGAGCTGGGGCCGCAGTTCTTTTTGACAACACGGCGCCACCACCAGAAGTCGCGCGCCCGCCGCGATTCCGTGCGCCAGGGCATCATCGGTGGCAGTGTCGCATGCATGCAGGGCGATCAATACGTCGCACCCTTTTAGCGGCGTGTCTGCTATCTGGCCGGAGGAAAAAGACAATCGCGGCGCGAACCCATGTTCCTGCGCCACGCGGTTGCACAGTTCTGCGAGCTCAGGTCGCGCTTCGATGCCCAGCACGGTGGCGCGATCGCCGAGCAACGCCGCCATCGCAAACGTCAGGTACCCCTTGCCGCTGCCCATGTCTACCACCCGCAACGGCTGATCCTTCGCGGCCGGGCTCCTCCCGCCGGCTGGATTACCGAACGTTTCGGCGAGATGGTGCGAAAGCAATTCGGCGAATTTCTGGATTTGCCGGAACTTGTCCGCCATGCCTTCGCGCGGCTGGCCACGATCGTTGGTGACGCCGAGCGCGCGCAGCCAGCCGGCGTCCGCGGAGATGACGTGTGACTTCGCGCGATCGTGACTCGGCGGCGTAGCGGACGCCGCGCGCGTGGCCGCAGCGGTGATCTTGAGCCGGGCCGTGCCGTCTGGCTTGGTCTCGAGCTGCGCGTTCTGCGTCGTGGTGAATAGATGTGCGTCGAGAAAATCGGCGCCAATCAGCCGTTCCAGTTCCCCGACCGCGGCGGCGAGCGGGTGGTTTTTCGTCACGTCGCGCGTGGCATGACGCCAGAGAAACGCGAGATGCGGGCCCGCCTTCAAATCAACGGGGCGGACGAACACGTTGCGCAGCGAAGCGTCAGGGCCGCGATATTTGCCGAGCGTCAATTTGAGCAGCTGTCGCTCGCGCACCGCGGCGCGGACCAAATCGAGGAACCGATCGCGGGCGGAAGTTGGCGGCATGCGTGGGACTGAATAAGCGGGACGCGGCGTGAATGGCAACTTCGCTGGGTGCGCCATAGGAGCCCGTGTCGGTCAGGAATGCGACCGGGGGCGGTCGCGCTCCCAAAAAACCGTTCGCCCGAAAGCCTCACTGAAGCCTCGCGGACGGAATGTAGAAATCGATCGGCGTGCGCCGCCACCACTGGCCCGTTCGGGCGCGGGTGGCGCGATCAGTGAAATGATATTCGTAGCGGACGACGCGGAGGTGGCGGGGCGGGCCATTCGGAAACGGATTGTGACGCAGCAGCGCGAGCACCTCGGGCGTGCCACGCAACAGGTGTTCGCAAAGCGAATACACCCATCGGTTCTGCACCGGCTCGCCCAGCGCCGCGAACCAGAGCTGCCAGTCCAGCCGCGGCTGATGCGGCGCGACCCAGGTCGGCCGCCGTTTCAGTTCGCCGGGTTTGTGCGGAAACTCGTAGGCGCGCCAGTCGCGGCCATCGGAGCTGCCCTCGAAGATCAACTCCGGGCGCGGATTGGTCATGATGGCGAACAACCCGTAGTTGTTGAGGGAACGGAAAGGCGCGAGGAGCCTCGCTGCGATCCGATAGCCTGGTGGCAGCCCCAGCCAGGGGACCAACACGGGTAGCGATTGCGCGAGCGTGTAGCTGAAGACCAGGACGGCGAACGAGGTCACGATTACTTGCCGCCAGATTGGCACGCGCGCGCGTGGCGCGTTCGGGTCTGGCGACAGCGCCGGGCGAATTTTTTGCGGCAGGATGTTGCGCCACCAGGCATCGTCGAAGCAGGCGAGGCATAGCGCGATGGCGAGGAAGTTGAAGAACGTGTAATTGCCGGTGAGTGCAACGGCGAGCATCATGCCGGCGAGGAGGAGCGCCGCATTGTGCCGCAGCATTCGCGGGGCAAAGATGAAAAATGGCACGACGAGTTCGATGGCGAACATCCCGGCGCATTCCGCCCGGTGCCACCACACGGGAAGCTGGTGCGCGTACCAGCCGAGCACCGTCGGCAGCGGCTGCGTCTCGAAGTGAACATTGAGGGCGGTGAGGTCGCGCCACAGCGGATCGCCACTGGCAAGTTTCACCACGCCGGCGAAAAACATCAGCCGGAAGAGCAGCCACCAAAGCAGGAGCCGCGCAAACCGGGGCGGCTCAATGTGGCGCGAGCCCGGCCGCCGCGACCACGGCGCGACGAAGATCGCCAGGAGCGTGGTCTCGAGCAGCAGCGCGTCCCACTGGAAGTTGAAGAAGATCTGGCCGGCGCAGGAGAGGGAGAGGTAGCCGAGCCAGAGCAGGACCAGGCAAATCGCCGGCGCGATTCCGGCGAACAGCAAGCCCGACAGAATGACTCCGGCGCCGCACAGCACGTGCAGGAATTTGCCCGCGCCAAAAATCCAGCAGAGCGACGGCAGCTGGAAATACGCGGAGTCTCCGTACCGTTTGTGCACCGCCGCGAAATAATCGTTGGCCGGCAGCAGCCCGCTGGCACCGACGAGCCCCTCGAGTTGCACCCAGAATGAGACGAACGCCACGAGGTGAACCAGCGCCAGCAGTCGCAGGAACACCGCGGTGCCAATGGTGAACTCGCTGCGGTTCGCGGCCGGAGGCGGTTTCGATTCGTAGCGCACGACTGATGGATCCGATGCCGTCATTCGCGAAGTCACGCTGGACCATCGAAGGTCGGGCGGCGAATGGTTTGTGCATCGGCCGCGGCCGGACGGCGGCCTGCCTGACTATTTTGTAAGACGCGGAGCGTTGAATACCGCGCCGCAATCGTGCGGTGCTTCGGTGCCACCGAACCCCAACCCCATGGCGGGCTCCGTTTTTCACCGAAAACGCGAGGCCCGTTTTCCACCTATGAACACTCCGAGCAGACTTACCCGCACGCTGGCCGCGCTCGTTCGCGCGGCGATGGTACCGCCGCTGGCCGCGACCCTCTCCCTGGGCCAGACGCCCGCCGTCGATGCCGTGACCCTGGCGAAGTACGATCGAAACGGCAACGGCCGGCTCGATCCGGATGAACTGGCGGCCATGGAGGCCGCGCCGCGCACCACCATCCCGGCGGCGAAGGCCTCGCCGGATGAAACGATTGTCCTCTCGCCGTTCGAGGTCGTGTCGCAGGATCGTGGTTACTACGCCTCGAGTACCATGTCCGGAACCCGGCTGAACTCCAAGGTCGAGGATCTCGCCTCCGCGATCACCGTGGTGACGAAGGAGCAGATGTCGGACTTCGCCATGCTCGATATCAACGACGTGTTCCTTTACGAGGTCGGCACCGAGGGCACGGGCACGTACACGGACTTCTCGGTGGATCGAAATGGCAGCCCGGTCGACAACACCTCGGTTAACCCGAACGGCGCGAACCGGGTGCGCGGTGTCGGGCCGGCGAACATTTCCTTCGGCAACTTCGAAACCAGCGGCCGCGTGCCGATCGATCCAATCAACATCGATGCGGTCGAGATCAGCCGCGGACCGAATTCGACCGTGTTCGGGCTCGGCAACGCCGCCGGTACCGTCAACATGCAGCCGGCCTCCGCCAACGTCAGCCGCGAGCGGTCGACGCTGGCGGCGCGCGTCGACAGCTACGAGGGTTACCGCACCAGCCTCGACCTGAACCGGGTCCTGAAGAAGGGTGTGCTGGCGATCCGGGGCAGCGCTGTGTATCAGCATGACGGATTCGTGCGCAAGCCGTCGGGCACGGACACGACGCGGCTGAACGGGATGATTCGCTACCAGCCGTTCAAATACACCTCCCTGACCGCATCGCATTCCTATTACCACCTCGACGGCACCCGGACGAACGTGACCATGCCGCGCGACGCCGTCACCGGCTGGAAGAAGGCCGGCTCGCCGACCTGGGATCCCGTGACCACCACGGCGAAGATCAACGGCGTGGCCGTTCCCGGCCGGTGGACAGCCACCTCGTTGCCACCCTATTTTTCGAACGCCAATTTTCGCACCCTCTCGACGCTCTTCATCGACAACGGCACGGTGGGCTTCTGGTCGCCGAGCCGGACGACCAGTTCCACGAGTCCGGAGGTCGGCAACCAGAACGTCGTCCTCGTCAACACGGTGTCCGAGCCGGTGCGGGCTTCCCAGCCGCTGTTCTCGAGCGACCCGTCGGTCGACAGCAAGGAGCTGTACGACTATTCGTCCATCAACCTGGCGGGGATGAACCACAACGAGGACCGCACCCTGACGACGCACGTGCAGCTGGAACAGATCTTCCTCGACACGCCGCGAAACCTGCTCGCGCTGCAGGCGGGTTATTACCGGGAGGCCTCCACCCGCAACTTCCGCACGCTGCTCGGCACGCCCGGCAGTTCGGGCGCGACCGGTTACCTGCATGTCGACCCCAACGAGCGGATGATCGATGGCAGCCCGAATCCCTATTTCCTGCGGCCGTTCATCGGCATCTACAATGTGAAGGCGCACCGGGACAACCCGAACAAGCGGGAAACGGCCCGCCTCCAGCTCGCATACCGGCTCGATCTGCGGAAGGAGAAGAACGTATTCCGGTGGCTGGGCATGCACCAGGTGTCTGCGTACGGTGAATACAAGGACTCGCGGTCGCGCTCGACGAACTACCGCGACACCATCAATTCCGAGCATGCCTGGTATCCACGGCCGACCGAGGTGCGGGAGGGAACGGCCTTCAATCCGCCGAACGTGGCGCGGGTCTATTACCGGTACTACGTCGGTGACGCCAGCGGCCAGAACGTCGACTATGCGCCGCGCGACTTCGCGCCGGGCACGTATCCGTTCCGGTGGGGCAACGGCGCCACCGGGCAGTTCGTCACCGAGCAAGCCGACCTCGGGGCCGGCTATTGGTTCGGCTCCAGCTCGGGCTGGTCGCGCAGCCTCCTCAAGACCAACGGGGCCGTCCTGCAGAGCCACCTGCTGAAGGACCGCGTCGTCACCACGTTTGGCGTCCGCAAGGACCGCACCTTCAACCGCGGGGACGCCGATCCGCGGTTCACCTTCGGGCCCGACGGCATCGAGCTGATCGATGGATCGATGTATGCGTTCGACGACAACGGGTGGATTCGAAATCAGGGCACGACCAAGACGGCGGGCGTGGTGTTGAAGCCGAAGCCATGGTTTCACCTCCACTACAACCAGTCCGACAGCTTCCAGCCGGCGAATCTCGCGGTCGGGTTGTTCAACAACCCGCTGCCGAACCCGACGGGCGAGGGGAAGGACTACGGATTCTCGGTCAATCTGTTTGGCGGCAGGCTGATCGCCCGGGTGAACAAGTATGAGACCACGCAGTTCAATTCCCGGAACGGCAGCATGCGCACCCTGGGCCAGCGGGTGCGCTCGATGGATTTCGACGCGCCGTATTCGAACGTCGGACTGGTGGTGCGCGCCCGCGGCTGGATCACCAACGCGGCGGCCGCACAGGGTGTCACGCTGAGCGAGGATGAAATCAACCGGCGGATCTCGGAATTCACCAAGCTGGAGCCGGCCTACTTCATCCGTTCCGAGGATCGCAACGAGCAGAACAGCCTCGTCGCCGAGACGACGGATGTGACGGCCAAGGGCACGGAATTCGAACTCCACTACAATCCGAGCAACTTCTGGACGGTGAAGCTGAACGCCACGCGCACGGAATCGATCGATTCGAACCTGTCGCCCGGCGTCATCAACTGGGTCAAGCTGCGGCAGCCGGTCTGGGAGAGCATCATCGACCCTGAAATCGGCCGGCCGTGGTTCACGGAGCGGTACGACAACCGCACCTCGGCCGCGCAGTTCCTGCAGAACAGCGTCATCGCCCCGCTGAAGATTGCCACCGCGACGGAAGGCAAGAGCCGGCCGCAGATCCGGAAGTATCGCGCCAACCTGAGCACGAGCTACCGGCTGGCCGGGTTGGGCGACAACGCGCTGCTGAAGCGCTTCACGGTGGGCGGAGCGCTGCGCTGGGAGGATCGCGGCGCCATCGGCTACTACGGGATGGAGCAGTTGCCCGCGATCATCACCGAGCTCGACCCCGCACGGCCGGTCTACGACAAGGCCCACCTGTATGGAGATCTCTTTCTCGCCTACCGCACGAAAGTCTACTCCGACAAAGTAGCCATGACCTTGCAGCTGAACGTGCGGAATATCCAGGAGAGCGGCCGGCTGCAGCCGATCAGTTCGTATCCCGACGGGACGCCGAATGGCTACCGGATCGTCGATCCCCGGCAGTTCATCCTCACCGCGACGTTCGACCTGTAATCCGGTTCGGCTGCCATACCCATCGCGGCCGCCGCGACCGAGACCACCGAGGGGGTGTCGGTCGAATCGGCCTATCGGGGCAGAAACTCGGTCGTCATCGCCTTCGCCTCCGTCATCTTCCCTTTCGGCAGCAGGCCGAGTTCCTCCATTTGCGCGATTTGAGTGGTGAATCGGGCGGGGTTCAGCCGGCCGATGTTCTGCGCATCGCCGTCGCGATCGCGGCCCGTGACCAGCTTTTCGTCGATGATCATCTGGCGGGAAAACATCATGAACTCGTCGGTGTTGTTGGCGTTCGCCTGCTTCATCGCGGCATGCGCCGCGGCAGGGTCGCCTTCGAGGTAGTCACGCCATCCGCGAATGTAGGCACGCGTGAAAGCCCGCAACTCCTCGGGGTGCTCGCGCGCAAACCGGCGGCCAGTCACGAGCACGGCGTAGGCGCGAAAACCCGCATCCCACGTCGACAGGAACCGCGGCGGCTTGCCGCCTGCTTTCGTGATGTGGAAGGGTTCGGCGATGAAATAGCCCTGCTGCAGCGCCTCCTTGTTGCCGAGGAATGCGGCGACGGAAAAATTCTGCGGCACGATATCGAACTGAAGATGATATTTTTTCTGCAGGAACTTGAGAAACGCCCACTCCGGTCGCGCGATGATTGTCCTGCCCTGCAAGTCCTCGAATCGGCGCACCGCGCTATCGGCGTGGACGAGGATTCCGGAGGGGTCGTCCTGAAACACCGCGGCGAATTGGACGACCGGCAACCCCTCGGCCTGTTGCAGCAGGGTGTTGGTGCTGTCGGCCTGGCCGATATGGGCCTTGCCGGTGGCGACGCTGGGCATCACGAACGCGCCCGGGCCGCCCGGAATCAGGGTCACGTCGAGTCCCTCGGCCGCGAAAAAACCGCGCGCCTGGGCCTGATAAAAGCCGCCGTGCTCGGGCTCGGCCACCCAGTCGAGCTGCACAATTAACTTGAATGGTTTCTTTTCGGCGGCGGGCAGCGGCAGCGCGCAGAAGAACGACAACAGAAACAGAAGCCGGGCGTGGGAGATCATCGGCAAGGGTCGCAACATTATGCACTCGTGCGCGGCGGCAACCACGAAACCTCAGGCGGAATGCAGTGGCTGGCAGGAGGGATGGCGGTGGAACAGGGCAACGCGCACAATGTGGAGGCTCGTAGCGAGCCCCGGATTTACCCAAGCTCGCCGCAATGCAATCGCGGAAGACGCGCCAGCCGTCGTGAAGATCAAGATTCCCGAGGAACTGAAGGCCGATGTGCCCCAGACAATTTGGGGCAAGATTTTCAGCGCCACGCCTGTGGTGATGACGGTCATCGCGACGATGCTGGCCGGGCTGGCCTCGAGCGAAATGACGCGCGCGCAATACGACCGCTCGCTCGCCGCCCAGCAGCAATCCAAAGCGGGCGACCAGTGGAGTTATTTTCAGGCCAAGCGGGTTCGCGCCGCGCTCCAGCGCAACACGCTCGATCTATTGCAGGCCACGGTCGATGTGCATGCGCTCGACCTCGGCAAACTCGCCGCGCCGATTAGCGCCGGAGTCCGGACGGCACTGGAAAAAGGTGAGCTCGCAGCCATTCCGCCGGCCGGCGCGCTGGACGGAAAGGTGAAGGCCGCGCTGGAGGCGATCGAAAGCCAGCAACTGGAGCCCAAAATCGCCGCGTTGCTTTCCGATGTCAGCGACGACGAACTGGCGCGCGCGCTCACCGCCGCGCGCGAGCGCGCGAACGCGCTCGATGCGGCGACGACGCCGGTGAACCGCGCGATCGATGAGATCGAAAAATCGCTCGCGGCCGGCGAGCAGTCATTGCGGCGCGATTTCACGTTTGTGCGGATGCGTTACACTGCGGCGCGTTACGATGCGGAGGCCCGTCTCAATCAGGCGATCGCCAACCTGCTCGAACTGCAGGTGCGGAAGAACAATATTTCCGCCGAGCGCCACCATCGGCGCAGCGGGCGTTTTTTCTTTGGCATGCTCGGCGCGCAGGCTGCCGTCATCATCGCGACCTTTGCGATCGCCGCGCGGAAGCGGAATCTTCTCTGGTCACTCGCCGCCGCCGCCGGTGCCGCGGCCATCTCGTTCGCGGTGTACGTGTACTGGTTCGTGTAGTCCTTTCGTCGTTACGCTGGGAAACCGGAACCAGGCGCCGAGGGAGTGTCAGGAAATTGTTCGATTCCGAAGTTAGCTCGGACGCAGTCCCCGCCCCAACGGGGCGGAAGAATGTGAGCCCAGGGCAACGCCCTGGGTAAATTGCAGAAGAGAGCTGGAGCCCTGAAGGGGCGACCCGAACCCGGCCTTGAGAATATAACGCCCCTTCAGGGCTCAAAATAATTGGGATGCGGTTTACCCAGGGCGTTGCCCTGGGCTGTTGTATCACGCCCCTTCGGGGCTCCGGAGGTATCCGACTTCGGAAGTGAAGTAGTACGACGTGGCATTCGAGACGAGCCTCTCACCGATTTCATCGATCGCTCCGTTCGTAGGAATCGTGCCAGTGGTGCAACGCGAACCACGCGAGCGCGATCACGGCGGCGTTCAGGATGAAGCCGAGCACGCATGTCACCGCAGCCGTGGCAAACAACGCCGGGTATTTCGCCTGGCTCGAATAAATCACGGCCTGAAACCCAAGCCCGCCGCCGTCGCCGGCGGAGGAGCCGGCATTCATGTCCGCGACGACCGCGCCAATCGGGGCAATCGTCGCGGCGATCCGCAGCCCGGTAAAAAAATATGGCAATGCCGCCGGCACGCGCAGCAGGAGCAGTTGTTGAAGCCGGCTTGCGCGATACAGCCCGAACAACTCGACGAGATTCCGATCGGTCGAGATCAGCCCCTGGGTCGTGTTCACCACCAGCGGGAAGAACGCGATGACGAAGGTGAGCAACGACACGCTCTTCAGCCCCGCGCCGACCCAGATGACGCAAATCGGGGCGAGCACCGGCAGCGGCGTCATCTGGAGCGCCATCAGATACGGATAAAGGCTCGTGCGAATCGTGGGTGACAGCGAAAGCACAATCGCGAGCGCGAAGCTGACGACGATGGCGAGTCCGAATCCGAGCAGCGCGCCCTCGCTTGTGTTAATCGCGGCCCGGGTCAGCGCCGGGGCGTTATCGCGCAAGGCGGCAAGCACGGCTCCCGGTGTGGGCAGGAGGAAACGCATTTCCTCGTGGAGAAAATAATGAATCGCATACCACACCGCGATGACGACGGCGCCGGCAGCCAGGGGCAGGATGATTTTCATCGCGCGCGGTTTCATCGGCTTTCGCGCTCAGGCGGACTGGACGCCGGCGGTTACCGCGCCGTCCGGTGGCTCGACCGACCGAAGAATCCGCGAGACCTCGGCCACGAGATCGTGGTACGGCCGCGACAATCGCGTCTGCGCCGTGCGCGGGTAGGGGAATGGAACCGCGATCTCGGAATGGATCCGGCCGGGATTCGCGGACATCACGAGAATCCGATTCGAGAGGAAGACCGCCTCGGCCACGGAGTGCGTCACGAAGAACGCGGTCCATGCCTCCTGCTCGCGGATCGCGAGCAGTTCCTCGTTGAGATGTTCGCGCGTCATCTCGTCGAGCGCGCCGAAGGGTTCGTCGAGCAGGAGGAGCTTCGGTGAAAGCGCGAGCGCGCGGGCGATCGACACGCGCATTTTCTGGCCGCCGGAAAGCTGGCGCGGATACGCGTCGGTTTTGGCGGTGAGCCGCACCAGTTCCAGAACCCGACGCCGCACGACTGCGCGCTCCGCGGCCGGTACCCCGCGGAGCTTCTGCGGCACCTCGACGTTGGCAGCGACACGGAGCCACGGCAGGAGCGTCGGTTCCTGAAACACGAACGCGAGCTCGGCCGCGGCGTCGGCGGGCGTCATGCCATCAATGAGCAGCGTTCCGCCGGTGATGGGGCTGAGTCCGCCGACAAGTCGCAGCAGGGTGGACTTGCCGCAGCCGCTCGGGCCAATCAGCGACAGAAAATCTCCCGTGCGTGCCGTGAACGAAATGCGGTCGAGCACGAGCGGACCGGCGCCGAAGCGCTTGGTCACCTCGCGAAACTCCACCAGGGGCGACGCAGACATCCCACAGGAGTGGCGGGGTTTTCGCGGCGCGAAAACCTAATTTGTTGTTTTTTTGCGGACCCCAAGCCTCGCCAGCGCATCGGCGGACTGGGTATTACCGGCGTCGAGCTTCAGGGCGGACTCGTAGGCCGGCCGGGCTTCGTCGAGCCGGCCAAGTTTTTCCAGTACGGTTCCGATCCTATTCCACACATTGCTGTGCGACGGCGAGGCGGGAGTCGGCGGCACCAACGTGAGGCATTTTTTCAGCGCCGCGAGTCCCGGTTCCAGGTTGCGGCCACTGAGGGATGCCGTCCGGCCGTAATAGTATAGCGCGGCGTAATCATCCGGCTTTTTTGCCAGGATTTCTTCGCAGATTTTGAAGCCGCCGTCGAAATCGCGGGCGGCGACCTTTGCGTTCACGCTGAGCAACAACGCGCGGTCCGGATCGCGTTTGCGGATCTCCTCGAGGTGCGCGTTCGCCTTCGCGGCGCTGCCAAGCGGCCACGGGGCCTGCCGGTAGTATTCAAACAGACCCTGCCGCGCATCCAGGTAATCGGGAGCCAGCGCGACGGCCTTTTCCATCGCCTCGCGCCCCCGGGTGGCGGCGGACAACGAGCGCGTGCGGCTCGCGAATTGCAGCGAGGTGCCGCCGTAATCGCCGAGGTAGCGCGGATTCTGCGGCTCGAGTTCGACGGCGCGGCCGAGCCACTTGACCGCCTGCTCGAAGGCCTCGTTGTCCGTTCGTGATCGCCAGATCAGCCCAAGCTCGTGGCAGGCCGCGGCGTGGTTCGGATGCCCGGTCACAAAGGCTTCGAGCGCGGTGCGCGCCTCCTGATATCTCCGCTGGCGCTTCAGTTCCAGCGCGTGGGCAAAACGATCCTCCGCGGGATCGGAACTCGCCGGCGCGGCGCGGAGCAACGCTGTCAGGGCGAAGAGCAAGAGGATGCTGGCGGCTTTCACGGGAGGTGAAGTATTACCCGTTCACCCAAGGGCCGACCACCTTAAGTTCTTCCCGATACCGTACCACTGGCGCCAGCGAGTGGTCTGCGCCGGCTCGCTGGCGCTCGCCGCCACGTTACGAGTCCAAAACTCGAGGAACGTTGGCATTATTTCGCCGACTTGAGGTCCGGAGTTTCGTTCACGGCAGCGCCACCTGCATGATTCGAACCGCGTGCGCGGCCGGGCGGGCCGACTTCGCCGGGTCGAAACCCTCCCAGCCGGCGCCGGCGATGAATGTCGGCCGGTCATTCATCAGGGTAACGAGGCTCAAATCCTCGAGGTGAGTCACGGCTGAGGCGAGCACCTCTACGGCGGTGATCGATTGCAGGTCCGGCGACAGCACGATCCGGATGATGCGTTGCGGAGTGACACCGTTTTGCACGGCGGCGATTCCGCCCGGCACCGCCACGAGCCCGTCGATGCCGAGCAGCGTTGCATTGGGCGGCGGGGTGAACGCCCGAATCGCTTCATCGGCCGACCGCCCGTGTTCGCCCGCCTTCAGATCGACAGCGAACAGGCCGTTGTTGTAGTCGGAAACAATGAGCATGCGCTGGACAATGACCAGGCCCTGAAGCGACATGAACTGCTTCGACTCGGCGAGTTTCACCATCTCCTCGTCGCCGGGCGACAACTGCCAGATCACGGGAGCGAGGCTGTCGGTGGCGTACACGATTCCATTCTCCGCCACGAGCAGGTCAGCGAGAACGTGATCGCGTCCGTCGGATGGAACGGGAATGACGCGTCGCAGATCCCCCGTGGAAAGATTGAACTCCGCCAGCCCGGCCTGGCCCTTCAGGTCCGCGGCGAAATCCGACATTTCGGGCAGCGCACTCATGGCGGCCCACAACGTGTTGCGGGCTTCATCGATTGCCAGGCCGAAGATGCCCAGCAGTTCCTCATCCTCGGCGGAAAAACGCGTGATTTGCCCCGTGCGATCGCGACGCCAGATGCCGCGCAAGTGAACGTCGCCAAGGAAGATGTCGGCCGTGCGCGGGCGAAAAGCGATGCCCTCGATGATACCGGTGCGGCCGGGCATTTCCGCGACGACCTCCGCTTCGCCCTGCGCGCTCCGATTTTCGGCGAATCGCCGCAGGATGCGAAGAAACTCGGGCTCGGCCTGCAACGAGGCCAGGTTCGGATCGCGTTCGATCGCCGTGGCCACGCCGAGATCGGCGAGTTGCTCGAGGAGGCGAAATGCGGCCGCTTTGTCACCGGACATCGCTGACATGGCCGCGAGGCTGTGGAGATAACGCGGCGAGTCCGGACGCAGTTTCAATGCCGCGGCGAACGCGTCGCGGGCGGCCGGGTAGTCCTTTCGGTCATACGCCGCAAGGGCGTCCCGGCGAAAGTCGAGATGCGATTGGGCGGCGATGCCGACGCCGGCGGGCAGCGCGAAGAGGAGGAGTGAAAGCGCACGTTGCATGGGCGCGAATGGTGCGAAGGTTGCGCCGGCATGCAGCAAGAATGCGGTGGGCACTGGGAGCGCGGGCATCTTGCCCGCCCTCATCAAACCGCGGCACCTTGGCCGCAACCAAAGGAGCGTCACCGGTTCTTTCTCTTTCCTCTTTCTCTTTATCCCTGGTCGCCTACGGCGCCGCCAAAGGCGGGTAAACTTTCTCGCCGATCGCGTTCGGCCAACCGGGAGAAAGAGAAAGAGAACGATTAAGAGAAAGAGAACGATGAAATCGTCGCAAGCCTGCACGATCCAAGACTATATTAGCAAACCTTGCGGGCGAGACGCCCGCGCTCCCAGGGAAATGCGGACCGGGTCGTGCGCTCCCAAGAAAGTGCGGACGGGGTACCTACGGTCTCCGGGCTCACTCGTACCGCAGCGCGTCGATCGGATCGAGCTGCGCGGCCTTGTAGGCGGGGTAGAAGCCCGAGATGATCCCGACGAAGGCGCTGCCGGCGACCGAAATACCGATCCACAAGGTGGGCACCACGACGGGCCAGCCGTTATAGCTCGAGATGAATTGCGAGCCCGCGATCCCAACGGCGATGCCCACCAGGCCGCCAAGTGAGCTCAGCAGGATCGCCTCGATCAGGAACTGGGTGAGAACGTCCTTGCCGTGCGCACCGATCGCGAGACGGATGCCGATCTCCCGCGTGCGCTCGGTGACGGACACGAGCATGATGTTCATGATGCCAATGCCGCCGACGATCAGGGAAACACCGGCGATGCCGGCGAGCAGGCCGGTCATCGTCTTGTTGGCCTGCGTCGCGGCGGCGGCGAGTTCTTCCTGGGTACGGACGGTGAAATCCGGTTCGCGGCCACGCCGGCGCTGCGTCAGCAAGTCCTCGATCCCGAGCTTGACGGCGTCGATTTTCTCCGCCGTCGCGGCCTGGATCCGGATCATGCTGATGCTCGTGCGACGCGAGACGCGGCGCATGTGTGACGTGTAGGGAATCAGAACGACATCGTCTTCATCCGAGCCGAAGACGCTGAATCCCTTGGGCGAGAGTAGGCCGATAATGCGGAAGGGCAGGTTGCGGATCCGGAGCGTCTGGCCGATCGGATCCTCGTTCGGGAAAACCTGATCCGCGACCGTCTTGCCGATAACCGCGACCTTGCCGAGCGACTTCACATCCTGGTCGGTGAACATCGCGCCGGCCGCGATCGACCAGTTGCGGACGTAGGGGTAGTCGGGTCCGACGCCGTTGACGTTGGTGTTCCAGTTCAGGCCATTGGCGAGGATTTGGCTGCGGTCGCGGACCTCGGGGCTGAGCCCGTCGATGTTCGGCACCTCGTTCGCGATCGCCTCGGCATCCTCCGGGGTGAGCGAGGCGGAGCTGCCGAAGCCGCCGCGCATGCCGCCGCTGCTGTAGCTGCCCGGCATCACGGTGATGAGGTTCTGACCGAGGGAGGCGACCTGGGCCTCGACCTGCACCTTGGCGCCATTGCCGATGCTGACCATCGTGATGACTGCGGCCACCCCGATGATCATGCCCAGGGCGGTGAGCAAGGAGCGCATGGTGTTGCGGCTGAGAGCGCGCAGGGCCACGCGAAGAGTGTTGATGAAATGCATGTCGGAACGGCGTCAGGCGGCGTGGGCGCCAGAGGTTAGTTTTGCCGCCGCTTCGGCCAACCGGACCTTGTCCATCTCCTTTTCGGCCATGGAGCGCTCCTTCACGGGTTCGTCGCGCACGACGATGCCGTCGCGCAGGATGAGGTTGCGCCGGCAGTAGCGGGCGATGTCGAACTCGTGCGTCACCATGACAATGGTGATGCCCTGTTCGTTGAGTTTCTGGAACACGCCCATGACCTCGACGGAGGTTTTCGAGTCGAGGTTGCCCGTCGGTTCGTCGGCGAGGAGGACTTGGGGCGAGTTGACCAGGCCGCGAGCGATTGCGACGCGCTGCTGCTGGCCGCCCGAGAGCTGGTTCGGAAAGTGATCGAAGCGATTCGCCAGACCGACGATTTCGAGGCAGTGCATGGCGCGTTCGCGAATCTGATCGCTCGAGGCGCGGCGGTGCCGGCCGTAGAGCATGGGAAGCTCGACATTCTCGAGTGCGGTGGTGCGGGCGAGGAGATTGAAGCCCTGGAAGACGAAACCGAGCTTCTGGTTGCGGAGGTCGGCGAGCTCGTTGCGGTCGAGCTTGTCGATGTCGATCCCGTCGAGCAGGTAGGTGCCCTTGGTCGGCCGGTCGAGACACCCGAGCATGTTCATCAGGGTGGATTTCCCGGAGCCGCTGGCGCCCATGAGGGCGATGAACTCGCCGGGTGCGATGTCGAGGGTGACGCCGCGGACGGCGTGCACGGGCACCTCGCCCGACTCGTAAATCTTGTGAATGTCCTTGATCTGGACGACGGGCTGCATGCGCGAAGTGGGTGGAAACCTCAACGCCCGCGCGGGGAACCGCCAAAGCTGCCGCGCCCGCTGAACGGATTGGGTGAGCTGCCGCCCGGGGCCTGCGGCGGCGGGACGACCGCGCCGGGCATGATCACACCGGTGATGACGGTGTCACCTTCGGCGAGTCCTTCGAGCACCTCGGTGGAAAACCCGTCGGAGATGCCGAGTTTGACCTGCACGGGAACGAGTTTCTTTTCCGCGGCATTTGCGTCGGAAAACTTGTAGAGCGTGCGCGTCACCACGGTGCTGTTGTACCCGCGATCGACGCCGGACGTGCCACCGCCGCGGCGGGGGCCGCCGCCACCGCCGCGATCGCCACCGCCACCGCGATCGCCCTTGCGACTTGCGGGCGTGGCGAGCCGCGCCGCGATCAAATCCGGATCAAGGCCCTTGTCTTTCGCGAGCTGCCTCGCCTTGGCAATCTGGTCAGGCGTAGCCGGCGAACCGCGTTCGTAACCGATTTCGCGCATGATCGAAAAGGTCGCGGTCATCCGTTCGTCGTCCGTCATCGTCGCCACCGGCGCGCCACCTTTGCCTCCCTTTTCCTTCGTGTCCGAGGCGCCGGGAGTTGGCGGCGGCACGGCCAGCAAATCCGGCGGCACCCGCACGCGCAGGGCGCCGTTTTTCACCAGCAGGACGCCGGGGCGCTGTTGCACGATTATGGATACGTTCGCCGTCATGCCGGGTCGCAGCTTGAGATCCTCGTTGCTGACGTCGATGATCGTGGCATAGGAAACGACGCTCTGGGTCACGCTCGCGTTGCTGCGGACCATCCGGACGACGCCGGTAAACGTACGACTGGGGAAAGCATCGACGGTGAACTTGACCTCCTGGCCCTCCGAGATCGTGCCGATATCGGCCTCGGCGACGGCCGCGTTGATCTGCATCTTGGAAAGATCGTTCACCAGCGTGAACAGCGTCGGGGCGTTCATGCTGGCATTGACCGTGCGGCCCTTGTCCGTCTTGCGATCGAGGACCATGCCGTCAATCGGCGCAAGGATGGTGCAGCGCTCGAGGTCAAGCTTCGCGTTGGCGACGGCGGCTTCGCGGGTGAGAAGGCTGGCGTTGGATTGCGCGAGTTGGGCGGAGATGTTGTCGAGTTCCTGCTGCGAAACGAGGTTCTTGCCAAACAGCTCCTTGGTGCGGGCGAGATTCAGCTGAAGCAGCTTGTTGCTGGCCTTGGTGGACTCGAGGTCGGCCTCGGCCTGGCGCAGCCGCTGCGTCGGCGTGGACTCGTCGATGCGCGCGAGCACGTCGCCGGCCTTCACACGCGAGTTGTAATCGACCAGCACCTCCTTGATCTGGCCGGAGACCTGCGCGCCGATATCGACCGTGACGACCGGTTGCAGATCACCGGTGGCGGTCACGGCCTGGGTGATGTCGCCGCGTGCGACTTTGGTGGTCTGGAACTCGGGCGCCTTGTCCGTCTTCCCGCGGAAGAAATACCAGGTCCCGCCTGCCGCCGCCGCAATGACGAGGATGAGGGCGATCAGGCCGCCGTAACTTTTGGATTTTGCCATGACGAGATGTGACTTGCGAAGGAGAAGGTGAGTGGGTGGGTGATCAGACGCAATGCCTTCGGCAAGCCGAAGAAGGAACGATTGTCGCGCGGTCCGCAAAGACGCGGCGACCACTAAAAGGTGACGGAAATTCTCCGTCGTGAGCGTGAGTTCTGCCAGGTCCTGATTTGCCGCGCCGAAGTTTGCTCAATTGGGGTACAGCGGGCGGCAAAACACGGTAGGTTGGGGGTTAGCGCGGTCAGCACGGCGATAGTCGCGCTGGCTTTCCATGCAATCTTCTTTTTTTCGGGCGGGATGCGTGCCCTCACCGCACGTCCACCTCCCACGTGGCGCCGGAACGCTCGGCGGCGACGGTGATCCGGTGCGGCCCGGGCTTCAGCACGCCGGCCGGAATCGTGACCACGACGGCCGGCTCGCGGGTGCGGGTCATCAAGTCGCCGCCGACGCGTTCGAAGGTCGGCACGATCACGGCTTCGTCGTTCTTGAGGTAGAGCTCGGCCCCGGCGAGCATCTGCTGGTCGTCGGGCAGCCGGCAGGTGAACTGGATGGGATAGGCCTGCACGCCATTCGCGGTCGGCGCGGCCGAGACTTGGAGAATTTCGGTCGGAAGCAGCGGCGCCTCGATCAGGGTCGCTTTAAGCTCCGCCGGTAAACCACCAGGCGCGCGAGTCGCCGTGACGGAGCGCAGGAGATGAAGTGAATCGGCCGGTCGATGCGCGGTCAGCGGCATCCGCTGATAACCGGCCGCAAGCAGCCGGCTGACGTTGGCGCGGTTTTTCATGTCCTGATACGGCTGGAAGGCGGGACCCTCCTTCCGGTAACGCAGCGTGAGAAACGTGTACGGGACAATCACCACCACGATGGCGAGCACGACCCACTTCATCGGCCACGGCCGGCGTTCATTGGAGGCAGACATGAAAGGGCAAGGAGCACGGCGCGGAGCGCGAGGGGCAAGACTGTTGTGGCGCCGGCGGCTTTCTGAAGACAGCCGGAACAATTCAGTTCAACCGCGAATAGACGCCAATTCACGCGAATGGAGCGGGCATCTCTTGGGAGCATGGAAACGATCAACCAAACGGTGACCATGGTTTCACTTGGGCAATCCTCCCCCTCCTCTGGAATTTGCGTCCATTCGCGTTCATTCGCGGTTGGCCACTGAATCGATCCGGCTGAACGCGTCAGAGGCTCCAAGTGACATCTTTCCGCTCCGGTCCTGCTCCCTTCTCCCTGCTCCTTTCTCCGCCGCGTATCGGACGACAAACCGTTTCACGTCCGTGAACGCTGCGCGGCACGTTGCGCCTTGCTCCGCGGTCACCGGCTTGTTTGCCTGCCCGGCTTTCATGAAACTCTGGTCACAGTTCTTCATCCCCACGCTGAAAGAGAGTCCGGCCGACGCGGAAATCGCCTCCCACAAGCTGCTTGTTCGCGCGGGATTGGTTCGCAAGCTCAGCGGTGGGCTCTACACCTACATGCCGCTCGGGTTGCGGGTGATTCATAAGCTCACGCAGATGTGCCGCGAGGAACTCGACGCCGCGGGGGCGATTGAACTGTGGATGCCGCACGTGCATCCCGCCGAATTATGGCAACAGGGGCCGCGCTGGGCGGCGGCGCGCGAAATCATGTTCCGGGCGGACAGTGCCGGCGAAGGCAAACGCGCATCGCGCGAGCCGGAATTTGTCCTCGGCCCAACGCACGAGGAAGTCATCACCCCGCTGGTGAAGGCGGAGATCACGAGCTACCGCGACCTGCCGAAGAATTTTTATCAGATTGCCACGAAGTTCCGGAACGAGATCCGGCCGCGCTACGGGCTGATGCGGGCGCGCGAGTTCATCATGATGGACGCGTATTCGTTCGATGCGAACGACGACGGTGCAATCCGGAGCTACCACGCGATGAAGACGGCCTATGAGAGCTTTTTCCGCCGCGTTGGCGTGCAGGCGATCGCCGTTGAAGCCGACACTGGCGTCATGGGTGGCAGCTATTCGCACGAGTTCATGGTGCCGGCCGAAGTCGGCGATGACGACGTGATCTACAACGAGGCGAGTGGCTATGCCGCGAACCGCGAAAAGGCGACAAGCGGGCTGGTGCCCGCCGACCTCGCGGACGCCGCGCCGGCCGGTGCCGTGGAGGAGTTCGCGACGCCGGGCGTCGTGACGATCGCGGCGCTCGAGCAGGCGCCGTATTCAGTTCCCGCGGACCGGCAGTTCAAGACGCTGGTTTTCATTGGCGATGGGAAGCCGTTCCTCGTGATTCTTCGAGGCAGCGACGAACTTGAGGAGGCGAAGCTCGGTTCACTCGGATTTGGACTCCACCGCCCGGCGACGCCGGATGAAATCGTCCCGGTCCTGGGCGCGAAACCGGGCAGTCTCGGCGCGGTGAAGGGGACGATCAAGGAGCCGGCGGCGCTCGCTGGAGTTTTTGCCGATCACGCAGTCCGACTGATCGGGAACGGCACCACCGGTGCGAACAAGGATGGATTTCACCTGCGCAACGTGAACGTGACGCGCGATCTCGCGGTGACGAAGTTCGGCGATTTCCGCCGCGTGCGACCGGGCGAACCCGACGTGAAGTCCGGCCAGCCGCTGCAGGTGCGGCGCGGGATCGAGGTCGGCCACATTTTCAAGCTGGGAACGAAGTACGCGGAAAAGTTCGGTGCGGCCTACACCGACGGCCAGAAGCAATCGCAGCTGATGGTGATGGGGTGCTATGGCATCGGCATCAGCCGCACGATGCAGGCGGTGATCGAGCAGTCGCATGACGCGGACGGAATCGTGTGGCCGTGGAACTCCGCACCCTTCCAGGTGCTCGTCTGCGTCCTCGATCCGCAGGTGCCCGAGGCGATGGAGGTCGCGAAGAAACTTGCCGCCGCGGCGGAGCGAGCCGGAGCCGATGTCCTCGTGGATGATCGCGCCGAGCGCCCGGGCGTGAAATTCAAGGACGCTGATCTCATCGGGATCCCGCTGCGGCTGACGATCGGCGGCAAAGGGCTGAAAGAGGGAATCATCGAACTGAAATGGCGGAATCAGAAGGACGTCGCCAAGGTGCCGCTCGCGGAAGCCGAGGCCCGCGTCGCCGTCGCCGTGGCCGAGGGCAGCGGCCGGTGATTCGATGCCCGGAGCAGCCGACGTGAGGAGGCTGGACGGGACCGGTCGGATCAGACTCGTTACCCCGGCCGCCGCGGCTCGGAGATACGTCTGAACCGCTTGCGTTCAGCTCCGCCGATTCCTGATCAGCCCTTCCAAAACCGAGAGGTTTTGCTTCGCCGGGCCGTGGTTCGGATCGATCCAGACGGCGCGGGCAAGCACACGGCGGCCCGTGGCGAGATCGCCAAGATTCGCCGCGAGGATGCCGTACTCCGTGAGGGTCGGCAGATCCCACGGCATCAGCTCCGCCGCGCGCGCGTAATATTTCAGCGCCTCCGGCAACTTGTTCTCGCGGGCATGGAGCCGCCCGAGTTCGAGGAATGCAGTGCCGTAGTCCGGTTTCAGCCGGATTGCCTCCTGGTAAAATCGCAGGGCGTTGGCGGTGCGTTTCTGACGTGACGCGAGTACCGCGAGGTTGAAATACACTCCCGCGTTCTGCGGTTCGTACTTCACGTTTTCCTCGGACAAACGCACCGCCTCGTCCATCCGTTCTTGGCGCAGCGCGATGCCGGCCAGCTGCGTGCGGGCGTTGATGTAGCCGGGCTCGAGTTTCAGTGCCCGCTGGAACTCGGCGACAACCTCGGCCTCCGGCCGGCCGGCGGCGCTGAGCGCGTTGGCGAGCAGATATCGAATCCCCGGATTATCCTCACCGACGGCAAGGCTGTGACGATAAAGGGAAATGCTGTTCGACCACGCGCGGCTTTGATGGGCGGTGAGAACGGCGAACGCGGAGAGGGCGACGATGGCGGCGGTCTGCAACGGCCGGCGCAGCTGCGGCGCGCGTGCGACCAGTTCAGCGCCGAACCAGGCGATGGCCGTGAACACACCGAGCAGTGGCACATACGTGTAGCGATCGGCCATCGATTGCGCGCCAACCTGGATGAGCCCGATCACCGGCACGAGGGTACCGAGAAACCATAGCCAGCCGAACGCGAGCCACGGGCATTGCCGCCGCTGCCACCAAACCGCGGCTGAAATCAATGCCAGCAGCACGATCGCGCCCAGCACGGTGAGAACCGGCCAGCCGCGACTCATGTGATACAAAGGTGCGAGCGACTCCGGCCACATGGTTTTGCCGAGATAGCGCACGT
Source organism: Opitutaceae bacterium (assembly GCA_030648295.1). Taxonomy (GTDB): domain Bacteria; phylum Verrucomicrobiota; class Verrucomicrobiia; order Opitutales; family Opitutaceae; genus ER46. Next base: position 8,349 of record JAUSID010000289.1, on the reverse strand, counting down.
ACGCGACGAACGCGTTCCCGATGCGCATTCCCAGATCGAACCGGGCCGCATAGTCCGCCGCGCCCGCGGCATGTTGGACGAGGAACGTGCCGCCGGCGTGCAGCAGCACGACGACGAACAGGATTCCTTTCTCGCGGAGGAGCGGCCACAGCTTTTGCGCCGGCCAGCGTCCGAGCGGCCACAAATCGAGCAGCACGAGCGTGCACGGAAACGTCACGGCCATCGGCTTCGCGAGCAGGGCCAGCACGAGGCACACCACCACCCCGAGGTAACGCACCCCCGATTTCCGCCGCGTCCAGCCGACGTAAACCAGGATACCGAGGAGCCAGAAAAATGTGCTCAGCAGATCCTTTCGGCTCGAGATCCATGCGACGGACTCGACATGCAGCGGATGAAGCGCGAACAGTCCGGCGATGATGCCGGCGCGCCAAACGGTACGAGTGGAGCGCTGCCACACGAGGAAAACCAGCACGGCGTTCGCGGCGTGCCACAGAATATTTTCCCAATGCATGGGGGCTGGTTTCAGTCCGAACAACTGGCAATCCAGCATGTGCGAAAACGTCGTGAGCGGGTGCCAGTTGGCGGTGTGGATCGAGGTCAGCGCCCACACCACGCCCGAGCGCGTGAACCCGCGATTTACCATCGGCGCGAATTCAACGTACGCGTCGTCGTCGAGGTTCACAAAACCAGCGGAGCCGGCCGGGAAAAACGCCGCCGCGACCGCCAGGACCAGCAGAACGATGACAATGGCGGTCGATGACGGGCGGGCGGACGCCAACGGCCTTCCCGGGCTGCCGGAGGTCGCGGATCGGGAGGCGACGCCTCGGAAAACGATTTCTTCCATTGTCGACTGAATCGAGGGCCTGCAGTGTCGGACCCGGATGAGCAGGCGCAAGGAAATCTCAGGGCGGCGGCCGCGCGATCACGCCACCACGTCGCGACCATGATCAATGGCCGCAAGATCGTGGTCGTTTTCCCCGCGTACAACGCCGAAAAGACGCTCTTGCGCACCTATGAGGAGGTGGTCGCGCAAGGGGTCGTGGACCATATCATCCTGGTCGACGACCAGAGTCTCGACCGGACGGTGGCGGTGGCACGCACGCTGCCGGGCGTGCACGTGATCGTGCACGAGCGCAACCGCGGCTACGGCGCGAACCAGAAGACCTGCTACCGCACGGCATTGGAGCAAGGGGCCGACGTCGTCGTCATGGTGCACCCGGATTATCAATACACGCCAAAGCTGATCACGGCGCTCGCGAGCGTGGTGGCATACGACGTTTATCCGTGCGCGCTCGGCTCGCGCATCCTCGGCGGCCACGCGTTTCGCAGCGGCATGCCGTGGTGGCGGTACGTGAGCAACCGCGTACTCACGCTTTTCCAGAACCTCATGTTGAACGCGAAGCTCTCGGAATATCACACCGGCTACCGGGCTTTTTCGCGCCGCATGCTCGAGCAGTCGCCGCTCGAAGCCTTCGATGACGACTTCATTTTCGACAACCAGATGCTGGTGTGGATCCTCGGCCAGGGTTATGGCATCGGCGAAGTGACGTGTCCCACGAAATATTTTGCGGACGCCAGTTCGATCAGCTTCCGCCGGTCCGTTCGTTATGGTCTGGGCTGCATCCGGGTTGCGCTCGCGCACCGGCTGAGCCGCAACGCGCCAACCCAGCGGGCGGCGCATCCCACGTCGCCCGATGCCACGCGCAAGCCGCAGCCGACCCGCCGGTGAGATGCGCGCCCGCGACTACATTACCGGTGAAGCGTTTTCACTCGAACGCGCGCCGGAAGGCTGGTGGGTGACAACGCCCGCGCCCGACGACGGGGCGCGTTATTACGGGGAGGTCTATTACGGCCAGCCGGGTCGCCGGCGATTTCCGGCGCTGGTCGAATCGATCCAGCAGCAACTTTATCGCCGGCGCGCGCGTAAAGTGATGGATGCAGTGGGGCGGGCTGGTCGTGTGCTGGACGTGGGCTGCGGGCCGGGTCACCTGCTGGCGTGTTTTGCCGCGGCGGGTTGGCAGGCGATCGGTACGGAGGCGACTCACGACGCGGCGGCGATTCCGCGGGAAAAGCACGGCTTGAACATCAAGGTCGGCGAAGTGTACGAGCAGGGATTCAACGCAGGTGAATTCGACGCCGTGGTGAGCTGGCACAGCCTCGAGCACATGCGGGCGCCTGGGAGGGTGTTGGACGAAGTGGCGCGGGTGCTGCGGCCCGGTGGCGTGTTGTTGCTTTCCGTGCCGGACTTCGGGTCGCCGGAAGCGCAGGCGAACCCGGCCGCATGGTTCCATTTGGATGTGCCGCGCCATCTCTGTCATTTCCCCGCGGTGGTTCTGCGCGCAGAGCTGGAGCGACGCGGGCTCCGGATCGAAGGCGAGAGCACCTGCGCGCCGGAATACGATTCGTTCAGCCTCGTCCAGACCTGGCAGAACCGTCTCGGTCTGCCGCACAACCTTTTTTACCTCGTCCTGAAGGGGGTGGATCGCGGCCACGCGAGCGGCAGGCAGCGCGTGGCGGCCGTGTTGCTCGGTGCGGCGATGCTCCCGATTGCGGCCGTTGTCACCGCGCTGCGCGCGCTGCGCAAGACCGGCGCCGTGATCGTATTCATGGCTCGAAAGATCGAATCCGGGCCGAAGCCTGCCCCGTGATCTTCAGTCGCAATATCACCATGACTTGTCTTTTGCGTCCGGCGAGCAATGCGTGACGCATCGAACGGTTTCGGCAATTTCGTTTGCGAGTTGCGCGAGCCGTCGGCGGGCGTTTACTGCGGGCGCGTCATGCCGCGCAGCTCCGAAACCCTTCCCGCGACCGAAACCGAGACCGAACTCAAGCTCGACGGCGTGTGGCGCGTCGTGGTGCTCAACGACCCCGTCAACCTCATGTCCTACGTGGTGTTGGTGTTCAAGAAGGTGTTCGGGTTCGATGAACAGACCGCGCGCAAGAAGATGCTGGAGGTCCACGAGCAGGGCCGCTCGATCGTGTGGAGCGGGCTGAGGGAAAAAGCGGAAGCCTACGTGTTCACCTTGCAGCAATGGCACCTCACTGCCGTCCTCGAACCGGATGAAGCGAATTGAAGTAAAACTGGCGCTGCCGGTCGTGGCACCGCTGCTCGATGTCATCAAGCAGCTCGGCGATTCGCTCAAAAAGGAGCTCGCCGCCCCGCTCGCCGTGCGCGACATCGATGCCGAGTTTCGCGACGCGTGGTCGGGAGAGCTGCTCAGCTCGCAAAACGACGACGTCCGCACGCTGCTCGCGTTGTTCGACGACGAATTTTTCAGCGAAGGCGTGGTCTCCTTCGATGAGAACAACGCAGAGGTGATCCTGCGGGCCTGCGCGGCGGTCCGGCTGCGGCTCCGGGAAGTTTACCTAAAGCCATTCGGCGACGAGACGCTCGAGGGCGGTGACGTGGACGTGGCGACCTTGAGCGAGCCGCTGCGAAAGGCGTTCATGTGCTATCTTTTCCTCGCGACGATCCAGGAGCTGATTATCCAGCACCTGGACGACGGCATCCTCGGCAGCTGATTTCCGCGCTAGATTTTCGCGCCGGCCAGGACGAAACGCAGGAAGTAATAGACGTCGTAGAAGAATTCGCCGGTCCGCAGTCCGTGGCGCAGCCGTCGATAATAAAACGCCGGGTTCGTCAGCACCATGCGGCGATATGCCAGCTTGTAGTACCGGTCGATCGTCTCCCACGAAAGCGTGGGGTGCTGGTAAAGCCGCTGCGGGTTGTAGACGTTGTATTTGTCCCAGTCGAAGTGGTTGAGCAGCCCTTTCGACTTCAATTCCGCATACATCGGCGTGCCGGGGAACGGCACGGAGATGCTGATCTTCAGCACATCGGTCTGGAGTTCGCGTCCCAGCTCGATCGTTTTCGCCATTGATTCCGCCGTGTCCTGGAGCAGCCCGACCATGAAGAAACCGAACACGTCGATGTCGGCCTTGCGGGCCATGGCGACGGTGCTGCGCGCCGCCTCCACCGTCGCGCGGCCGCCCTTGCCGAATTCCTTCAGCACGCGGTCGTCGCCCGATTCGAACCCGAACGCGACCTTGTAGCATCCGGCGCGGCGCATGAGCGTGAACATCTCCTGATCGCCCGAGTCGACGCGGATGCCGTTGGCGCAACTCCAGGCGATGTCGAGATCCTCGCGGATGATTGCTTCGCAGATTTCCTTCACGCGCGGCACATCGGTCGTGAAGATGTCGTCCACGATGAAAAATTCGCGGAAGCCATGGCGCTTGCTGTACTTCAACTCGTCGATCACGCGGGCGACGGATTTCTTGCGGAAGCCGCGGCCGACGGTGTTCTTCGAGCCGCAGTAATTGCAGGAGAAGACGCAGCCGCGGGTCGTCTCGAAGAACGCGACCGGTTTGCGGCGGGCGATGAGTCGCGACCAGTACCTTTCGTATTGCGCGAGGTTGAACTCGTCCCAGCTCGGGTAGGGCAACTCGTCGAGGTCCTTCAGCCACGTATTGGGCAGGTTCTTGACCGTGCGACCGGTGCCATCACGGCGGACGATGCCGGGGATGCCCGCGGAGTCGCGGCCGTCGGCGATTTGCGCCAGCGTGAAATCTCCTTCGCCAAAGCAGACAAAGTCGAAACCGGCCTCCTCCAGCGACTGCTCGGGCAGCGCCGAACAATGCGGTCCGCCACCGACGGTGACGATATCCGGTGAGATCTCGCGGACCAGCTTTACGATCGTCCGAATCTGGGAAAAGAGCGGCGTGGTTCCGGTCAGGCCCACGACGTCGGGCCGCCACGCCTTGATGCGGTCCCGCAGCCGCGCCACGTTGAAGTCTTCGTAGCACAGATCGATGACCTGCACCTCGTGGCCGGACGCCTTCACCTTCGGAATGATGGTCGCGAGGGAAAGGACGGGGTAGAACGGCACGCCGAAGCGCGCCATCGTACTCGCGTAGGTGACCTTGTAGGACGGGTTGATCAGTAGCACCCGGGCCATGCTGGAATGATCGCGACAAAGTCGCCGATGACGCAGGGACGTCGGTGGAATTTCTCCCGTTCGGATCGGAGGGGTAAGTCCGGCGTCACGCTGTCGAAAGACGCTGCTTTGGCATGAGGTTAACGCAAGCCGTTTCCCCGTCGCCGCCGCCCGCGTCGGGGAAAAAATGCGCGCCGGCGGGCCCACGATGGGAATCATTCGGGCGATCGGGTTTGACGGATGGACCGACCGACCTAGCTTACGGCAAGACACCCTGCAGTGTTCGAGGTGCTTTCAATAACTGCTCTTTGCCTTGGAATAAACACGGGAGCTGAACCCGTCGCGGAAGATGCCAGGCCGTAAATCGGAAGGCAGACGCTGTGGCGGAGGTTCCCACCTAAACCTACAAAGGTCTTGAGCCTTTGAGCATACGGCACAGGTGGGGTGTCATCCTTTCAACTGACTAAAGCCGGCCTTCGGGCCGGCTTTTTTCTTGATCTCGAAAAGGTTGGACGCCGTTCGATGGCGGCGCTCAGCTGCCGGCGATTTTCCCATGAGCCCAATCGTCTACTACATCCTTCACCTTGGTGCGCTGTTCGTGCTCACCGGCTATACTTTTTATGCCTTCGCGGCGCCGCCGGAGACCCGCAAGCGCGTGATGATGATCACGGGCATCGCCAGCCTGCTCGCCGCGGTGGGCGGGTTCGGGTTGCAGGCGAAGATGAACTACGGCTTCCCGGTTTGGATGATCGTGAAGATCGTCTGCTGGCTTGGACTCTCCGCGCTCGCCGGGATGGCTTACCGTAAACGCGACAAGGCCGGATTGCTGATGACGATCACCATCGTGCTGCTGCTCGTGGCTCTGGTGATGGTGTACCATACGCGCCTGAGCGCGTGACCAATGGCGGGATCGCTTTGCGGCGTCTGGGTCGATGGCACCGGCCGTGTTCACACCACGGTGAACAACGGCCAGGACGGGCGCGAAACCCGCCATGATGCCTTCCGGCCGTTTGCGTGGCTCAATGATACGCCGGCCGACGTGGCGCCGGGGCCGCTGAGCATTGAGCGGCTGCAAGGCGAGGGGCCGTTCGACCGGCTGCTGCACGCGAACGATCTGGAAAGTTTCAACCTCTTCACGCGGCAGGCGCGGGAAGGGATCAGCGTCGATGTCGTCCGCCCGCTGGAAAACCAGTATCTGCTCCAGCACCGGCAGCGGCTGTATCGCGATCTCAGCTTCGGCCAGCTGCGGCGGATGCAGCTCGACATCGAAGTCGCCGCGCCCGAGGGCGGGTTTCCCGATGCGCGGCGCGCCGACGATCGCATTCTGGCGATCGGATTGCGGACGGCCGGGAAAAACCGGCTGCTGCTGCTCGACGAGATGACGGCGGCGGCGGAAAAAAAACTGCTGGAGGAGTTCTGCGCCGCGCTGCACGCGATCGATCCCGACGTGATCGAGGGACACAACCTCTTCAAGTTCGACCTGGATTACCTGCGCCAGCGCTGCCGGCGGCACAAGGTGGCCTGCGCGTGGGGGCGCTACGATCAACCGGCGGCATTCCGCACCAGCCGGCTCAAGGTCGCCGAGCGGTGGATCGATTTCCTGCGCTGCGACCTTCCCGGCCGTGCCGTCGTCGACACCTACCTGCTGATCAATCTCCACGACATCACGACGCGCGAGCTGACCTCATATGGGCTGAAGGAAGCTGCGGTCTATTTCGGGATCACCGAGGAGGACAGCGCCGGGCGAACCTACATCGAGGGCAGCAAGATTCAGCAGGCGTTTTTCGAGGACCGGGCGCGGTTCTGCGCCTATCTCGAGGACGACTTGCGCGAGACGCAGGGACTGGCGGATCAGCTGCTGCCAACATACTTCGAGCAAACGCGGACGTTCCCGATTCAACTCCAGGACGCGACGCTGCGGGGCGCCACGTCGAAAATCGATCTTCTGTTTCTCGAGGAATATTATCACGCGCGGCAGGCCTGCCCGTTGCCACCGGAGGTGAAGCCGTTCGAGGGTGGTTACACGCGCAGTTTCAAGGAGGGGGTCTTCCACCACGTGCTGCACTTCGACGTGGCGTCGCTTTATCCCAGCCTGTTGCTGGCGATCAATCGGAACCCCAGGAACGACACGCTGGGCGTTTTCATTCCGCTGCTGAGGCGGCTGCGCGAGTACCGGCTGAAATACAAGCAACTCGCCCGCAGCGCGCCGACCGAGGCGGAGCGGAACGAAGCGCAGGCGCGCCAGGCGAGCTTCAAGATTCTGATCAATTCATTTTATGGCTATCTCGGGTTTTCCGGCGCCCGCTTCGGCGATGGCGGACTGGCCGCCGAGGTGACTCGTCGCGGCCGCGAACTGCTGCAGCAGCTGATCGACGAGTTCGCCCGGCAGGGCTGCACGATCCTCGAGGCGGACACCGATGGAATTTATCTCTCGTCGGAAAAGTACTTCGACAATCCCGACGAGCTGCTCGCGCTCGTATCGCCGATCCTGCCCGCCGGGATCGATCTCGAATACGATGGCCGGTATCGCGCGATGTTCTGCTACAAGGCAAAGAACTACGCGATTTTCGACGGACACAAAATCACGCTCCGCGGCAGCGCGCTGCGGTCGCGGGGGACCGAGCCGTACCTCAAGAAGCTGACGGACCAGCTGATCCAATTCCTGCTCGGCGCGTCGCCCGCGTCACCGCTCGTGCTGCTCGAGGATTATCGCAAGAAGCTCGTCGCGCTGGCGGTGCCCGTCGAGGAGTTGGCGCGGAGCGAGGCGCTGAGCCAGAATCCGGACGCGTATGAGCGCTTTGTGGCTGAAGGCGGCAAACCGCGCCGCGCTGCGGCCGAAGCCGCGCTCCAGCTCAACCGCCGGCCGCGCATGGGTGAGCGCGTGACGTATTACATCACCCGCCGGACCAAAGCGCGGCCGAACGACTGGCAGTGCGCCCGGCCGGTCGACCTCCACGATCCTGCGACCGCGCCGTATGATGCGGATTACTACACGGAAAAACTGAACGACTGGCTCGAGCGTTACGGTGCCTTTCTCGGCCGCGTGCCGCCGAGCGGCGTGCAAGGGGAGCTGTTTTGATTCTACATCGGTTTCTACGAGGAGGCTCACCGACTCTGATGTAGGAGACAGCCTGCTTGCAGGCGATGGATTGATTGGGAGCGCGACCGCCCTCGGTCGCAACGATCTCAATGCGACCGGGGGCGGTCGCGCTCCCAGTCGCCTGCCCCTCGGGGCTCGGGGCCCTGAGCTTGTCGAACGGGCAAGCAGGCTCCTACAACGAAGCTTGTTCGGCCGCTTAGCTGACGTACTTTTGTACGATCGGGATCCTTCGGCCCACGCCGAAGGCCAGCGGCGTGATCTTCAGTCCGGGCGCGGCCTGCTTTCGCTTGTATTCGTTCAGATCGACCTTGC
>JAUSID010000284.1 GCA_030648295.1 Opitutaceae bacterium | reverse complement strand
CAGACTGTGCCGTCGTGCCGCCATGTGAGCGACGGCATATAGGTGGTGCCGTTCGAGAGGTAGTCACCAGTTTGTATCGTCAACATCCCGGTTCCGCGCGTGGAAGTCGGCGTAAAATCGCCTGGTTCCACGCGCTGGAGTTGAAAGAAAATGTGGCGGCCATTCGTCATCGAGTCGTAATTCGCGTATTGGATCGAGAAGGACAGGGTGTCGTTGGGCGCGAGCTTGAAATCGACCGTCGCGGCGATCGATGTGCGCGTGGTTACTTTCGTGGGCAGGGTAAAACTAAATGCGGTGAGGTAGGGCCGGTCGACGGTGGTGTCGGGATACTGCGTGGCGGCCGTTGGCGCAGTGAGGCCGGTGGTGGGAAACCCGCTTCCGCGCCAGTCACGCGAGGAACCGTGCTCCGTCGTATAATTGGTGGACCTTCCGCCGGAGAGCGTGAAGCCAAAGCGTTTGTTGACGGGCACGATGTAGGAGAAGTCAAACCCGGGGTGGATCTTGCGCGTCGGCACACGACTCGGGCCGGGCGTCGTGCGAAAAGTCTTTTCCGAGTCGCGCATCATGATGAACGCACTACCCGTGAAAACCGGTTTGGAGCGCTCGAAGGCACTGCGTGGCACCATATTGACCGATCCAGCGAGGGCTGACCCCGTAATCTCCGGAGTTGGCGTATAGGCAACCTCGATGCGCGCGATGCTATTGAGGGAAACTTGATCGAGATTAACCTCGCGCCCGGTCCCGCTGCCGAAGAATTGGTTCGCGCTGGCGAGGTCAAAGCCGCCGACGGTGATCGGAACGTTGGCGGCAGGGACGCCGTTGATCGATACGGTGTTGGCGTCGCCGCTTTCGCCGATGTCCATGGTGACTCCAGGCAAAAACTTCATGAATTCACCGACATTGCCTTCTGCCATCGAACCGAACTCGTCGGCGGCGACGACAGTGACCGCGTTGGGGGCGAAACGCTGTTCGTTGATGGCGATGGCGGCGCCATCCATCTCCTTAGACCCGGTGACGACGAATTCCGCCAACCTGATGGTGCCATCGGTCGCGCTTGATTTCCTTTGCAATCCCTCGAGGGCAATGTTGTGCACGGCTGTCTGTCCGGGGGAAACAACGACGTCTGCCGTCTGGGTTACGAGGCCCGTGAAGAACGTCTTTACCTTCGCGGTGCCGGCGGGGACACGGGCGAGACGGTAGTTGCCCGCCGAGTCGGTGAATGCTTCGAGCGAGGTGCCCTCGACCTTGACGCGGGCCTTCTCGATGTAAGTTCCGTTGGTCACGTTCAGCACCCGCCCTTCGATCAAACCGGTCGCGCTGCCGTCCGCCGCTCGGACGGAGTCAGCCGGCGCGGCCGCGAGGGCGATCAGGCCGCTCAGCAGGAGGGAGAGGGGGTTCTTGGTTTTCATGTTTTTCAGTTGGTTTTTTTTTGGCTTTCATCGGTTTGCGTCGAAGGGCTGGAAGGCGGTGCGATCTTCGTCGGACTCGCGGCGCTATGGATCATCAACGCCCCGGTCCTGGCGTTTTCCACCACGGAGAGAGAGGTATTTGCCACCAGGCGGTAAACCCCTCCCCCTGAAAATCCAGTTTCTTAGGAGCCCCCACCCCAAAACAAGTTTTGGCCCCGACTCGAAGAAACTCCTTTCTTTGCATATCAAGTATTTACGAAAGCTGTTTCTTGAGAGAGGAGTAATCATCCGTGTTTTTCACTTCTTGTTGGCACGGATTCCATTTTCCTGGGCGGTCAAGTTTGCCGGAGCCTCCGGATCGTTGGCGGTGAACTTAGCGCCACCCCAATTGGCAAGCAGCCCTGGCGGCCCCTCAACTCGGAGCACAAGCTGCAGCGTCTTGCTTACATCGACGACGGCCAACTCGCGCTCGCTTCGTTTCAACGGTCGGCTGCGCCACAGGACACCGTTGTTGGATTGGGCGACAAATTGAACTGTGTGGTGGTCGTCGGGCGTTTCTTCCGAATCCTGGACGCCTGCCATCGCCCGGAACGTGTTCGCGTTCGGCGGAACAGCATAGGTAACGCTGTCGCCCGAGCGCATGCCGACTCCGTGCTCGAAAATCTCGTGATAGAGCTGCATCGGCTGCCCAGCGGCATTGGCGCGCGGCGTCGCTTGGCCGGACAGCGGTTGCAAGTCCTCGAGCATCGTGATCTGCGGCACGGGCAGGATCACGGCACCGTCGACATTCACAGGACCACCCGGGCTCGTCTCGTCCCAATAACGGCGATCCTTCTGCATTCGGAGATATGCCTGGCTGTGCGACCGCGCCCAGAGGCGGCCCTGTTCACGCAACCGATCCCGCGGATCGATGTCGTCCTTGCCATAGTAGGGAATCTCCAAATGCGTGGTCAGCGCACCGCCGAAGTTCTGCGGCAGCGCGTTCGCCGCCTGCCACTTGTTTTCATGATCGTAGGCATCGATCCCGAACTCATACCAGTAGGGCCAGAATCCGAGCATGACTCGTTCGATTTCTGATCTGCCATTGCCCGCCTTGCCGCGCGGGGCGAACGGATCGTTGTACTTGTAGGATTCCCAATCGCGCATTTCCCACATGTGCACGTCGGTGAGCACATGGTAGTGCTGCGACGGTAGCTCACCGGTCACCGGATGCCAGAGTGCCTGGTGCTGCGGCCGGCCGTCGTCGAGAATCAGGGAATGGTGCTCGATATAGTTTTGTCCGTCGTGGACGGCTTGTGGGTCGAGGCAGGGATAAATCGTCCACTCGATGCAATCTAGATTGGCGGCCGGATCGCCGGAGAGCAGCCAGGCAATCGCGCCTTGCGCCATGTAGTAACCCGATCGTTCGTACGCATGATTTGTCCGGGCCAACGCAATCCGCAGCTTGTCGCGCCCGCCCGGATTCGTGATCCGCAGCCGGTGCACCTTGTAGGCGCCATTTCCGCTTGTGAGCACGACCTCCTTCTTCAGCCGGGAATCGTGCAACGATTCGACGTAGTCCGAATATTCCTGATGCGTAAAGTCGACGACCGTGCCAACCCGCGTCCGGCCCGGCGGGACGCTGATGATCAGCGGGCTGTACGGATATGTCGTTTCGTTGCCCTGGCGGTAAACGCGCTCCCACCGGCCTCCCGCCGGCCGGACGTAGAGATAATGGCGATCGCTGTACGTCTGGGTGTTTCGGATCCGGCCGAAATTCGTGGTGAATCCGCGCAAGGAGACCAGCCGCGCTTGCTGGCTGCGGTTGACGACCTCGACCATGACGTAGGCCTTGTGCCCGTCGGGATCCACCGTGAAATCGCCGGGACCATTCCGCACGATTTTCCCGGGTTGGCGGGGCCAGCCGCCATCCGGCGGAGATTCTACGGTGATCGGTTCCGCCGCGGCCTCGGCGTCCGGGCGGGTGCCGTGGGTGCCGTCGGTAGCGACGCCCACCCGCAGCGTGCCGTCGCCGTGGAGCACGGCCTTGGTGTGTATCGAGCCCTCCGCCGACCATGCGCCCGCGCCAATGTCTTTTTCCCAGCAATAACAGGTCACGAATGGCTCACCCGCATGGCTGATGCCGTAGTTCAGGCCATCCCTCCACGCTTCGCCGAACGATTTCCCCGCAGCCAAATCGGGATAGATGTTCGGCGAGCCCACGGCGCCGCTATGTTGCGTGCCGGCAATCACGACCAGTGCCGATCCGCCGAATAGATAGGCGCCGCAGAGATAATTCTCGCGATCGTGCCTCCCGGGTTCGGATGTCAGCA
>JAUSID010000279.1 GCA_030648295.1 Opitutaceae bacterium | reverse complement strand
TGCGTTCCTTGCGTTCTTTGCGGCTAAATCCATCTCCATTCGGTTGTGGCCGTCTCGAAAAGCCTCTCGACAAGCTCGAGGCCTTTCAGTCCGGAAATCGTTTTGGCCGTGAGCCTGCCGAGGGGCTGCGCCGCCCTGGGTCCTCTGTGACCCATGCCTTGGTTCGTCTGGCTTTGAAATAACCAGCTTAGAACGCACCGACCGGCACGCCTCCCGCCATCGATGCGGTGGGATGGTTCAATTGCAGCCAGTAGCGCTTCACCAGGGACACAATTTCGGTCAATTCGAGCGGACTGGAGGGCTTCACGAGGTAGGAGTTGGCGCCCAGCGCGCACGCCTGCTCGATGTCTGAACGCTGCTGGGACGACGTGAGCACGATGACAACCACCGTATCCAGTGAGGCCTGCTCGCGGATCCATTTCAGCACGTCCATCCCCATCACCTTCGGCAGCTTCAAATCGAGGAAGACCAGCGCGGGCAGGGGAAAACGCTTTCGGTCGGCGAACTCGCCGTTGCCGCTGAGATAGTCGATCGCCTGCTCGCCGTCCTCGGCGACGCGCAGGGAACTCGTGAGTCCGGCCTTTTCCAGGGCCCTTTCCATGAAGTAGACGTCGTTTTCCTCGTCCTCCACGAGGAGAATCGTCGGGTGGTGGGTTGTATCCATAAATTCAACCTTTGCGCAGCCGGACCCAGAATTTGCTGCCCTGCCCGGCAGCCGACTCGAGCCCGATCGAACCGCCCATCCGCTCGACGGCCTTGCGCACGATGGCGAGCCCGATGCCCGTGCCTTCGTAGTCGCGCGCGCGGACGATGCGCGTGAAGATGGTCCAGATGCGCGCGTGATCGCACGGGTCGATGCCGATGCCGTTGTCCTCGAACCAGAGGCGCACGTCGCCCTCGATCTCCTCCGCGCGGAGGCGGACGCGGGCCGCGGTTCCGGGGGCCACGAATTTCACCGCGTTGGTCAGGAGATTGGAAATGACCTGCGTGAGGCTCGCCTCGTTGGCCAGCACCGCGGGCAGCACGCCGTCGATCGTGATCTCCGCCGCGTTGGCCTGGAGCTGGGGATAGGTGGCGACGATCTGGCGCACGAGATTGTCCAGGCTGATTGGCTGCAGGACGATCTCCGAGCGCAGCAGCCGGGAATAGGTGAGCACATCGCCGATCAGCGCATCGAGCCGCGCGGCGGAGGCATTGATCCGGTGCAACTGGTCCACGGAGCGCGCGTCGAGCGTCGCCTCGTTTTTTTCCAACAGCAACTGGGCGAAGCCCTGCATCGCGCGCAGCGGCGCGCGCATGTCGTGCGACACGCTGTAGGAAAATGCCTCCAGCTCGCCGATCGTCTCGCGCAGCTCGCCGGTGCGCAGGCGCACTTCCCGGGTGAGCTCGCCCGTGTGATCCGCCAGGATTTTCTGCGCGCGTTTGAAATCGTCGATATCGATGCAAATCCCGATGCGTTTCTGGAACGCCCCCGCGGAGTTGCACACGGGCACCGAGCGCTTCAGGAACCAGCGATAGTCGCCGCTCTTCGCCTCGCGAAACCGCACTTCCATGTGGTAGCCTGCGTTCGCGGCCCAGCCGGCCGCCGAAATCTTCTCCGCCTGCGCGCGATCGTCGGGATGGATGTTCTTCGACCATGCGTCCTGGTGAATCATGGCGTGCTGGAGCGTCAGCCCGGCGAAATCGAGCCAGGTCTGGTTGATGAAATCCACCCGCCCGTCCCGCTGGCTCGTCCACACGCCGATCGGGAGGGCCTGCGTCAATTCGCGAAAATACAGCTCGCTCGCCTGCAACGCTCCCTCGAGCTGTTTCCGCTGGGTGACGTCCGTGAAAAGGACGCCGACCTTCCGGCTGGCCGGCTCGCCGATCGGGAAGGCAAAAACGTCGAACCAGCGGTTCAACCCCCGCGCCTCATTCGTGAATCGAACCGGTTCTCCGGTGCGGGCCACCCGGCCGTAGGTCTCGAACCAATGCGTCTCGTGGGTCGGGACGAGCGTGCCCATCAGTTTTCCCACGGCGTCGGGCAACCCCGACTGTTTCTCGAAACTCGGATTCACTTCCTCGAAACGGTAGTCGACCGGTTTGCCCCGCTCGTCGAAAATCAGCTCGACGATGCAAAAGCCCTCGTCGATCGAATCGAAGAGCGAGCGATAGCGTTTTTCGCTCGCCCGCAAGGCGTCCTCCGTCCGCTTGCGCTCCGTGATGTCGCGGACGTTGCACTGGATGACGGCATTTCCGTCCTCGTCGTAGAGGTTGGCGACGACCTCGACTTCGTGCGCGACGCCGTTCTTGTCCTTCAGCGGCAGGTGCTCGTAGCGGATTTCCTCCTTGTCGCGAAGGTGGAGAAAGGCCTCCTGCGCGACGCGCTCGTCCCGGAACAGCCCGATTTCGAAGAGCTCCTTGCCGACAAATTCGTCGCGGCGGTAACCGAGCAACTGCACCATGAACGGATTGGCATCGGTAATCCGGCGGGTCGCGGGATCGACGATCAGCACGCCGTCCTTCGCCGCCTCGAAGAGCCGGCGGTAGCGGATTTCCGAGGCGCGCAGCGCGGCGCGCGACCGGCGTCCCTCGGTGACATCCTGGATCGACAGCAGGATCCGCAGCGGCTCGCCGGCCTCGCTCTCGAGCCGCCGGCCGTTGAGCAGCATGGTGCGCTCGCCGACGCCGCCAAAGTGGAGCGTCACCTCCAGGTCGTTGAAAAAATGATTGCGCGGCAGCACGTCCGCGAGTAGCGCGCGCAGCGCGGGAATGTTCCAGGCGCCATCGGCCAGCGCGAAGAGGTTCTGGTTTTCCGTCTGCGCCGCCGTGAGCCCGAACGTGCGGTAGAACGCGTCGTTGGCGGTGTTGACGGTGAGATCGGGCCGGAGGATGACGAGCGGATCGCGCGCGGTGCGCAGCGTTGCCTCCGCGTAGTTGCGCTCCTGCGTGATCGTCTGCTCGCTCCGTTTGAGGGCATCGATGTCGAGCAGAACGAGCACCGCCCCATCGATCTTGTTGTCGACCGTGACGTAGGGCCGCGCGCGGAGCAGATACCAATGTCCGTCCTTGTCCCGGACCTCGACTTCGCGCGCGGCGAGGAGATCGATAACCTTGCGGAGGAAGCCCTCGAGATCCTCGACCTGGAGGTTGTGCTTGATGCCGCCGATCGGCCGGCCGATGTCGGTCGCCATCAGGTTGAAGAGTTTCTCCGCGAGCGGCGTGAAGCGCCGGATGGTGAGGTCGCGCGCGAGCACGACGATCGGCGTGCTGAGGCTGACGTGGAAATTATTCAGGTCGCTGTTGAGCCGGGTGAGCTCGCCGTTGCGGTAGGCCATCTCTTCGTTGACGGTGATCAGCTCCTCGTTGCCGGACTCGAGCTCCTCCTTCGAGGTTTCGAGCTCCTCGTTGATGCTCTGCAACTCCTCGTTGGTCGACTGCACCTCCTCGTTGGAGGCCTGCAGCTCGTCGTGGGCGGTGTCATGCTGCTGCTGGAGCGACTGCAGGTAATCGCGGGTCTCGCGGAGCTCGCGTTCGAGCGCGAGGTTGCGGCGGCGAAGCTGCGCATCGCCGCTCTTTCCGGCCGGCATGACCGAAACCGGCAGCGCCGCGATCGCGTGGTTTCGCGCGGCCGGATCTTCGAAGAGGATCAGGAAATATTTCTCGCGAACATTCCGCAGCGGAATGACGTGGAGGTTGACCGTGCGGGGGGGATTCTCGAAGCGCACTTTTTCACGGCGGACCGGCTCGTTGAGTTTTCGGGCCTGGTTGAGTGCGGCACGCAGCGGCAGCATGAGCTCCGCGCGCGCCATTTTGAGCAGTTGAAAGCTGGGCCGGCCGCTGGGCGACGCGAGATAGGCCTCGGTTCCACCATGAAACTGGAGCACGTTCAGGCCGGCATCGACCAGCACGCCCGGCGGCGCGAACAACTTCACCATGATGCGATCCGCCTCCTGCTGGGCGTGGAGTTCGGTGCGCAGTGCCTCATCGGGAAGCGCGGGCCGCGGACCGCGGGCCGTGGACTCCGGCCGGTGACGGTCGCGCACGGGCACGGAAAAGGCCGGCGTCGTCGTGGATTTGCGCGCGAAGAGCTTCTGCTTTTTGTCCAGCGGCTCGAACAGATCGGTGAAGGTGCCGATGGATTCCGATGTGCCGAGAAAGAGGAATCCGTCCGGCTTGAGCGCGTAGTGCAGCATCGGCAGGATTCGTTTCTGCGCGACGGACTCGAGGTAGATCAGGACGTTGCGGCAACTGACGAGGTCCATCCGCGAAAACGGCGGATCGCCGAGCAGATCCTGCCGCGCGAAGATGCAGATCTCGCGGAGCGCCTTGATCACCCGGTAGCCGCCGTCCTCCTCGACGAAAAATTTTCTCAAGCGCTCGGGGGAAACCTCCTGCGCGACACTTTTCGGGTAAAGGCCCTGCCGCGCCTTGTGCAGCAGCGCCTCGTTGAGGTCGGTGCCGAAGATCTGGAGCTTGGGCACGCGCTCGGCGAGCTGCTCCGTGGCCTCCATGAACGCCATGCCGAGGGAATACGCCTCCTGCCCGCTGGAACAACCGATCGACCACATCCGCAGCGGGCCGGAACGCTTTTCGGCGAGCAGTTTCGGGATGACGATGCTCTTGAGCGCGTCAAAGGCCGCCTCGTCGCGGAAGAAGCTCGTCACGTGGATGAGCAGGTCGATGTAGAGCGCCTTGAACTCCTTCGCATCCGTCGCGACGAATCGCGCGTAGTCATCGAGGGAATTCTTCCGGCAGAGCACCAGCCGGCGCGTAATCCGCCGGTGGATTGTGCTCATCTTGTAGAGCGAGAAATCCACGCCGGACAGCTCCCGCGCGAGCTCCAGGATTTTCGCGAACCCGTGCACGGGGGCCGCGCGCGGCAGACGGGCCGATCGGCGGGCGGTCGCCGGCCGTGGGGTGCCAGGGGCGCCGGCCGGTTCGGCGGCGGCGATGAAGTCGGCCGGCAGCGGCGGCAGATCGCCGCGGAGATACGGGTGCGCCGCGATCCGCGCCAGCTCCCGCGCGACGGCGTCCGGCGTCATGACGTGGTCGACGCAGCCGGAGGCGATCGCGCTGCGCGGCATGGAGTCGTAGCGGGCGGATTTATCCTGGGCAAACGTGATGCCGCCGGCGGCTTTGATCGCCTCGAGGCCGAGCGTGCCATCCATCGCATTGCCCGAAAAGACCACGCCGATGGCGCCCTCGTGGAGCTCGTGCGCGAGCGACTTGAAAAAGAAATCGATCGAGAGATGCGGCAGGCGGGTCGTTTCGCGAGGCTGCAGATCGAGCCGGCCGTGCGACAGGCGCAGCGTCGAATTGGGCGGGATGACGTAGACCTCGTTCGGCTTGACCGGCATTCCCTGCGTGGCCTCGCGCACCGGCATGGCGGTGGCGCGGCCGAGGATATGCGGCAGGGCGCTTTCATGCTCGGGATCGAGATGCTGCACGATGATGAAGGCCATGCCGGTATCGGCCGGCAGGTGCTCCAGCATTTGCGTGAACGCATCGAGGCCCCCCGCGGAACCGCCAATCCCCACGATGGGGAACTGTTTTCTGCGCTGGACCCCCGCCATGCCCGGCGCGCGCGCGGCCCGTTTCGAAACTGAAGAATGGGGCTTGTTCAGTTTTATGAGGACGAAAATTTTGGCCGTGGCCGCGACCCGGAGCGAGGACGGACTCGGCGCGCGATGACCGGTGATCACCCCATGCGATGGCGCGATGAAAAACGCGGCGGTGACATTTTCCAGCCGGCTGAACACCCCATGGTTCTCCCGGCGGGTTTCGCGTAATGTGGTGAAATGAAAATTCTGATACGTCTGGATGACGAGGCTCTGGCGCCCGCTGCCGGGCCGGCCGCCAGGCGCGACGTGGCATCGGCGGCGGGACAGGCCCTGGCCACGGCCCGGGCGACCAAGGCCCAATCCGCGCGGGCGGAGGCGGGGATCGATCGCGTGCTCGTGCAGCGTTTCAACGGCGGCGACGAGGCGGCTTTCGTCGAAATCGTCACGCGTTATCGCGGCATGATCACGGCGCTGGCCCTGCGGTTTCTGCGCAACCACGCGGACGCCGAGGAAATCGCGCAGGACACCTTCATCCGCGCCCACCGCGGGCTGGCGCGATTTCGCGGCGAGGCCTCGCTCGCCACCTGGCTGCACCGGATCGCCGTCAATCTGTCACGCAACCGCTACTGGCATTTCTTCCGCCGGCGCCGGCATATGACGATCTCGCTGGATATGCCGCTTGGGCCCGAGTCGAGCGCGACGTTTACCGAGCTGGTGGCCGGTGGCGATGCCGGTCCCGCGCGGCAGGCCACGGTCGATGAATTTGTCGCGGTCGTCGCCGTCTGCATGGAGAAGCTCGACGATCCCTCCCGCGAAATCCTGACGCTGCGCACTCTGATGCATAACTCCTACGAAGAGATTGCGCGCGCCCTCGGCATCAACCAGGGCACGGTGAAGAGCCGGATCGCCCGGGCCCGGGGAAAACTGCGCGAGCTGATGGTGGAGACGTGCCCGGAATTTCCGGTGGGCGCGGCCCCCGCCGCGTGGTTCGAGGCGGCGCACGCCGCCAGGCTGGCCTCGTGATTCTTTTGCCGGACCCGACCCCGATAAAAGGCCGGGGGCCGCAACGATTCATACCAATCCTTCGACCGCGGATTGCGCGGAAGAAGACCTCGCGCGACAACCACGCCCAATCATGGTGCGCAGCATCTCCCGGAAGGAGGCGTCGTCCTCCACGATCAGAATCGTCCTCACGCCCTGTGATGCTGCACTCCCGGCGTTGCGTGCCGGCCCGGCGCCCCGGCCGATTGTCTGGCGGCCCGGTCAGCCAGCAATCGTGCGACATGGTTTCCCACCATGAGCCACCCATCTTTTTCCAAGACCGCGCTCGGAAAAAGAGGTTCGCCGG
Organism: Opitutaceae bacterium; assembly: GCA_030648295.1. Taxonomy (GTDB): domain Bacteria; phylum Verrucomicrobiota; class Verrucomicrobiia; order Opitutales; family Opitutaceae; genus ER46. The sequence continues at coordinate 18,066 of JAUSID010000279.1, read as the reverse complement.
CTCAGCGAAATTTCATTTCCACCGCGTGCTCGCGGCGGTCGTCCTGGAGGGGAATCGTCGTGCCGGAAATCCTCTCTCCATCGACGGAGAGTGCCGTCTCCTCGGGCGAATCCGCGGGCAGCCGGCTGAAGCTGATGTGGTAAACCGTCTGCCGATACCGGTAGTGAATTTTATAGCCGGGCCACGCTTTCGGCATCTGCGGTGCGAGGCGCAATTTGTCCCCCTCCAGATGCGCGCCCAGCAGCGTTTCGATCAACAGCCGGTACATCCAGCCGGCGGAACCGGTATACCACGTCCAGCCGCCGCGGCCCGTGTGCGGGGCGACGGCGTAGACGTCCGCGGCGACGACGTACGGCTCCACCTTGTAGGTCGCAATTCGCTCCGGCGTCGCGCCGTGATGCACCGGATTGAGCAGGGCGAACAGCTCCCACGCCCGCTCGACTTCCCCCATCAGCGCGAACGCCATCACCGTCCAGATCGCGCCATGGGTATACTGGCCGCCATTCTCGCGCACGCCGGGAATGTAGCCCTTGATGTATCCGGGATTGAGTGACGATTGATCGAAGGGTGGGTCGAACAGCTGGATCAGCGCGGTGTCGCGGCGGACGAGACGCTCGTCCACCGAGCGCATCGCTTCGCGCGCGCGCTCCGGATCGCCGGCGCCGCTGATCACCGACCAGCTCTGCGGCAGCGAGTCGATCTGGCATTCCGGATTGCTGCGCGATCCCAGCGGCTCGCCATTGTCGAAGTACGCGCGGCGATACCACGCGCCGTCCCAGGCGTGCCGCTCGATGTTCTGCTGCAATAAGTGCGCCTGCTCGATGCACCGATCGGCAAATACCGGATCCGGCCGGGTGCGCGCCAGGGCCGCGAACCGGATGAGCACGTCGTGGAGGAAAAACGCGAGCCACACGCTCTCGCCGCGGCCGGCATGACCGACGAGATTCATGCCGTCGTTCCAGTCACCGCAGCCGATGAGGGGCAGGCCGTGTTCGCCGAAGTTCAGCCCGCGCTCGATCGCGCGCACGCAATGCTCGTACAGCGTGCCGGATTCCTCGGCGCGATTGGGCAGGTCGTAGTAGGCCTCCTCGTCCGGTTTCACCGGCCGGCCGGCGAGAAACGGGATTTTCTCCTCGAGCACGCCCGTGTCGGCGACCCCGGCCACGTACCGGCAGGTGGCGTAGGGCAGCCACAGGAAGTCATCGGAAAAATGCGTGCGCACGCCGCGCCCGGCGGGCGGATGCCACCAGTGCTGCACGTCACCTTCGCGGAATTGATGCGCGGCGGCGCGGAGCAGGTGTTCACGGGTGAGCCCCGGCTCGGCGTGCACGAGCGCCATCACGTCCTGCAACTGGTCGCGGAAGCCATAGGCGCCGCCCGACTGGTAGAATCCGGCACGGCCCCAGAGGCGGCAGCTCAGCGTCTGGTAGAGCAGCCACCCGTTGGCCATCACGTTCACCGCCGGGTCGGGCGTATCCACATTTACGGCCCCGAGCGTGCGGTTCCAATACGCCCAGACGCCCTCGAGCGCCGTGCGGCCCGCGTCGGCGCGGCGAAAACGCTGGATGAGTTCCTGGACATCCGCCGGGCTGCGACCGGCCCCGAGCCGGAAGGTGGTTTCGCGTTCCTGCCCGTCGGCGAGATCGAACGCCACCTGGAGGGCGCCGCACGGATCGAGCCCGGCGCCGGCTTTGCCGGACAGGCGGGCGCGCTTCATGGCCGCGGGCTGCTCGGCGCTGCCGTTGCGTCCGAGGAATTCCCGGCGGTCGCCGGTCAGCGTGCGCGTCGTCTCGTTCACGTCGGCGAACGCGATGCGCTCGGGGAACCCGGTGTTGTAGTAGTTCCGCGCGAGCAGCGCGCCGGTCTTCAGGTCCACCTCGGTTTGCACGTGCAGCAGGCCCTTGGCCCGCAGATCGCCCAGGACCCATTCCCAGTAGCCGGTGGCCGAGAGCCGGCGCGGGCGGCCGGAAATGTTGCGCAGTTTCAGGACCGCGAATTTCACCGGCGCGTCCATCGCGACGTAAATCCACAGCTCGGATACGATGCCATTCTCCGTGTGCTCGAACACGGAATAACCGAAGCCATGGCGGATGACGTAGGGCGTCGCGCCGCGCGCCGGCGCGGGGGTCGGCGACCAGTACTGCCCCGTGTGCTCGTCGCGGATGTAGAACGCCTCGCCCGACGTGTCCTGGACGGCATCGTTGTTCCAGGGGGTCAGCCGGAATTCACGGGCGTTCTCCACCCAGGTGTAGGCGCCGCCGCTCTCCGACACGACCGTGCCGAAATGGCGGTTCGCAATCACATTCACCCACGGCGCCGGTGTGGTCTCGCCGGGCGCGAGCGTGATGACATACTCGTGGCCGTCGCGCGTGAAACCGCCGCGACCGTTCGGGAAAATCAGTTCCCGGGCCGGCAGCGGCCGGGGCGGATCGTTCGCCGGGTTGCGCGTCGGCACCAGGGGCGGCACCGGCAGCTCGGCGGGGCCGCGTTGCTGCAATTGCGCGGCCAGGCTGCCGTCCTCGTCGCTCAGCACGATTCGCGCCACCGCCTGGAGCAGGGCGCGGTCGTCGTTCGGGATTTGCTCGAGCCGCCGCACGAAAATCCCGCCCGGCGTGTCCAGCATCTGCGCCTCGATGCCCGATGAAATCAACGCGGTGATTTCATCCTGCAGGGACTGGCGGTAAACGGAAACGTCCTCGTTCACGATCACGAGTTCCGCCCCCAGCCCCTTCATCCGCCAGTAGGAGTGGGCCTGGATGAGCTGCCGGACGAGTTCGATCTTCGACCGGTCGCTGATGTGCAGCAGCACGATGGGCGCATCGCCGGAAATCCCGTAGCTCCAGAGGCCGCTTTGGCCGCGCCGGTTGCCCCGCAGCACACCCGCGGCGGCGCGGCGCGCGGGATCGGCGTAGATCAACGCGCTGGCGAGACGGCTGTAGAGCTGCGCCTCGGCCTCGGTGGCGTTGAGATGTCGCAACGTCACCTGGCTGTGCGTCCACGCCAGTTCGAAGGCGCGGTCACCCATGCGGGCCTGCTGGTATTTCTCCACCAGGGCGAGCGCATGCTCCCGGCTGCCGGTGGCCGCGATTACGAACTCGACGACCGCGGTCTCCCCCGGTGGCAGCGTGACCGCGCGGCGCAGCGCGACGATGGGATCGAGGACGGAGCCCGCGGTATTGGACAGCGGCCCGCTCTGCCCAAGGGCGGCGGGCTGGGCCGGGGTTCCACCCCGCCCGACAAAGCGCGAGCGATCCGTTTCACAGGAAATCTCACCCTGCTCGCCGCCCTGCCCGACAAGGAGGTGGAGCAACCACGGCGGCTTTTCCTCCGGCGAACGGGCGCGCCGGGTGCAGAGGATGGCGGATGGGCCGCGCACGAATTCCGTCTGGACGAAAAGGTTGCTGAACGCGGGATGCGCCGCATCGGCCGCCGCGGCCGCCAGCACCACTTCCGCGTAGCTGGTCAGCTCGATGGTCCGCGTGGCCGCGGAGCGGTTGAGGAGCGTGATGCGCCGCAACTCCACGTCGTCCTCGGGTGACACGCAGATCTCGGTGTGGATCTCGAGCCCGGCATGACGCTGGCGAAACTCCGCCCGTCCCTGCGTGAAGATTGCCTCGTAGCGCTTCGTCGGCTGCCGCGTGGGCTGATGCGCCGCGGACCAGGTCTCTCCCGATTCCACGTCGTGCAGGTAGACAAACGTTCCCCAGCAGTCGCGCGTGGCGTCCTCCCGCCAGCGCGTGATCGCCAGATCGTGCCAGCGGCTGTAGCCGCCACCGGCGCTGCTGATGACGACGTGATAGCGTCCGTTGGAGAGCAGATGGACCTCGGGTGATGCCGCGGAGGGATTGGTCAGCGTCCGCGTGACGTCCCGCGCCGCGGCGGATCGCTGCGTTGTTTCCGCCAGCTCCAAATCGGCCTGCAACACGCTGGCCGCCGCCTTGGGCACGCGTTCCTGGAGGAGCAGGTCCGCGGCCCGCAGCGACGGGCACGCCATGAAGCGCCGCTGCATCGGCCGGTCGCGGAGGAAATGGAGCAGGGCCAGCAGGCTCATGCCCTGATGATGGGCCATGAACGAGCGAATGGTGACGCTCGTCTCGTCCGGCGGCAGCCGCGACGGCGTGTAGTCCACCGCTTCATAAAAACCGTACGCGCCCTCGCGTCCGTCGGCCGCGAGTCGTTGCAGATTCTCGCACGCCTCCTTCGGCGCGACCATCAGCGCCATTGCCGTCGCGTAGGGCGCGATTACCAGATCTTCCGCCAGCCCGCGCTTCAACCCGAGGCCCGGCACGCCGAACGCACGGTATTGATAATTCAAATGCACGTCGGTCTGGTGGTAGCCGGACTCGGACATGCCCCAGGGGATGTTGCGCGCTTCGCCATACCTGATCTGCTCGCGCACCGCCGCCTGGCAGGTGTGATCGAGCAGCGTGTTCTCGTAGTTCGGCATCACCAGCAGCGGCATCAGGTACTCGAACATCGAGCCGCTCCACGAGACCAGGATCGGTTCGCCTTGCGCCGCGACGAGCAGCCGGCCGAGCGAGAACCAGTGTTCCTGCGGCACCTGCCCCTGCGCAATCGCGACATAGCTGCCCAGGCGCGCTTCCGATGCCATCAGGTCATAAAAGCTGGCGTCACGCCGGCGATCGGTGGCGTTGTATCCAATCGCGAACAAATCCCGGTCCGCCTCGAACAGAAAGCTGAAGTCCATGGCCGCGGCCAGCTCGTCGCAGTGCTGCGCGAGCGACTCCAGCGTGACGAGTTGCTGGCGGGCGCGGTCGCTGGCCTCCCGCAGGGCCGGGGGGCGTGCTTCAAGGGTTGGAGCCAGCTCGGCCAGCTCGCGGAGCGTGGGCGTGGTTTCGAACGGTGGTCCGTCGCGCCACCCGCGCAATTCCGCCAGGTGCTCCGCGCAGTTTCGCCCCAGCGTTTTCGCCCAGCGGTTCTGCTCCTCGCCCGCGCCGGCCAGCGCCGCGGCCATATTGGCCGCCTGATCCGTGGCGCGCTCGAGCGAAGCCAACATGGCGGACAGGGTGGCGGGCATCGGCGTCAGGCTGGCCTCGAGTTGCGCCAGGGCGGGGTTTTCGGGCGTGAGTTTTTTCAACACGCGCACCGTGTCGCGCAGCCCGCTGAAAACGTGGGGACCGCAGATTCGCTCGTCGGCCAGCTCGCGCAACCCGGAGCCGAGCGTCAGCAGGTGTCCGGCGAGGTTGCCGCTGTCCACGCTGGAAATATACAGCGGCAGCAGCGGCTGGAGCGTGCGCGTATTGTACCAGTTGTAGAAATGCCCGTGGAACCGTTCGAGCCGCTCCATCGTGGCGAGCGTGTCCTGCGTGCGTTGAATCAACCCGCCAAGGGCAAGATAGCCGAAATCGCGGGCGGCCAGGTTGGCGAGCAACGTCAGTGCCATGTTCGTGGGCGAAGTCCGCGACGCGATCACGGGAGCGGGAAATTCCTGGAAATTGTCCGGCGGCAGCCAGTTGTCCTGCGCCGTGACAAACGTTTCGAAATAGTGCCAGGTCTTGCGGGCGGTGTAGCCGAGGAAGTCGCGCTGGTCCGCCGACAGGTCCGGTGCCGGCGGCTGAATCGGCAGGCTGATCCACCAGGCAATCCATGGGGCGGCGAACCACAGGCCGAGGATCGGCAGCGCGAGCGAAAGCTGCGCCGGGTCGGTGCGAACCAGCCACAGACCCGTCGCCAGCGCGACCGCCGGTGCAATCCACATCGTGACGTAGAAGTTGGCGAGGTCGGTGCGTGCCGTTAGTCCGGCCTCGCCGGAAGTCCGCCACTCCAGCAGGCCGCGGTGCGTGATCAGCAGCCGCAGCAGGGTGCGGCCGATCGCGTCGAGGCTGATGAAGGCGTCGTAGGGCAGGAACACCAGCGTGAGAAAGATCTGGGCGAGCTGGCGGCCGCACGAGCCGAGCGCGGCGCGCAGGTGCATGGCCCATGGCAGATCGGCCGACTTCCGAAACAGCTCGACCAATGCGCCGAGCAGCCCCGGCAACGCGACAATCGTCAGCGCGAGCAGCAAGCCCAGGCCGCTGAGCTCCGGGCGCAGCACCCACGTGCCGAGCAGAAACAGCAGCAGCGCCACCGGCACGAGGCTGCGGCGCAGGTTGTCGAAAATCTTCCACTGCGAGAGATGAGAGAGAGGATTCGCAATGCGCCGCGCGCTCGCCCCTGGCACGCGGGGCAGCAGCCACTGCGAAACCTGCCAGTCGCCGCGGATCCAGCGGTGACGCCGCCCGATGTCCACGTGGTAATGCGTCGGGTATTCCTCGAACAACTCCACGTCGCTCACGAGCGCCGAGCGCGCGTGACACGACTCGAGCAGATCGTGGCTAAGCACCGAGTTCTCCGGGCAGCGGCCGGCGAGCGCGCGCTCGAAGGCGTCGACGTCGTAGATGCCCTTGCCGATGAACGAGCCTTCGTGAAAGACATCCTGATACACGTCGGAGACGGCCCGCGTGTAGGGATCGATGCCGGCGTCGCCGGCGAACAGCCGCACGAACCACGATCGCCCCGCGCCCGGCAGGCTCACGCCGACGCGGGGCTGGAGAATGCCGTAGCCCTCGGTGACGATTTTCCGCACGGGGTCGAACTGCGGCTGGTTCAGCGGATGGGCCATGGTCCCGGCCAGCTTCCGGGCACTGTCACGCGGCAGCTGCGTGTCGGTGTCGAGGGTGATGACGTATTTGATCGCGGGGAGGACCGCGGTATCGCCGACGATGGCGGAGAAGCAGTCGCGGGGACCGCCGCGCAGGAGCGCGTTGAACTCGGCGAGTTTGCCGCGCTTGCGCTCGTAGCCCATCCACCGGCGTTCGCTCGCGTTCCAGCGGCGGGGGCGATGGAACAGAAAGAATCGGCTGTGCGGGGCGGAAGGATATTTCGCGTTCAACCGCTCGACGCCGGCGCGGGCCCGTGCCAGCAGCGGTTCGTCGTCCGGCTCGACTTCGTTCGCCGCATCCTGGAAATCCGTCAGCAGCGCGAAGTGCAGGTGTTGATCCCGGTTCGCGAGGTGATGAATCTCGAGCGTCTCGATCAGACGATCGACGCCGTCCACGCTCGTGAGCAGGGTGGGGACGACCACCATCGTGCGGCAATCGGGTGCGATGCCGGAGGTGAAATCCAACCGCGGCAGCAGGCGTGGCTTCACTACCAGCATGGACAGCCAGTTCATGAGCGCCACCGCCAGCTGGCTCGCGCACAGCAGAAAGACGAGGGTGAAGCCGGCCAGCATCCATCGCGTCACGCCCATCGCCTGCGCGGGCAGCGCGAATCCAAGCGTGGTCAGCGCACTGAGCAGGAAGATTCCACCCGCATAAAACAGCAGCGGAAAACGACGGATGCCGCGCTCGATCACGGTCGACCAGGGCCAGCGCACGTTCACGGCGCGTTCCAGCCGCGGCACGCCGTGGTCGATCAGATAATAGCCGACGTGTCCCCTCCGATCCGTCCCGCCCTTTTCCGCGAAGCTCTCCGCGGCGAGCTGGATCGCGCGCTGCGCGACCTCGGTTTCCGCGAGCTCGCTGTGCCGCGCGAAGGACTCGACGACATGCCGGTAGCGATCCCGGGTGGCAAAATCCATCGCGCGATAAACGCCGGCGGGATCCGTCCGCAACACGCGCTCGACCGAGCTCAGCGTCTCGACGAACTCCTTCCAGTTCATCGCGCTCAGCAAACGCAGGCTCGCGATGCTGTGGCTGACGGAGACCTGATCGGCGGCCTGGTTCTGGCTGTCGAGCTGGACCATCTGTTCGATCGAGAGTCCCTGCTCGACGAGTCGCTGTTCGAGCCAGCCCCGCGCGAGGTGCAGGACCGGATTCTGGCGGGAAAGCCGCTGGCAGAATTCAGCCACGAACGAGGTCGTCACCGGCAGCTCCGACTTCGCCATGTCCGCGACGACGACGACGAGGTGCGACGGATTTTTTTCCGCCATGTCCTGGAGCCGGTCCACCCAGGCATGCGCGAGATTTCGATCGAGCCGCGCCAGCGCAAGCCGCGTGGCGATGCGCTGGAGGTTCTCAATCAACCCCAGGCGAAGCATGATGGGGATGGCCCACAGCTCGCCGAGTTTCAGCGGGCTCACCGACTGGTAGGCCCCGACGAAGCCCGTCAGCGTTCCGTCGTCGACCTGCGCGTCGACGTGCGAGATCAACTCGAGCACAATGTCGTAAACGCGCGGCAGTCCCTCGGAGGGGCCGGCGGACAGGCGCGGCAACTCGCGGCTGTAGTTCCGCGGCAGATGCCGCCGGGCCATCTGAATCTGTTCCTCGATCAGGTAGAAGTTATCGAGGAGCCATTCGGCGGCGGGCGTGACCTGCCGCGTTTGATCAACGGCGACGGTGGCGCGATTGAACTCGCGCAGGATGTCCTCGTTTTCATCCAGCCGCGCCAGCAGCCGCGTCGGTCCGCGGCGGATGAGGGCGCGGTGCTCCGCGGCGAGCGTACGCGCGAGTCGCGCCAGCTGTTCGAGGCCGAACAGTTCGGCGCGCAGCGGCGGCTCGCTCGCGCGCGGGCGCGAACGACTCGGTCTGGTTCTCCAGGTCTGCCAGCGTAACGAGAGACTCTCCAAAATATAGTTCTATGACGGTGCACCGTGCACCGACTCATTTCCGTGATCTGGAATGAGAATCGCAGAAGTAGACCACGGATTGCACGGATGGATACGGATCAACCCGCATTTTCTGTGGCGCGCCGCGGCAGGTTGCCCCGGGCGAAAGTCGAGGGGCCGCGCCACCACCTTCGGGATGCATGCCGTGGTTGGGGCGCATCTCAGTTTTTTGCCCAGCGGGTGTGCGCCTGTCGTGGCACGGGCATCCCTGGTCGCCTACGGCGCCGCCAGAGGCGGGTAAACCCTGGCCGCCTACGGCGCGCCGCCGAAGGCGGGCAAGCTTGCCCGTGTTGTGGCATGGGTCTCGCCCATGTTTGCGGCGCGGAGCGCCGTCCACGGGCGGGACGCCCATGAGCATTAACTTAACACTCGTGCAATTTTTCTGCCCTCATTTTTCTGCCTGATTGTCTTATTTTGTTAGCGAGACCAACTGAACTTTCTGCCGGCCCAAGTTCACCCACTGCAGAGTGCGCCTGCGATGGGCATCGTTGAAGTCAGAAAAATGGGGTCATAAAAATGAAAAGGAATCCTTTTCGGGCGCTCCAACTTGGCCGTTTGCGTTAGGTTAACGCTGATGGGCGGGACGCCCGTGCCACTTTGCGCACCGTGCAGAAAAGTGAGATGCCCCCGCCGTTGCGACGCGAGGTCGCAACCTACAACCGGTTCTCGTTACGACAAACACACGGGTCGCTCGAACTCCGATGGTCAGACAGAGGTGCAGCCCACCGCCGGGCCGGTGAGCGGAGCGGACACCGGCGCACGATTGGTTTTGAACGCGTGCCCGGCCTGCGTCGTCATCAGCTCGTAGACGTGCGGAATGGCGATGCGACGCGTGGCGGAGCCCGGCACGCGCCGCCGCGCACCGCCCCGCGGGCTCTGCCGGCGCGCCCGCCAACCCGGCGGGAGAAAGGCTTCGCGGAATTTCCGCGAAGCCTTTCGTGCTTGCGCGGCGTTGAAGGTTACAGGGCTTCGTAGATTTCGAGCAGGGCCACGCCGGTCGTGCCGCCCACACCCGTCACCTGCACCGTGTAGGTGCCGGGTTGCAGAGTCAGCAGCAGCGCCGCATCCCGGCTGCCGGGCACCAGCGCGAAGGCGCCGACTTGGGCCGAAGCCGCCGTAATCTGCGCGGCCGTGCTGGCGCCCGCTCCCCAATTGTCGTTGGTCGCGAATTGAGTGGCACCCGCATAGACCGCGATCGTCGGATCGACGAGGACGCCGGTGACGGCAAAGGCGGACAGGGTGGGTCCAACGCCGCGAATGAGCACGGTGGTCGGGCCGTTGCCCGCGATGACGAAACCGGCGATGAGCGTGCCTTCACCCACCGTGACATTCATCCGCGCGGAGACGTTGATGAGGCGGGCGCCGGCGGTCGCATCGGTGTCGTAAATCTCCGTGAGGGCGACGCCGGTGGTGCTGTTCGGACGCACCATGCTGGTCGTGTGCGCGCCGTTGTTGAAGGTGGAGGCCAAGGCCGAGTCTTTGCTGCCGTTCGGCAGCGCAAACGCACCGACGCGCGCCGCCAGCGCCGCGATTCCCGGGCCGTCCATCTGGCCGCTCGCCGTGCTCTGCCAGTCGTCATTGGCGGCGACGATGCCGCCGGCACCGAACAGGGTGAGCATCGGATCAACCAAGGCATTGACGACACCGAAACGCGTCAGACCGGGACCGATGCCACGCACGAGGAGGTTCTTGCCGTTGCCGGCAACGACAAAGCCCGTGATGAGCGTCTGGTCGCCGGGGCCGGAAAGCGCGCGGGCGGAGAAGTTCACGATCCGGCTGGAGGTGACAGGCGGGGCGGCGACGTTGATCGTCACCGTCGAGCTCGTGGTTCCGGCGGAATTCGTGGCCTGAATCGTCACGACAAAAGTGCCCGCTGTCGTGGGTATGCCATTAATCGCACCCGTCAGGGGATCGAGCGTCAGTCCCGCCGGCAGGCCGGTGGCCGTGTAGCTCGTGGGCGAACCGGTCGCCACGATGAAGTAGGTGGCAAAGGGAGCACCAACGGTTGCCGGCGCACTCGCCGGGCTGGAGATGATTGGCGCGCCTGCTGCCGCGCCGATCACGATCATCAACGAAGCGGTGCCGGTGCCGGCGCTATTCGTGGCCGCAAGGGTCACAAAGGTGGTCGCCGCCTGGGTCGGCGTGCCGGTGATCGCGCCGGTCGACGAATCGACCACGAGACCCGGCGCAAGGTTTGTCGCCCCATAGCTCGTCGGCAGACCCGTGGCGACGATGGTATAGGTGGAAAACGGCGTGCCGACGGTGCCGGCCGCCGTGAGGGGGAAATTGGTGATGACGGGACTGACACTGGCGCCGGCCACCGTGATGCGGAGCGTGGAACTGCCAGTGACGGTGGCATTCGTGGCGCCGAGCAGGACGTCCGTCGTGCCCGCCGTCGTCGGCGAGCCGCTGAAGACGCCCGTCGCGGTGTTGAAGACGATGCCCGGAGGAAGCGGGCTGGCGCTATAACTCGTCGGGGAACCCGATGCGGTGATGCTGAAATTGAAAGGCGCGCCCACCGTGGCCGCGGCCGTGACTGGCGAGTTGATGAAGATCGGCGGGTTGCTGGCGGCGGCGGCAACCGTGATTCGCAGCGTGGTGCTGCCGGTCCCGCTCGGGTTGATGGCGTTGAGCAGAACGTCCGTCGTGCCCGCGACCGTTGGTGTGCCGGTGAACGCGCCTGTCGCGGTGTTGAACAGGATGCCGGGAGGAAGCGGGCTGGCGCTATAACTCGTCGGTGAGTTCGTGGCTGTGATCGTGAAACTGAACGGCGTGCCCACCATGGCGGGCGCAGTCAGCGGCGAATTGGTGATCGCCGGAGCGGCGGTCGCCACCGTCAGCACGACCGAATTGCTGATGATCGATCCCGAGGCGTTGGTCACAACGACATCGTAGTTCGCGGCGTCGGCCGCCTGCACATTCGTGAGCGTCAGCGTGGACGTCACCGCGGAGGCGTTGCCCGAGATGTTGATGCCGGCTTTTCGCCACTGATAACTGAGCGCGGTCGTGCCGCTGGCGGTCACCGTGAAATTGGCGGTGGAGCCCGGGAGTGAGCTTTGAGGGGTCGGCTGCGACGTGATGGCCAGCGTGGCCGCGCCGGTGGCGGTGAAGCTCTGCCGCAGCATGTTGAATTCGAAGGTCCCGGCCTGGCCGGCCTGCGTCGCCTGCAAAGTGATCAAGCCGGGCGCCGTCGGAGTGACGGTGAAGACGCCGGCCACGGGGCCGCTGATCGATGCCGCTCCGAGCGAACTGGACACCACCGTGAGCGCAATGGGCAAACCGGAGCTGGCCGACGGAGTCACGGTAAACGACCCGGCGCTGATCAACCGGTCGGCGATGGCGGCGAAGCTGACCGACTGCCAGGTCGCGTTGACCGCACCGGCGGTGTAGAATTTGTTGGTGCCGAAACCCACGTCGCCGGGAACGAAGGTCATCGTCGAATACACACTGCCGAGGTTGGCGATATCGGCGGTCCGCCGGTTCGTGGGATCGAGCGTGCCGGGTTGCAGCAGGCCGAGAATCGAGAAACCGGTGATCGGATCCAGCCGGAGATAATACATCTTGTTCACGCCGTAACCGACATCCGTGCCGGTAAACGCCAGGGCGTTGTGGCCGCCGAGGCCCAAATCGAATTGATCGGCCGAGGTGGCGAGCAGCGCCGGCACGAGCGTGCCGAACTTCGTGAAGCCGGTGCCCGGGTCGGTGCGGAAATAATAGAAAAGGTTGGCGCCGTAGTTCAGATCGACGGCCGCAAAAGTCAGGCCGAAGTAGCCGGGAGCGGATCCCGTGGCCGGCCCGCCCGGCCCGTTCATGGGCTTCAAATCCGTGACCGACGAGGCGGTGCCGGATGAGGGCTTGATGACGGTGAAGTAATCGCCCGTCGCCTTGTGATGGATGAGATAGAAATTGACCGAACCAAAGCCAACATCGGGATCCGCCGAGGTCAGCGCCGAGTAGGAATTGGGGGTGAGCTTGCTGCCGATATCCGCATGGTCCGTGGCCGCGCCGGAGGCGGCAATATAGCGGGTGAATGCGGCGCTGTCGCCGCCGGATGGAATCGTCGTGCCCTTGATCGAGTAGAACTGGTTGGCGCCTCCTCCCAGCGACAGATCCTGGGCCATGTGATGGAAGCCCGCCAGGCTGCCGCCAATGCCCCAGCGGGGCACGACGGTGACCGCGCCCGTGGCGGGCGCAATGGCGATCGAAACCGTGCTATCGGCTCGAAGCTGGCACGTGGCGAAAACTGACAGCGCCGCCAGGGCCGAAAATAGTGACGGGCGGAAACGATTATATTTCATAAGAAACACCTTTGCCTATGCTGACCTTATCTACGACCCGGCCGGAAGGCGGCGTCCGATGGATCATAATACGCGAGCGCCCCCCATGAATGCCATGGGGTGAAGTGGGTAACGGCCCCTTTGGCCAGGTTTGCCAGTGGGCGAAGAAGCCGTGCTCGAAAGAGGGGCGCTGCAGACCGCCATCTTCAACCGTGCGAACTTCTCAAGCATCGCCACCGACGCGAAGGGCGTGATCCGGCGGCGTGGCGCAAAGCGGTCGATGGTTCCGGGTCGTGTTGCCGCGCCACTATTGAGTCAGCCAGGTCCGCTGCGCTATCGCGGGTCGCTACGTTCCCACTTGGACCGCGCGACTTTCCCTCGCGGGCGGGGCTGGCGCATGATTCGCGGCAAAGGCGTGCCCGGCCTGCGTGGTCATCAGCTCGTAGACGTGCGGAATGGCGGAGATGTTCGCCGGCACATCGGTGTAGTTGGTGAGCAGGCTCGCGTAGCTGTGCGGCGCGTCGGGATGATAACCGTGCATCGCGCGAATCGGCCGTTCGCCCATGTGGCTGGGAACGATCAGCACGCCTTCCTCGGCCAGAAAAATCAGTTCGCCAAAATGCCGGTCCGGGAAGAATGCACCGAGCTGCACGAGCTCGGCATCGGGCACGATTCGGCCGCCCGTGACTCCACGCAGGCATTCCGTGACCAGCCGGCGTGCGCGGTCGTGGAAAAACCAGAACCGCGCCATGGTCGAGTCGTAGACGACCGCATAGTCCGCGCCCATCCGCAGCCCGAGCGGATCGATGCGCGCACGGAGGTCGAGCAGCTGGTCGCAATTGGCCATGCCGTGATCGCTGAAGATGGTGAGCTGCACGTTCTCGTAGTGTTCATGGGCGCGGGCCATCAGCTCGGTCAGCCACGGTTCATACGCGTTTAGTTTCGCCGGCACCTCGGGCGAGAGATTTCCGACCCGGTGGAGCACGCCGTCGAGATCGGGCCAGTAGAGAAAGGCGAAGTCGATTTCCTCGCGGCCAATGTCGCCGATCAGGTGATCGAGGTTCTGGCGCTCGGTGCGAGTCGGGTCGCTCACGTGATAGCGGATGCCGCGCTCCTGCAGGTGATCGAAGATGTTCGGGCCGGCATTGAGCCCGCCGGGCTGGAGCGGATTTTTCTTTTCCGAGAAATCGAACAGCGAGATGTGCTCGAACGGAATGTTGTAGAGGTCGAAATAGCCGCGGAACTTCAGGTGCACCTTGAGCAGCCGCGACAGCCGGTGGCGGAAAAAACGCCGGCTGGTCAGGGCGCGCGGCAGCCAGCGGAGATGACGCAGGCTGCGAAACGGCGAGTTTATGGGATCGTAAACGAAGTAGCACCAGTTGCGATGCGATGCCGGCCAGCGGCCCGACAGGATGGAGGGTATGCACGCCGAGCTGTAGCCGAAGACCGAGCGGAGCGACCGGCGCTCGGGCGCGACGCTCTGCGCGAACGGGCGGCCCTTGATGATTTCCCAACCGCAGGCGTCGACAAATACGAAGAGGGGAAGGAACGGTTTCATAGGGCGGTTTTCGTCGGCGCCTGCTCGCCGGCGATGGATTGATGGGAGCGCGACCGCCCCCGGTCGCATGGAGATCGTTTCGACCGGGGGCGGTCGCGCTCCCAATACGTCACAGACTGAACGTGGCCGACAGGATGAACTGTCGCGGGTGGATGATCCGGAACGCCCACGGCGTGCCGTCGGGATTCACCGCGACTGGGCGGCGCGGAAACGCAGCGCCGGCGCTATTTGCCGGCGGGCGCGTTCGCGGGTTGGCGAAGCGGCGGAGCGTCATTACCCGCGAGCTGCTCGCGGGTGGTGTGCAGCGTATCCAGCAGCTCCGCGACAACCTTGCGGTTCTTCTCGATCTGCCGGGTCATCCGCGCCGAGGGGCGCGCCGCCCGCAGCTCGTCGTGAATCCGTTCCAAAATCACTGCTTTCCGCTCGCAAATCACCATCTTCCGCTGGAGCGCGGCACGCGCTTGGGTCGTCATAGTTCGCTGCCGAGCGTCACGACCGGCATGCGGCGCGCAAGCCTTGAGCAACATCGCTGCGCGAAGTGGCTGAGCTCCAATTGCGCGAACGCACACGAAGTTTTCGGCGCAAAATGGAATCAAGCGTCACATTCGTCGATCTCTGGGCGTATCCCGTCCTGCGATATGCCGAACCTCATCGTGCTGGCTCATGTAACCTGAGCCTACTGCCAGTGGGTTCGCGATTGGCAGGCCCGTGATCTGGTGGCGCGTCGCGCCGTCTGCGCGGGAGGTCCCTGCCACATCAAGCCAATGGCACGGCCAACTCGGAAAATGCGTCGGCTGACGATGGCGTCCTTAGCGCGGAGCAATTCAGTTCAACCGCGAATAGACGCCAATTCACGTGAATGGGGAGGGCATCTTGGGGAGCATGGAAACGATCAACCAAACGGAGACCTTGTTTCACTTGGGCGATCCTCGCCCTCCTCTGGAATTTGCGTCCATTCGCGTTCATTCGCGGTTGTCCACTGAATCGATACGGCTGCGGGCTTGCGCCCAACGGGAAAATGTTTGTTAGTGTCGGCCCCGCGCGATGGTCCCCACCCCTCGCGCCTTCTCGCAACCCCCACGGAGATTACCCATGAAATTTGTCGAATGGTCGATGGATGTGACGTTTGTCGCGAACTGCAATTGCGCGTTCGGCTGCCCCTGCCAGTTCAACTCGGACCCCACGGATGGCACTTGCCGGGCCTATGGTTTCGCCCAGATCGAAAAGGGCCGTTTCGGCGAAGTACCGCTCGATGGATTGCGCTGGGGCATACTCGCCTCCTGGCCCGGAGCGATTCACGAGGGCAATGGCACGTTCCAGACGATCGTCGACGAGCGGGCGAATCCGGATCAGCGGGCCGCGATCGAAGCGGTTTCGCACGGCAAGGAGACCGAGCCCGGTACGCTGATCTGGCAGGTGTTCTCGACCACGGTGACGAAAGTGCTCCCGACCCTTGTGAAGAATATCGAACTCTCGATCGATCTCAGCCGGCGGTCGGCGCGCGTGCGCGTGCCAGGTGTGATCGAGGCGGGCGCAGCGCCGATCAAGAATCCGGTCACCGGCCAGGAGCACCACGCGACCATCAGGCTGCCCAATGGTTTCGAGTATACCGAAGCCGAGGTGGTCAGCGGAACCGGCAAGACGCTCGGCGCGTCCGAGATCAAACTCGATTTCGACGGCACGCATGCACATCTGGCGCGCGTGCGCTGGAGCACTCACGGAGTCGTGCGCTGAGCGGCGGGGCCGCGCGGGTGAGCGCAATCACACCGGTTGAACGTTTGCTGCGGCGTGATCGCTGGATCGTCGGCGGAGCGCTCGGGGTCGCCGTTGTCCTTTGCTGGGTCTGGCTCGTGCCCATGGCGCGAACGATGGCGAGAGAGGGGATGATGTGCGGCGTCGCCAGCTGGGGGATGGTGGACACGTGGGAACCCTCGCAACTCGCGATGCTGTTCGCGATGTGGGCGGTGATGATGGCGGGTATGATGCTGCCATCCGCCGCGCCGATCGTCCTGCTCTATGCGGGCGTCGTCCGTAAGAGTCCGGGCTTCGCGCATCCGTCCGCGCAAGTGTATGCGTTCGCCGGCGGATACCTCGTCGTCTGGACGTTGTTCAGCGCCGGGGCGACGGTGCTGCAACGGATCCTCACCGGCCAGCTGCTGTTGTCTCCCGTCATGGCCTCGCAGAGTCCGGTGTTCGCGGCGGTGCTGCTGCTCGCGGCTGGTGCGTACCAAATGACGCCGTGGAAGCGGGCGTGCCTCGCGTGGTGCCGTTCGCCGGTGGATTTTCTCACGCGATTCTGGAAACCCGGGCTGAGCGGCGGATTCCGGCTCGGTCTGGCGCACGGGGGATATTGCGTCGGCTGCTGCTGGGCGCTGATGCTGCTCCTGTTCGTCGGTGGCGTGATGAACCTCTGGTGGATCGCCGCGCTCACGCTTTTCGTGCTCTTCGAAAAAGTCGTTGGCATCGGGGCGCGCCTGGGCCGGTGGATGGGACTGCTGCCGATCGCCGCCGGCCTGTGGCTGCTGGTTTCGGCGTGGCGCGTCGGCGGCTAACGCCGCGGAGCAAGGAGGGGGACAGGTGACAGGTGACAGGGGACAGGAGACAGGGGACAGGGCAGGTGAAGTGCCGAATCGCGCCAATTCCGTTTTAACGTAATACGTGAATTCCGAAGTTACCTCGGACGCATTTACCCAGCCCCGATGTTTTTTCCGTGCCGATCCGTGGGATCCGTGGTGATGGCTTCGGGATCGCGTGGGAAGGTGGTTCGATCGGCATGGTCGTCGGCGATTTTCGTCCCATGACATTTCCCTGACAACTGGTTGACCACGCGCTGACAACCGGCGCGGCGTTTCGTGGTTGAATCCCAGGGTCAAAACCAGGGATTCAATCATGAAAACATTACTCGTTTCTCTTGCGGT
Source organism: Opitutaceae bacterium (assembly GCA_030648295.1). Classification (GTDB taxonomy): domain Bacteria; phylum Verrucomicrobiota; class Verrucomicrobiia; order Opitutales; family Opitutaceae; genus ER46. The sequence continues at coordinate 705 of JAUSID010000279.1, read as the reverse complement.
CGCGCTCATGGGCGCGATGTCGCTCGCCGGCTCCGGCCGTTCCTCCACCACCACCACGTCGGAATCAGCGGATCCGATTCGATTGCACGTCGACATCGATCGCGCCGTGCTGCCCGCCGAGACGGTCGAAAAGGCCGTGATCAAAATCGGACTCGATGGGCTGCGGCTTCCACGACGCGAGCTCCGCCCGCCGGTCAACCTCGCACTCGTCATCGACAAGTCGGGCTCGATGTCCGGCGACAAGATTGCCAAGGCGCGTGAAGCCGCGCTGGAAGCCGTGCGCCGGCTCGCCCCCGACGACATCGTCTCGGTCATCACCTACGACTCGCAGGTCCAGACCCTCGTGCATGCTCAGCGCGTTGGCGACGGCCGGCGACTCGAGTCGGCGATCTGTGAAATCGAGGCCGGCGGCAACACCGCGCTCTATGGCGGTGTCACGCGCGGCGCGGCCGAGGTCCGGCGGAATCTCGAGGATCGCCGCTATGTTAACCGCGTCATCCTGCTGTCGGATGGACTGGCCAACGTCGGTCCCAGCTCAGCCGAGGAGCTCGGCCGGCTCGGTGCCTCGCTGCTCAAGGAAGGAATCTCCGTCACGACGATCGGGCTCGGGCTTGGGTTCAACGAGGATCTCATGACGCGGCTGGCCCAGCGCAGCGATGGCAACACCTACTTCGTCGAGCACAGCTCCGACCTGCCGCGGATCTT
>JAUSID010000258.1 GCA_030648295.1 Opitutaceae bacterium | reverse complement strand
TCACGGCGCACTGAAATGTCCGGGTTAGTTGCGGCCGCGGCGCCGCGTGGGGAATATTGGTGCTTCGCTGGAGCTCGGATCTTGACGCTTCGAAGGCAGCAACGCGCTTGAACGGTTTGCGCGTTTGCGCCTTCTCGTAATTCGGATCACCTTCGCCTCCGCCATGCTCCTTCGCCGACTCTCGTTCGCGTTACTCTTGCCCGTCATGGGGCTGCTCGCGACAACGGCGATCGCGGCGTTGCCGGGCGGCGGCCACGTCAAGGCTTCACTCGTCGCGGCCGACGCATCGGTGCAGCCGGGCAAACCGGTCCAGGTCGCCATTCGATTCCTGCACGATCCGCGTTGGCACACGTATTGGGTTCAGCCGGGCACGGGACTGCCCACCGACATCAAGTGGACGCTGCCGGCCGGTTGGAAGGCGGGCGACATCCAGTGGCCTGCGCCGCACGTGCTGAAGGACAAGGCGGGAAACATCGTCGGCAACGGCTATGAAGCGGAACAACTCCTGCCGATCACGCTGACGCCGCCGGCCGACGCGCGGCCGGGCGACAAAGCGGAGCTCAAGGCGGCGCTCGAATGGCTGGAGTGCGAGGAGGTTTGTGTGCCCGGCAGTGCCAATGTCGCGCTCACGCTGGCCGTGCGTGCCGGGCCGCCGCAGCCGGATCCGGCTTGGGGTGAAAAAATCCGCGCGACGGTGGCGGGGCTGCCGCGCGAAACGCCCGAATGGAAAATCACCGCCGCACGCGACGCGAAAACCGTGGTCCTGAAAGTCACGCCAACGGGAAACGGCGCGCCCACACCGCGGGACCTTCACTTCTTCTCCGAGGACAATCTCGTCAGCTACGATGTGGCGCAAACCGCGACGCCGGATGGCCGCGGCGGATTCAGCATGACGCTGAAGGTCGCGCCGGACGCACCCGATGCCGCAAAACTCCTCGGCGTCCTCACGTCGGAGAATGGCTGGCTGCCCGGCGGAAAACTTCGCGGCCTGCGCGTGGAGGTACCGTTCGAAAAACTCGCCGCCGGTTCGGCCGCCGCAACCAACGCAAAACCCGAAACGCAAAACCCGAAACCGCCAGCCCGCGGCGGGCTGGCCGGAACCCTGCTGCTCGCGCTGGTCGGCGGGCTGATTCTCAACCTGATGCCGTGCGTTTTTCCGGTACTGGGGCTCAAGATTCTCGGCTTCGTCAACCAGGCGGGCCACCAGCGCGCCCGCGTGGTGGCGCACGGGCTCGTCTTCACGCTCGGCGTGCTGGTTTCGTTCTGGGCGCTGGCGGCCGTGCTGGCGCTCTTGCGCGCGAGCGGCGACCAGCTCGGCTGGGGCTTCCAGCTCCAGTCGCCCGCGTTCGTCTACGCGCTCGCGGTGCTCCTGCTCGTCTTCGGGCTGAACATGAGCGGCGTGTTCGAGTTCGGACTGAGCGCAACGGCCGTCGGCTCGGACTTGCAAACAAAGTCCGGATACGCCGGTTCCTTCTTCACCGGTGTCCTCGCGACCGTGGTGGCGACACCGTGCAGCGCACCGTTTCTGGCCCCCGCGCTCGGGGCCGCCCTGGCCGTCTCGACCACGGCGTCATTCGCGATTTTCACCGCCATCGCGTTCGGGCTTTCGACGCCTTACCTGCTGCTGTCGATTTTTCCGCAACTGATCCGGGCGCTGCCCCGGCCGGGTGCCTGGATGGAGACCTTCAAGCAATTCATGGCGTTTCCCTTGTACGCGACGGTTGGATACCTGATGTGGGTGCTGGCCGGGCAGATGGCCGAGGATGCGTTCCTCAGCGCTCTTTTCAGCCTGGTGCTGGTGGCGATGGCGGTGTGGATGTATGGCCGCTGGCATGCGCCGGGCGCGCCGGTGGGCCGCGCGCGTTTCGGCATCATCAGCCTCGTGCTGGTCGGCGCGCTGGGCCTGTGGATCGGCTGGCCGCGCACGGTGAATGCCGCCGGGGACACGGCGCGGGGTGCGCCTAAGATCGTGTGGGAACCCTGGAGCCCCGAGGCGGTGGCGCGGCTGCGCGAGCAGGGCCGGATCGTGTACGTCGATTTCACCGCGCGGTGGTGCGCCACGTGCCAGACGAACAAGAAACTCGTTTTCTCGTCCGACGAGGTCCTGAAATATTTTGCCGACCACAAGATCGCCGCCCTGCGCGCCGACTGGACGAACCAGGATCCGCGGATCACCGCCGAACTCGCGGCGTACAACCGGTCCGCCGTGCCGTTCAACCTGATCTGGGCCCCGGGCAAAAATGAACCGATCATCCTGCCCGAACTGCTCACCCCCGGAATCGTACTCGAGGCGCTGAAGCGCACCGAGCCATCGGCGACTGGAGAAATCAAGGAAAGTTCTTGAGCATTGGGTATTCGGACGCGCCACGAACGCCCGGGGAGTCTGCGAACGGCAGCCGGCACACTTTGCCGCAGCCCTAATGACCATCGCGCTGGCGCGCACCGGCCTCCTGGCTGATGCAGCATGCCTGCGCCCGCCCGTGCGTTTCTCTGTTCCGATCGGAACAGAGAAACGCACAAAGCGACCAGAGCTCGGCGGATTTTCAGAGGTAAAAGCGAATGGAGGGGAGTTTTTGCCCCGTGCGATTTGTTGTTCCGATCGGAACAACC
>JAUSID010000250.1 GCA_030648295.1 Opitutaceae bacterium | reverse complement strand
TGGCCGGAATGTTGACGGTACCGAGCAGCGTCGCGCCATTGAGGGTGCCGCCACTGCTGGTGAAGGTGAGCGCGTTGCTGGCGACACTCCCATTCAGGATCGTGCCGCCGTAAAGTTCGTAGCTGCCGCCGGTCGGCGCCGGAAGCGTGGCGGCGGTGTTCGTGATCGTGCCCTGGATGCGAGCGTGCCCGCCGGTGGCGATCTGCACGGTGCCCAGATTGGCCGTGGTGTTGGTGCCGCCAAAGTGGAGCGTGCCGAAATTTTCCGCCCGAAGGATGCCGGTCCCGGTGTTGGCGACGTTGCCATTGATCTCGACGATGGCGGCCGCCCCGTTGGCGGTGATGGTGCCGGTGTTGAACGTATTGTAGCCGGCCGAGGTGGAGCCGATCTCGAGGGTACCGGCTGTGGCGGTGATGGGCCCCGAATTGTTGAACGTGCGGGCGTAGAGTTGTCCGGAGCTGGCGTGGGTGTGGTTGATCGCCCCCTGATTGGTCAGCACCGTCCCCGTGCTGCCGTCGGCGAGAATCCGGATGTCACCCGTCAGCGTGGAGGTGGGGTCGATGGTAAAGGCGGCGTTGACGTTGCTGAGGTAGAAATAGGCGTTGTTGCCCCACGTCACGCTGGCCCCGGTCATGCCGGCGGGACCGGACGTGCTGGCGATATTGCTGTGCGTATTGGCCGGAATGTTGACGGTACCGAGCAGCGTCGCGCCATTGAGGGTGCCGCCACTGCTCGTGAAGGTGAGCGCGTTGCTGGCGACACTGCCATTCAGGATCGTGCCGCCGTAAAGTTCGTAGCTGCCGCCGGTCGGCGCCGGGAGCGTGGCGGCGGTGTTCGTGATCGTGCCCTGGATTCGAGCGTGCCCGCCGGTGGCGATCTGCACGGTGCCCAGATTGGCCGTGGTGTTGGTGCCGCCAAAGTGAAGCGTGCCGGAATTTTCCGCCCGGAGAATGCCGGACCCGGTGTTGGCGACGTTCCCATTGATCTCGACGATGGCGGCCGCCCCGTTGGCAGTGATCGTGCCGGTGTTGAACGTATTGTAGCCGGCCGAGGTGGAGCCGATCTCGAGGGTGCCAGCCGTGGCCGTAATGAGCCCCGAGTTATTGAACGTGCGGGCGTAGAGTTGTCCGGAGCTGGCGTGGGTGTGGTTGATCGTCCCCTGATTGGTCAGCACCGTTCCCGTGCTGCCGTCGGCGAGGATGCGGATGTCACCCGTCAGCGTGGAAGTGGGGTCGATGGTAAAGGCGGCGTTGACGCTGTTGAGGTAGACGTAGGCGCCGCTGCCAAACGTAAAGGCCTTGCTGGCGAGCGTGACTACCTGCTGCCAATTAAGTACCGCATTCGTGCCGAGGGTGGCATTCGCGCCGGTGAAGGTGGTCCCTCCGGTGAAGGTCGCCGACGTGCTGGCCGAAATGCTGATATCTCCGGGGATCGTCACGGCACTCTGAGTCCCGGAAACAACGGTCTGGGCTTGCAGCGGTGTGCAGAGTACCGCGACAAACAAGCCGGTTTGAACCGGAAACGCGAAAAAACGGCTCATGGCGGAAAGTGGTGAACTGGGCGGCCAGATTGTCAGCAAGGGGGACTGACTCCACAGGAATCCGCTGGATAAAGGAGAAAAATACTATTGCGTCGAACCCGATCATCGCAGCGCGGGTGGGGCGGAGGGGTCATGCTTGACTGGCGCCAAGTTAAGGAGAAGTTCGTCGCTCCGTCATTCATCGGCGGGAGCGATTCGTTGGGGTAGAACGGGCCTAACGTGGCCTCTGGGGTTTTGGCTTCTGGGGTTTTGGTTCTGGGTTTGGAGTTTCGCGTTACGGGTTTCGGGTTCCGACCGTTGACACTGGCTTCTGGCCTCCGGCTTCTGACGTCTGACGTCTGACCTCTGACATCTGACATCTGACGTCTGGCGCGCAGCGCCCCGCCTCATTCCCCTCGCAGATCGAAGCAGATAACCCGCCTCGGCTTCCCGCTCCGGACGTCGCGCTCGTTCTGGGCGACATAGAGCAGCCCACGGTGGATCGCGGGTAGCGTCCAGGCGGACTGCGCGGCGAAGAGACGCACGCGCTGGCGGACGACCAGTCCTTTGGGGGTAAGTCCGAATTCACCAAAGAGCCCATCTTCGCCGAGACAAAACACCCGGCCCGCGGCCTGGAGCAGAGTCGCGCGAAAGAAACTGCTGACGCGACCGTTCTCGTCCCAGCGCGTGTCGTCGCTCCAGATCATTTTGCCGGTCTCCACGTTGACGCACTTGAACTCGGTGTCCGGCGGATTGCGACCCGCGAAACCATACAGATGGCCGTCGATAAACAGCGGCATCATGAAGTGCTGTCCGAAACCGCGTTCGGTCCACACCTGCCGCGATTTCAGCTGCTCGTCGAATTCCAGCAGCGTGCCACCCTTCTCGTAGCATTCAGAGACAAGAACGCGACGTTCGCCGATCACAACGGGCGTGGCCGCGGTCGCTGATTCGTAGGCTCTCGCCCGCCAGGGAAACCGATCGAGGACCTTGCCGGTTTGCGGATCGATGGTGAGGAGACCGCCGTCACTCGGCCGGCTCTCGCCGCCAGTCATCACGAGCGCGACGTCACGGCCGCGCAGCTTCGCGACGACGGGCGAAGCGTAATCCGCGCCCCATGAATCCTCGACCTCCCAAAGGGTCTTGCCGGTGAGCTTGTCCAACGCGGCCACGCATGTGCCACGCACACCGTCCTTCGCTTTGCCGCCGACGGTTACAATCACGCGGTCCTGCCAGACGAAGGGCGTCGGTCCGTATCCGAAGAAGTATTGCGGTATCTTGAACTCGGTCATCAGGTCGCGCCGCCAGAGCACGCGGCCGGTCTCGAGGTCGAGGCAATGCATCATCGCCGTCACGCCGGCCGCGTAAACGCGGCCGCCCTCGATCACGGCACTCGAGCGCGGACCTGCGCTGAAACCGTAACGGTCCTCGTATTCGACCGGGTAATCGAAACGCCAGAATCGCCGGCCGGTCTCGGGGTCGAGGCAATCGAGAGTTTCCTTGCCCCCGACGCGATGAAAGTAAACCAGCCGGCCGCCGCCCAGCACCGGGCACGCGTATCCTTCGCCGGTCGCCATCTCCCAGACGAGCCGCGGGCCGCCGGCCGGCCAGCGGGCGAGAAGTTCGCTCTCGTTGGTGGTGGCGTTGTGATGCGGCCCGAGAAAGTGCGGCCATTCTTCCGTGCGCGCGCGGCTCGGAAGCGGCTTGGGCGGCGCGTGGAAGTTGAGTTCCGGATACGCGACGGGTTCCGCGGCGGAGCAAAACGCGCAGGCGCTGACGGCAAGGAAGAGGGTCGCAAATCTCGGGCACACGATCGGGCCGGTGGGGCGCCGTTGCTCTGACGAGACGACGCGACCGTGGCGAGCGAGATTCGCGGCGCGGCCCTAACCAATGGGTTTGGAAAGGCCGCCGGAACGCGCAAGAGGAGCAGAGGCGACGCCTTTTCGAATTATTCGCGACCGCGGCCGGGCTGAGTGCGGTGCTCGCCGAAATATTTTTCGCTGCGGTAGCGCAGCCATACCCGCAGGGCCTGCGGCACTTTTTCACGCTCGGCCGCGCTCATGCTCTCGTAGAGCGCCATCGCCTTGTCGCGCTCACCCCGGCAGGCGCGATTGTTGTGCGCATCCCAGTAACTGCGCGCGGCACGGATCCGGCGACAGGTTTCCTTCAGGAGAGCGGCACCCGCGAGCGGCTGCCCGGTGGTTTTGTTCTTCGCGGGCATGGCGGTTCCAAGCCTGTAATAGCCGCGCGAGAGAAGCAACGGGAGTTCTGTCGTCGCCTTCTGTTCAAATCGCTGACGGTCGCGGCCACCAACGGCGCGTTTGAAAGGGAGCGCGTTTGAAAGGGACAGGTCAATTCGAACGGCCCTGATTGCGGGCCAGGGGCCCGCGCTCCCGGACCTGAACCGCTTTCCGACCCGGTGATTGTTCCCGCTGTGGCGAAACGCTCATGCGTTCTGCTACACAATCTTCG
>JAUSID010000248.1 GCA_030648295.1 Opitutaceae bacterium | reverse complement strand
GAAAAAGATCCTCGCAGAAATGCGCCGACTATCCCGCCAGATCATGCGTGCTCGTTTTCCCGATACGGTTCGCCTCAAGCCGCTCAACAAGAAAGTTTTGCGCCTTATCTAAGCGCCATTCGGGTCAGGTTGCTAATCTTTCACTTGACCCAGTGGAATCACGGCGTCGTATTCCTGCCATGGCGCGCAAACTGCGGCTCGAGTTTCCCGGGGCAATTTACCACATGATCAACCGGGGCAACCGCCGTGTCGGGCCGTTCGGCGAGGAGCGGACCCGCGACGCGTTCGAGTCCTGCCTGTTTGCCGCCTGCGCCCGATCAAAATGGGTGCTCCATGCCTATGTGATCATGAGCAATCATTTCCATCTGGCTTTGGAGACGCCGGTGGGAAACTTGGCGACGGGAATGCAGTGGTTGCAGGCCACGTTTACCAATCGCTACAATCGTTTTGTCTGGCGTGGCAGGCGGAGGACGGGCCCGTCGGCAAAGGGTCGGCTTATGTCTCGCTGAGCCAAGGCTGGGCACTTGGAACCGATCAATTCAGGGCGTCGCTGGTCAAGGATTTCGACTTGGCGGCGACGGCGCGTGCCTGGGAGGTGGCCGGCGCGCACGAGGTGCGGAGCGTACGCTGCGAAGAGCACTTGCTGGTGTGCTTGCGGGCAGTCGACCGGCAGCGGGTGAAGATGGCGGACGAGCCCAAAGGCGCCGCCTGGAAGGTTGCCGTGGCCGCCCGGATGAAAAGGACCACCGAGGCGTCGAATGGCTGGCTGGCGGAACGACTGAAAATGGGGAGCGCAACCCGCGTGAGCCAGGTCGTGGGTGCCGTGGCGCGAAAGCCTGATTCGCCCGCGGCGCAGATTTACCAGCGGCTAAGTGAAAGATTAGCAACCTGACCCTTTTGTTGCGCCCCATGGATGTCCTGTATCCGAGTTAGATGGACGTGTGGTCTGAGCATGGGATCGGCAGGAATAGCGCAGGAGGCCATCTGAATGACAAGTGTCGCGTCGGCGGTGGAGAATGAGCCTGGCGTGAGGCGGGGCCGGCGCCCAAGGGGCTGAAAAAAATTTCTGGCCTCATCAGCAGGCTCGCATTGGCGTCTGCCGACCCCGCTACCGCACGATGAGTGGACGGGCATAGGGATTCGATCCTTTTGGAGCGTGCCCTCCAGCCGGCTCAGGACGGCGCCGGCGGGGTGGTTTTTTCGGACGATGATTCTCGCCGCACGCTCAATGTATCTATAGTATGGTTACATGAAACCAGCCATTGACCAGCTGACGGTTAGCGAGTCGTTTTTCGAGCCGGCCCTCCGGCTGCTGCGGGACTACTGCCGCCATCGGCGGGACACGCGCGCTCATCGCCCGGCAGAAGGTGGCCGCAAAGAACCGGCCAATTGCGGCAAAATAGCTCCGCTGCGAGCTCCCATCGGACGCTGGGCTTGCCGCTCGCGCTCGCAGCCACCACGCGGTGTGCGACCGCTCGTCCGTCGGATGACCAAGATCGTCGGCGCGCGGCAGATTAACCTGGCCAAATGCGTCGCTCCAGCGAGCCAAGATGGCCGCGAAATGCCCGCCAGCCATCCCACCGTCAGATCGGCTTACGCGGCCGCAATCACCACCTTGAGACCCAACGCGGTCAGCACCGCGTTGAGACTCGACAGCCGCGGGTTGCCCGCGCGCGAGAATAGCCGATAAAGGCTTTCGCGGTTCAGATTGCTCAGTTCCGCGGCGCGGCCCACGCCGCCTCGGGCCTCCACCACATCGCGGAGGCCGAGCAAAAATACCTCGGGGCTGTCCTCGTAGCAGGCCGTGAGGTATTCCGCCGCCCGCTCCGGGTCCTGCAGTTGTGCCTTCAGGATTTTCTTGTAGCTCGCTGTTTTCATGATGCCTCCTTGAATTCCCTCCAATATTTTCGGGCCAGCCGGATATCCCTGTCCTGCGTGCGCTTGTCGCCGCCGCAGAGCAAAACCACCACGGTTTCACCCTGCAGACCGAGATATACCCGGTAGCCCGGCCCGTAATCGATGCGGAGCTCGGACACGCCTTCGCCGGCCGATTTGCAATCGCCCAAGTTCCCGGTCCGAACACGCGCAAGCCGCGCGAGAATCCGCGCCACGGCCCGCGCATCGCGGAGTGCGCTCAGCCATATCTCGAACGGCACCCGCCCGTCGCGCGTTCTGAACGCAACCATGCTTCGGGGAGTGACGTTCATTTTCCAATGTAGCTTTTAAGCTACACCGTGGTCAAGCCCCGCGAGCCCGAACCTAAACGCCGATTTGCACACGGCTCTCCGTGCGGGAGTGGTCGGCCTTTGTGCGGCTTGAAAGCGGCACGGGCATCCTGCCCGTGGACGCGACCTGTCCGCCGTCGGCGTGGCGAAGGCGGAGGCGCTGCCGCATCATGGGCTGGAAGCTTGGCTCGACGCCCATGCCACTCTCGGAGCCCACGGGCGGGACGCCCGTGCCACGCCGGATCATGTAGGCGCGCTCAACACCTGATTTGCGCCCGCGGTCGACGCGCGGCGCGGCGGGCCCCCGGTTGAGGGTGCGATTTCCGTCGGCGGCTGGACGAGCCGCGGATTTGTGCACAACGTCTGCGCCGATGATCCGGTATACCTTTCTTCCCCGAAGCATGTTGGGCGCGGCCTCGATGGCGCTGGCGGCGCCGGCGGTGGCCGCCACGGGTGCCGCGCCCGCCGGCACGAAACCGGAGACGCGCAACCGCGCGGAAATTCCGGCGCAATACAAATGGGATTTCACGGCGATATTCCCGAACTGGGAGGCGTGGGACGCCGCGATGAAGCAGATGGAGGCGAAGATGGATGCTTTCGCCGCGCTCAAGGGCACGCTGAAGGACGGACCGGCGGCGGTGTTGAAGGCCTACCAGGCCTTCGACGAGATCGGCATGCTGCAGTATAAAGTATATCGATACCCGCAGCTGCAGCGCGACATCGACACCCGCAACCAGGAGATTGCGGGAAAATTCCAGCGGGTCGGCGCAATCTTCGCCAAGTTCGGCACCGCGACGGCGTGGTTCACACCTGAATTGCTCGGCATCCCGCAGCCGATGATGGAAAAGTGGATCGCGGAGACGCCGCCGCTGGCACCGTACCGGTTCACCATTCTGGACAACTACCGGCAGCAGGAGCACGTGCTCGATGAAAACGGTGAGCGGTTGCTGTCGTTCGCCACCCGTTTCAACCAGACGCCGACCCACACGTTTCAGGAACTGAGCACGTCGGACATCAAGTTCCCGAAGGTCACGCTGGCGGATGGCAAGGACGTGACGCTGACGCCCGGCGCTTACCAGGCGGTCCTCCAGACAAACTACCACCAGGCGGATCGCGCGAAGGCGTTCGAGGCGCACCTTCAGACCTACGCGGCCACCGCGCACAGCTACGCCGCAATCTACAATAGCGTCATGCAGCGCGACTGGTTCATGGCGCAGGCGCGGAAATATCCGACCACGCTCGACGCGGCGCTCGACCACAATGCGATCCCACCGGCGGTGGTCAGCACGCTCGCCGAGGCGGTCCGCGCGGGGACGGCGCCGCTGCAACGTTACCACCGGCTGCGCAAGAAGCTGCTCGGGCTCGACACCTATCACCTGTACGACGGCTCCATCCCGATTTACAAGACGAGCAAGACCTATCCCTACGACCAGTGGAAGGACCTCGTCATCTCCTCCGTCGAGCCGCTCGGACTCGAGTATGTGGCACGCTACCGGAAGTTCGTGTCCGGCGGCCGGATCGACGTCTACGAGAACGAGGGCAAGCGGAGCGGCGCGTACAACGCGGGGGTGTATGGGGTCGGACCGTATCTATTGCTCAATTACAACGACACGCTCGACGCGCTCTACACGTTCGCGCACGAGGCCGGCCATGCGATGCACACCGTGCTGTCGTACGAGCACCAGCCGTTCGTCACGGCCGACTACACCATCTTTGTGGCGGAGGTGGCATCGACCACCAACGAGCGGTTCCTGCTGAACAAGATGCTGGAGACGACGGAGGATCCGAAGGAGCGGTTCCTGCTGCTCCAGCGGGCGGTCGATTCGATTGCCGGCACGTTCTATACGCAGGTGTTGTTCGCCGATTTCGAACTGCAGGCGCACCGGCTGGTGGAGCAGGGGCAGCCGATCACGGCGGACGTCCTCAACGGGATCTACCTGAAGCTGCTGCAGGACTATTATGGCGATGCGATCACGATCGACGACCTCTACCGGTACACGTGGACCCGGATCCCGCACTTCTACAACACACCGTATTACGTTTATCAATATGCGACGTGCTTCGCATCGTCCGCGAAGCTGTTTCGCGACCTGACGACCGGAAGCGAAGCGTCGCGACACGCCGCCACGCAGCGTTATCTGACCTTGCTGCAAAGCGGCGGAAACGATCTCCCCATGAAACAGCTCCAGAAGGCCGGGGTGGACCTGACCCAGCGCCAGACGGTTCAGGCGGTGGTCGAGCAGATGGACGAACTGGTCAGCCAGATGGAAGCTGAGGCGGCGAAGATCGGTGAAGCGGTGAGGCGGTGAGGCGGTGAGGCGGTGAGGCGGTGAAACGGTGGTCGGTGACGAAGAACGCGAGACGCGGAAGAACGCGAGAACGCGAGACGACGATCGGTGAATCAGTTGTCGGTGAGGCGGTGAGTCGGTGAAGCCGTGAGACTCGAAACGCGAAACCCGAAACGCGAAACCCAGAACCGAGGCAGTGCACCAATAACCAATAAGGTTTTCGCGCGGCGAAAACTAGAACCATTTTTTCCGTTTCAGGTAGATCACCATCAACACGGTCGACACGCCGGTGATGCCGAGCGCCCACGGATAACCGTGCTCCAGCTCGTGCATGGTCTGGAAATTCATTCCGTACCAGGTGCCGATTACCATCACGGGTATCGTCACGGCCGTGATCGCGGTCAGGAATTTGATCCCTTCGTTCGCCTCGAACGCGGCTTTGTTGAGATAAATGTCGAACGCCATCAGCAACCGCTCGTGGTAGCTGGCGGCGGTATCCTCGAGCCGCACGAGGTTGTCGCGCAGATCGCGGAAATACGGGAGGAGTTTGGGCCGGACCAGCTTGCTGTCGCCGCGCGCCAGCCGGTCGATCACGTCGCGTTGCGGCCGGACGATGGTGCGCAGCCGGGTGAAGTCGCCGCGGACGTGAAGCAGTTCGTTTACGAGTTTTTGGTGGGCCGAGTTCTGCGCCAGCACGTGCTCCTCGAGTTCCTCCAGCTCGGCGCGCAGCTCTTCGAGCACGGGCGCATAGTTGTCGACCAGGAGATCGATCAGCGAGTGGGCGATCCGATCGGGCCCGCGCGGACCGGCGCCGGCAACCTTCGCCGCGCGCTCCATGAAATTGGTGACCGAGCGGAGCGGCTCGGTGTGGAATGTGACGAGGTAATCCCGGCCGAGAAAGAAATCGAGCTCGGTCGTGTTGAACTTCTCCGTGCGGGTGAAGTCGACCGCGTGCGTGACGATGAAAAGGTACTCCTCGAAGTCCTCGACCTTGGGGAGCGAGTTCGGCGCCACGCAGTCCTCGATCGCAAGCGGGTGAAACTGGAAAACGTTTTCGAGGATGGCCTTGATCTCCTCCGGCGTCGGAGCGTTCAGGTCCACCCACACCAGCAGCCCCTTGTCGGCGCGAACGAGTCGCAGCGCCTCGAGTTCGAGATCCTGGCCGATCAGTTTGCCGTCGCTGAAGATGAAGGAGCGAATCATCGGCGCTGCGCGCGGTTCTGGGTTTTGAGTTCTGGGTTTTGGGTCGCCACGCGATTGACCTCAAACGTGGTGGGCAAATGACGCGGCGTCGAGTGCGGGCTGCGCCGCCCGGTGTTCAGGGTTCAAGGTTTTGACTTTCGGGTTTCAATCTCGCGGGATTCGCGACCGGAATGGTTTCGAACCAGCACGTCGCACGTCATCGCGAGCGCCGACTCAGAACTCAAAACCCAGAACTCAAAACCGCGCCGCTTGCGGCGCTAGCCCTGCGCTTGCCCCTAAAAAAAAGACGGGACTTTTTCTCGGCGTTCCCCTACACCGGGGAAGATGCCAGCGGCGCCGCCGATCAAACAAACGCTTGAACTGCCCGAGAACGCCATCCTCGTGCGACAACTGCTCGAGCGCAATCCCGCGCTGACGCGGACCCGGCTGGCCGAGGAGCTGTGTCGCCACCTAAAGTTGCGCGACTGCAAAGGCGACTGGCAGATCGCCACCGCCGCGCGAGCGTTGCGCGAAATGGAGACGCAGGGCTTGGTGCAACTGCCCGCACCGGCGCACCCCGGGCCGCGCTCGTGGAGCCCGCGCCGCCTGGTGCAGCGGGTCAAGCCGGCGAGCGCAGTGCCCGAACGGCTCGAAGCGGTGCAGGGCCTGAAGCTGGTCGAGGCGACGGAACCGGAACAATTGCGGATCTGGAACGAGCTGATGCTGCGCGAACATCCCTTGCGGGCGTGCCGGCTGGTGGGCCGGCAATTGCGCTATCTCCTCGCGTCGGACCACGGCTGGCTCGGCGGGCTCGGTTTCGGCAGCGCCGCGCTGTATCTCGAAAGTCGGGACCAGTGGATCGGCTGGAGCCCAGCGCAACGCACCGAACACCTCCCGCGGGTCGTCAACATGACCCGGTTTCTCGTTCGCCCCGGGGTGCGCTGCCCCAATCTCGCCTCGCACGTCCTGGGGTTGTGCGTCCGGCGCATCGCCGCCGATTTCGAGCGCCGCTACGGCCTCGCGCCCTGGCTGCTGGAGAGCTTCGTCGACACCTCCGCGTATGCAGGAACATGTTACAAGGCGGCCAACTGGATCCTCGCCGGCCACACCAAGGGCCGCGGCCGCAACGGCGAGCGCGACGCGGGCCAGAGCATCAAGGAAGTTTATCTCTATCCGCTGGTCGACGATTTGCGGGCGCGCGTGGGCGTGCAGCCGCCGCCGGTCGAGCCCCTCGCGCCCGCGAGCGGCCTGGACGCGGCCGGCTGGGCCGGACAGGAATTTGGCGATTGCGAGCTGGGCGATGCGCGCCTGACTCGCCGCGTCGTGAAAATCGTCCGCGAGCAATCCGCCCAGCCCAGCGTTTCGTATGCCGAAGCGTGTCACGGCGAGCGCGATGCGCTCAAAGGCTATTATCGCTTCCTCAACGCCGAGCACGATGAGCTGGAGCCGGCGAGTTTATTGGCCACCCACCGCAGCCAAACCCTGCGACGGATGAAAGACCGGGACACGGTTTTGCTCATCCAGGATTCATCCGATTTGAACTTCTCCACCCGGACCAAGTGCGAGGACCTGGGCGTAATCGGCACCAACCAGACCGGCGCGCAGAGCCGGGGACTGCGACTGCACAGTTGCCTCGCGGTCAGCGCCGACGACGGCCTGCCCCTGGGCGTGGTGCGGCTCGACGGGTATGCGCCCGAATCGGCCAAGGGCAAGGACCCGGCGCGCCCCATCGAGGAAAAGGATTCGCACCGCTGGCTGGTCACTTATCAAGACGGCATCGAGCTGGCGGCCACGCTGCCCGACACGCGCTTCATCAGCGTGGCCGATCGCGAGGGGGATATCTTCGAGCTGTTCGATCTTCAGCGGCGGCTGCCCGGAAAAAAACCCGACCTGTTGGTGCGCGCCAAGTGCGATCGCCGGCTGGAGGAGACGGAGCGGAAATTGTTCGCGGAACTGGCCGAGGCGCCGCTGGCCGGGGAAGTAACTCTGCACGTGCCGCGCCAGCGGGAGAAGGTGGGCAAACCCTCCAAACCCGGCCGGCCGGGGTTGCCGGCGCGCGAGGCGCAAGTCGAGGTGCGCTTCAAGGAAGTGACGATCGTTGCGCCCCAGACGGTGCAGACGCGCGACCGGGCGCCGCTGCGGCTGTGGGCGATTTATCTGGAGGAGAAAAACGCTCCAGCCGGCGCCACGGCGCTGCGCTGGTTATTGTTGACGACCGTGCAGGTCGTTTCGCTCAAGCAGGCCTTGCGGTGCGTGCGCTGGTATTGCCGGCGCTGGCGCATCGAGGAATGGCACCGCGTGCTGAAGAGCGGCTGCAAGATTGAAGAACATCAGAACCACAGCGCCGAAGCCTTGCTGCGCGCCATCACCCTGGACGCGGTCATTGCCTGGCGCATCATGGTGCTCGTCCTGCTCGGCCGCGAAGTCCCCGGGCTGCCCGCCGAAGTGATCTTCGATTCCGACGAGTGCGAGGTGCTCGAGCTACTGGCTAAAAAAAGGAATCTCACTCTGAGCACAGCGATCATCGTGATCGCGAAACTCGGCGGCTTTCTAAATCGAAAGTGTGATGGGAATCCTGGATACGAGTGCTTGTGGAAAGGCTACGCGCAGTTTCGCGCCATGGTTCAAATCGTCGGCCTGAGCCGGAGGCGCGCCCGCGGCGCCGACGACTGATGCGCTACAGTCCCTTTTGTGGGGCAAGCGCAGG
>JAUSID010000243.1 GCA_030648295.1 Opitutaceae bacterium | reverse complement strand
GAAACCGGGCGTCATAAATGAATACGTGCTGGACTGCGAGATTGGGTAGGCCGGCGCGATTAACGACGACCCCGTCGTGTTGCCTCACTTAAGGGTGGTGGGCCACGGCTGTCTGATCAGAACCCGCTGATTTCCAATTGGATGCCTTTATCGAATGCATCATTCGTTGTATCAAGTTTCGCAAACAGCTCTGGCAGAGGGATTTTCTCCAACGCGGCGATCGAGATAACTTGCAGAACTTGATGCAGACTTCCCGGCAGTGCGTTTTCTCGCTTGGCGATCGCCACCAGCAGGTAGGCGCACAGCGCCGTCCAGATTTGCACGCGCACGCCGTTCGGATCGGTGCTGAAGAAACCGCGCAAGCGCAGGTGCTGTTTGATCGTAAATGTTTAACTTTGACGTGGTGACTTGATCGCCGGCGGCTGATAATCTCGCGCGGTGAACGCGATTATTTCACCTACGGATGCGACGGCAGCGGCGACCTCGACGGTCGCCACCAATTCCAAGACGCGGACCCGCACGTGTTGGACCGAGCAGGACAAGGCCGAGTGCCTGGCGCTCTTCGCGCAGAGCGGACTGAGCGCGGCGGACTTCTGCCGGCAGCTCGGGATCTCGGCCGCCACGTTTTCGCTGTGGCGCCGCCACGCGCGCAGCGGCGAGGCCCCATCGGTCGAGCGCGCGCTGCATTTCGCACAGGTGTGCCTGATGTTCCGCGTCAGGCTAGTGGATCTCCACCGTATTCTCTTCGAGAATTTCCATGCGCCAGGCATGGGCGGGAAGACTTCGATCAAGCGGGTCTTACCCGCCTTGTGGGCTGTGGATTCGCCGGTCAAGCGGCAGGCGCCCTTCGACGAATTCCCGGCTGACCTGGACCCGTATGCCTATTTGAAATCGATCGGCGGAGTCACGGACGGATGCGGCGCGATGGAGCAGTATGTGGCCATGCAAAACGCCGTTGGTGAGGCGCGCGAGCAAATCGCGAACGCACTGCGGCGGTACGTCCGCGTCGACGCCCTAGCGATGAACTTCATCCTGGCGTTTTGGCGCTGGCGTTTGGCGGAGGCCGCCCGCGTCGATGAACGTCGCTTGGTCGCTGCCTGAGAGCCACTCTACCCGTAAGCCTCGCCGGTCCCGCACACAGTTGCGGGACCGGCATCGCGGCTTACGGAAATACGTGGACGTCGATTCCATCGCGATGAACTTTTTACTCGAGTATTTCCCGCATCGGCTGTCGGAAGCCGCCGTGCCAACGTCGCCGGAACCGGCAACGCGACGTCGAATTTGTGCGCATCGGTTCGAGATGGATGGTGCCCCACGCGAGCGTGGTCAGGTTCCATCTCGCCCCGCCTCGGATCTGTCGGCCGTTGCTGGCCGTGAGTTTCTTGCTGCAAGCCTGTCCAAGTGTGGCGAATGATCGCGTCAACGGAAGGTCACGAACGCATGCACTCCATCACCCCAACTCGCCGAGAACAAATATTGCGGGACATGGCCGACGCGTGGCGGAACGAGATGGCGAGCGACCCGACGACGACGGACATGGCGACGCGCGGATTTGTCATCATTGCGGGTGGCAAGGTCGACGGTTGGACGCACGCCTTGGACAATCCCCGCTCGCATGTGCCCGGTTGCATCGCCGTTGGGGCGGGCCAAGTCTACGTGTCGCGGGGTGGAGATGACGGCCGAGGTGCCACCGAATGGGTGCCATGGTCGCCAAACATGGAAATGCGGTGGGGCCAGCCAGAGAATTGGGCGACTGAAAAGGCTGCCGCGGATGAACTCGATCGGCTGCACGGTACGCTGACCAAAGCGGAATTGGACCAGTTGGAATCCCGGCTGCGGCTGCGGGCGAACATCAAGGGTTGGACTGGTGACCCGTTACGACAGCCGGCGGCCGACGTCCTGCTGGAGATAAAATACATCATTTCGCGCCGGTTGCCCCCGTAGGACGCGGGAGGTTTTACGGAAAGCTCGCGGGATGATTCTCTCCGATCTCCTTTCGGGATGATGGTCAGGGTTGCCAAGATCGGTCGTGGCGCGCAGCCTCGTCCCTCCAGCTCCAGCCGCCTTCATGCCGCCCCCCCCCCGCGAAAAATTGGATCGCCGTTACCGACTCGCGATTTCCGCATGAACAAGAGGCGCTGGACTTCATCCACGAGACGTTCGCCGCGCACCCGGATTATTTCGCCTGGTCGAATTTCGAGTTCATCGCGGCCGATGGGTCGGTGAACGAAATCGACCTGCTGGTCGCGTCGCCGTGGGGCGTGTTCTTGATCGAAATCAAGAGTTGGCCGGGCAAGTTGTCGGGCGACAGTTACAACTGGACGTGCGTCACGGAAGACGGTCGCCGGTTCACCGAGGACAACCCCGTCTTGCTGGCGAACCGGAAGTGCAAACGACTGAAAGATCTCCTCGGCCGGCAGCCCTCGTTCCGCAATCGCGACGTCCCCTTCATCCAAGCCCTGGTGTTTTGCTCCGCGCCCAATCTGGTGCTGCAGCTCCCGCCCGACGCCCGGAATTTCGTTTGTCTCCGGGACACTGCGACGCGGCAGGGGGGCCGGGCCGCCATCTATCAGCGGCAGTGCCCCGGCCTTCGCCCGGCGACTGAACGGTTGGTCGATGGGCCGACATTGAAGGCGTTTTGTCAGGCCATGGCCCAAGCCGGGCTGCGGCGGCAGCGGCGGAGGGTCGGCGACTTCGTCCTGGACCATCTTCGTTACGAGAGTCCGGCCGGGGTGTTCCAAGACTGGGAGGCGCATCACTCAACGTCGGAATCGGTCCGGCGGCTCGTTCGCATCTACCTCACGGCACTGCAAGCAACGAAGGATGACCGCGAGGCCGTCGCCGATGCTGCCAATCGCGAATTCCACACGCTGGCCCGACTCAGCCATCCCGGTATACTCCGGGCTCAGGTTCCGGCGACATGTGAACTCGGACCGGCCATCGTTTTCGAGTTCGATGCGACGGCGCAACGGCTCGATCACTTTCTGGCCGAGAACCGCGCCCAACTCGATGTAGGGGCCCGTCTGGAGATCCTCCGCCAGATTACCGATGCCATCCGCTACGCACACGACAAGGATGTCGTTCACCGGGCGCTGGGGCCGCAGGCGATATATGTCACGCGTGACAAGGCCGGCCAACCGCGCGTTCAAATCTACAACTGGCATACCGGCGCGCGGCTGCCGGACGGAAGCTTCTCCGGCCTCACCAATCTCACCGCGAGCATTCACGCCGCCCAATTGGTCGAAGAGCCTGCGCGCGCCTACATCGCGCCCGAGTCGCTGACTCCCAGCGAGGAACCCGCCGAGGCGATGGACGTGTTCTCCCTTGGTGCGCTGGCATATTTTCTGTTTGGAGACCAGCCGCCTGCCGCCGACGCGACCGAACTGCTCGAAAAACTGAAGGCCAGCGCTCGAGCTCTGCTCGTGAAGAAGGGCGACGTTCGCTGTGTGCTCAAAGTGGCGCGCGACGCTTCCTTTAACCGACGGCTCGATCAGGAATTCCAGACGCTGAAAAAATTGGGTTCACCCAACATCGTAAAGGCGTTCGAGCGCTATGAACTGAACGGCCTGACCGCATTCACCGTTGAACTTGCCGGCGAGCGAACGCTGGCGCGGATGCTGAAGGAGGATGGCCCACCCGACCTCGAACTTCTCCAGCGTTACGGTGAAGAACTAATCACCGCCGTGGAGCACCTCGATAAGGAGGGCATTTTCCACCGTGACATCAAACCGGAGAACATCGGCATCGGTGAGTCCGGCGGAGCGCGCGCGTCGAAGCGCCTTCGCCTCTTCGATTTTTCTTTGGCCGCCGCTGCCCCCACCGAGCTTCGCGTCGGCACTTTGGATTATCTCGATCCTTTCCTCGGGGACCGGAAGGCGCGACGCTACGACCTCGGCGCCGAGCTGTATTCCGTCGCGATGACGATGCACGAGATGGCGACGGGCGAACGGGCGAAATGGAAAGGCGGCCAGCCGCAGTTGACCACGGAGGAAATCACCCAGCGGTCCGAGCTGTTCGATGCCGACCTCCGCGATCAATTCACGAACTTCTTCCGCACCGCCCTGAACCGCGATTACCGGAAGCGATTCGACAACACCCGCGAAATGCTCCGGGCGTGGAGCGCGATCTTCGAGACGGTGGATCGGCCGACCGCCCACAGTGAGCACGACCGCCCACAGGAAGCGGTCTTGAGCGAGGAGGTGCTGAAGTATGCCACGCCGGCGACCCAGATCGGCTCGCTGATGCTAAGCACGCGGCTGATGAATGTCCTCGAGCGTCTTGGCGTCCACAGCATCGAGGAGCTGCTGCGATTCAAATTTGGTCGTTTCGAGAAATTCCGCGGCGTCGGACGCAAGACGCAGCTCGAACTGATCAAAGTGATGCACCGGCTGCGTCAGGCGTTCCCGGGAGTCGAGATGGGCCAGGGCGAGCCCGTCGTTTCCGTGGCCAAAGCGGTCGTCGGCCAGGAGACCATCGACGTGCTGGCTCAACATGCGTTGCTCGTCAGCCGCAGTCGCGCCCGTGAGGCCGAGATTGCCGTCATTCATCCGTTCCTGGGATGGGGGGTCGCGGCCGGGCAGGAACAAGTGGCCTGGCCAAGCCAGAGTGACTTGGCGCAGACCGGCGGTGTGACGCGGCAGCGAATCGGACAGATCATCACGACGGCGCGCGAGCGTTGGTCAGAATCGGTGCCTCTCGCCGGCCTGCGCGGGGCCATTGCCGAGGTGTTGCGCGGACGAGGCGGCGTGATGACGCATGTCGAGCTGGTCGCGCATGTGCTCTCGATCCGGAGCTCGGCGGAAAACGATCCGCGCAAGATCCAGCTCGCCAGCGCGGCCGTCCGGGCCTCCGTCGAGGCGGAGCACATCAGCGAAACGCCGCGCTTCGATGAATACCGCAGCGGCGAGAAGATCTTCATCGCGCTGCATTCCGAACTTCGGAACTACGCCGTGAAACTCGGCCGCATCGCCGACGACCTCGCCATTTTGGATCCGCTGCCGACTCCGGCGCGCGTTCTCGACGAGCTCCGGGCCGTTCCGTTTCCGGACGACGTGCCGAACCTTTCGCCACCGGTGGAGGCGCGGTTGCGCCAGCTTGCGGTGGCCGCCGCCACGAATGCCGATTTGTCGTCACGCGGTGAAATCTATCCTCCGGGCCTGCCAGCCGAACGCGCACTGCCGCTCGCTCGCAATGGGCTCTTTGGAGAGGAGCTCACCATCAAGGAAATCCAGCGCCGGCTCTGCGCGCGATTCCCCCGCTGTGGGGCGCTGCCGCCGCGGCCGCAGCTCGACGATGTGCTGCGCGACGCCGGCTTCGATTTGGAATGGCAGCCCCTCGCGGCGGACCAGCAGGGCGCCTACAAATCGACCCGCGCCCCGACCCTTTCATCGAGCGTTTCCATCGGCTCGCGAAAGCCGACCCAATACACGGTCCTGCCGGGTAGTGCGACGGAGCCGGAGATCGCGCAAGCCGCCACGGTTGAAAAGAGACTCCGCAGCTCGGCCAACGAAGGCGGTTACCTCATTCTCACGGTGGAACCCGGCCAGCTCGAGCTTGCGCAGCGCGAATTGACTGCGCGGTTCGACGTGGAGGTGTGCGATCTCGACGAGTTGTTTCTCGAGGCGTTGCACGCCGAGGCCGAGGCTGAGGACGTTCGTGCAGATTGGGACACGGTCCTTGCCGCGGATTCCGCGGCGCGTGATTCGACCGACTGGCGGAATCTCCAGTATCTCGTCGAACGCGCGCTGCCGAAAGTGGAGCGCCGGTTGCGTGGAGTTCGGAAGACCTGCCTCGCCCTGCACCCGGGATTGCTCGCGCGTTATGGACACATGAACCTGATCGCGAGTCTTGCCGCTGACATCGGCCGCGCCGGCGGCCCAGGTGGACTGTGGGTGCTGGCTCCAGCCAACGACTCGCACACGCTCCCGACGGTGAGTGGAGTGCCGATTCCCGTCACCAGTCCCAACCAACACACGCGTTTGACGATCCATTGGCTGCGCAACGAGCACCGCGCCGGTGTGCCTGTTGGTAAGTGATGAAATTGGAAACCGGAGCATGAAACCGAAGTTTCTGAATCGCTACACAACACTCCCAATCCTGATCGACATGCTTTGGCGCAAGCAGATCACTTTGCTTTCGCCGAATTCGTGGGAGGACCGAAATGACGCGCATTATTTGGAGCGCTACCAAGAAGAGAAGGAACTGGGGTCCGTATTGGCCTTATGCTTCTCAACCAAGAGAGAGACGTTCCATCATTGGCGGGTATTTTCTCACGGTTCGGGTGGCGTTTGCATCGAGTTCGATGCGGAGGAGTTTCTGGCAGGCCTGCGTGGGAAGCCTGAGTTTCGCTTTGGCCCCGTTGAGTATTCCCGCATCGACGAAATTGAGCGCACGCCACCCAAGGTAGAACGGTGGCCGTTCCTGAAGCGTTTGCCGTTCGCAGATGAGGCAGAGTTTCGTGTCATTTGCGAGAGTCCCACAGTCGCCGAATTGAGTAGGCCTCTGGACTTTGATATCGAGTCTGTGAAGCGAGTCACACTTGGCCCTTGGATGCCGCAGCCTGTTGCCGAATCAGTCACCGCGTTGATCGAGACCATTGAAGATTGCTCAGGTATCTACGTTCACCGCTCCTCCCTGATCGAAAACGGAAGATGGAAGAAAGCCATCAAGGGTCCAACGCGGCGTCGGATCCGGCGCTGACATCCACCTTATAATGTCGGCTATACCAGACTCAGCATGACAGAGCGTCCGATAAAAAAGACACTGTTTGGCCGTGTCCTCCTCCCCGCCACTGCCCCTTCCTGCCGCTCACGCGTTGCGCAAGCTCGGACGGGAGCTCGCACTCGCGCGCCGGAAGCGCGGTATCTCGACGCAGGACATGGCGTCGCGTCTGTTTGTCAGCCGCGATACCTTGTGGCGCCTCGAGCGCGGCGACCCGACGGTCGCGTCCGGCACGCTCGCCACCGCGACTTTCATCCTGCAGTTGCATGATCGGCTCGCCAATCTCGCCGCGCCGGGCAGCGACGCGCTCGGCCTGAGCCTCGACGAAGACCGGCTGCCCAAGCGCATCCGGCGGACCCAGCCATGAGCATCGAGGTGCACATTGACTGGCAAGGCGCCACGCATTTCGTCGGGCGGTTGGTTGCACGCAGCGGAGCGCAGCCCGGCTGTGACCTTCGACTACGCGCGCGAATGGCTGGGTCGCGCCGGATCGTTTTCCATCGACCCAACGGTATTCAAACCGGCATCACGTCACGGTTTTCGTTCCCTTGCTCGCATCCACCGTCTCGATCTGCTCGCGGAACATGGCGTAATCCTTGTTCGCACCGACGTGAGTCAGGGCTGGACGCAACCAGCTTTGGAGCGCTATGGTTTGGCCGACGGTCGCCTGGTTTGTCATCGTAACCAAATTATGGAGACCGTTTTTTGGCCGAAGCCAGGAAATCCTCCCGGTTTCGGCCATTATCATTTTTCCTGATCCCATGCAGCTCAGGTATTTATGAACTTGGGACGGGCTCTATTTACGGATAAGCTCTAAGTCGGGGAGCCGATGGTGCTCGTTGGTGACGGCTTTCGCGTTGCGGAGCCGCATGGTTCACGCCAACCAGAATGACGTAAGCGGTAACCGCCGCACCCCCATTCCCCCTCACGCGAATCAATCCTCATGAATACGAATTCCTCAATTGCTGCGGCCGACTCACCCTCGGCGCCAGACGCAGAGCAGGATCGCCACCGCCAGTTGTGCGCGATGCTACCCATGGGGGTCTTTCAAGCCGACGCGATGGGGGCGTGCACGTTTGCCAATCCGCGCTGGACCGAACTGTCCGGGGTCGCCGTCGGCGCCACGTTCGAAGAGTGGGCGGGCCGGATTCACGCCGGCGACCGGGATTCGTTCTGCTGCGAATGGGACCGCTCCACGAAGGCTGTGGCCGATCTGTCGTGTGATTTTCGGCTCGGGGCGGTGGAGTCCGGCAACCGCTGGGTTCGGTTGACCGCACGTCCTATCCGCACCGTAGAAGGTGTCTACGCCGGGCACGTTTGCGCCATTGAAGACATCACAGAAAGCCGTGCCGTCGCGGAGCGTCTGCGCCTGCAGGGTGCGGCGGTCGAGGCGGCCGCCAACGCCATCGTCATCACCGATCGCAAAGGCCAGATTGCGTGGACCAACGCCGCCTTCACCCGCCTGACGGGCTACGACGCCGCCGAGGTGCTCGGGCGCAACACGCGGATTCTAAAATCCGGTCAGCATGATGATGCGTATTACGCGAACCTCTGGCGCACCATCGCGGCCGGGGAGGTTTGGCACGGCGAGGTCGTCAACCGCCGCAAGGACGGCAGTCACTACATGGAGGAAATGTCCATCACGCCGGTGCGTGAAACGTCGGGCGAGATCACAAATTTCATCGCGATCAAGCAGGATGTAACCGCGCGGCGGGAGGCCGAATGCCGGCTGGCCGAAAGCGAGGAACGGTTCCGGGCGCTGGTGGAAAATTCCATGGAACTTTTCATTCAGGCGCGGCTGGACGGCATGGTCATTTATGCGAGCCCCAATCATGGCGAGATTACGGGTTGGAAAGCCTCCGAGTTGATCGGGACCAGCGTGTTCGAGCGCGTGCATCCCGTCGATTTGCCCCAAGCCCTCGGCACAATGCGGCAGAAAGAGGGTCAGATGGAAGTCCGCTATCGTTTCAAGGACGGTTCGTGGCACTGGCTCGAATCGACTGTCCGAACATTCGCCGTCGCCGGCGGCGGGCGGCACGCGGTAATTGTATCCCGCGATGTGACCGAGCGGAAAGCCGCCGAAGCAGCAATTGCCCAGGCGCGTGACGCGGCGTTGGAGTCGGCGCGGATCAAGTCGGAATTCCTCGCCAACATGAGCCACGAATTTCGCACACCGATGAATGGCGTGCTCGGCATGCTGCAACTGCTTCTCGACACCGAACTGGCGCCGCCGCAGCGGCACTTTGCCGTCACGGCGTGCCATAGCGCCGAATCGCTCCTCGCCGTTCTCAATGACGTGCTCGATTTCTCCAAAATCGAGGCCCGCATGCTCGCGATCGAAGAGACTGATTTTTCGCCGCGTGACGTTGTCGAAGGCGCCCTGGAGTTGCTCGCCGAGCGCGCGCAGGGCAAGAAGCTCGAATTGGTTTGTGCGGTCGGCGACACCGTTCCGTCGGCGCTGCGCGGCGATCCCACGCGGCTGCGCCAGGTGCTGCTCAACCTCGTGGGCAACGCGATCAAATTTACCGATCACGGCGAGGTGGTCGTGCGGGTCGAGGCGCAACGCGATCCTGCGGGCGCGGTGCGACTGGCATTCGAGGTGCGCGATACCGGCATCGGCATCGCGCCCGAGGTGATACCGAAACTCTTCCAAGCCTTCACGCAAGCCGACGGCTCGACCACCCGAAAATACGGCGGCACCGGCCTTGGCCTCGCCATCACACGCCGCCTCATCGAATTGATGCGCGGCGAAATCGGCGTGAGCAGTGAAGTCGGACGCGGGTCGGTTTTTTGGTTCACCCTGCCGATTGATGACAGCCGCGGCGATCTCCCCTGACAGTGTCCGTCGCGCCCATCTCGCCGGCCGACGCGCCCTCATCGTCGACGACAACGCCACCAACCGCGCGGTGCTCCACCACCAACTGGAGCGCTGGGGCATGCGCGACCGCGAGGCAACCGGCGGTGCCGAGGCGCTGCGGACACTTCTGGCCGCCGCCGCCGCGGGCGATCCGTTCGACGCGGCCCTGCTCGACATGCAGATGCCCGGCATGGACGGACTCGAACTCGCACGCGCGATTCGAAAGGAACCTGCGTTGGAGGCGACACGGCTCATCATGCTCACCTCGCTTGGCGCCGGCCCCACCGCCACGGAGACGCGTGAAGCCGGAATCTCAGAATGTCTGTTGAAACCTGTGCGCCAGTCCCGGCTGGACGATTCGCTGACGCGTAACCTCGGAGAAATGGAGCCATCCGAGCGCCGCGCGCCGGTGGCGGCCGCGCCCGTGCCGGAACTTTCCCCGCTGCGCATCCTCCTCGCCGAAGACAATCTGGTAAATCAAAAGGTCGCACTCGCCCTACTCCGCAAGCTCGGCTACCTGGCTGATGTCGTTGGTGATGGACGTGCCGCAGTCGTCGCGCAACTCCGCCAACCCTACGACGTAATCCTGATGGATTGCCAGATGCCCGAGCTCGAGGGCTACGAGGCGACCCGGCAAATCCGGGCGCATGAAAGTTCCATCAACGGCAGTCTGCCCTCTCGCGCGGTCATCATCGCGCTCACCGCACATGCCCTCGAAGGCGAACGCGAGAAATGTCTCGCCGCCGGCATGGACGATTTTCTCACCAAGCCAGTCAGTGTCCAGGCGCTCGGCGCCGCCCTCGTGCGCGCGAGCAAGGCCATCGCGTGCGGCCTAGTTGGATTGATGGTCGCGACGGATGCCACCGGCAACTTGCGGTTCGGTGCAAGCGCCGGCCAGGCCAGCTTCACTCAAGCAACAGGCCACCGACTCGCGTTTGGAATCCCAATCGCCCATCCCAAATGAACACTCACTCCCATCGCCACTCCGCGTCGATCGGCTCCTCTGCGACTGAACACGGCGTCGCGACTGCGAGTGCCAAGCACGAAGACTGCGGCGCAACGGTCTGCAATCGATCGGAGGCCGAATGGCGGGACTCGCAGGAGTTCCATCACTCACTCGTGGAACAGCTGCCCGTCGGCATTTTTCGGATGGACGCCGCCGGGCGCTACACCTTCGTCAATTCCTCGTTTTGCCGGCTCGCCGGACTGCGGCAGCAGGACTACCTCGGCAAACGGTCCAGCAAGATCATTGAGTTGCTGAAGCAGCGGGGTGGAAGCCACCGCGACATGGCCACGTTTTCTACCGGCGAGCAGCACCACGCCCGGATCATGGCCACCGGAGAGCGGAACGAACGGGAGGAACAATGGCCGTTGCCCGGCGGCGGGCTGCAAGATCTGCTGGTGATCCATTCGCCCGTTTTTGACGTCAGCGCCCGAATCGTTGGCAGTCAGGGCATCCTGTTCGATATCACCGAGCGCAAGCGGGCCGAATCTGGACGACACGAGAGCGAAGCGCGGTTTCGGCAGCTCGCGGAAAGCATCCACGAGGTCTTCTGGCTGACCGACCCGGCAAAAAGCGAGATGCTCTATGTAAGCCCCAGCTACGAGCGCATCTGGCAACGCACCACTGCCAGCCTTTACACCAACCCGCGCCAATGGCTCGAGGCCATCGTCCCGGAGGACCGCGAGCGGGTCGTCGCCGCGACGCTCGAGAAGCAGTCACGCGGCGACTACGACGAGACCTACGGCATTGCTCGCCCCGACGGCTCCGTGCGTTGGATCCGCGAGCGCGCGTTTCCCATCTACAATGCAGCGGGCGACGTGGCTCGGATCGCGGGCACGGCCTCGGCTGCGCGCACCGGCGTGAAGCTCACGGTATCTCAGCGATTTGAAAACCATGGTCGAAGTGGGCGACGTAAATGAAACGGCCGACGCTCGGAAAGAGCGTCGGCCGAGCGGCGAGGATGGGCCGGGAGTGAGGTTCAGCTTACCGGTTCGATCTGGTCTTTCATGCGGTAGGACTTGCCTTCGATGACGACCGTTTCGGCTTGGTGCAGTAAACGGTCGAGGATGGCGGAGGCGATGCCGGCATCGTTGTTGAAGATGGACGGCCACTGCTTGAACGCCTTATTCGTGGTGACGATGAGGGAGCCGCGTTCGTAGCGTTGGCTGATGATCTGTTGCACCGCGTCGCATGCGCCGCTCTCTCGGGCCGGATCCGCTTTTCTGCGGTGCCGGCCTGATTTGTTTATATCCGTCGGGTCGCAGTTCGGCGTCAGTCCGTTAAAGTCGCGACCTCATAGTGTCCAACTGCCTTTTTACATCCTCAACAACCTCGACGAGCGATTTCCAGTTTTTTGGTTTTTCCGGGCCGTAAAGGGACATAAGCAACTCGGCCTTTAGGACGTTATGCGCAATGATAGCGGCCATCACCGGCGTGTTGGCGCTGCTGTTTCTTCGTTCGAGGTCAGCGCCTGCCGCGACAAGAAACGCGACAAGCTCAGTATTTGGCATATCCGGACTCACGCCTCTTGCAATAAAGCTTTTTACGAGTTCGGTCCATCCGGCGCCGGCCGCCACGTGGAGTGCGGTCAGAGTTCCATGCTCGTTGGCGTAAGCGATGCCAGCCGAATAGAGGCGTTCAATTCCAGCATCCCAATGGCTCAAAATCATCGAATGAAGTGGCCATGACTTCCAAGCATCCGGAAGGCAGGCGAGACCGAAGAGACCAAGTGAGCCAATTTCGATCAGTTTCTCCACCATGGCGCTGTCCTTATTACACGCGGCATTACGCCACCAGATTCTCACGGCCTCGAGCACAGCCGTGTCCGGCGCTTGGCCGAGTAATGCCGACGTGCGCAGTTCCGACACCTGCTCGCGAATGAGAGCAGTGGCGCGCGCGAGATCGCCCTGTTCGAGTTCGCGTTGAGCCCTGATCAATTCTCCATTCTCCATCTTCACGCTGGACGTTGATAAGTATATTATAGTGAATCAACTAAAACCAGCTTCCCAGCCACGAGCCATGTCGTGTCTGTTGTTTTAATCGCTTCGTGAGCGTTGGGATCGTCTGAGTGGGTTTGTAGCCCCATGAACGCAGACGGTTCGGTCACGGAAACCGTCGCATGCGAGAAGCGCCAGCTCCACTCCGCGCTTGGACATGCGGACGTGCCACTGGCCGGATTCACACAGCTTGGGATCGCAACCGAAGTAGGCCTGCAATTTGCGCGCGACCTTTTGTTTCTTACCCCAACTGCGGAGGTCCTCGGGCACGCAGGCGACGATGGTGGCGGCGGTCTTTTCGCCATAGCCGGGGATGGACTCGACGAGCTTCACTTCATCGCCGCGTTTGGCCGCAATGACGGCGGCGCGGATATCGGCGAGAAGTACGAGTTGTTGGTCCCGCAGCGATTCGATCAGGCGGAGCTGGCCTCGCAGGGCGGGCAGCAAGGCATCGAACACGGCGACGGCGGAGAGCGACTGACGGAGTGTGCATGACCTCGATAATTGATGGAAAGCAGGCCGGGTTGGATCTTGGTAAATGAAGGAATGAGTCGGCGGACCATCAATTATCTCGGCGAAGTGAATACGGGGCCGGCCAGGCGATGGCTCCATCGTTCCAAATACCTTGGATTCTGGGACGCGCGAGTTTCCGAATATCAGGAGTGCCTAATGCACCATGACTTTCTGGACGAGATACTAGATTCAGTCCTCCACGGCCCTCTCCAGCATATACAGTCCATCCATGGCGGAAAGGTCCCGCCGGCTTTCCAGCCGTTGTTTGATGAACCGGAACGAAGACGCGATCTCATCGCGCATCCACGGCACCTGCGTATCGATCTTGCTGAACTCCGACCCCAAGTAAAGGTCTCGCCGCGTCGAGCGGATTGCGTCGACGAAGCTCTCGCGCGGCAGCGCGGTTGTGATGCCGCCGATCGAGGCGATGATTTTTCCGCCTTCGCGAACAATTTCCATGTAAGCTTGGTAGGGATTCGTGATCGTGGTGTTCGTCCGCTGGTCCAGGGGACTGATGACGTGGAAACGGATCAGCACGCTGCGAATATCGGACGCCGCGATCTGGCCGGTTCTCAAGAAGGGATCGCGGGACAAGGTGCCCGCCACGATTTCGTCCTCCAGCGACAGATCCTCAGCGATCAACTGCTGGAGCAACACAATCATGTCGATCAAATGGTTGTTCAGGAGCGTTTGCAGCGCAGAATAGAAGAGCGGCTCGCGGGATTGCATTCGGTCGAGCAACGAGCGGATTACTTCCGGCTCCTGCACGCTCCCCGCGCTCATTTCGCCGCGTGCATGCTGCTCGGTGAGATTCTTTGCCACGCGGTGCGGCATGCCTGAGCTGGCGAGATCGTGGATGAGCGACCGCTGGGCCGGCGAGATCGGCCGGATCTGGCCGGACGTGATCTTGCTCAATTCATCGAGCCAATGGACGGCTTCCGCCCGGACAGCGGCAGTGACGTAGTAAAGCATCCAGCGGTCGTCCTCGCTGGGCCCGGAACTGCTCGCGAATCGCGCACCGGCGAGCAGCCGGCTCGCGAGTTCGTTCGCCTCGTGGTCCCCCATCTTGACGGCAAAAAGCACCCAGAGGTCAGTGTCAATTTCGACCTTGCCGCCATAATCGCGCAATTGCGGGACGAGGAACGCCAGCAGCTTCTTGTCATCGATGTTCATGGGTGGTGCGACCGGCTAAAGTGGCGATTAATGACCTGCCAGCTTCCAAACAAAGTCGCGATGGCCGTTGAATTCAAAGCCTATTACCAAGTCGTGAATCTCATGCGGCCAGAGACAATTTGACGCGTTTCTTTGACCACCTTCACGGGAACGCCCAGTTTTGACGGGAAACCGGACGGAAGGCTGAAAAACCTGACCCGGCGTTCCGCATAGGTTCGATTTGGGAACGCCTCATTTTCGTTTGCAGACTGATGCTGCAAGATGGCCGAAGGGGCAGAGCGGAGGCCGTCGCGATGTAGGTGGCGGGTGGCGGGCGTCAGTCAATCTGCGCCGCGATTAGGGACAGGGTGGAGATGGGGTGCCGTCGTCCGGCAAGCAGTGTCGAGAGTCGCGACGTGACCCCGTTAGATCGGTTCCTGTCGACGCGTCGAGAGTGCGGCGCATAAGCGAGAGCAGGGTCTCCGCTTGGAATGGTTTGACCAGAAACGCCGTCGCGAATCCCTTGGGCGCGACGCTGTCGGGCTCAACTTGGCCGCTCATTGCGACCGCCGGAAGGCTGGGTTGCAGCCGCCGCAGCACCTTGGCCAGATCTGCGCCGCCGAGAATTGGCATCTGCATGTCGGTGAGCAGGAGCTTCACCTCCGGGGCGCGTTGCGTAAAGAGGGCGATCGCCTCCGCACCGTCGCACGCCGTGACCACCCGGTAGCCGTGGTCGGTGAGGACCCGGGTGGTGATTTCGCGCACTGGTTCCTCGTCATCGACGACGAGGATCAGCTCACCGTTGCCACGCGCGGATGACACCGGGGCCACTTCGACCTGCCCGTCGCTCACGCCATTCTCCGCAGCCGGGAGAAAGACCGCGAAGGCGGTGCCCTGCCCTGGACGCGTCGTTACTGTGACAAAACCGCCGTGGGTGTGCACGATGCCGCGCACGGTGGACAAGCCGAGGCCGGTGCCCTTGCCTTCGCCTTTGGTGGTGAAAAATGGCTCCCAGATCCGCGCGAGCACGTCGGGCGGTATGCCGGTGCCGGTATCCCGCACCTCAACCGTGAGGAACGCGCCCGGCCGCGCGTCCGCGATTTCCGCGGCGGCGGTGTGCTCCAGGTGGCGGTTCGCCGCGGTGAGTGTGAGTTCGCCGCCCTGCGGCATCGCGTCGCGGGCATTGATGCACAGGTTCAGGAAGACCTGGTGAAGCTGGGTTGGATTGCCCTGGACCAACCACAGGTCGCGCGGCAGGCACGCGGCGACGCGGATTGTCTTTGGAAAGGTGACCTCGACGAGTTCGGTCACCTCCTGCAGCACATGGCGGGACTGCAGGAGCAGACTCCGGCCGCTTCCGCCGCGGGCAAATGACAGCAGCTGGCGGACGAGAGCGACGCTGCGCTCGGCGCTTTTTTCCATCGTATCGAGGATGCGCTGGCCACCGGGGTCGCTCACACCCATTCGCAACAGCGGGCAACCCATCACAATCGGGGCGAGGGCGTTGTTGAAGTCGTGCGCGATGCCGGCGGCGCGCGTTTCAAGATTGCGCAGCACATCGCCGAAGCGTTCATCCCGCCGCAAAGGATCCCAACCGGGGTCGAAACGCAGCCGGTTACGAAGAATCGCTGCGAGGTCGGGGCCGTGCACGTGCGTGCCGAGCGCAACCACCTCCCGCTCCAGCGCGGTCAGCACAGCCCCGAAGTTCCCTAATCGGAGGTAAATGTGAGCGAGCTCAGTAGTCGGCCGGGGCCAAAGCCCCCTGTTAATGCTGACGACTCCGTCGGCTGACACCGGTGACGGAGCCCTTCCTGTCCCGGCGCGCCGCCGCCGGAGGGCAACCTGCGCCTGATCCTTCTCATCCAACGCCGCGTGCAACCAGGCTTTCCATGCGAGCCAGTGCACGGCGGAGCGGTCAGACTCCAAGCAATCGTCAACGACGCGCAGGGCGCCACGCCACTCGTTCAACGCGACGGAGCGATTGCCGATCACTTCGTGCCTGAGTCCCATGAGCACCCCTTTGGGCACGGAAACGCCTCCTTCCAGGCCGGTTTCGCCACCATCAACATAATCGGAGGTGATCATCCGAAGGTAAGTGAGCGCTCTCCGCGCATCCCGCTTGCAGAGAGCCAGCCACGTCGCGAATGCGATATTGGTTTCCTTCCTCCAAAAAGCAGCCGGCGCGCGCTCCAGTTCCGCCAGTGCACCGTCAAGGTCACCATCAAGCTGAAACATCAAATTCACTTTGGCGGTAAACGCGGTAGGTCCGTTGCGAAGTTTTATCGCCTCTTCCACAATCGATCGCGCCTCGCGATACCGGCTCTGCCCGGCCAGCACGTTCGCTTTGAACATAAGTGCGTTGGGATCACCGCCGGGCAACGCCGCGGCACGATCGAGGAAAGTGAGCATCTCCTGCTGCAGGCCGTCGCGCGTGACGCGCTGCGTTTCCGCAAAGGTCCGGCGTCGCAGCACGTCGGCTAAAAGTCGGAGGACACGCTTGTCGGACGGGCTTTCCGCTACGAGTTGACGGAGCAAACTTTCCGCCGCTTTCAGCGTAGGCGAACTGTGCCGCTGGACGTTGGCGAGCGCCAGTCGAGCGGCCACCGAACTCCCATCGAGTGCAACCGCGCGTTCCGCCAGACGGCGGGCAGGCACTTGCCCTTCTTTCGACGCGCCGGAATAATACCAATTCGCCCAGGTCGCGATCGAATAGGCCGCCCACGCTTCAGCGTTTGCCGGCTCCAGCTTTACGGCCTGCGCGCCCAGCTCCGTGGCGAGAGCCCACTCTTCTCCAGTGCCGTCAGTTTGTTTTTCATAGATGGGCCAGATCTGACCGATCAGCCTCTCGGCTTCGGTCGGAGGCTTCGCGACGGCGGGCGGCGAGGAGGGCAGCCGATCGGAGACAGAACCTGGTCGGTGCCATGGCCGCCAGATGGTCAGCGCAACAACGGCCGCGATTCCGAAAATCGCGGGCACGAACCACCCGCGGTTAGCGTAACGAAACTTCCCAGGGGAAGCGCCGCCCTCGTCACGTTGACCGGGACGAGGGCGTCCCGGCTCCATTTCCGATCCGCCGAGCAACGAGCGAATCCGTGCGGCGAAAGCCTCGTTCGCCCGGCCGAACTCGAGCCCTGTCCATTGCACCGCATGAAACTCCTCAGGCACGCGCGCGGCTGCGTTGTTCGTGTCGTAGATGACGACGGGAACCAGAAAGGGGTGATCGCGCGCGATCAGGTGCGACCGATCCGCCGCCAGCTTCCATTCAAGCCGAAAGTAGCCCTCAGCCCGGGCCTGCGTGTTCGCCGAGATGATCGGCACGAACAGCGCGCACTCTTTGATCTGCTTGCGAATCTTTTGGTCCCAGGCGTCGCCGCCGGGCAGCTCGCTTTGGTCGAACCAAACCTCGATGCCCGCGGAACGCAGCGCCTCGCAGATGCGACGCGCCGCTTCCGCATCCTGGGAGGCGTAGCTCAGAAAAACGGCTTTGTGGTCGGCGACGCTCACTTTTTCGCCTCCTGCTCGCGCTTCATGCGCGCCAGCGTTTCGCGCGCGACTTTGTATTCCGCCGTGCAACCGAGTTGTTCGATTAACTTCGGAAACCGCGGATCGTCACGGAGGGGATCGAACATTTCGTGCACGAACAGCCCGGATCGGGAAGCGGCCGGCAGCTTCGTGAGCAGCGGGAGCGCTTCATCGAAACGGCCCAGGACGGCGAGAATCGTCCCGCGCACAAACGAATCCGGGGCGATGCGCGGCAATATCTTCTCCGCCAGCGCAAGGGCTTCCGCGGTCCGGTCGCATTGGCGCAGCACATATATGACGGGCCCTGCCCGCGACAAAGCCAACTGGTCGGATTCGAATTTCCCCGCAATCGATCGAACCGTGGACACCGCTTCGTCGTTGCGGCCAAGCTGCAGGAGGGCCCGCGCGCGACACATCATGGCCTGAATCGAGTCCGCATTCAACGCCAAGGCGCGCTCGGCATAGGCGAGCGCTTCCGACAAACGTCGGACACCCAGCAGCGCCTGCGCGGAATCTATCAGCATGATCGGGGAGAGAGGATCGAGCGCCGCGGCGGCGAGAAAATCGTCGAGGGCGAGATCGAGTCTTCCTTTGACAATCATCACTTCCCCGTGCCAGTTGCGCGCGGTGGCGTAATTCGGCGCCAGCGCCAGACACTTTTCATTCGCCCGCTGTGCGTCTTCAATGCGGCCGGCAATCAAATGCAGCATGCCGAACGTCGCGTGCACTTCGGCCAGCTCCGGCTCGAGTTCCAGCGCCCGCCGCGCCGCCAAGTCGGCTTTGGCCAGCAACGGCGGCGCGTTCGATGCCCCGCCAGTTACGCGATGCAAGCCTTGAATCGTCCACAAGTCGGCGAGCCCCGCATGCGCCCGCGCGAACGTTGGCTCGAGTTGCACCGCTTGGGTGAAAGCGCGCTCCGCCCGCGCAAATCCCTCTTCGCTCCGCCGGCTCCAGAAATGCCGCCCTTCGAGGTAGAGCCGGTGTGCCTCTGGATTCATCTCTCGCTTAACTCCGAGCGCCGCGGCTCCGAGCTTGAGCTTTAGGTTGTCCGCGATCCGGCCGGCGATCTCGTCCTGCAATGCGAAGATGTTTTTCAATTCACCACTGAACTTGTCGCTCCAGAGCTGCTCGCCCGTGTCGGCGCGACTCAGCCGCGCCATCACGCGGATGTTCTCGCCATTGCGCTGCACGCTGCCATCGACCAGATGCGCCACGCCGAGCGTCCGGCCGATCTCCTGCGCCGTGACATTCTTTCCCTTGAAATAAAACGCACTCGTCCGAGCCGCCACGCGCAGCCCGGGCACCTTCGCCAGCACGTTGAGCAGTTCCTCGCTGATGCCGTCGGAGAAATACTCGTTGTCCTTGTCGCCGCTGAGATTTTCGAACGCGACCACGGCGATGGATTTTTCGTTGGGAGGACGGGTCTGTTCCGCGGCCGGCGTTCTTGCCGGCGCCGGCGCCGTTTCCAGCCAGCGCTGAAACTCGGGCGTGTGGCGAATCGGATCGAAAACCGGGTTGAGGCGCAGGGCTGCCTGCGGTGCCCGGGCGTATGCCGTGAAGGAATTCAGGACCGCTCCCCGCGGCTCGCGATCGAACCGGACCGGCACTTCCGTTCCCTGGCCAAGGGCGATCCGCAGCAGCGCCGACGGCGCCGCGACCGACCAGAAGTCCGAAGCAAGCCCGCCGGTCTGCTCGAGTTCGCGGAACAGCGATTCCGCCTCCGTTCGCTCGCCGAGCCGCGCCAGCGCCACCGCTTTCAACCCCTGAACCCGCCTGGGGGTGGGATTATCCGCCAGCGTCCGCGTCGCCACTTTTCGCGCCATCTCCCACTCGGCCCGCGCCGCCTCTGTGCGGCCCGCCATTTCGTGGGCCAGCGCCAACAACGCGGCCTTCGGACCTGTGAAGTAAGTGTCGTTGAGCGCATCGGTCGACAACGCACCGATCACGGCCGTTGCCTTGTCCGGCTCGCGCCGCCACAGCCAAACCTGGCTGGCCATGAAGGCTCCGCGCGGCTCGCGCAGGAGCCAGGCCGGCCAGCGGTTCACTGCGGCTGCGGCCCCGTCAAGATCTCCCTGCCAGCACAATTTGAGCAGGACGTCCATCACCTGCGCGCGACCCATCGGCTTCAGCGCGAACGATGCGGCGATCGCGGCTTCGGCCGCCTCGTAGTTGCCGGCCCACATGCATTGCGCGGCCTTGTCGCAGAGCGCCCGCGGGTCTCCGCCTGGCAGCGCGTTGGCGTGATCATACGCCGCCATCGCTTCGTCGACGCGATTCAGCGTTCCCAGCGCCCAGCCAAGATTCCGCCAAAGTCGGCGATTGGTCGCGCCGCGACCCACGATTCGCCGGCCCAGGTCGACGGCTTCCTGATTGCTCGCGGCGCTGGGCAGCGAAGTGAGATACCCGACATACGCCGCTTGGGCCTCGACGGATTGCGGCGCGAGCTTCATCGCCCGCTCCGCCTGCGTCCGAAATGCCTCCCGCCGGGCATTCGACACGTCATAGCTGCGAAAGAGCAGCTCGTGCGAGAGCTGCGCCTGCGCCGCCCAGACTTCGCCATCCGTCGAATCCAGCGCGACCGCGCGTTTCAACAGCTCCTCCGCCAGGAAAAAGCTCTCGCGGTTCAGGTCGTCGCCGTCCTCGAACAGCGCCCGCGCCTGGGCGACGAGCTTGCGGGCTTCGGAGAGCGGGGCGCTTGGCCCGGGCTGGCTCGGACGGTTGGCCGCGCCATCCTTGAAACGCTTCAAGGCGACGCCGCCGCCCGCGAGGAGGAGAATCGCCAGGGGAATCAGGACGAACAGCCAGGCCGGCGAGAACCGCCGCCCCGGCGGCGGCCGCGCAGGCGGGGTCGGTGATGCCGGCGATGCCGCCGCGACGATTTCGCCCGAGAGCAGCCTCTTCACGCGCTCGCAGAACGCGCGTGACGAATCGGCGGAGGCGATTCGTGTCCACTGCACCTCGCGGAATTTCTCCGGCACGAACGCGCCCGCGTCCGTCGTCCCATCGATGACGACCGGCACAAGAAACGGCAGACCCTCGTCCATGTCGTGCGTGCGGTCGACGGCGAGTTTCCACTCGCGGCGAAAATAGCCTTCGCGCCGCGCGTTGCTGTTGGCCGAGATAATCGGAACAAAGAGCGCGCACGTTTTGATCTGGCCGCGGATCTTCTGATCCCACGCATCGCCGCCCGTGAGCTCACTTTGATCGAACCACACCTCGACCCCCGCGGCGCGCAGCGCGTCGCAGATGCGCCGCGCCGCCTCCGCGTCCTGGGAGGCATAGCTCAGGAAGACAGCTTTCGCAGCACCGCTCATTTCGGATTTCCGATCGCGGATTGCGTATTCGCGCGCCGTGGGCGCACGGCCTGCCCGCCGTAGGCTCGGCGAAGGAGGGTCCCTGGTCTCTGGTCCTTGGTCCCTAGTTTCTTCATGCTCACAGCGGCTTCGCGGATTTCAGAATCTCTTCGAACCGCGGGTCGGCGTTCAGCCGCGACCACAGCGGGTCGTGACGGACTTCCTGCGGGCCGCGGAAGCACGGACCGGTCATGAGCTCGCGGAGAATCCCCAGCGCGTCTTCCTTTTGCCCCAGGACGACGTGGATCTGCATCGGTGTCTGGTATCCAAGTCTAATGGACGCGCCGCGGGCACGCGTACAGCCTGCCAGCGGCACGAGCATTGATCCTGGAATGAAATGGTTTGGTTTTGACGGTCGGAAGAGGGCGGAGGGTTGTCACCGAATGCCGGCAAATATTTTATTTTTTTGGCTCCCAGAAAATGCCCGGGGAGCCGCGTGCAGCTGCCGTGGGACCACTTTGCCGGTGCTACTCAGGTGATTTCATGCCCCGCACGCAGCGCGCGTCTGCGAGCCGCCATTGGCCGCTG
>JAUSID010000234.1 GCA_030648295.1 Opitutaceae bacterium | reverse complement strand
CGTTGCGACCGAGGGCGGTCGCGCTCCCAGAAAGCCGCAGTTTGCTCTCGTGCGGAGCAAAATCGCGTTAGCGGCTGCATTATTGCGAGCCGGCGCGATCAGCCCGGCCGTGCGTCAGCTGCCGGAGCGCTTCGTAACAGGCGACACCGGCCGCGGTACTCAGGTTCAGTGAGCGCAATTCAGCATTCGCATGCGGAATCGTCACCCGCCACTGGTCCAACTCCCGGTGCATCCAGTCCGGCGCGCCCGAGCCCTCGTTGCCGAATACAAGGCCATCGCCATCTTCGTAGCGCACGTCCCAGAAACTTCGATCGGTTTTCGTGGTGAACAGCCACAGCCGCCGCGGCCCATGAGGACTGGCGCGAAACGCGGCCCAATTCGCGTGCTCGTGCACGTCCAGTGAACGCCAGTAGTCCATTCCTGCGCGGCGCAGGTTGCGGTCGTTGATCACGAAACCGAGCGGATGAACAAGGTGCAGACGCGAGCGCGTCAGCGCGCACATGCGGCCAACATTCCCGGTGTTTGGCGCGATCTCCGGCTGGAATAAAACCACGTGCAGCATCGGTGACATCGTTTTCCGCAGCGGCTACAAATCAAGAGCGGCGGCATCGCGCAATGTTCACCGTGCCATTCGGGGCTCCTCCTGGACTCCTTGAAATCCGAAACTCGTTGTGAACAGGTCAAGCTTGCCCGCCTCCGGCGGCGCCGAAGGCGACCAGGGTTTACCCGCATTTGGCGGCGCCGAAGGCGACCAGGGTTTTCGAAAATTCCTAAACTGTCATTCTGAGGGCCGCCGAAGAATCCAGTCGCGCGTCCGGCTCCGAGTATCGAGCTGGATTCTTCGCCAAGCCTCAGAATGACAAACCGGGGATTGTGTCGGGTTGCGCCACCTGAGAGATTGCGTTCGCACTTCCGAATCGCCACCCTGCTCACTGTTCCTCCAGCGCCTGCGGTTACCCCCCGTGCATCCTGAATCGCCCAAGCCAATCGTCCTCGTTGACGATGAGAAGTCGTACACGGACCTGATGACGCAGATGCTGGCGGAGAATCTGGCCTGCAGCGTCCACGCGTTCACCAGTCCGCAGGCCGCGCTCACCGCACTGCCCCAACTCGATCCGGCGGTGGTGGTGACCGACTACAACATGCCGCAACTGAATGGAATCGAGTTCATCCGCCAAGCCGCACCGCTGGTGCCCTCGGCGGCGTTCGTGATGATCACCGGCCACGATCTTAGTTCGTCCGAGGATGAACTGGCCCGGCTCGCGGCCTTGAAGGGTTTTCTCGCGAAGCCGTTCGGCTGGCGCACGCTGGCGAAGGAAATCATCCGCGTGTGGCCGCAAAACCTCGTCGCACCGTCAAATCGCGCTGACGTCACGGCCTTGTGATTGCGGATTGCGGATTTCGGATTGCGGATCGGCGATACCGATACCGGAAACCGGTACCAGACTTCGGATTTCGGATTGGATCGCTGAATCGCGTGGCCCGTTCTGGACGCGACCAAGCCGTATCGATTCAGTGGACAACCGCGAATGAACGCGAATGAACGCGAATGGACGCGAATGGACGCAAATGGACGCAAATGGACGCAAATTCTAGAGGAGGAGGGGATTGCGCAAGTGAAACCATGGTCACCGTTTGGTTGATCGTTTCCATGCCCCCAAAGGCGCCTGCTCCATTCGCGTGAATTGGCGTCTATTCGCGGTTGAACTGAATTGTTCCGGCTAAGTTCAATCCACCCGGTTAATAAGTCGGTTTCCTGGGGGCGCGGGCGGCTCGCCCCCAATTTCAAAAGGCGGGCGGGACGCCCGCGCCCCCAGGGAACCGGTTCCCGTATCCGGTTTCCGGTATCCGAAATCGACGTTATCCGCGCCGGTGCTTCATCGCCTGGTCCACTTCGCGCATCTCGGCCTTCTTTTTCAAATCGTCGCGCCGGTCGTAAAGTTTCTTGCCGGTGCATAGCGCGACCTCGACCTTGACCAGCGCCTCCTTGAAATACATCCGCAGCGGCACCAACGCGCGGCCCTCGGCTTCCAGCGCCAGCTGGATTTTGCGGATGTCCCGGCCGTGCAGCAGGAGCTTCCGGATCCGCTTCGCGTCGTGGTTGTAGATGTTGCCGAACGCGTATTGCTCGATGTGCGCATTGTAGAGCCACACTTCGCCCTTCTCGACCCGGCCAAACGCATCGTTGATCTGGGCCCGCCCCGCACGAATCGACTTCACCTCGGTGCCGCGCAATTGGATGCCCGCCTCGAACCGCTCATCGACCGTGTAGTCGCGCAGCGCCTTCGAGTTCCGGATCTCGGTAAAACGGGCGGAGTCTTTTTTCGATGCAGCCATGCGACGACGCATCTAAATGAAAAAGGCGGCCCGGTTCTGCAACCGCAGAACCGGGCCGCCCGTTTTCAAAAATCGGCCAGCCCTAGTTGTTTTCGGCCTCGAAGCTGATCTTGCCCTCGATGATCTCACGCAGCGCCGTGTCCTCGGCGGAGAGTTTCTCGAGCGACTCGACGAGCGGGCGGTTGCCACGCTTCAGCTGTTTCACGCGGCGTGAAACCACGTTGATCAGCACATTGGGATCGTTGATCGATTTCAGCGCTTCTTTGATGTAATCGTCTCGCATATCGAGCAGGGTGTCGGGTGAAAACCGGTAAGAGGAAAGTCCGGCGCCACCCTCGTCAAGGGCGAATTCCCGACTTGCGCCACTCCCGCCACCGCAGACAGTTCCGCCATGTTTCTTGCCTGGACGACGGTCGCCGAACGCGCCGATGCCGAGCGCATCGCCGCCGAGGTGATCGCGCGCAACCTCGCGGCCTGCGTGCAGATCGACGGGCCCATTGTCTCCCACTATCGCTGGCAGGGGCGGGCTGAACGGGCCGAGGAGTTCCGGATTTGTTTCAAGTTCCTCGAGCACCAGTCCCGGCCGCTCGAGGAACATGTTTTG
The DNA here is from genome assembly GCA_030648295.1 of Opitutaceae bacterium. Taxonomy (GTDB): domain Bacteria; phylum Verrucomicrobiota; class Verrucomicrobiia; order Opitutales; family Opitutaceae; genus ER46. The sequence continues at coordinate 58,890 of JAUSID010000234.1, read as the reverse complement.
GCGGCGCATCCTTACGAGACGCCGGAATGGATCGTTATTCCGACGAGCCGCGTGGGAGAAAAATACTTGTCATGGGCTATCGCGAACTCTAGCACTCCGCCCCTTTAAACAGTCGCAATCTCCCTTTTCAAAGCCATGTCACAGCACAAAAGCCTTCAGGGCATCTCGGGTCTGATCGTCAAACGCAACGTTCTGAAGCGCTTTGAGCGCGTCGATTTGCTCAAGAAGCGCGGCCAGTGGAAGGTCGGCGATCGCGTGCAGGGTTTGCGCAAGACCAAGCCCGACGTCTGAGCCAGCCGATTTCCTTTGCCTTGGGCAGGATCGCACGTCGACCTGCCCTTTTTGTTTTTCTGCGCGCAATGAACGAGCCGACTCCCGTCGTCACTGAAGCGACCAACACGCCCGCGGCCAAGCCGGGCCCGATCAAACGGCTCTACCATTGGGTGCTGCACTGGGCGGACACGCCGCACGGGCTGGCCGCGCTCATCATCGTCGCATTCGTCGAATCATCGTTTTTCCCGATTCCGCCAGACGTGCTCTTGATCGCGCTGTGCATGGGCGCACCACGGAAATCATTCCGCTTCGCGCTGTGGTGCTCAGTTGGCTCCGTCCTCGGTGGCATGGCAGGCTACGCGATTGGGTACGCCGCCGAACCGCTCGGCCGCTGGATAATAATTGACCTGCTCGGTTACACGGCGGCGTGGGACAAGGTCGCAATCCTGTATGGCCAGAACGCGTTTCTCGCCATCCTCGTCGCGGCGTTCACCCCGATTCCGTACAAGGTCTTCACCATTGCCGCCGGCGTTTTTCACGAGCAGGTGAGTTTGTGGACGCTCGTCGCGGCCTCGGTCATCGGACGCTCGGGCCGGTTCTTCATTGTCGCCGGGGCGATCTATTTGTTTGGCCCGCCGATCAAGCGCGTGCTCGAAAAGTATCTCGAGCTTTTCACCGTCATTTTCATGGTGCTGCTGATCGGCGGATTCGTCCTGATCAAGTACGCGCTTTAGCCGACAGGATTGGCGGCATCCTCGCGCCCGGCCCGCCGCCGCGCGTGGCGCTAGCCCGCATTTTTCACAGTCTGCGTGTCATTCGGCGTTTCTTTGTCCTCGGCCATGACGTCGGCCATCGCAGCTCTCAAGTTCATGCGGTGATCGCCACAGAGATAGCGTGGTGCCGTCGTCGTCGTCGTCGTTGGCTTGACCGTGCGGCTCTCGGCCGCTGCACCCAAAGCGTGGCGGACAGATTCGGGCGTCAGCCCAAGCTGATGCAGTTCAAGGCATGTCATTTCCATTCTGAACCTTTGCTTCAACCCGAACGACCGCGCCGGCGCCACCACCACCGCCGCCCGCCAGGCTGTGTAGGCTGCGAGATCTCCGATCATTCCGACACATGGCAGCGGCCGATACTCTCGGCCGCGCGAAACCGCCAAGGAAGGGCTGATGCGCCCCCCCGGCGGGAATTGTTTCGGTCACCGCCGATAGGCTGCTCAGGGCCTTCATCGTCCTCCAGCCATGCACAACGGCGCCGGGCGGAAGAAAAGAACGCGAACCGATCCCGACGCTGAGCCAAGCGCGGCCTCCCCCGCGGTCCCATGCGTAAAAACCTACGCATTTCGATTGCATGCGTAAAATCCTGCGGCATTGGTGTCACCCGATGCCCAACGCATCAAAAATCCGGACCGCCCTGCTCAACCCGGCCAAGGATTACAGTCACCGTTTCGGCGATGTCGTTTTCTTCCTCGAGAGCACCGGTTGGAAAAAGCGCATCACGGGCAGTCACCATATCTTCACCCGGACCGGCCTGGCGGTCCTGCTCAATCTTCAACCCGAAAAGAACGGACGTGCGAAAGCCTACCAGATCCGCCAGATGCGCGCCGTGCTCACAACCCACAACCTCTAAGAACATGCCCTCCCGCTCCATCAAAGATTACGAAGTGTCGCTCTATTACGATTCGCGCGCCGGCTACTACGTCGCGGAAATCCCGAGCATTCCTACCTGTGCGGCAGATGGCCCGACTCCGGCGGAAGCCATCGCTGCGCTGGAAACGACCTTTGCGGTGATGAAGGAAGCCTACGCCGAGGAAAGGCTGTCGCTCCCCGAGCCCACAGCCGCGCTGCCGGTCGACGTGCTTAGCCGTGCCTCCGAGGTCCTGAACATGTCGCAAGTGGCGCAGCGCGCAGGAATGTCGCCGCAAACGCTCGCGAGCAAACTCCAGCGCCGCACACCACTGAAGCCCAGCGAGGCCCGCGCAATCTCCCGGGCGCTCAGTCAGTCCGGCGTGTACGTCATTGCGAAAGCAAACTGACTTTCAAAACCCTACAAGGAATACCGGGCACTGGAACAGATGTTCGCAGAGTGGGATCCCATTCAGGACAACTGAGGAGCGCGAGCCGTCGACCGCGCGGCGCCAGGCACGCGGACACGCACAGCTGTTTGACGTGCTGGAATGGCCACGCCGCCGGCGCCACCACCACCACCACCCGCCATGCTGCGTAGGATGCGAGATCTCCCATCACTTCGACACATGCAGCGGCCGATGCTCTTGGACCGCCGTCGCGCGTTGCGCTATGGCGGGCAGCCTTCGCTTCGAAATCTCATCGCGCGTCCGGCCGCCATTGGCTGGCCTGCCAGCCGTAGCCCCGCAGCGCAGCGGAGGAGCGAAGGCTGGTGCGAGTGCCGGGAGTCGAACCCGGATATTGGCGGCGGAATAACTTGAGCTCCCCAGCAAGCGACCCCATTTGAATGCATATGGCACCAAAAAAGACCGGGACAAGACCGGGACAAAGCGATCCGGAAAAAACAACGGGAGTCACTCCCGGACGTATCCCTGGCATCCGCATGCGGACTGAGCCCCGATACCACCTCGCGCCCTGGCAACTGCGGCTCTATCACAACGGAAAAGAGACCTACACGTTCCACGAGACAGAGGCGGACGCGGTGACTGCAAAGAAGAAGGCTGCCAAGAAGGCGAAGAAGCACGGCACCTTTGCGCTGGGATACGATCGCACCGCACAGCTCAAATACAACGAGGCAACCCGCATCCTGGGCCCGAAGGGAGACATCGTCGAGGTTGCGCGAAAGGAAGCAGCCCGCGCCGCGAGTGGCTACGTTGCCCGCACTGTGCCAGTCGCCGTCGCGGAATACCTAGCCGAAAAGCAGACACTCAACCGTTCCCGCAAGCACGTTCAGGACATCCGCCAGCGGCTCACCAAGTTCGCGGAGGCATATCCGGAGCGCGACCTGGAGACCATCAGCGCGGACAACATCCTGTCGTTCGTGAACAAGCAGGGGCCTGGCGCTCGCACCAAGCACAATTTTTATCTTTTGATTGCCTGCCTCTTTAAGCACGCTGCGCGGCGCGACTGGGTTGCCAAAAATCCGACGCTCAAAATCGTGGTCGACGCGGACCTGCCCGCGAAATCCAAGGGCAAGGTGGAGGTGCTCACCATCGCCCAGGGAGAGGCCATCATGCGGCAGATCGAACGCAGCGAGTCGATGTACATCGCCTGGGCCTGCCTGCAGTATTTTCTTGGGGTGCGCGACGCTGAGGCTGAGCGATTCCGCGGCGAATGGATTCAGCGCAAGCTGAAACGAATCGTAATTCCTGGCTGGTTCCTCGACGGCGACGTGCTGAGCGCGGTCACGAAAACGGCTGGCAGCGACCGCGACGACTGGGTGCTCGACAAGATTCCTCCCGCGTTTTGGGCCTGGGTAGACCGCTACCCGGAAGCGTTCGCGGAAGGACCGATCGCGTTCCCCTCCGCTCCTGCTTGGGAGCGGGCTCGTGACGCTGTGATTGCCGAGAAGCACTTTGACCACTGGCCGCGGAACGGATTCCGTCACTCGTTCGCCACGAGTCACCTGAGCTGGCTGCGCGATTCTCAGGCCACGTCGTTTTTGCTGCGGCACCGCGACGCTCAAAAGTTGTGGGATCACTATTTCGCGAAGTTCGTTCCTGAGGCGGAGGGCGAGCTTTACCTGTCCCTCAAACCCCTGCCCGCGGAGTAATCACGCGGCAGGGCGGAGCGGCAGGTTGTGAGCGAGCGACAGCCACAGCTTGTCGATATCCGATTTGCGATAGGTGCGCGGGCCCGAATCGGAATCCCCGACCGGAGCCCACGCCAGGTAGTGCTTTTCAGCCCACAGGCGGAAGGTGCGCCCCTGTGGGTCTCCCATCGCCAAATATGCTGCGGCAGCGCCGTCGCCGCGAAGGTAGGGTGAGTTAGTGGATGCGTGCTTGTCGTGTTTCGTCACGACGAGGTTTGCCCCGGATTTCAGATTCCGAAATGCCCTCACCAGAATATCTCGTCTCCGCGATACGTTTACACGGTTTTAACGAAAAGGTTGGTATGCCGTGAGGCCAGTACGTAGTGCCGCAACGATGAAACGACAAATTCTCAACGCCGGATCCCTTCACTTCGGCACATACGACGCGCCCAGGCGCGCAAACTCGCGATAGGTGAAGTCCGTCACGACCGTCATCCGCCGACACCTCGCCGGGCGCGCCGCCGTGACGGTCCAAATGTGATGAAACCCTCCGTTTCAAGTCAGCCGACGCAAACGTGCGTCGTCCTTGCTCATCGTGACGCCCAAGTGAAAAGAGCGCTGGTCGCCCAGCGTCGAAGTGGAAAACGTCTCCCAACCGGTGCCCAGCAAAAACCGTTTTGCGTAGAGCTCGTGGAAGGGATAAGAAGATCCCTCGGCCAGATCGACCCGCCGGATTTGGACTTCCGTGCCCAGCATCGGCCAAAGTAGTGACGCATAGGAAGTCGGGGGCAGTCCTGGCTGCTGGTCGAACGAGGTGCAGACTAAGCCAATCACGCGCCCGGTTGTATTGTCGAACACCGGTCCGCCGCTCATGCCGTCATCGAACGCCGCATCCGTTAGGAAACAGGGAAAGCTCAACTGCGCCGTGTCCCGGCGCCGCGCATGCACATCCAGGATGCGACCCAGCGACGTAGTAGGCCGCGGATGGAACGACTGGCGCAGCTTGCCGCCGTCCATCGCCTCGTTCGTGAAGTCCGCGCGGCGGTAACCCATCACGGCTACCTCGGTCCCGACCGCGGGTAGCTGAAAATCCAGATGGGCATACCGTTGCTTGAAGTCGTCGGTTTTTCTGTCGGGGCCGCACAGGTAAAGAACGGCTATGTCGATCCACGGCACCGCGAAAATCCGCGTCGCTGGCCAGAGAACAATCCGGTTGCGCGCCATTTCGAAGGCGGCGACGTAAACCTGGAAGTCGACCCTCTGTCCCTCCGCGGGCGGGGGATCCGCCGGAGGAATCAAGGCGTTTAAATAATGCCACGCGGTGAGCGCGATGCCATTGCCGACCGAAACGGCGGTTCCCAGCGCCTCGAACCGCTCGCCGCGAAAGAGCAGGACAGGCCAGGCGACTTCGTTGATATGGTCGAAACCACCGGCCTCGATGAACTCTCCGAATTTTTTCACTGGAACGGCGCGCGCAGAAAATCCGTCTCGTTACGTGGCGGGAGCCGGATCCTCGGCTTCGAGCGCCAGCAGGGCGCCCATTTGCGCAAAATACCTCCACCACACTCCATCCATACCGTTTTTCTGAAACGAATAGCCCAAGAACTCGCCCAGCTCGACAAAGCAATCCGACAGCTGGTCGCGAAACGAAGCGGGAAAAACCGGATAGCTGGACCACGCCGCCCGGATGGCTTCATCAGCCTTCTCAAGGATCGCGGCCACGCGGTCGCTCACCCGCGCGATCTGCCACAGTTCCGTCGGCGGGGCGGACGGCAGCTGGGGATTGCCCAGCCTGCTGCCGGCCTCCTTAGCCTGCTGCATCAGGATGAACCAGCAGAGTCCGGCCGCCTCCGCGCGGATGGCCTCCAATTCTCCCGGCGTCTCGGTCGTCATGCCTTTCAGTTTGACGAGTTGAGTGCGGACAAACGTGTCGTTCATCCGACAATCGAGCACCCGGGCCGCAGCGGTGAACATGAAACCCGAAAAGACGCAGGCCGCCAGTTCGCTGAGCAGGATCGAATGATAGTAGGCACACATGCCGCGGAACGTCGGCTCGATGGCGCGCTCGCCGCTTCCGGTGCGAAACGTGCCGTCATCGGTGTCCTCCGACCTCCGTTCGTGATCCAAGCAGTGCCCCAGCTCGTGAAAAAGCACGTAGAGGTTGCGCTGATCCTCCGGCGGCCAGTCATCGATCGTCGGGTGGGCAGAGTCCATGGCCCGAAAGAATCCAGCCACCACGCTGTGCTGGAGCAGGATCGAATGCGTCATGCGCTTGTTCGCCGGCCGGTGCGTATACAGTTTTCCGGCCGCCACGATTCCACGGCTGTTGGTGTATTTGCGCGACTTGTCGAAACGCCCGACGATGTCGCCAAACGTTTCCGGCGTCGCGACGATCACCTCCTCGATGCTTTCAAACGGAACGCCGGTGGCCTCCGCGGCCTTCGAGACGATGGCTGCGAGCCGGTGACAATCTTCCTGCGAAGACTCCATGCCGGAAACATTGAACTCGACCCTCATCGGGCGACCATTCGACGCCCGGATTGGACGGTCAATATTCACCTGAATAAAAGTGCGGATGCTGGCAACGAACGCCCAAGTAGTCGCCCGCGCTGACGTCGCTTGCGCTTCTGCTCCCGGTCCTTTTGCTTGCCAGCTGGCAAGTCCATGGAAATCTCTCCTTCTTTGCCGGCGCAGAACAAGCGCGCCGGACAGGTGCTTACATTTCCCGCCTCAATGATCTCGATTCCAATGGCTTGCCCGCTGGCAAGCCATTGCACTTGCAGAATACGGATTCAGTATCCAACTTAACGCCATCATCCCTTTGCTTCGCAGCTAAACCCTGTGCGGCAGAGGCCCCGGAACCTTCGGGTTCCGGGCTTTTTTATGCCCATTTCCGCCGACCCGCAAAAGATCCGTTCGGTATTCCTGATCGATGGCTTCAACCTCTACCATGCAATCGACGCCGTCCCGCACTTTCACGGGTTCAAGTGGCTGAATCCGATTAAGCTGGCCCGGGCCTACGCGCCCAAAGAAGCCTTGATCGCGGTGTTCTTCTTCACCGCGCTCCCACCGTGGAATGAGCAGAAACGCGCCCGCCACCAGCGCCTCTTGGAAATCTACGAGGACCTTGGCGTCATCGTCGTCCGCGGCATGTTCAAGCACACGACCGCGACCTGCCGCCTCTGCGGCCAGACCTATTCCACCTACGATGAGAAGCTCACGGACATCAACATCTGCCTCGAGCTACTCCGGATGGGCAGCGACGACCTCGCCGATCGCATCTATCTCGTCACGGGCGACAACGACCAGGCCGCGTCCGTCCGCCGGTTCCGCGGTCTGTATCCGGATAAGGAAGTCGTCGCAGTCATTCCGCCCTTCCGCAGGGCGGCCGAGCTGCAGCAGGCGGCCACCGCCGATCGTGGGATGACGATGGTGCAGCTGCAGAAGGCGGTCCTCGACAATCCCTTCAAATTCAAGAGCAGCAAAGTCTACGTGAAGCCAGACAATTGGACGGCGAAGCCGACGCCAGACAATTGGACTCCCCCTTGTTCGCATTCCTGATCGGCGGGATCGGAGAACGGTTGTGACGGTCCGCTGCACGATTCGTGACAGCATCGAAAAAACCTGCTGCGTAGTTGACCTACAATTGAGCCGGAGCCGATGTTTGTTGCGACTTCGTGACAACGGCCACGAGCGACACCCGGTCGATCTTGAAAGTCGGGGAAGCGTCGTAGTAGCTACCGGGAAAAATTCCTCGAAGGACAATTGGCGATCCGCATGCTGGTGTTCGTGAACGGCAGCGACGAACCTACCACCGCGACCAAAGCACCTCGCCACGCTGTCAGCCTTGTGCTGCGGCATCGCCTGTTCGATGAGGTCCGGTCGACCTGTCCCAACCCCTCTTGCAAGGTCGAGGGCATTTCGGTGTTGGAGCTGCATCACATCGACGGAGATCGCAGTCGCAGTGTTGCCGAAAATCTCCTGGCACTTTGTTCGAGCTGCCACACCCAAGCCGAAAAGCGTTTGATTTCAGAAAGTGATCTCGTGCTCTGGAAACGAATGCTCCAGCACGGGCATCATCCTCGGCTTAGTTCGATTGCGTCGCAAACCGCGGCGCCGACGTTCAACGTGGAGCAGAATTACGGACAGGTAGCCCAGAACATCACCAACAAGATTATCCCACCCAAGAACGGGGTCGTGATTCTGCCCGGCAGCATCGGCAGCGATGTCGGGCACTACAACTACATCGAATACCTGATCAAGCGCCTCGCGGATTTTCGAAGCGCTGGTGCCTCTTACGGCCAGAAGCGCCGCGGTGTCGTCCACCCGGGTGTGATTCGAAACCAGATCAAAAACGAACGGGGTGCGCTGCCCAAGGACTTGGACCTCAAGCTGGCCGTGGATCTGGCGCGTGAACTAAAGGCAAAGATCGACGACACAGCGTTGGGCCGCAACAACCGCGCAAAAGGAGTCCCCAACTATCATTCGTTCGAGGATCACTTGGTCCGGATGCAGCGCGGCAAACGCAAAACAGCACGATAACCCCGCAACTCACGCTCATCGGTCGCAGGTGTCGGGCGCCGGTTCTCCTTTACCCGCTCCGTCATCATTCGGGAGCTGTTGGCCTTGCCGCCGCCGCGAGATCGGCCGTTAGATAACGTATGAACGCGCCGGAGGGTTATCCTTATCCCAAATTGCGAGTGGACGTCGACGAGGCGTTTGCCGGTCGCGTGGTCGCCGTTTCAAAACGGTGCTCAAGGTGCCCAAGGTCTGGCAGGACCTCCTCGCCATCGAGGATTTCAAGGCCCTCGCGACCTACCCGGCAAGAAGCGTTTCCGTCTGCCTTAACCGCACCTCGGCGCAGAAGCTTTCGCCGCGGAAATCCGCCGGTAGCGTGGAGTGCGTATCGAGCGGAGTCAGCGCACCGGTCGCGGCAGGGTTGTACGTGGGTGAAGCGTCCGCCCGTGAAGCGGCTCGTTCGCACGCCGATTTCAAAACCGAGGAAGCGGAAACTTTCTCGATTCGCATCCAGCACCCGACTCTTGGTTTCATTCCACCGCCACGTTAGGCCTTTGCGCGCAATATACGCCCTCAGTTGTGGGCGTGCAGACAGCTGAACCGGAATGCGCGTCAGTAAAGGTCATCCCCTGGGACGCAAGCCGATCAATGTTGGGTGTAGGAATCTTCGAATTCTCGTTCAGACAACGCACGTCGCCGTAACCGAGATCATCGGCCAGAATGTAGACGATGTTTGGCCGTTCTCCGCGCGCCTGCGGGCCTAGACCGTCTAGGCCGATCAGCGCAGCGGCAAAAAGTAGAATTTTAAGTCGACCCGATTGCACGTGATCTTTACGATTTCCTTGAGTTCCGCGGATGCGAACGTCGCATGAACCGGGCCGGTTATTTTCTTTTTCCGGGCTGTGGATAATTTTTGGACGCATCGTCCAGCACTAGAACCCAGTCCAGAATCTCGCCTACATCGGGAGGAACGAACTCACGCTGGCCCGTGTTCGGGAAGACGCCAACTTCCTGTGCTTCACCGTTACGCGGGTTGAACCACCAGGCTTTCACGTTTGGGCCGCCAATCGCATCCATGCGGACTTTGAAGGCGCGGCCGATGGGCGCGTAAACCATGGCGTAGGTCCCCTCGATGTCCCGCGTGGCAACAAACCGATAGCGTCCTGCCCCGGGCACTGAAGTGGGAACATGATCCGTAACGATGACGGAATCGTCGGGGATACGCGTTAAGAACGGCCGAGATTCAATGAGCCACCGACCATACTGCATCTGTCTGGCACCGGGTTGATCGAGGGCTTCGTACCATGGCATGAGCGGGTCGTTGACGGGGTTGCGGCCCGGAGCCCACATCTGCCAAACGGAGTGATGGCCGTAAGTGTGGCCGAAGGCGCCGTTGAAGAGATTCCAGTAGAGGGGGCGTCGTGCGTCGGCGGCAATCGAGTGTCCCAGTTCTTTGGGTTTGAATGCGATTGGGTGGTCTTCGTAAAGCGGCTCACCGTCGATGACCGGTTTGACTGGGGCGCGATTATAATCCTCGAGCGTCTTGTCGTAGCGCCCGGTGAATTCCGGCACGTGCGCGTTCTGACGCATGTTGAAGTCGAGCCAGCCTTCATCGTGAAACCATTCAGCGGAGCCACGTCCACCTGGCGGATGAAAAGTAATTAACTGTGAACCGCCGTCGCCTTTGCGGAGACCCAGGGCCATCGCGCGAATGATTTCCTCGTGTCTTGAATTGTCGATCGGGCGATCGCCGCCGAGAATCCAAATAATTGGCTTGGCTTTGTAACGCCGGCCCAGCCACTCCCCGTACGTTGCGGAATTCTGCGAGGTGAAAATCTCCGGGCCGGCGCGGCCCGTTCTGTTATTCCACTTGTCTCCCCAGGATGGCAGAAAGCCGATGAACAATCCAAGGGACTCCGCCTTGTTCACGATGTAGTCGACATGATCCCAATAATCGTTAGCCGGACCATCCTTCACATCGGGCTTGGCGGGGTCATTCTCGATAAATGGCAGATGTCCGTAAGCATTTGCGTCAACGGGGGACTCCCGTGTGGCCATTCTCACTGCTGATGTGGAGAGCGCCACCGCCTGAATGACGGTGAAACCTTTGCGCGCCCGATCTTGTAAGTAGCGATCGGCTTCTTCACGATTGAGCCGGTGAAAAAGCTCCCATCCGGTGTCTCCCAGGTAGAAAAACGGTCGGCCGTCCTCGTACACAAGAAACCGTCTGTTTTCGCTTACTTTCAAGCGCTGGGCGGCCAAGGTTTTGGGATATACTTTTTCCAACACTTTTGCCGTAAACGGGTCGTAGCGGTAACCATCACGAAATGTGGCTGTGACTTTTCCGTCCTGAAGGCTTTGAATTTCGAACCAAAAAAGCCCGTTCTCAGGATCGTCATGGGCTTCAGCACGACATACCGGCTCCTCACCGCGAAACCCATAGACTGCGTGGTCCGCTCCACGATCCGGATGAGGGCGCAGGCTGTACTCTTCCCCGTCAGGACGGCGAAGGACCAAACCTTTATTGGTAATGATCAGATCAAGAACATGGCGCCCGGAGGCGTCTTCAAAACGGCATAGATCGCCGGCTTCCAGGTTCCCCGATTGGCCGGGGCCCACCAGGACATCGTATTTGTTACGGACAATCTTTCCGTTCTCGTCTATATAAAAATGAGGGGCCAGCCTTCGCACCCACTCCTGCTTACCAGCCGCATCTTTCTCGAACTGATAGAACATGATGTGCACGTGAGGAGGATAGTCGTTGTGGCGGCGGGTCGCAGCGATTTCGCTTCCACTTATCACAATATCACCGTCAAAAGGCTTCGGACTCTCGGGTCCCAGGTCCCCCATGATACGGAGCACCTCATGCGCAGCGAGCAAGTAGTTGGGGATCGAATCCAGCTGCCTCCGCGGATAGGGGTCTTCCAGGTACTGCCAGCTTCGCCGCATTTCCCAGTTATGCATGAAACCGATGAGGTAGCCCCCACGAGGATCACGATAGACAGCCTGCATCACCCGGCCGCGTGAACGGTCGTCCATCAGCCGGAATCGAACGCGGTCTCCGTCCTGTTCGAATGATACATCTGTCTTCCCAACCAGCATGCGGTGCGCCTTAACGCCCGGTGCAATCATTACTATCTCTTCCAGCCGCAGCGGATCGCTGTCCGTTTCTATTTCGAAATAAATCTCCCAGTCGTTTTCTCCGTTGTGATGCGGCTTCTCCGCTACGCGCCACACGTTAGATAAAAATTCCAGACGCGGTGGCGCCAGGGAGCGGCCGGGACTCGATTTAACCAGTCTCACGCTGAGCATCGTTCCCTGTGCCGAGCACGGCGCGATAGACGCAACAGCAAGAAATGCCAGAATGGCTACGAACAATCGGGGGACTGCTTGCTTCACCTGTATCAAAATCGTGGTGTTAGTAATCATTTATCTCCGAGACAAAACTGGCTGCATTCAAAACCCAAATCTCTGCTGCAAAATAAATGTCGTAGGTGCGCGGTAGCTATATCCCGTGTAATTCGCGCCCACACGAGTCTGATCATTGGTGAGGTTTTCGATGTTGACCTGAAAATCCGCGCGATAACGTCCGCTGATTTTCCACTCAAAACCGGCAAACGCATTTATAGCCAGAAAGCCCTTGAAATAGAGCATCGGCCGGCCTGTTGGATAGACCCACCGGCCTTGCTGGTAACGTGCGTAGGCTCCGGCGCGCGCGCCTTTGAGGAAGCCTTGGGCAAAGCTGTAGCGTGTGGAGAAATTCCACGCCGCGCGGGCGTTGGGGTCCAGGTTACGCAATTCATCAAGCTGCGTCTCCGTAAGCTCGTATTGCGCCGGGTTGCTGGCAACCTCCTTCATTTTTGCCAGCACCGCGGTGAGCCGCGGCGCAAAGTCGCTGTTCTCCAGCTTTCGGAACGCATACTTGAACGCGAGCGTCCATTGGCGAGTGGGGTTGGCGACCAGTTCGAGCTCGGTGCCGCGAGTGCGACGCGAATTCGTGTCGCCGTTCAGCGCCGTGCTGTAATCGGTTCCTAGGAGCCGGTTGATTTCGTCTGCGGTGAGCTGGTTATTGATCGCCACCACGCTCTCATGGTTGGCTCTGTTGTCGAACTGCGTGAGTGTCGCCGTCACCCGATCGTTCCAGAGGTAGACGCTTGCACCGAAGTCATAACCGTCGCCGATGCGCGGTATGCGTGGGTCGCCATTGAAGTAAGGTCCTGTGCCGGCTTGCAGGAAATTCTCGCCGTAGTTGGCGAAGACACGCCACTGCCTCATCGGCGAAATGACAATGCCGTAATTCAGTGAAGTCCTCCACACCCCCATTGCTTCGCGCCAGACCTCCTCGCCGTTTGCTCCGGTCAGAAAACGCCCAAGATTTGTCGACGGGTCTGCCCCGCGCAGGACATTGCGCTGCTCGAAATCGTCACGCCGCACGCCAAATGTCGAGAGCACGCGATCCTCCCAGTAGCGGCCGAGCAGCAGTGCCGATCCCGTATAAAAAAACGCGCGGGTTTTTGAGCCAGTGCTGAGTTCGAAGAAATCGGATTCCGGGAAGCCCGTGTAGCGAAGCGCGCCGTCATTGCCGTCTTTGAGATAATGGCGCCTCCGCACCACGTTGTTCGTCGAAAGCGCCGCGGCGCCCGTGAGTCCCTGCGCGGCGATCGCTTGCCGGGTGAGCTGCTCCTCCCGGTTGAAAAGCCGAAACCTGTCATCCTGCAGCGTGCCGTTGAGAATGAGCCGCTGCTTCGTAAACCGGAAGGCAAAGTCGTGGGCGCCCGTGAGGCGATAGCTGTTGGTCCGGTTGTCGAATTGCCTCTGGGTCCAGCGATGTTCGACGTACAACTGGTCGAAATTGGGATTTGGCAAAAGCGTGCCGCCGGGCCCTGGCAGATTCGGATTCACATCGCGGCGGATATTGTCCGCATTGGCCCGAAAATCCATGCGGCCGGACAAGGTGTGATTAAAGGCCGCCTGTAGAATCGTGTTCGGGCCCACCCGGTGTTCCAGACTGGCGGTCAGTGTTTTGGAATCGTGGTCGAGCCGGTCTGAGGGGCCGTTCCACTGCATATGGCGGGGAATGATGTTCTGAGCGACGGCAAATTGATTTGGCGCGGCGACGGTGGTTTGCCGAAACACCCGCGTGTTGGACGAGATCAGGTTGTAGGGCTTCCCGCCAATATAGGTCCAACGCTGGGTGTTTCCGGCCCCCTGGATTGTTCCCGTCCCGGCAATGCTGCCCGGCGAGCTGGTACCGCTGCCGAGCCCGTAACCGCTGCTGAAGTTATCGGTGGGCTGGCCAAAACGCGGGACTCGTTCGACGTCGTTGTATTCACCAACGACGCTGAGCCGCGTTTGATTGGAAAATTCATACTGGAACGCAAGCGCTGCTCCCTTTCGGCGGTCGTAATTTGTGTCGCGCCAGTCGCGCTTGTCGGAGGTCATCAGGTTTACGCGGACCGCGGCTTTGCCAGTGACCTGTCGATTCACATCGATGGTCGCGCGTTGCGAACCTTCGGAATCCCACCGCACCCCAAGCTCGCCAAAATTGCGCAGCTTTGCGCGCTTTGAAACGATGTTCGGCAATCCACCCGCGCGCGTGCTGCCGAACACGTTGCCCGTCGGCCCGCGCATCAGCTCGATGGACTCGATATTGTAGTTGTCGGAGACCGCATACCAAATGAACCCATCGCGGCCCTGCCAGTTGGCGTCGATGCCGCGGACGACGGTGCGGTTGCCGCCGTCGTTCCCGGCAACTCCGTCCACGCCGAGCCCAGTCGGGTTGACGTCGACGCCGATGCCATATTCGAACGCCTGCATTGGATTCGTCGCGGCGATGTCGCGCAAGAATTCTTGATTCAGCACCGAGACGGCGACCGGGAGATTGCGTAGTTGCTCGTTGGTGCGCGTGCCGGACAGCGTGGAGGTCGCCTGATAACCGACGTCTTTGTCCGAGGCGACTTCGAAAACCGGCATCTGCAGCGGTTTTTCACTGGTAGATGGCTGGGCCGCTTGCCCGGGGGCGTCCGAGGCCAAAGCGATACCGAGCCAAGCGGTCAAAAGTCTCAGAGGAGCGTTCTTCACTGTTTTCATTGGTTGGTCAGGGCGTTGGGATTTCGGATTTGGTAGAGGGCGTGGCGACGGCGGTGGCGAACGCGACTCCCGCTTGATCACCAACGCACCATTTTTCGGGTCTTCAGAGACGATCAACCCGGTGTTCGCCACAAGCCGGTCGAGGGCCTCACGGGGTGAAAACTCGCCTTTCACAGCGTTCGTTTTCAATCCGCGCACGTGCTCCACAAAATACATCACCGGCGTGTTTGCCTGCGCAGCGAAGGCTTCGAGTGCCTCGGCCCCATCCGCCACCGCGATGGCGAATGACTTCTTCGCCTTCTGGTCCGTCCGAACCTGCGAAGGAGCCGCAGCAGCGGCTACCGTTGAAACGGGCACCCCGACGATCGCGGAAATCAGACAAAAACAAAAGACAGGCCGTGTGAGATGCATTCGTGGCGCGACCAGATGACAACGCCACGCCGCATGACCTCCAAGCGGTAAATCACACATGAACGATTAGGAACGGACCATGGCAGGTGGGAAACTCGCGGCAAACGTACCGCACAAAGAAGACGCGGCACCCCCTCTTTCCCGCCATCGAAAAGCGAATTCTACTCGGCCATGCCGGCGGGACCAGTTACTGCGAGCCGCTAATCGTCAGCGAGCAATAAGGCAGTATAATAGGCGTCGGCCAGCAACTGCGCGCCCTGCTTGGCCGCACGAGAACGCAGACGCTCCATGACCGGACGATCATCAGCGTAGGTCGCTCGAACCATCTCCAGCAGATGGGCGCGATTATCTCGGATGATGGCATAACACCGCTTCAACAATTCCGTCGCTGCGTCCGATACGTTCCCACCTGCCGGCTTGGGGGTTCCGTCCAACCGGAACGCCGCTGTGGTGAGCTCGATCGCGGCGTGCAGCCCAATCTTGTGGCCGGCGGCATCAACCCGGCTGACGTAGGCCGGCGCCTTGGGCGGAGGCAACAGTTCCTGGATCAGACTCAGGTCTGTCGCGTGCGCCGGGCTCGTGCTGTCCTCGAAAAGATGAGCCAGAGTCCCCATATAACATGCAGCGCCCGCCGGGTTATCCCGCCGGACTTCGGCAATGATGCTGTTCAACAGGTATGTGATGGCTTCCAGATCCTCCTGGCGGTTCCAGGTCACGTTATGGATGAGTTTGCCGCGCGGCGTTTCACAATAAATCCTCATCACGGATCGATCGTCAGGACCTGGGTTGTGCTTCAGGTCCGGACCGGGGCGAGACAGTTCGCGGTACCGATCTGGATACATGCAGTATACCTTGACCAGCGATTCCATTTCCGACCCAAGTCTTTCCTGCATAGTCGGCGGAAGCGAATCAATCGCCGCGAAAGTAATGCGTTGGTGAGGCTCGGTGTGCCAGGCGACGCCCTCGATGGCGAGCGCCGGCAGTAGTAGGAGCAAAAGCCTTTTACCAAACATATTTGCGGGAATCGATTGTAGCAGTCTTCAGGGACCAATTATTACGGTTGCGCCAGCACCAGCACAAACGGGCGCGAGCACTGAGAATGCGGCAGCGGCAAGAAGCAAGGGTCGTTCTCTCGGCATGCGTGTCTATAACCGTAAACCGTACCGTCGATGGGTCTAGTCGAGAGGTGCGACGAACGCCGCCACTCTTCTAGGCGGCAGGACGGCGTCTGGCCCCTTAATGGCCTTCCAGAGAATCTCGTTGAATTCGTGGTCCGGAGCGGAGTCAATGTCGTCCAGGTTGAGTACGAGCGAACGCTGAGCGCCGTAAGCCGTGGCCAGGTTCTTTTCGTCAAGCGGAACACGGGCTGGGAGCGCCCGGTAGGGACTTAAGTCCGCCGCGGACTGAAACGCGTTCCACATCGGCATGGCCCCGGCGTCGTATTGGGTCATCGGCCGCAGGCCCAGGATCTGTTCCATCGTTTTCAGCATGCTCATAGAGGAATACATCGTGCTGTCGACGAACCGTCGCTTGATGTAAGGGCTGATTACGAAGCCCACAGTCCGGTGCACGTCGACATGGTCCGGCCCCGACTGAGTGTCGTCTTCGATCACGAAAATGGCGAGATTTTTCCAGAAGCGGCTGCGCGACAGAGTTTCTACGATGTGGCCCAATCCCAGATCGTTGTCAGCGACCATGGCTCGCGGCGAATGAACGCCTGGCCTCGTCCCCATGGTATGATCTCTTGGCAGAGAGAGGATTGTGAGGCGCGGCATCTCGCCCTGTTTTTCGAACTGCTCGAACTCCTCCCGCCACAGCCGATAGCGGTCCATGTCGGACATCACCACGATCGATGATCCGCCGGGGCCGGTCCCGGAAGCACCAAGGTAGGTGGGATGGATGTGGCCTGCCAGACTTGGGGTCGCCGGCCTCACCTTCGCCGGCTCGGCCCCTTGCCGCCGCGCAAACTCCCCGTAGCTGCGGTAGGAGATTCCCGCTTCGGCTGCCCGGTCCCACAGAAAGCCCGCCGCCGAGTAGGCGTCCGGGTCGTCGTGATAATCGGGCCGTAGTTTTCCGCGTCCGGAGTAAGTACTGGGCCAAAGCTTTTCCACATAGTCGGTAGCATAGGCACTCGTGACCCAATGGTGTCCATCGGCGCTCACTTCAGCGTCGTGGTAGAGGTTATCAAACAAGACGAACTGCCGGGCAAGAGCATGGTGGTTGGGGGTAACTTCCTCCGGGAAGAGACAGTAATCCGGATCGCCGTTACCTTCCTCCATATCTCCGAGGATCTGATCGTAGGTGCGATTCTCTTTGATAATGTAAAAGACATATCGGATGGGGCAGTCCACACCAAGGGTAAACAGAGGCTTTGGTTCCGTGTTTCGT
Source organism: Opitutaceae bacterium (assembly GCA_030648295.1). Taxonomy (GTDB): domain Bacteria; phylum Verrucomicrobiota; class Verrucomicrobiia; order Opitutales; family Opitutaceae; genus ER46. The sequence goes on along the minus strand of JAUSID010000234.1, from coordinate 41,496 downwards.
CCCTTGCTGTAGGGGGAATTCTTGTGCACTTGCTCCGAATACATGCCGAGTCGCTTTGCGTCCGGCAGATCGATAAACGAAAGCGCGCCTTCGAGCAGCGAGTGAATCGAAGGCCTGCGATCTTCACTTTGCGGGCTCAGATACTCCCTCTTGGGAGTCGGCACGGACTGCAGGCCTTTGCCATTGGCAACGACGATTTTGCGCCCGTCGGGGGAAACTGCCACCGCTGAAGGGTACCAGCCGGTGGGAATGAATCCTCTGGGGACGCTCCGATTGGGATTCGAGACGTCGATCACCGCCAGTGAGTTATTGTCGGCGTTCGCTACGTACAGAACCTTCCCGTCCGGGCTTAGCGCCAGGGCATTCGGGGTGCTGCCTGGGAGAGAATTGGGAACCAACGCAATGTCGATTTCTTCCACGACCCTCGCCCGAGCAGTCTCGATGACGGACACTGTGTTCCAGTTGCCGCTCGCGACGAATAGGCGACCGCCGTCTGATGTCATCAGAAGATCGTTCGGCTTGTGCCGCACCTTGATGTCGTGAATCAGCCTGTTCGAATTGAGATCGACAACTGAAACGGAATCGCCGCCCCAGTTACTTACGTATGCCTTCGTGGCGTCTTTGGAGATCACGCAGGTATACGGTTTGGCGCCCACTCGAATCGAAGCGGTGACTCGCCCCGATTCGAGATCGACGACGTGCAGAGCACCACTTAGGTTTCCCGCCACGTAGAGCCGCTTTCCGTCAGGGTTGATCGCGAGGCCCGCCGGAAAGGATCCAGCCGGTAGCCGAATCTCCGACTGCAACCGGAGCGTCCCTTTTGTGAAGCTATATTTCTGTATGTGTTCGTTTCCGCCAGCCGAGGCATAAATAGCCTGCCCGTCGGGGCTCGCAACCAACCCCAAAAATCCCTGCGGTATCGATACACGATGAGCGACCTTCTCCTCTCGCACATCGATCGACGCGATGAAGTGTTCCGTGTAGCCATTGCTCATGACGAGCATGTAATCCTGACCAGGAACCGGCAGGAGCTTCAGCGGAAGCCCGCCGAGTTCCACTTGACGGCCGGCCGGCGACAAGTACCATCCATTAGGTAGTAGAAAGCGGCCATCAGAAAGCCTGCCGGGAGATTGTCCGTCAAGAGCCGGAACGACAAGACCCGCAAGAATCGCAAAGCTAGCGTGACGGAAAACTGATGTTTTCATAAGTGATAGGAAACTGGATTTTCAGCGGGAGGGGTTTACCCGACGTGTCGCGCAGGGCTCACCGCTACCGAAACGATTTTGGGGATGTTCCAGGCGTCGTTAAAAGTGCGGATGGATGGCGGCGTGGGGATTGGTTTCAGGGATTGGTGGATTGGACAAGAGCTATATAATATAGCTCGGGGAGGGGTGATGGGGTGGGATGAAGTTTCATGTTTGTGGATTCGGGATTTATTGTTTCGATTCCAGCAGCAGGGTCCAGTCGCCGGCATCCGGCGCCTTCGGCGAAACCCAGAGGTCTTCGGCGGACAGCTTCACTTCGGACATGGTTTGCCATTCACCGGTGCGCGGGTTGAACCACTTCGCCCGGTAGTTCCCGGCGGCAAGCCGGAAAGCGGCCGGGCCGCTCTGTGGCAGGTAAGCCACGTAACGTCGGCCCGATTCTGCGAGCAGGAGCGTGCCCGAACCGGCCAGATCGTCGCGTGGCTCGAGGCTCCACCAGGGGAAGCTCGTAAAGAAACGCACCAGATGGCGATAGCCGAGGAGCATGGTCATCTGCTCGTTGCCGCGCCCGTTCACCCAGCCGCCGCCGGTGTCGGAGCCGGCGCCGGTGCCGTCGTTGGCTCGTTCGCCGGTCGTTTGATAACATCCGGCCATCGTCATTTCCCAGGCCAGCCGGCGGCGACTGTCGGCGTTGCGGGTCGGCCAGACTTTGGCGCCGCCCCAACCCGTGGGGTAACTGTCTTCATAGCCGTATTCTTCGTTGATCTGGGGCCGCGGCCGGCCGGTCGCGGCCTGGTCGCGGCGGTTCTTCAACATGTATTTGTAACCACCGGCATCATCCCATTTCTGATACATCGCGAAATCGGCCCACGCGCTTTTGCGGAACCGGAAATCCTCATGGCCGTGTATGCTGGTGAGATGGCTGTACGGGTCGCATTCCTTGACGAACGCGCCCATTTTCTCGGCCCAGGCATCGTCGCGAAATTGCCGGTATTCATTGGCCACGTCCCACATCAGATTCGCGAACGGCGCCAAGCGCGCTATCGTATAGCGGTAATAACGCTGCTCTTCCGATCCACCCATCCGCGCCTTGCCAAACGGGTCCACGCCCTTGTCCCGGCCGTCCACATAGAAGACTAGCGACACGACGATATCGCGTGCCCGGCAAAGACGGAGCAGACGTTCGGCCTTGCGATAGAGATCGAGGTTGAAGCGGCTGACATCGTAACCCGGTTCTTCGAGATTGTCCGGCCGCGCCGCCACCCACGGTTCCATCTTGAACTTGAATTTCTCCGTCGGCACGACCAGCGGCTCGTCCCAACGTTTGCCGTCCTTCGTGCGGCCGGCCAGAGCGACGCGGATGCGATTGACCCCCATTTGCCCCAGCCGTTCCACCGACTTCGCGATGGTTTCATGGTCCCAGGCCAGCAAAAAGTAGGTGGTGGTGCCATTCCAAAACCAGTGTTGCCCGGTGCCTTCGCGGACAAAGTGAAACGGATGCTCCGGGTCCACGCGCACCAGGCCGGGGAGTGGGCCGCGCCTGGCGGTGAAAGCGCCTTCGTGTTTCGCTTCGAATCCGCCCTGGTGATAGGTGACGCTGTAGCCGTGCCGGCCGGGTTTCGACGCCATAAAACGAACACGGAACAGGGAACCATCGGCCGCATCGCAAAAGCCGTCCACCTTGACCGCTCGACCTGCGGGCGGCGTCAATTCGGCCGTGACCCCAGCGTCGGTGAACGGATTGGCCGCGTCGGGTTTTTCAACGTGGAGCGTGACTTCGATGAAGTCGAAGATCTCGGCGGAGCGCGCATTCTGCTTGAACTGCACGTTAGCGGGAGCCGCTTGAAGCAAAGCGGGCGCGATGGCGAGGAAGCACCAACGAAGTCGTGTTGTCATGGAGCAGGGAAAACAGATTGGTGATGCACAGTAACTGGCCGCCGGCGGGCGCGGAATGGAAAGTTTGTCATCTCTGCCAACGCGGCGGTGAGGCGCCGGACGAAGCCGGTGTTCAACAGTTTCCGGAAAGAGTATTTGAATGCTAACGTCCGCTGGCATGAGCCTGCCAAACCTCACGACGTCGAACACCAGTTCACCGAATCAGAACGAGACTGTTGTCGTCAGCCTAAAATTACGCGGCTCCTGCAGATAGATACGGCGGGGTGCGTTGTAGAAATTGTTCAGTCTCCCGATCAGCGCATCCGAATCATCCAGCAGGTTCGTAATGTTGAGTTGGATCGAAAGATCGAGCGGCTTGTTCGCGTAGAACTTGGCCAGCCGTTTCCGATAACCGACCAGCAGATCGAATTGCAGTATCGGTTCGCCCCAAAAGTCGCGGCCCGTCGTCACGTCGCGCTGATTGAAGCTCTTGCTCTGGTAGCGCATGCCGCCACCGACCAGAAACCCTTTAAGCAGTCGTCCTTCCCCAAATGTATATCGCGTAAATATGTTCGCCTTGTGCGGCCGCCGCCCGAAACCGAGCTCCGCGGCCAACCGGCGATCGGATATGCCCCGGTAGATCTGCGCGATTTCGTCCTCGACCGAACCGACGCTGCCCGCGAGTCCGCCGGTGCTGACATTCGCGGTCACGAGTCCCGCGGCCTGGATGCGCTCACGCCAAAACTTTTCCTCGGATCGCACCGCCGCCTCGGCTTCCCGGAAGAGGCCGGTTTTCGACTGGTTATTATACGAGTAATTTATCTGGAGCGCCCAGTTGCGCATGGGATTCGCCGTGACGGTAACCTCGACGCCCTTGGCAAACGCATCCGACAGACCGTTGGTGCCGGCGATCAGGTGGCGATCGTAGTCGGCTTGCGTGATAATGTTTTGCGCGCGCAACGTATCCATGATTCGCCCAGCCGGGGCGGTGATAACGCCGCTAGCTGCATCGAGGGTGTTGTAGGATGATGTCTCATACCGATTCACCCGCATGAAGAGCCGCCCATCGAAGAGATCGAACATCATGCCCCAGTCCGAACCCTTTCCGCTCGTCGTCGGTGGAGAGCTCGCGTCCGGAATGATTGACGCATTCGTAATGATCGGCTGACCCACGTTGCTCGATTCGTTATAGGAAAAGGAAATATGCTTCGTCGCATGCAGCACGCCGCCGACGCTGCGCGTCGTGGGCTTGAAATCCTGTATTTTCTGCCCAACGCTTCCGAAATCCCATTCGTTCAGCAGGCGCTCGCCCGAGGCGATCCGTGGATCGCCGGCCGGCACCCTCTGGGCAAAAAACCGGGTCGTCTCGAGATTGTCGACGCGATAGCCGAACAGCACCGTGAGCCGATCGCGCCAAAAATGACTTTGGGTCGCCAGCATCATCGTGTCGGTCGCAGTCTTGGTCTTGACCTGGCCGTTCTCATTTCGCGTGATCCAGCGGCTTGTATAGGTCCGGCCGTTGATCGTCTCGCGGATCGGAACATTGATATTGCCGCGATAATAGGTGTCGAATGCTCCATCGGTCACGTACTGGCGGCGGATCAGCAGGTTCGCGGTGTTTTCGGGAAATGGGTCGCTTATGGGGACGCCGTTCTGATCGATGAGCATCTCCAGGCCAATGCGTCGCCTGACCAGGGTTCGATCGACTTGAAACAGGGCGGCGGGTTTGTGCCGGCCGAACCACTTGCCAAGATCGAATTCGGAGGCGACGGTGGCCCGCACGTGTTCGATGTCATAGAGAATCGTGTCATTGAGCCAGCTTGACTCGAGGTAGAGCTTCCCGGCGTTGGGATTCGGCACCCGCCCGCCGCCGACCGCCGGATTCGTGAGGCTCGAATCGCCGTTCAGCGCCGTGTCGGTGCCCGACGTATTGATGGACTGATCGAGATTCCACATCTTGTTGTACGTCAATTCGACACTCAGCTTGTCGGTGAGGCGCTGCTCGATGAACACCCGGCCCTGATATAGGTCCTGGGTGGTTCGCGCCCCGGGACCGTTGTTGCTGACATTGTAGGGGAACTGATTCTCGGGGAGCAGCGTCAGCCCAGCGCGCTGGGCGACCGGCAGTGCCAGATTTTCGAACGTGCTCACGGTCTGGTTCTGGCCGTTGAAATAGACGCCGGTGTTTTCGACGAAAACGTGCCGCACGCCCGTAAGCTGGGTGAGCCCGTTGAGGCGATCCGTGGCGGCGTTGAATCCATCCTTGACCACCCGACCCCGCTCCAACCACAGCGCCACGCCGTCAAAGAGCGAGTAGGTTGGATTGGACTGGTTCTTCTGCATGTGCCCCTTTTCATACAAGGCCCGCACGGCCGTCTTTTGAAACGGCTGGTAAGTCACCGCGATCGTGCCGCGCTCTTGTTCGTTATAATCCCACTTGCGCCAGGAGTTCGCCGAATCCTGAACCCCCATGAGCCGCACGCCGAGTTTGTCGCGGACGAGCGCGTAATTGAGGTCAACCTCATTGCGGAGCTTTTCCCACGATCCCACCTGCAGGCGATACGTGAAGAGATTGCGCGAAGTGAGCGCGCGTTTGGAGGTCGTGTTGACCACGCCGCCGGCAGAGCCAAAGCCGAACAGGATCGCATTGGGACCGCTGACCGCCTCGAAACGCCCAACGTTGTAGTTGTCGTTAACGATATGAGATTCGAAAAAATCAATCGCCCGGGAGGCCGCAATGTTGCGGATCCGGAAGCGTGTATCGGACGGCCCCTCGGAGACGCCGCCGAACGGCGCGCCGCTCATGGCGGTCGCGGTATCGTCGTAATCCGTCTGATAGCTCGCGGAGTAGCGCATCACCTCTTCGAGGTTGTTCGCTCCGAGGTCCATGATGAATTCCGGGGTGAACACCGCGACCTGGGCGGAAATGTCCTTCAACCGCGTATTGAAGCGGCTGCCGGAAACGCTATTCCCCGCCAGGTAGCCGACATCCTGGTCTGCATTTACCTGGAATGGACTGAGAATCACGGCATCCGCATTTGGTTTGGTCTCGTCCGATTGCTGTGCGGCATCCGACCGGTTCGGCGGATTCGTTTGCGCGCTCGCAGCCGCCACGCCAATCAGAGTAACGAGAAGCCCTCGCAGCACGCGACCAGTTGGAAGCGGACGATCAGCGAACGAGTCCAACGGGATGTGTGAGATCATTGGTTGAATGGTTTGAGCTGGCCTCGCCCAACCGACGGGGGTGTGTGCCACACATCGCGAGCGATCACCCCGTCAACGGCGGCGATCAATCCTCCGCCAGTTTCAGGGCACAAGGAAGACGTTTCACCTGGCGTTTCCCGCCATGACAATCCGTTTTTTTTCCGCAGACGGACGTCTCAGCGCCCGCCTGCTTTCCACAACGCGTTCGTATCACAGCATGATGCGTCTCGTCATGGGTTGCCGTCCCGGTAGAGCGGCACCCATGATCCTTCGCCGGCATGGCGCCCCAGCGACGGTCGCAGGAGATCCCGCGTGACGCCGTCGCGCGTCTCCCGAACGTGGACGGTGTAATCTGCCGTGGCTGCGCCGGCGGTTGTAGCAAACGTAAGCGAGGCGGTGGCGTTTACGATCTCGAAAGCGGGCCGATCGGTCGGAACGACGTCTATGGGGAGTATAAAGCCTCCCAAGACTTCTAAGCGACCGCCCGTAACTTTGATGATCGCGGGGTTCGCAATTCGCTCGGTTTTGAGCCCGAGAATCCAAAAATCGCCGTTCGTCTTGACCATTCCTCCGTCGACTCCGCCGAACTCCTGATCGTGCTGGCGCGACCATATGTTTTGGGTGACGGGAACCGACCGTAGGGACATAAGATTGTTGTCTAGGAAAAGGTTACCCGTTCCACCGGTGGCGTTCCGGTAGGACGTGGCAAACGTATCCTTGAAGACCACCGTCTGGCCAGAGACGTTTTCGATCCAGATGACCCCAGGCTGGGTCGTTCGGTTGGCGTACCCCCTCATGTGTTCAATCACAATCGGTCCGGGAACCGTACTCTCGATCCGGAAAACCGGTTTCGCTTCGTTATTGAAGCCCGTTCCGAGCAATTCGAACAGGCTCTGGTTGAATACGATATGCGTGACATTGTTTCGGATATGGACGGTGTCGCCCAAATGCCGGCGCGACGTTTCGAAATAAAGTTTCGTCGCGCCGGAGTCGATCGCAGCCTGAATCGCCGCCTCTTGACCCGAGCCGATATCACCTTGCACTCCATGAATCGCCGCGTTCGTCCAGCCCGAAAGCGTGCCGTACGGCGCCTCCGGCGTGTTCACGATTGGAATGCGCACGGACTGGATCGTTGTCGGCCATTGAGAATACATCGGTCCGGTCGCGTACTCCGTGAGCGAGGTGCCTGGGATGTTCGTACCCTGATCCGTCAAGACTCGGGCGTAACCGGTGCTTGTAACATCACGTGCGAAGATCTTGCCGGGGCTGCTTTGAGTGATTGCGCTCAAGCCCGCCGCCCCGCCGCCAAGCACGCCATCCAGAATCACGATACTCGACTGACCACTGCTGTCCAGCACCGGCACCGAGTTGGTCGAGATCAAACCCCGGATGTGGAGCAAGTTGCTTGAATTGCGGATTCCCGTGGTGGTCTGTCCGCTAAGCTTGAGATGTTCAAACGTGATCCCGTACCGGCCACTGCTCACGTCGAGGCCCCAACTGAATCCGATTATAGTCACGCGGTGGTTGTGGCTGGGGCCGGGATGGAGTCGTGTGAAGGTCAATCCGGCGACTCCTTGTCCGTCCTCCGATCGGATCGTGACGCGGCGAAGGCCGCCACCATTGTTCATCAAGCCATCAACTCCGACGGCACCCGTATTGCCGCTCCCTGTGCTGATTGTTATATCAGCGAGGTAGTTGCGGTATGCCTCGTTGCCCTCGCCATTCGTCGCCCAGTTGGGATAGCCGCCTCCCGTAAAGTGGAACGAAGAGTAGTATATGACCGCCTTGGGGCTTCCAGGGGACTGGTACCCGGTAGCGTTGTTCTTGAGCTTTATGATCGTGCCGGATTCGCTTTCACCCTGAATGTAGAAATCACCGCGCCATTCGCCGTCGATCGACTGCCGCTTCAGCTGGTCACTTACAAGGTACGTCCCATTGGGGAAATAAAGGATCTTCGCCGGCAGGTTGTTCGATCCTATGTTGGATGTGATTGCATTCTGAATGAAGGCGGTGTCATCGGTTGTACCGTTCCCCGTTGCGCCGTAATCTTTGACGTTGACCATGCCGGCGAACAACGGAAAGGTATAGGGAGTCGTCGGAAACGTGTATCCTGATGATGAGAGCGTCGTCGCCGACGCCACGTTCGACGGAGCGGAGTCGCCGTTGGCATTGGATGACTTCACCCGGTAGTCGAAGGACGTGCTCGCGGGAAGGCCCGTGTCCGAAAACGTAACGTCATTGGCGGCATTGGTTCCGATCTGCGCCCAGTTCCCGGCTCCGGCCGGAGAGCGCTCGATCTTGTAGCTGGTCTCGCCCGTGACGTCGGTCCAAGTCAAATCAATCTGGGACGACGAGACGGCCGTCGCCACGAGGCCAGTTGGGGCGGGTGGCGGCGCCCCCCCCGAGCTTTGTCTGATCGCGATGGCGATCATCGCTGCATCGTCCGCTGTCTGCACCCAGTCGTAAATCACGTTTCCGCCGGTGGCATTGCTGGTGCGCCGGGAGGTACCGCCCGTTTCCGTGCCATAGTCGTATTCGTTTATTGCAGTATAGCCGGTGCCCGGGGTAATATTGGTGACAGCATCCCTTCCCGAAAAGAGCACACCGCAAACGAACGTCTCCACTCCCGCTGGCGTGACTAAGGTCACGGATGGATTTGCGATCGAAGTGTTTTCGACCTTCTTTGTATCCACCAACTGGGTATCTGCGGTGGCTGTGAGCGAGATGATTGCTCCCACCGTGGCTTGTGTGCCCGACAGGTCGATAACGACATTCTGAGTTCCCTGCGGCACACCCGTGCCGAGAAACCAGATGTCGGCCCACCCACCCTCTCCGGCCACTAGAGCCGGAGAAAGAGGCGCGTGAGTCATGGGCACCCCGCCGTAGGTGGCGCCCAACACCGTATAGGTGGGCGCCGGGCTGTGGACGAGAAGCACGACCCCCTTGACGCTCGCCGACAGAGGCGCGTGTGAGATCGTCCGATCACCGGTCCCGTAAGGAATGCTCGTCGCTACATCCAACGCGAGTTGGCCGGAGTCGGTTGTCGCGGTCGCCACGTTCGACGGTGCGGAATCGCCGCTCGCGTTGGAGGCTTTCACCCGATAGTCGAAGGACGTGCTCGCGGGAAGCCCGCCGTCGAGAAAATCCACGTCATTGGCCGCGTTGGTCCCGACTTGCGTCCAACTACCGGCTCCGGCCGGGGAGCGCTCGATCTTGTAGCTCGTCTCACTTGCCACGTCTGTCCACGTCAGGAATATCTCGGACGCAGAAACTGCTGTGGCCACGAGCCCGGTTGGGGCAGGCGGCGGCCCCGAGAAGGTTGTCGCGGTAGCCACGTTTGACGGAGCGGAGTCGCCCCCGGCGTTGGACGCTTTCACGCGATAATCGAACGATGTGCCCGCGGGAAGTCCGGTGTTTGAGAATGTCACGGCGTTGGCGACGTTCGTTCCGACCTGCGTCCAGGAACCGGTCCCGGCTGGCGAGCGCTCGATCTTGTAGCTCGTCTCGCCTGCCACGTCCGTCCACGTCAAATCGATTTGCGAGGACGAAACCGCCGTAGCCGTGAGTCCGGTTGGAGCAGGCGGCGGGGCCACAAACGTTGTTGCGGTGGCCACGTTCGAGGGGCCGGAGTCGCCGTTGGCATTCGAAGCTTTCACCCGATAGTCGAACGCCGTGTTCGCCGGCAGCCCGGTGTCCGAAAACGTCACGTCGTTTGCGGCATTGGTTCCGACCTGTGTCCAGGAACCGGCACCGGCCGGCGAGCGTTCGATTTTGTAGCTCGTCTCATCTGCCACGTCCGTCCACGTCAAATCGATTTGCGAGGACGAAACCGCCGTAGCCGTGAGTCCGGTTGGAGCAGGCGGCGGTGGCGCGGCGACTTGGCGGATCGCGATGGCGATCATCGCCGCGTCGTTTGCCGCCTGTGTCCAGTTATACACCACGTTTCCACCAGTGGCGAGGTTGGTGAGCCGGGATGTGCCTCCGCTTGACGTCCCAAAGCCTATTTCGTTGATTTCGGTATAACCTGAACCAGCAGCAATTCCGCCCACGCCGTCCTGGCCAGAAAACAACACACCGCAAACGAAAGTCTGCACTCCGGTTGGTGTGACCAGCGTCACGGATGGATTTAAGATGGACGTGTTCTCGACCTTCTTTGTATCCACGGCCGTAGTATCGGCCGTGGCCGTGAATGTGATGACTGCGCCGGCTGTGGTTTCTGTGCTCGTCACGTCGATGGCTACGTTCTGAGTCCCCTGCGGCACCCCCGCACCGAGGAACCAGATGTCCGCCAACCCGCCTTCTCCCGCAACGAGGGCTGGCGAAAGAGCCACCCGTGTCATGGGCAGTCCGCCATAGGTGACCCCCAGAACTTGGTTGGTGTTCATCGGGCTGCTGATCAGGACCAGCACCCCCTTGACGTTCGACGCGGATCCAGCATGCGAAACCGTCCGGTCTCCGACCGCGGTAGCAAAAGCCGTCACGACATCCATCGCGATCTGCGCTGAGCCGCAAAACGGCAAGAGAAGGGCCGCGGCAACTGTAATCTTGATTAAAGAGGCGGTGAAGGCCCGGTGTAGCAGCGGACGAATGGACACGATGTTCATAATGTTCATATGAGATATGCGGTTAAAGATTTTCCGAGGGGTAAGCCTAGTGTAGTGATTCTCAAATGGAGTTACAAACCCGTTTTAGCCTCCGCCTGTCGAGCGCGTTGAATCTTTTCGAGGATGGCGGCGCCTTCAGCTTTCCAACCATACGGCTTGGGCTTCAGATTGTGATGAGCGAGGTGGACATTGATGGCGCTGACCAATTGGGCGACGCTGGTAAAGCTGCCCTCGCGCACCACATCGTCGGTCAATTGGCGAAAGAAACGCTCCACGAGGTTAAGCCACGACGAGCCGGTTGGGGTAAAGTGAACGTGGATACGGGGATGTTTCTGCAGCCAAGCGACCACTGCTGGATGTTTGTGGGTCGCGTAGTTGTCGAGGGCACAATGGGCGGTGATATGAATGAAGACGCCGCACCTCCCATTTCCCGCCATCGAGATTTTGATTTCTTTTGTCGGCCAAAACGCTCAGCGCTTTCTATCGCGGTTTATCGGGAATAAATACGCCGGCGGGAGTACCCCCGAAGTCCTTAGTGCGCTTCCAACGCGCACATGAAGCCACCGACATCGTCGGTGGAAACTAACTCATACGCGGTGTTTTATACAACAACTCGGAAAGTATAAATGTTCCTTCCAGTGCGACGCTCAACTCGGACACAGGTCGAGAAAGTGGAAATTCCGCGCGCGATCAAATGGTTTGGACGACGCACTTTGGTTTGATGTCAGCGATGACCACTTCGGTAGTTCCGAGTCTGACGTGTCACCTTTCTGTATGCACCATAATGTGCTCTCCATCAGAGACAACTCTAATACGGCCGTGCCGATACGTAAAATAAACACGCGCGCCGAATTCATCACCGTATACCTTGGCAGCATCTGGATTGGAATAGCGGGGCAGGCTCGAGACCACCACTATTTCAGGCCTCGTGGCGGCGGCTAGCTTAGGCTGAGGGTGAAGGCCGTGGCCAGGGGCGACGAGCACGGTTGTTCTTATCTTTTCAGAACTCACAGTTTGGAGCAAACGCTCGGTGCCGAGAGGCCCAAGATCCCCTGGAAGCAGAATCACATTCTTGCCGTGGCGGATGCGGAGCACGAGCGAATTGACGTTGGGAAAAAAATGCGCCGGTCTCTGTTTGGATGAAACAAGCTTGTTTTCGATAGCTTTCCCAAGATCGATGTCGTTCTCGGTCACGAGATTTCGTGGCGGCCACAATACCTCGACTTCAAGTCCGACTCCCCAATCGAGTCGATCACCCGCGCGTGCAATTCGGTGAGTTCCGTGACGTGCTTGGGTAAGTTCACGGAGCGAACGGTATTCGGATGAAATACCGACATTGTTGTACCCATTGTCGACCAGCATTGCCACTCGAAGGTTCTGGATCAGGTAAAAGGCGCCACCATAGTGATCCGAATGCGGGTGACTTATAACAATCCCATTGATCTCGGAAATCTCATGCTCTTTAAGGAACGGAAGAATCGCATCTCTTCCAGCATCCCAGTCGATCAGAATCGGGGGCCATTGCCTCGGCAAGTCGGAGTCGGTGGAGTACTTAGCGCTCAAGCCAGCATCATAAAGGTAAGTTTCGCCACTCGGTGTTTGCAGCGTGAGAGCCAGACCTGAACCGCGACCGATGTCGCGAAGCTCGAAAAAAGTGAGTACGAGCTTTCCGTGAATAGGCGCGTCTGCGGCTGGCTTCGAGGATGACGTGGCCTCGCCATCGCTGATGGATAGTAGAACGAGGCCGTAAGCAACGAACGCTCGCATGATGTTTGCTGTCTTCATTTGGGTAGGGCGAACCGCCTTTCGCTGCCTATACCGACCGCGCAAAAGCGTGTGGTATGTAGGAAGACGGCACTCCGGCGGTTTTCCGCCATCGAAATTCGCCTTTTCGCGCAGCGGCGTGACTACGGCGCCCGGTCCAGAATAACCGTGCCGTCCATCCGCCGTTCCGCCTTGATGCCGAAGTTTTCCTCCAGCGCGCGCACGAATCCTTCATCATCATTCATGGGAAAACGCCCGCCCATCCGCAATTCACCCAATGCGGGATCGCGCAGAACCAATCGTTTTCCAGTCTGGCGTCCGAATTCAGCGCACACCTCGGCGAGCGTAGCGCCGCCAAGCGTCATCAGTGGCTCGCACCACGCGAGTGCACGCGCAATTTCCGCGGGTTGAGCCTCCGCAACAACTACGTCGCGCGAAGTCGAGCTTCCTGTGGTTACGATCGCGCGCTGACCAGCCGCGACCAGCGGAGCGGATACGCGTAACTCCATGGCTTCCGTAGATTCCGTTGCAGAGTGTGGTCGCACTTGATCGCCCCGCGCCGTTGCGACCCGGACCTTTCCTTCGGTGACCAGCACCTCGATCGCATGCGCCTTCAGGTTGACATTGAAAGCGGTGCCGACCGCGTGAATCGCAATATCTCCGACGTAAACGACAAACGGGCGGCCTGGATCTTTCGTTACCGTAAAGTAGGCTTCTCCGCGCACCAACGCTATGCGGCGCTCTTCGGACGTGAATTGCTCACGAATGACGGTGGCAGTGTTGAGCCGCGCGAAACTGCCATCCGAGAACATCTTCGTCCGCGGGGTGTCGACCGCCGTGATTTGATCCAGCTCGCGCTGCGGGTACCGCTGTCGTCCGTTTCCCCCAAGATACCCTGTGCCGAGATACAGCAAGGCACACGCGCTTGCCGCGGCAACTCCCCCCAAACCAATCCACTGCCACACTGAAATCCTCCGAATGTCGTTCGCCTGCGGATACGTGGCCGGGGCCGGACATCCCTCGAACACGTTCCAACTCGCTGAAAAATAATCAAACGCTTCGGCGTGGCGCGGATCCGCCCGCAGCCAGCGCGCAAACTCCGCTTCTTCAGTTTCGGATAAACCGCGGTCGCGGCGCACAACCCAGCGCGCGGCGACAGCGCAGATTGATGCGCTCCCTTTCCCACCGAATTGAGCATCGCGTGGACTCATCAGCGTATTGCGTCGAAGTCGTATATACCGAGGCCAAACAACCCAACCTTTTTCGATTGCCGGCGATATCGAACAAACGTCGACGGCATAATCGAAGACGCACGACGCACCCATCTCCGCCACATCCGGTGCCGAAATAGTTGCGTTTGTAGAACGGCGTCATCCACGGGTTTTCGGGCGAAAACGGCACGACACCATCACCTTGCGCCGCGACGGGCCGGCAAAGAACTCTCCGCAACGCCGGAGCGCCTCGGTCAGTTGCCGTTCCACCGTGTGCCGCGCGATGCCCAGTCGCGCCGCAATTTCGCGGTGCGACAGATTCTCGAATCGCCGGAGAACAAACACGGCACGACAGCGTTTGGGCAGCGCCTCAATGGCAGTTCGCAGGATCTCGATTTCCTCCTGGCGACTGACGATCTCTGCAGTTCCAAGCCCGTGGTCCGGAAAAGGCGACGCATCGATTTCCGATATCGATGCGGTCTGGGCGACCGCCCGCCGGCGAAACAGATCATGCGCGACGTTGCGCGCCAGCGTGAAGAGCAATCCGCGGGTTGAGCGAACTTCGTTCCTTGAATGCACCCGCAGCAGGCGAACGTAGGTTTCCTGCACCAGGTCGTCGATATCTCCCCACGCCGCAATCTTATGCAAATATCCGCGCAACGTTGCCTCATGCGGCTGCACTTGCTCCGCAAACCAACGGGCGGTCTCTGAATCCTGGGGCGGCATCGAACGGGAAACCGGGCAGTTTGTAGCAATCCGGAGATTTGTCAGCGCGGCGGTCCACCCACCGGCATGCCCGGTGGCGAAAAGTTCATGGACGCGTCATCCAACACCAATACCCAATCAAGGGTTTCCCCGGGTGTCGGCGAGATGAACTCGCGCTCGCCTTCGTTGACATACTCGCCGGCTGCGGTCGCATTTCCCGTGCGAGGATTGAACCACCACGCCGTCACGCGTGGCCCGCTGACTTTCGTCAGGCGCACGCGGAAGGGGCGCCCGACTGGGACGTAAATCATCGCGTAACTTCCCGCGACATCGCGCGTCGCCACAAAACGATATTGGCCGGCGCCGGGAACCGCGGTCGGAACGGCAGCGGGCACGATGACGTCGTCGTCCGGAATGCGCGTGAGGAATGGCCGCGACTCCATCAAGCGTCGGCCAAACTGCATCTGCGATGAACCCGGCTGGTCGAGCGCTTCGCGCCATGACATCAAGGGCGTGTTGATCGGTTTTCGCTCCGGCGTGGCCATCTGCCAGACCGAATGGTGGCCATACGTGTGCCCGAGCGCGCCGGCAAAGACATTCCAATAAAACGGCCGCCGGACGTCCGCCGCAGTCGAGTGCCCCAGCGTGGCCGCTTTGAACGCAATCGGGTGATCCTCGTAAATCGACTCGCCATCGATCACTGGTTTCACAGGCGTGCGATTGTAGTCGGCGCGCGTCTTCACGTATCTCTCCGAAAACCCCACCACGTGCCCATTCTGGCGCATGTTGAAATCGAGCCAGTCGTCGTCGTGAAACCATTCCGCCGAGCCGCGGCCGCCACCCGGGTGCATCGTCATCAACTGTTTTCCGCCATCGCCTTGGCGCAACCCGCGCGCCATCGCGCGAATGATCTCCTTATGCGTGTCATTTTCGATTGGACGATCTCCGCCGAGAATCCAGATGACGTTTCGCCCCGCGTAGCGACGGCCGAGCCACTCGCCATAACCGCGTGCATTTTCGACCGTGAATATTTCGGGGCCAGCCCCCCATTGTTTCCTGTTCCATTTGTCGCCCCACGCCGGCAGCACACCGAGGTAGATTCCCACGGATGCCGCTTTATTGATCACCCACTCGACATGCTCAAAATACTCCTCAATGGGTTGCAACGGGTCGTTATTGCGAAGCGGTAGGTGACCGTAGGTATTCGGCACCGTAAGCCCGTCCAGTTCGGCGAGCACGACGGCTTGAACAACATTGAAGCCCTGCTGAGCGCGTTTGCGCAAATAGAGTTCCGCGTCCTCGCGACTGAGGCGGTGAAAGAGCTCCCAAGCGGTATCGGCGAGCCAGAAAAACGGCGTGCCATCTGCTTTGACGAGGAAGCGTTTGTTTTCGCTCACGCGCAGCAGCGGCAGCGGAGCGGGATCAGGTGCCGCTGTCGGAGCACTCATCGCAGCCGACAACGAGACAGCCAGCGCAACGGGGGCAAATCGAAAGGCTTTCATGAGGTAAGAGATCGGGGTTCTTCTAGTAGCGCAGAATCAATGTCTGATTATTTCATCGCGCCGTAATGTCGGCCACCTGCTCGCGTATGTCCGCCGGCTCGAAAATTTTCTCCCAACCCGGCCGAAACAGGAGCGGCCTGGCGCGTTTGCTGATCTTGTAAGCCGCGTCCGAGAACGTGCCGTTCACCTAATTGAACAGTACCGCGATCTGGATCCGCAGATGTCCGAGGAGAAAATCGCGAACTGCCGCTTCCGGAACTCCGGCGGCGACGACCCGCTTGTATCCCTCATGTACCGTCTCCATACACGTTTGTGCCAGCGTTTCCACGAGCGCTGGCTCAAGCATGGCCATCTGCTCCAGCGTGACGCGATGCACGCGGCTCACCGGCGCATACATCGCTTGCGACACCTCGACACCAAGTTCGTAGTCATCCTCGGTGCCGCGCATCAACGCGACGACGATCGCCTGTTTGGCGGAAACGCCGCCATAAAAGTCCCTGAACCCATTTTCGGTCGGCTCCCAATTGAAGACAGATGGATGGCATGGATGCGCGATGACGACACCGACGCCGTGTTTTTCCGCAAGCTGACCATCCAGCGGCGCTGCTGGATCGAGCGCCATCAGGAGCGAGCCGGCTTTCATCAAAGTGACAACGTCGTGCGAAATCGCGCCAATCGCTATGTCCGGCACAGCGAGAATGGCGACGTCTGAAAGCGGGATCGCACCCGTCGGTGCCGACACAGTGAGATTCCGCTGCCGCAAATTCTCCAGGCCGCGTACGCTCACCTCGAGGTAGTGAACGCGATAGTCGGTCTTCATGAGATTGTCGGTGATGCGACAACCCATCTTTCCGCCGGCTCCAACGAGCGTAATGGTCTTCATAGAGAAGGTGAGTAACGGGGAGCGCGGCGACACCATTGCAACGGGGTTTGACGCACCCGGATGAGGTGTCGAAAAGCGAAAACAGATCGGAAATGAATTGCAAGGTATAATATTCGTTGCATTACATGCAATCCACCATGGGCACTCCATCGGTCTCCCGGCACGCCGTCGCGAAAACCCCGGCCGACAACGCCAATGCGACTCCAATCGAGCGCACGATTGGGCGGCGCGTAGCGGCGCTGCGCCGCGAGGTGGGGCTTACGCTCCGCGAGTTCGGCGAAAAGACAGGCCTCTCCGACGCCTATCTCTCGCGCGTCGAAAACGGCCACACCGCGCTCACCATCGCGAGCCTCGCGCGGATCGCGGAAGTGTTCGCGACGCCGCTGACGAGCTTCTTTGAAGAAGAGGAGCAACCGCACCCTATCGTGTTCCGCAGGTCCGGCACTGGACAAAAGGTCCGCTTCCGCGGACGCAGAGGCACCTTGGTGACGCTGCTGGCCGACGAAAAGCACAGCAAGTTGATGGAACCGCTCATCGTCGATGTTGCGTCGGCCCCAAAGGACGTGCCGTTGCGTTCGCACGCGGGCGAAGAGTTCAATTACGTCATCGAGGGCAGGTGCCGGTTGCTGTTTGGGCGGGAGCAATACGTGCTCTCCCCGGGCGACGCGGTGTATTTCGATGCCACCATCGATCACGCGCTCCATGCAATCGAACGGGAGCCGTGCCGTATCCTCGCGGTGGTTTCGTCGCGGGACTTTCAGTTTCACCGCAACATCAGCAAGGTCGTCGAGGGCCGGATTCAGGCGTGAACATGCAAGCGGGATTCAGCTCTTATGCCGTGGGATGGACAGTCAGCGCCGCCTGGGACGAAGACGCGCCCACCCTCGATGCGTTCGGCGTGGTGGACCTCGCCCTCGAGCTCGGTTATGGGCGCGTCCAGTTGGCCGACAATGTGCCTTTGCATTCACTCTCCGCGGCTGAGCGTGACGCGCTGCAGCGCAAAGCACGTGAGACCGGCATTGCGATCGAGATCGGAACGCGGGGTCTCACGGTCGAGAATGTCCGGCGGTATGTGGAAATCGCTGCGACGTTTCGCTCTCCATTTCTACGCATTGTACTCGACCCAATGGACTGCGAACCGTCCCCTGATTCAGTGATCGCTTTGTTACGGACGCAGGTATCGCTGCTCGAGCACTCCGGCGTCGTCCTTGCGATCGAGAACCACGATCGGTTCAAGTCCGACGAGCTCGCGCGAATCCTCACGGAGGTGGACTCGCCATGGGTTCGGATCTGTCTCGATACCGCGAATTCGTTTGGCGCCGGCGAAGACGTGACAACGGTCGTTCGGCATCTCGCCGCTTACACTGTGAACGTTCATTTGAAGGATGTCCGAATCCGACGCGTGAGCTCTCTGCAAGGCTTCACGATTGAAGGCGTTCCCCTTGGCGAAGGCATCGTTCCGATCGAATGGGTTATCCGCGAACTCGCGCGCCATCGCTGCTGCCGGACGGCGACGCTCGAGCATTGGGTGCCGCCGGAACCGGACGTGGCGGATACGGCGCGAAAAGAGCGCGAATGGTGTGTGCGCAGCACCGCGACGATGCGACGCCTGTTTCCGGGTTCATTCGGTTCCGTTCAGCATGAAACGCGCGCCGGTTAAGATCCTCCACTTGCCGGTTCTTGGAACCGAGCCATTGCGCTTGCGAGCCGGTCCGTTGCAGCTGCGCTTCGAGCCGGCACTGCTGTGGGCGCGTTACTGGACGTGCCATCACGTGGAAGTACTGCGGGCGGTGTATCTGGCAGTTCGCGACACACGGTGGAACACGCCCCAGCCGAGAGTTCGCTGGAGGCGAAGCGAGATCCACCCCGACCGCTTCACGCTCAAACTGAAAGCGCGTTATGGCGGCCGGCGGCCGTTCTTCGAGTGGGACCTTCGGCTCGACGGCTCGGCGGACGGAAGGGTCGTCTATGCCGCGCGCGGCGTGGCGCTGGACACGTTTCGCACAAACCGCACGGGCTTCTCGGTGCTCCACCCAGCCGAAGCGGCCGGCCGGCGCTGCCGGATCGAACACGCCGATGGCACGTCTGAAAACGGTGCATTCCCGCGCGAGATCAGCCCTCATCAGCCCTTTTTCGATGTTCGCGCCATCAAGCACTCGCCAGCACCGGGCATGCGCGTCGAGGTCCGTATGCACGGCGAGACGTTCGAGATGGAGGACCAACGAAACTGGACCGATGCCTCGTTCAAGACGTACTGCCGGCCGCTGCAACGAACGTGGCCGTTCGTGGTGCGCCGCGGGGCGACAATCAAGCAACGCATCGAAGTGCGGGTCTCCGAACGAAGGATACGGCATCGAGCTGTCCCGTCCGCGGTCGACTGTTTTCTGACGCTCGACCGCAAGCTCACACGAATGCCGGCGCTCGGGGCCCTTCGCCGCGAAGGTGCTCCGCTCTCCACCATCGCGGCAAACCTGCTCCGAACGGCGGGGATAAAACACCTTCGCGTCGATCTCGATACGACTTCGGCCGCTTGCCTTGCCCAGTGGACCTCTGCGGCTGCCGAC
Source organism: Opitutaceae bacterium (assembly GCA_030648295.1). Classification (GTDB taxonomy): domain Bacteria; phylum Verrucomicrobiota; class Verrucomicrobiia; order Opitutales; family Opitutaceae; genus ER46. Next base: position 21,979 of record JAUSID010000234.1, on the reverse strand, counting down.
GCAGTGAAGGTGGGTGCAGATGTGGCGCTCGAAGTCGTGCTCAAAGTCGGCGCGAACGAACGCCCGCTCGAAAATCTGGCCCGCCATATCGCCGCTACCCAACCACCGTCTGCCACCCGCTGGGTGATTCTCGATCGTGAGACCAAAGTGACGAGCGGGGCCGTATTCGGCCGGGTCGCGACGCTATGGGCACGTCATCGGATCAACGGCCTGCTCGGCGGCGGAGTCGGCGGAGAGTTCGTCGACCTCAATCGAAGTTGTCCGCTCGAGGCGGCCAGCGAGTTCGTCTGCTTCGGCGTGGATGCGCAGGTGCACGCGTTCGACGAAACCTCAATTCTCGAGACGCTATCCACCTATCCCACGGTCATCGCGCGAGCGCGCCGACTCAGTGGCGGGCTCCCGGTCGCGGTGTCACCTGTCCGCTTTGGCATGCCGCGCACAGGAAAACCCCAGCGCGATGATCCGCGACAACGCACGACATTCGGTGGTGTGTGGATGCTAGCCAGCCTCGCGGCCCTCGCGCGAGGGAAGGCGAACAGCGCGACGTTCGAGCTTCCTCGGCTCGATAATGCGACCCCCGCACTTCAGGTGTTGCAGGCTTGTGCTGCAACCGGATCGGACCACGTGCTACTCGTCGCGTCGTCTGAGCCACATCACGCCTGTGCCATTGGCCTGCGCACCTCCGCCGGCTTCCTCGTTCTAATCGCGAACCTTCGCGGTGAAGACCAGCGCGTGCGCATGAACGGGCTGCCGCGGAGCGACTGCCGCGTCACGCTCCTATCGAGCAACTGCACCGCGTCACTCACCCGCGCGATGCCCGCAAACGCCGCGCTCACGCTGCCGCCCTACGCCGTGCTGCAGATCGACGTTTCCTCCGCCACATGAAACCGCTTCGCTTCGCTCTGATGGGAGCCGGCTACTGGTCCCAGTTTCAGCTCGCCGCATGGAACGAACTCGCGGACGTCGAGTGCGTCGCAATCTACAACCGCACGCGCGCCAGGGCCGAGGCGTTCGGCCGCGACTTCGGCATCACCGCGATCTACGACGACCCCGCCGAGCTGCTTGAGCGCGAGCGACTCGACTTCGTTGACATCATCACCGACGTCGGCACCCACGCATCTCTCACCCGGCTCGCCGCCTCACGCGGTCTCGCAGTGATCTGCCAGAAGCCGATGGCGACCACGCTGCGCGACGCCGAAGGCATGGTCCGTTTCTGCAAGGCGCGGCGCGCGCCGCTGTTCATCCACGAGAATTTCCGCTGGCAGGCGCCGCTACGCGCGCTCGCCGCCGAGCTCCAGCGTGGCACGATCGGCCGGCCTTTTCGGGCACGGATCGACTTCATCTCGGGTTTTCCCGTCTTCGACAACCAGCCATTCCTTGCCGAGCTCGAGCAGCTCATCATCACCGACCTCGGCAGCCACACGCTCGACCTTGCGCGCTTCCTTTTCGGCGAGGCCAAGTCGATCTACTGCCGCATGCAGCGCGTCCACCAAAAGATCAAAGGCGAAGACGTCGCCACTATCGTGCTGGAAATGCGCAATGGCATGCACGTGACCGTGAACATGGCCTACGCCGGCAACGCGCTCGAGCGCGAGGCGTTCCCCGAAACGCTCGTATTTGTGGAAGGCGAAACCGGTAGCGCCGAGCTGTCGCCGGGCTGCGTGCTGCGCACGACCACGCGCCGCGGCACGCTCGTGCGCAAAGCCACCCCGTCATTATACCCGTGGGCCGATCCGCGCTACGCCGTCGTGCACGCCAGCATCGTGCCGTGCAACGAAAACATCCTTGGTGCACTCCAAGGTCGCGGCTCAGCTGAGACGACGGGCGAAGACAATCTCCGCACCGTTCAGCTCGTCTACGGCGCCTATGACTCCGCCGCACGCGGCAAACCGGTATCGCTCGCTTGAACTCTCTCACATGAACAAAACATCCATCGCGCTCGTGGGCGCCGGCGGCAAAATGGGCTGCCGGGTCACCGACAACTTTCTCAAGTGTCCCGACTACGCGGTGCACTACCTTGAGATTTCCCCCAAGGGGCTCGAGAACCTGAAAACGCGCGGCGTGACCGTGGCCGAGCAAAAGACCGCCGTTCCGGACGCTGATGTCGTGATCCTGGCGGTGCCAGACGTCGCGATCGGCGCGATCTCGCGCGACGTTGTGCCGCTCATGAAACCCGGTGCGCTGCTCATGACACTCGATCCCGCGGCGCCGCTCGATGGCCAAATCGCCACGCGGCCCGACGTCGGTTGCGTGATCGCGCATCCCTGCCACCCATCGATCTTCAACTGGGAACCGACTGAAAAGGGTTTTCGCGATTTCTACGGCGGCATCTCCGCGAAACAAGGGATTGTGTGCGCGCTGATGCACGGCACGGATGCCGACTACGAACTCGGCGTGAAAATCGCCACCGCGATGTATGCGCCCGTGAGCCGGGTGCATCGCGTCACACTCGAACAGATGGCCATCCTCGAGCCCGCGATGGTGGAGACGCTCGCGCAGACCTGCATGGAAGTGGTGAAAGAAGGTTACGACACGATTGTCGCGAAAGGCGTGCCCGCCGACGCCGCGCGCGAATTCGTGCTCGGCCACTTGCGCATTCAAATCGCCGTTCTCTTCGGCGAAGTGAACGGTACGTTTTCTGACGCCGCCTACAAGATCAGCAAGCGCGCCAAGCCCGTGCTCTTCCGCGACGGCTGGAAAAAGATTTTCGAGCTCGATGAGATTCGCGAACAGGTACGCGACATCACGGCGCGCTGATTCGCACTCGCGCCGCTTTTATGCAGCTCGGCATCAGCTCCTTCGCTTTTGGTTGGGCAGTCGGCACGCCGGCTCCGCTCGCGCCGGTCGCGTTTACGACCGAGACACTGCTCGATTTCGCGGTCGCGCATCGCGTGTCGGTCATCCAATTCGGCGACAACCTGCCGCTACACGCGCTCACCGAAGAAGCGCTCGACCGCTTTGCCGCCCGCGCTTGCTCGCACCGCGTCGCGATCGAAACCGGCGCGCGCGGGCTCACGGCCGCGCAGCTCGAGCGTTACATCGGAATCGCCCGCCGGCTCGACGCCCGACTGCTGCGTTTCGTCATCGACGCGAAAGGTTACGAGCCCGACCTCGCCGCAATCGCGGCGATTATTCGCGACGAGCTCCCGGCCCTCCGATCGGCCAACGTCGTGCTCGGCATCGAAAACCACGATCGGTTTCCCTGCGCCACACTGCGGCGGTTGGTCGACACGATCGCCAGCGAACACGTCGGCATCTGCCTCGATACCGCGAACTCCCTCGGCGCCGGCGAAGGCATCGGCGAAGTCCTCGCGGCACTCGCGCCCGTTTGCGTAAATCTGCACGTGAAGGACTACGCGATCGAGCGGCTCCCCTCTCTCATGGGATTCACCGTCACCGGTCGCTCCCTCGGCTGCGGCATGCTGCCGATCGACCGCGTGCTCGATTCAGTCGCGCAGCACGGCCGCTGCACCACCGCCGTGGTTGAAACGTGGCCGCCACCGGAACCGGAGCTCGCCGCCACCCTGGCCAAGGAACTCCGCTGGGCCGGGGAAAGCGTCGCCACGTTGCGTGCAGCGCTCGCCCGACGCGCCAAACCCATCTGACCCACGCTCCGCCGTCTCAGTGCCCGTTACCAAAAATCTTTCAATGTATCCATTGTCCATGACCCGCCCCGCTACCTTCTTTCGCCTTTTCTTCCTCGGCGCCTGCGTGGGCCTCACCGCCTGCCAGAAATCCGAAGCCCCTGCCGCGAACGGCGGCTCCGGCTCCAACGCTCCCTCGCCCAACGGCAAGCCGCTCATCATAGGCGTCGCCTTCGAGACGCTGCAGACTGAGTATTGGGTTGCCAGCTTCGAAGCCATCAAGGCCGACCTCAAGCAGCGCGGCTACCCGATGCTCGAAGCCGTCTCCGATGGTGACGCCAATCGCCAGCTCGAGCAGGTGAAGAACTTCATCACGCGCAAGGTCGACGGCATCATCCTCGTACCCAAGGACGCCAAGACCTGCCTGCCCATCATCAAGGCAGCCAACGCCGCCAGCATCCCCATCGTCCTCTTCAACCGCCCCGCCGACAAGAGCGCCGCCAAGTCGGTCGCCATCGTCGCCGACAACTTCGCCCTCACGCAGGAGACCGTCGCCTACCTCATGTCGGAGGCGAAGAAGACCGGCAGGAAACATAAGGCCGCCATCCTCATCGGCGACTTGAGCGACATCAACGCGATCGGCCGCCGCGATGGCTTCGACGCCGCGCTGAAGGGCAATGAGGGCGTTGTCGAGGTCGTCGCGCGTATTCCCACCGAGTGGAATCAGGAGAAAGCGCAGGCCGGCCTAGTCAACGCGCTGCAGGCCAATCCCGACATCAGCTTTATCTTCACCAGCTCCGACTTCCTGTTCCCCAGCATCGTCAGCGCGCTCAAGAGCGCCGGCAAATACCACAAGTTCGGCACGCCGGGCCACGTGATCCTCGGCGGCTTCGACGGCGACGCCACCGCGTATCAGATGTTACAAGACGGGTACCTCGACGCCACCGGCGTGCAGGACGTATACTTCGAGGCGCGGCAATCCATTCAGGCGATCCTCAACCTGCGTGCGGGCAAACCCGTACCCGAGCTGATCCGCGATCCGGGCTTCGTGGTCCATCAGGGAAACCTTCAGCAAAAAGCCGCTCAGATGTGGGGCGCTCAGATCGCGAAGAAGTGAGCGGCGTCGCCACAGACCGATCCTGGCGCACGACGGCCGCTCGCGCGCTGTGCTCCGATTACTTCGTGCTGTGGCTGTGCGTGGTCTACGTCGCAGCCGTCGCACCGTTCACCCCGGGATTTGCCTCCCTCGACAACGCGACCAACATCCTCGCGACGCTCCTGCCCCTCTTCGTCGTCGCACTCGGCCAGACGCTCGTGCTCATCGCCGGCGGCATCGATCTCTCGATCACATCGATCATCGGCTTGTGCAGCATCACCGGAGCCATGGTGATGAACGACGAAACCGGCTGGCTCGCGCACAGCCCGTTGGCCGTGCCCGCGGCGATCGCGGTGATGCTCGCCTTGGGCGGCCTCGTTGGCGCGTTCAACGGCGTCGCGATCACTCGCTTTCGGATGCCGCCCTTCATCGTGACGCTCGCCGCGATGATGGCCTTCAGCGGGCTCGCCGTCTGGCTCACCCAGTCGAAGGCCATCAATCAGCTCCCCGCCGCGTTTAACGCCCTCGGCGGCCGCACCGCGATCGCGCTCGGCATCGCGTGCGCGGCCGGCGTCGGCGTTCACGTAATGCTCAGTCGTTCGCTCTTTGGCCGCTGGCTCTACGCGATCGGCCACAACGCCCGCACTGCCCACGTTTCCGGCGTGCCCGTCGCCGGTGTCGTAATTAGCGCCTACGTGTGCTCCGGCGTTCTCGCCGCGCTCGCCGCCATCCTCTACACCGGCCAGACCGAAACCGGCTCGCCCGTCCTCGGCCAGCGCATCCTGCTCGATGTAATCGGCGCCACCGTGATCGGTGGCACCAGCCTGTTCGGCGGCAAGGGCAAGGTGCTGTGGACGCTGTTCGGCGTCCTGTTTCTGAAGCTCGTCGATAACAGCCTCAATCTCCTCAACCTCTCGATCTTCACCCTCACGATCGTCAAAGGCGCGGTGATCCTCCTCGCCGCGCTGCTCGACTCGCTCCGCACCCGACTGGCGGGAAGCCACGCATGAGCACCGCCGCGGCAGTCGAGTTCGATGGGATCGGTCAGAGCTTCAGCGGCGTCCGCGTCCTGCGCGGCGTGAGCTTCACAGTGGGCGCCAGCCGCACGCTCGGGCTTGTCGGGGAAAACGGCGCGGGCAAATCGACGCTGATGAACATCCTCGGCGGCAATCTGCGCTCGGACACCGGCCGAATGATATTGCGCGGCCAACCGTATGCGCCGGCCCATCCCACCGACGCGACGCGCGCCGGCATCGGGCTCATCCATCAGGAACTCAACCTCTTCTCGAACCTCACGATCGCGGAAAACATCTTCCTGACCTCGTTTCCGCGCGCCCGCGCGCTGCCATGGATCGACCAGCGCACGCTGCACGCCCGCACCGCGGCGCTGCTCCGCGACGTCGGGCTCGAGCTCGCGCCCGACACGCTGGTCGATCGGCTCTCCGCCGGCGAACGCCAGCTCGTCGAGATCGCCCGCGCGCTGAGCCTTGATGCGCGCCTCATCATCTTCGACGAACCGACCACGTCGTTAAGCGCGCGGGAAACCGGCACGCTCTTTGCGCTGCTGCGGCGACTTCAGTCCCAGGGAATCGCCCTCATCTACATCTCCCATATACTCGATCACGTGCGCCAGCTCTGCCATGACCTGGTCGTGTTGCGCGACGGCGCCGTGGTCGCCCAAGGACCAATCGAAACGTTTTCCACCCCCGCCATCGTCTCCGCGATGGTCGGCCGGAATCTGACGCAACTCTACCCGACGCGCCGTGGCGCGCCCGCCACCGAGCCGGCGCTCGAAGTCCGGGGCGTCAGCCAGCCGCACATCGTGTGCGACATTCGCTTCACGCTCCGCCGGGGCGAGGTCCTCGGCCTCTCCGGGCTCATGGGCGCCGGCCGCTCCGAGCTCGCGCGCATCCTGTTCGGCCTCGATCCCTGCAGCCGGGGCGAAATTCTCGTCTCCGGCCGACCCCTCGCCGGCGCCAACACGCGCCGCCGGATCGAGCGCGGCCTCGCCTTTCTCACCGAGGACCGCCGCCACGAGGGACTCTGCCTCGAGGCCTCGATCGCCGACAACCTCGCGCTCGCCTCGATTCGCTCGCACGCCCGCACCCCGCTGAAACTGATCGACCGCACCGGCTGGCAACGCGCCATCTCCACGATCCGTGAAGCCGTCCGACTCACCGCCAAGGCGGAGGACACGCAACCCGCGCAGACCCTCAGTGGTGGCAACCAGCAGAAAGTCGTCCTTGGCAAGTGGCTGCTGGCGTCACCCTCCGTTCTCATCCTCGACGAGCCGACCCGCGGCGTCGACGTCGGAGCTAAGTTCGAGCTCTATCAACTGATCATGGACCTCGCCGATCGCGGCTCGGGCATCCTCGTGATCTCCTCCGAAATCGAGGAGCTGATCGGCGTCTGCGATCGCATCCTCGTCATGAGTCAGGGCGAGATCCGCGGCGAGTTTTCCCGCCCGGAGTTCTCCAGCGAACGCTTGCTCGCCGCCGCGCTCCCGCGCGAGTCGCCCGCATGAACGCCACGCCCTCCGCCCTCCTGCTGACTGCGCTGCGACACGCGTCGCTCGTTCTGTTCGTCACGATCATCGCCGTCTTCGGCGCGCTCGCGCCGAAGTTCCTGACCGCCGACAACGCGATCAACGTCCTCATTCAGTCCACGCCGACCGGAATCGTCGCGGTCGGCATGACCTTCGTTCTCCTCACCGCGGGAGTGGATCTCTCGGTCGGCGCCATCATGTTCCTGAGCGCTGCCATCGCCGGCAAGATGCTCGCGGCCGGCCAGCCGCTGCCGCTCGCCCTCGGCGCCATGCTCGCCACCGGCCTGGGCTTCGGCGCGATCAACGCGTTTTTCATCACGCGGCTGCGGATCGCCCCGTTCATCGTCACCCTCGCGTTGCTGTTCGTCGGCCGCGGCTTGGCGCTGACGATTACGCAGACGCGCGCGATGAATCTTCCTGACCGTTTCCTCCAGCTCGGCTCCGCGCGCGTTGCCGGCGTGCCCCTGCCGCTCGTGGTGCTCGGAGCCGTCCTGCTCGTCGCCCATGTCGTCTTGATGCGCACGCCGTTCGGCCGGCAGATCTACGCCCTCGGCAACCATCCCGCCAACGCGCGCAAAGCCGGCATCCGTACGCAACGGATCCTCGCCACCGTCTATCTCATCAGCGGACTCTGCGCCGCGCTCGGCGGAATTCTCTCGCTCGCGCAGCTCGGCGCGGTCTCGCCCAAGTTCGGCGAAGCCTACGAGTTCAAGGCGATCGCCGCCGCCGTCCTCGGCGGCACCAGCCTCTTCGGCGGCCGCGGCGCGGTTTTTCCCGGAACTCTGCTCGGCGCCGTGTTGATCCAATCGATCGAGAGCGGCCTCGTGATCCTCAACGCCGATCCTTACCTCTATCCCGTCATCACCGCCGCCGTTATCTTCCTCGCGGTGCTCACCGATAGCACGCGCCATACCCTGCTCGCGCGTCTCAATCGCCGCCGCATCCGGCAGGAATTGCCCACGTGAGCCGCACCGAATGCGAACCCGCCCCATGAAACGAACCCCGCTGCGCTTCGCGATTTTCGGCACCGGCTTCTGGGCGCGTTACCAACTCGCCGGCTGGCGCGAATTGCCCGGCGCAACCTGCGTTGCGCTTTACAATCGAACGCGCGCCAAGGCGGAGGCCCTCGCCCGCGAATTTGGCGTGCCGGCCGTCTACGACAATCCGCGCGAACTTCTCCGGCAAGAGCAGCTCGATTTTGTCGATATCATCACCGATGCATCCACCCACGCGCCGCTCGCGCGGCTCGCCGCCGCGCGCGGGCTGCCGGTGATTTGCCAGAAACCGATGGCGCCGACCCTGCGCGAAGCGGAAGGCCTGGTAAAATTCTGCCAGCGCCACCGCGCGCCGCTTTTTGTCCACGAGAATTTCCGCTGGCAGACGCCCATCCGCGCCCTCGCCGCCGAGCTCGGCCGCGGCACGGTCGGCCGTCCCTTCCGCGCCCGGATCGATTTCCTTTCTGGCTTTCCGGTGTTCCGCCATCAGCCGTTCCTGGCGGAATTGGAACAGTTCATCATCACTGATCTCGGCAGTCACACGCTCGACCTCACGCGCTTCCTCTTCGGCGAAGCGACATCGCTCTACTGCCGTAGGAACGAGGGACCGGGTCAAGCTTTGGGGTTTGGGGTAACTTGGAGTTTCCTGGCCAGTCCGGGATTGGGCTGACGCGCCCATGCCGCGATCTTGCGAATCACCTCATGCAGATTACCCATGTGCAACGTCGCGCCGAGCCACCGGTTCGTCACCGTCGTCTGCGGCTTGAGGGCGGCTGCCAAGGCGAGCTTCCAGCCGGCGGACTTTCCAGCCGACGCCAGTTCCTCGCGCCTCTTGCCGAGGCGCCGAACCAGTTTCTCCACCTCATCCTGCCAGACAGCCAGTGCTGTCCAAAAACTCGAACGATGATTCAGGCGCCTTTTCGGTGCGCGCGAACGTTTTTCGAGCACGCGTTCACCACGACGAAAGTTGGCCGATTGGCCAACTTTTTTGATTTCACGCCTCAACCCTTTCATGGCCTGACATAGCTATGAGCCGCGAAACTCCCGTATCCCGGTTCCCTGGGTGCTCGCTGCGAGCTTAACACCATGAAATGCCTTGGCCTCATCGGAAATCTCAATGACGCGTTGCTGAGCCTGTACGCGCAGACAATCAATGGCGAGGTACGCAAGGAACTCGGCGGCAATCACTCGGCCGATCTTCGGGTTTGTTGCGCAGACAACGCAGGCGATGGCGCCCATCATGCTACCCATGATTGATCAGCTCTCCGGCCTCGACGAAGAGCTGCTCGAGGAAATCAGTTCCAAGGGCGAAGACGCATAGTGCCGCCGCTGGCTATTCCAACCCCAGCCCGCGCCAAAACGGTCGAGATTCGACAGCCCGCCACATGGTACTGTCCGCCGCGACAAAATTCACGCGGCGCGAGGCCCGACCGCTCGCCGCGGACTCAGAGCGAAGTGCGATGTGTGGGTTTCTGGCGCCAATGCGGACTCAACGCGAACGACCGCTCGGCCCCTATTAAGAGAGACTTCGGAATCAGTGGAGATGCTCAGCTACAAAGCCGGGCGAAAAAAGCATTCGTGAATCGGTCGGATTGTCGTAAGTGGAACGCCCATGACGGACGCAAAGAACTTGAACGAACTTTCCACTGTCTTGGTGGATCGCTGCGTCGAGAGCTATTTGTCCTCGCACGATTTCAATGGCCTGAATCTTTCGTCTCTTGCGCCGAATCTCCCAACCGATCCTACCGAGACGAAGCAATGGTTAGGTACGCTGATCGAACGCGACCTCATCGCGCTTCGCTTGGAAAACGCAGGCAATCCGTTCATCCGTCATTTCCCAGATCCGGAAAAAGCGGTCCAACTTGAGGAATTGGCCGAATCGAACCTGTCGCTGGTCGTTGTCTACCCAACCAGCGCCGTATTGGCGAAGCGGGTCGATTTCTCGCACTACGCGGGCCAGCCGTTCGCGCTGCGTCTGGCTCTCGGTGAAGCACAGTTGGACTACCACAGCTTCGACCTGAGCGTCCTCGAGTTTTACCGCAACGATCCGCGCTTCCGTTACCGGGTTGACGACGTTTTTGGTGCCATCTGGATGCAGGATGAACACGCCGAGCAGCCTGGCACAGCCGAAGCCGACAATACTTATCTACAAAGCTTCGGGTTTTCCTACGACGACGATATGAATCGATCGGTGCTCGTTTTCAACCGATACCTTAGTGATCTGACACCCGAGCATCAGAGTATCTGGGAGGCCAAGCGGCTGAAACAGAAAGGGCGGATGCACCCCGACTACTATCGCAGTTCAATCCGGGGCATGTTTGCCGATCACGTGCCGGTCCTAAAGGCGCTCACGATGGAGATGCACCATATCAACCGGATGTCCGAACTCATGGGGCGCTGTCCGCTCTTTCGAAAGGATTTCAACGATGATGAGATCAAACCTCGCGGCTTCACGTTGCTCATTCGTCCCACGGCGAAGGAATTTTACGACTTCGTGCTCCTCCTCGATCAGATGCTGTCAGATAATATCACGAAGGAATTTTTCGAAAACGACGTTCCCTTGACCGAGGAGATTCCACGCGGCGAAGGTCGGTTCGAGATTCGGCAGCGCGGAACGCTGGCGTTGCTGGAAGAATGGGTGCGAACACGGTTCGTGCCCGTTGATCCGAAACCCATCGACAACGCGTTTGCGGCGCTCCGCAAGGTGAGAAAATTACGGCAGAAGCCAGCCCATGCGCCGGTTGACGGCCAATTTGACCAGCAATTCTTCAAGGACCAACGCGCGCTGATCATTGAGGCTTATGGCGCGATGCGAACGCTGCGTTTGATTTTCAAGAACCATCCGGCCTGCGTGAACTATTCGGTCGAAGCGTTTCTCGATGAAACTCGCATTCGCACTTATTGAGCCGCGACCGTGCGCAAGACGCGATTGCATGCAGGTGGGAATTGCTCCCGCGCGCGTGACGGCGCATCGCCAGAACCCAACGGTTAGGTTCGATCCATGAAACACGAGCTGTCCCTCGCCGAGGAGTTCGGTTCGCAGCTCGCGGACGGAACGTTGGCGGCGCGTTTCCGGCAGCAACGCATCGAGCCTTACCTCGGACTGTGCGAGCAGGTCGTCCTGGATTTCTCGCAGGTGCGCAGCGCGAATAGCTCTTTCATCAATGCCCTGATTGCGGGCACGGTCGAGGAACACGGCGAGGCGGTGCTGCGCCAATTGGTGTTCAAGGGATGCAACGCCGTGATTCGGGTGCTCGTGCAGTCGGCGATTGAATTGGGACTGGAGAAGTCCAAGCGGATCGACGCCTGAGGAATCGGTCAGGTGGACCACTGACGTCGGGATCCTTGCTGCGCACGTAACATTGTTGCGAGGACGATTCGCCTTCGGCTTGATGCCGGAATGGGTCTAGCACGCGCCGCTTTTTTCTTCGGATCCAGGACAGCCAAGGGCTTCGTCGGTAGCGGGAACGGTCCATTACAGCTCATGGTTCCAGCTGATCATCCGCGTCTCTGTTTCCTCAAACCGAACGAGTCGCCATCGATCTCGATTTTCTCTGCGAGTCACGAACCCGACCGAAGCGAATCAGCGCTCTCAAAAAACTGCCCCAGAACCTGCGACACGATGGATCCTATGCGCGGACAAAATTCCAAAAGCGCTACGAGTATGCCGCAAGCCAAGGTGTAGCCCCGGAATCGTTGGGGCCAGTGTGGCCGGATGAGCCCCCAAAATACTGAGAGCGAGTCCGTCGATCTCCAACCTCCCTTGCCGCGAGCGCGCGACTCGTTTCCACCGTTGATAATGTGGTACCGTGCGTCCGGGACCGGCCGAGGGGTCAATTCGCAGGTCGGAAAATCCACGACCGATGGTTGCCCCGATTGAGCGATTGAGCACGTAGTAGATCGCGCCGCGAAATGGCCGATGTCGCTGCGCTCGGAACGAGCCGTAATTTGCGGGCCATAATATTATGGTCGGCCGTGGGGCGGCGATTGCCACCGCGTTGATTCACGGAAATTGGGCATACTGAGCGCTTGACTTGGCATACCTCCGATTCCGCCGCTGCCGTCGGATCAACACCTCGCACCACGCGGCTTTTTGTCAATTCTCGGCGCCGAATCCGCGATCTGCGACATGACCCCGTCGGACAGCCTCTTACAGATTGTGTTTTGCTGGGCTGGTTTTGCGGCGTTCAATCCACGTCTCCATGGCGTTTTTCAGTTCATTCAGGGGTCGGCGATCAATGTCCCGTTGCCTGTAGCCGTCCTTAACCAGCCTTTCGAAGTCGTCCGCCATGAATTCGTTAAATCGAATGCGGATTTCGGAAACAGGCCGAGGACTGCCATCTGCCTCTTGGACCAGCCAATTTCGAACCACTTCTATGAGTCGAATTGGATCGTCGCCATGCGATTTGATGTCCGCGCCTGCAAGGTCGGAAAGGGCCTTCTGATAGCCCCATTTTCGTCTCTCCAAGACGAGGAAACGCTTTCGCTGCCATTTGCCTGGACGATACCATTTGCAACCCGAATCGATTCCAAGCTCGAGCGGCATGTTGAGTCGAAAATACTCGCCGGCCCGAGTCGCGCGACACCGTGAGAGATCATGAATACCGAAACGCGACTCTTTTATGATCTGGCGGATCTTCAAAAGCCGCAATTCACCAGAATCTGAACGCTCAAACGCGATTCGCGGTTTCAGCCCTAAGTAAAGGACCGTGAAGATTAACGGGCGAAAAAGGGAGTGGTAGTCAGAATCGAACGGGCAATTGACGAACACGTTCTCTTCAAACGCACCCATATCGTTATCGTTTCACTGGCGGTAGGGGATCACTTCCATAACTGTCCCGGTGTCGAATTCGCCCGTCTCGCCCATGGACGTAGACTTCCGTTCCCTGATCTTTCGCGATCTCGCGCGCGTAGCGAATGGCCTCAGATTGAGTAGATACCTTCGTGGAAGCTCGCGTTGCGCCAGATTTTTGAACGACCCAAGCCCCGTCACCGCTTGGCGCGACATGCAACGTGGTGTTTTGGCTCATAGCTTCAGATACCCTATTCTGGGCACGTTACCACGCCAATTTGGAAATTCTGTTCGGAGCGGGCGATGTCGGATTTGTCCAGCAACTTGTTACGCGGGAGGAAACCCGGTGCTGCGTTGCGCTCTGGAGACGGCCTGGCTCCGGCGCGCCGTCAAGAAGGACAATTGCACCAGGCCAAGGCCGAGTTGAGGCGTTGGGGCGCTCGGAGAGGGTCGTGTCGTGCAATGTGAAAAAGGTCATGTCACGGATCGCGGAATTCGAAAACGCCCGAGGGATTCGAGTTGCTTGTGCGCTCGTTTGGGTAACACGGCTCATTTTGACTTCGGCACGGAATCCGCGATCCGCGACAAGGACGAGGGTGGGATTCGAATCTGGAGTCCTGCTTCGTCACGAACTATCACCCGTGCTGCAGTGCTAGCGACGCGCGGGGTAATCGGGTGCGCCGCGCTTCTGCGCTTTTCGGAAACCGGGGCTTCGCCCTGAAAATCGCCCCGTTGATAAGACGCGGAGCACTCACCCCAGGCTGGCTCGCCTGCTGCCGATGTCGAAGGTGACGGCCCTGCCTTGGCTTCGCCCCCCGACCGTTCCGCCAAGGCGATTACTCGTTTCCCGGGTTAGTTAGTCAGAATCCCCCACAGTTGGCGAAGAAAGCGTTTGCCGCGCCGATAATGACAATCACTTCGCCTCGCGCCCCGCTGGACCCCCGCATCGCCAGCTGTGCTGGCAACCGAGTCGACTGGTCGTCCGCCGCCATGCGCCGGCCGCAGATTGCCATTCGAAACTCTGGCCTGATACATCGCTCGAAGTTGGTGTCGGTCGCGGTCGACAAGGGATGTTCAACGGAACCCAACCGACCAACGAGCCGCGCCACCGCCCCGTGACTGGGTTTATTGGCGAAGCCAACTCCGCAGTCCTCCTATTTGCCAATCACGGACTCGCCCTATCGCCGTTAGCGAGAAATGCCCGTCGGTTCGTCCGGGGTTGGATTTTGAGGCGCACCCACGCGGTCGAGCTCTGCTAGCAATTCATCGAATTTATCGGCGGACTTAAATCCGGCAACGCCCCTTTTGCGCACCTGCGTGGCACGGTCAACGCTTGCTCCCTCGATCATAGTCCGGATTTCTTCAAATGTGCAGGGGCCCTCCTGCTTGAGACCTTTTCTGAGGTAATACTCTTGTGCTTCTTTGAGACCGTTTCCTTCAGCTCCGAGAGGAAGCGCCTTCGCTACTGCAGGAAGGGAAGTGATCATGCGCGCCTGTTCAGTGGATTTTTCTTCGGCCAACAGCCTCGCGGTATTGGATCGATCCTTGTTACTTTGCTGCTCCAGTGCCGAGGCCGGAACGTTTTCGTTCGCTTCGGATCCTGGCTTGGTCGGAACACGGGGTGCGGCGCGCTCCGAGCCGGTGCTCCGTGATGCTGGTTCTGGTACGGGCGCCACGTTCATGTCTCCATGACGTACTTCGATCACGGCACGCTGCTGAGTCGGGTGCGTTGTAGCCGCCGATGCCGACACTGGCGTTGTCGCGGGCGGGGATGCCTGGGTAGCGGTCGGCGCGAACAGACCTAAAGCCCGGAAGGAGACTTCGAGTTCGGGGAACACCACGGCATAACGCCAGCGGCGATCATCCGGTGTGCAAAGGTTCGTCACCGCCGTGATTTTTTTGGACGTGATCAGGTCCTGGATCTTTACGAGGGAGTAAGTGCCAACCTTCCCGTCTTGCTGACGGAGGAAGTAATCCTGCGGCTTCGCTTGGATGGGCGTCACACTCGGTTTTGACGAAGCGCCAGCGTACCGTGGTGCACCAGTCTGGTCGTTTTCACGCTCTTGGGCGCGCGATTGAGTCTCGCCCGTTGTCTCCACGGAAGCTTCTCCAGGCCCGCTCAAGGCTGGGGGCGTCGGCTTAGCACGCTTCGGCACGACCAGGTCTTTTGTCGCAAAGGATGCCGCGAATTCGAGGAATAGTACCGCGTCGCGCCAGTCACGGGTGTCCGAATAGGAAAGCTGTGTTGTTGGGACGATCTTTTGCGCGAGAATCAGCGCATGAATTTCTTGGCGGTCGCGGGGCTTGTTGTCGGTCACACGCAAAAAGTAGGTCCGCGATTCCTCGTCGAGTGCAGGTACAGCACTCGACGTTGGTTCAGCGCCGCCCTGGCCCCCATCGGGCGTATGAATTTCCCTTCGCGCGTCATTCCCGGCACCCGACCCGTGCCTTTGGGTTGTAGCCACCGATAACGACGATGGCGTTGTCGCAGCCGGAGGCATCGCGTCGGCGAGAATTATTTCGCCCGGCTCATCTTTCTCCGATGCATAGGGGGTCTGCGGCTTCTCGACGGGTGCAGGCTCGCCAGACGTTCGCGGGAAGAACTGTTCCATGAAGTCGGTCTGATCGGGATCATCTCGCACCCCCAGGGCGGATATCGTCGCAGGCTCTGGTGCCAATTGTTCAGGGCTCACTTCATCTTTGTCCCACAGCCAGCCACGCTGCTCTATTATTACACGATCTGTGCCCGTTAACATATCGTGTTCTTGATCGTGAACAGAGTGCGGTCGCTGCCGTTCATCATACTGTTGTGACCCCAAAGTTATTGGCCCAAGCTGAGGCATTGACGGCGACGGCATCGGGGTAACTGCTGGATTTTCAGCTACAGACGCCGTGCTAGCCTGCTGCTCGAGCATCGCTGCAATTGCCGTAATGGAACTCGCGTCATTCCACGGTCCATCCCGCCTGAAGGAAACTTGCGTGGTTGGCACAATCTGGCATTCCCGGACGAGTTCCTCGATCTGCTGAGGAGAGAACGGACCGACTGAATGTTCGTGGAACATGACGAAACACCGCCATGGCTTCGCGGCAGGCGGTGGGTTCACAATGTCTGTCGACAACGGAGCCGGATTTTCAGGCGGTGACTCCCTTCCGACTCGCTCTTTCGGGAGTGCCGCTGGGGTGCTGTCAACGTCACCGAGAATCTGGAGTGGGCGATCATCTTCGCTACACTGCCGTTCGGTTTCAGGGATCGAATCTCGGAAAAATTCCACCACTTCAGAACCCGCCGTCGCTGCTGGCACGGCGGTTTTTTGGGGGAAACTGGTTGCGTCGCTGACCTCTCCGGTTTCCGGCTGCACTGCGGCCGGTTCAATTGCCGATGGGGTCGAGGTTGCGGCGTTTGCGTGATTCGATGGCGGCAGCGTGGTCGATAATGTTGCTTGGGGCTCCTCGATTGGTGCCACGCCATGTTCCACAAGTTGGTCGAGCTTTGGGGCGTCATTCGCTGCCAGGTCGTGAGGAGAGTTGTTAGCGTCAGCTGCATGGTCCAATGGCTCTTGCGGCGGCGTGATCATGTCGGAGTCGTCGGGCGGTGCAGTTAGGATCACGCGATCGCTTGAATGGCTTTCGTCGAGCAATTCCCGGAAAGTGCGACACAGCAGATCGTCTTCGTCTGCGCGATGCCAACCATCAACGCCTGAAGTGGAAACCTCGGTACTCGGCGTGAGCTGCCCGTTATCGATCAATCTCTGCATTTGGCCGACGGGGAATGGACCATCGACTCGAGTATTTTCGCGCAGATAGTATACTTGCCGGCGCCAATCGTGGGGCACCTCTTCTGGATCATTTCTTGCAGTAGCATTCTCGCGAAGGCCGCGCGGCAGGAACAAACCTTCGCGGTCGCAGAAATGCCAAATGCGTTTTGCGACACACTGCTTGGATTTGAGCAGTGCGTCGACATCGCCGGGAGACTTCGAGTCGCTTGTTAGCAATACCAAGTGCGCTGCGCTGATGCGTTCGACGGTGGAGGGCGTGTCGACCCAGCCGTACGTTAGATGTTTGAAGTCCTTCGGGAGAAGCCGGGTTTTCCCCACTCGCAAGTCGCCAGTCTCGAGGTGTTCGCGCACAACCACTATCTCGCCTGCAATGAAAAGTCTGTCGTGCACTATGTCCGTCCGCGTTATCCGAAGGCGGTCATTGACGGCCACAGACAGCGGCCGAAAGAGGTTGAACTGGGTGTTCTCCGGCTGGAAATCACGGTGCTCCCCTGAGCTGTCGCAAACGATCAAACGGGTTTCAGTACCGCAAACCTGCAATCGCTCTCCGCGTTTTCCGGCATCTGCGTCGGTCGTTAGCTCGATTGTGTCACCAACCCGCAGGGCCGCGGCGGATAGCTCGTCGTTAAAGACATCCTTTGTGATCAAGGTCTCCACCGGGCGAGCCGTAGCGGGATCGAGGAAGCCGCATTTGACCAATTCGGCGCGAATGCTTTCAGTCCAAGCCAGAGCTGCGGGATAATCCTCTGCCATAGCCATGCACGAGGCCCCGGATCGTGTAATGGCTGTGAATTTCTCCACTGCACAGGTAGTTCGCTCCGCCGGATCTATATGGGCGAAGCCCCGTCCCACTCTCGCAACGTTGACCCCGGTTGACTCGGCTGATTTTGCGGTTGATGCGATGATGTCGCTCGCGGCACCACCTGCCTGCGCCACGAATTCTTTGCCACCTTGGTCGTTGCCGCCTCCGGCCTCTGATTGATCAGCACTGCTAATTAATAGATTCAGTTCGGCTCGTGTTGTCACGAGACGCAATGCGTTCCCGCGATCAATCGAAGAGCGGAAGCTATTCCCCTGGACCATGACGACCCGCGCCTGGTTGCGTTGCGCAAACTCGCAAAGCTGAACCATCATGTCGCTGGATAGGAAGGCGGCGTCATGAACCCATATCGCGGTTCCTTTGGCAATTGGCGGCGGACGCCTCAGAAAATCGTCCACAGTTGTGGCGTCGGCAAAGCCCGACGCCTGCAGCATGCGCACGCAGGCCGGTCGAACGCCGAGCACGACAATTTGCCGGTTCTCCGCTGCGACCGCCGGCCGCACGGTTTCGATGACCAGTCGCGCTGCCGTGTCAGTCGCATGGATTACACTTAGGAAGTCGCGGCTCGAAACCAAAGCCTCCACCGCGTCGCGTTGTCGCGTTGTCATGGCCGTCGGGAAGTGAGGATCCTGTCCGAGCTCGTCGAATTTTCCTTTCCCGGCGGATGCGAGCCGAATGCACGTCTCGATGTCACACATGATCCGCGGTGTCGTGAAAGACTCACGATCTTCGTGAACGGTGCGAACGACTCCGACTAGCGGATCGGCGAGTGGCAACGCGCGTTCGACCTCCGCGATTGTTACTTCGCCACGGCCCGCGAGCAGCGCCTCGGCGATGAATTCGCGCTGGGTCCAGACAGCCATCCGGCAAGCCAAGCGTGCGGTCGCAAGTGCCAATGCGTCTAGGGCCGAAACGGTTTCTTGCGTAGGGGAATGACCTGAGGCACGCAACTCGGCGGCATCCTTCAACTCGCTCAGTGCTTTCAGCCGCTCTTCACCGAGATCGTGTTTCCAACCTGAGATCAAGCAGTCCCAGTCGATGTTTTTCGATTTCCCTTCGCGGAGTCTGGCGCCCAGCTGCGACTTCTCACGGTCCGACCAGATTCCACGTTCCTCCGCTTCCTTCTCGATTCCTCGGCTCCGTCGGCTGAATAATTCAATCACTTCAGCGCTGACTCCTTCGATCTCCCATCGTGGGCCATCCCAGACGAGCCGATATCCTAGCTGTTGCGCCCGTCTCGCAAGATCCGCGTAGAAGATGGCCTGGTAAACCGGCGCATTCTCTATGATGAGACCCATCTGTGCGGCCTTCCACTTCCCACTACCTTCAGCGAAGTCGAACGTGGCATTGAACAAAAAATTGTGATTGTGCAGATGGGGATCTGACTTCCCTTTTACCGGTCGCGATAGGAAGTCTGGAAAAGAGGCACAGACCATATTCCCGGTGAGGCGATCGTGGTCCGCTTTGTTGCTACGAACGCGCGCCTGCATCGATGGCTCCATACGAGCAAGGGCGTACGCACTGGATTCGGTGAAAGCCGTGCACAGTCTTTGATCGCCAAGAACCAAGGCCATGACGCTTAGGCTCTTCGTGGCGTGATGATTGACGTCACATCCTGCTCGTCGATCAGCTCGGGTGATCGACGTTAGGCGGGTGTGGTGGTCCGGCATGTAATTCCTGACCAAGGCGGCGAAGGCGGTTTTGGTCACTTCGCCCTTCAATCCCAATATTTCGCACCCCTTCCCAAGCCATTTTGCATCCCCCAGTCCCAATCCGCGATAATACCTATCTAGCAGCCCAAGGTAATATTCTTCGGCGGCGTTGGCTGATTTACGGACATTGATCCTGAGGGCTACGATTCCTTTTGGGTGTGCCATCTTGAACCATACCCAATCGAGTCCGCAAAAAGATAGGGGGCGTTTCGGGGCATGGTCTTCGCCCAAGAGTATGCCCCGATTCAAAGCAGCTTCGGCTTCGCCTTAGAAGCTGCCCCGTTTCCCCATTCAAACGCAGACATCTCCCCGGCGCTACGCGCCGGGCTGTTCCTCGGACGCGTTTCCCGCACCCACCGAGCCCGTCAATCACGGCTAATGCGCAGGCCTAAAGCGTGATGCGCCGGAGCGGAGCGGTTCCACACCGGGCCAGGCGAGTCTATTTAGCCGATCAGCGTATATCTTTCGCCGCCCCTTTTCGTCGGCGAAGAGTATCGGGTATCATCTCTTTGTCCGCTTCGGACCAAGACATGAAAAATAACGAAACCAATAACGCAGCCCAGCGCGCTGCACTCCTAGAATTCGCAGACGGCGCTACGCCCGATGCCCTCGAGCGCATACTTCGCCCGCTCCGCAAGGTGATCCTAACGCTGAGGAAGCGATTGCTGCTTTCGACGCTTGCGAAGCGGCTTGGCCAGCCGCCGATCAACGTAGCGATCACCGCGGACGAATTGCAGGGCTGCATCGCGCGTTGGGAAACGCCTCCCGTGCCGCGCAAGCGCAAGTCGACCGTGGCAACTAAGCCCGCTTCCAAGACGGCGCCTGCGACCTCCGTCACCGCGTCGGCGACGACCGCAGCCGTCGCTGCGCCCACGACCTGAGACACCGTTTCGCGAGGGCCGGCCGCGATGGCGCGGCTGGCTCTCGTTGACGCAACCCGATGAACGCGACCACGTGCACGTACCCTACGGCCAGGCCTCCTCCTGCCCGCACCTGCACTACTGTCGCGCCTCGCCGCCCGTAACTCGATGCTTGGGCCCGATTCCAGTTCAGCCGGAAAGGTCGCGTTAGCGACCGCCACGGTCACGGAGGACCAACGTAAGTCCTCGCGTGCATGGCAGCTGGCGTGCTGGGTGACGTGGGCCAAAGAGGAAGACTGGCCGGGCAAGCTCGATCTGTATGAGTCGGCGGCCTATTTGCGTGTCAGCCCAGCTTCGCTCCGTCGCGCAACCGAGGTAGACCGGGCCGGCCGCGCAGAATTGCCGCATCAGCGGATTGGCGCCGCATACCGCATTAGCCGCCGCGATCTCGACAGTCACGGCCGCGTAGAGGGACGCTCATGACGGTCGACGGACCCCTCGATGGAAATGTTTGGGGCAGATCGCCTCCCTTGGCATCCGTTCACGCTTTTCCGGCGTTCAGGACAACGGGCGGAAGTTAGATAGATAGACCGGCACGCCGGAGGCTGCTGGACGAAGCCGAGAAAAGGTGAATTCATAAACGGTCAATGCAGTTGCGCATCCCGCTCACCGACCTTTACGCCGCACCCGGCTTCCTCGATCCAGGCGAGGCGTCCGCGTCGGTGTTGGACGCTGGCCGGGTGGCGACCTTCTAATTCGTTCCTAACCCCTGATACGTCTTACTTGCTGAACGACTACGCTCTCGTCATCACGCGTCCCGATCCGGGCTGCAACGCAAAGACCGGAGCCGCCGAGCACTTCGAAAGTGGGTCGAAGTGAGCACGCGATAGGATTACGAAACGGCGATACAACGATTGTGACGCGGACTGGCGATCGATGCACTACTTACGAACCGCACGAAAGCCGCAAGACAGACCAAGGCGCGGTGATGCCTAGGGGCGATTTCGGCCAACTCAGCGAACAACGGCGCCAGCGATCATTCGCGGGCTTCGTCGGTCAGATGGTCAGTCATCACTGGCGAAGGAATATAATGCTCGAAATTCTCACATGTGGCTTCGGGCGGAATATTGTAATTTCCGACCGCGGCGCGAATGGCAGCGAGTTTTCGCGCGATCGCGCGGACCTCGTCTTGGGTGGCGGAACCAAAATAGGCGCTGGGGCTCAACATCGCTAAGATTCCCTTGTACCATGCCACCAATTCCCCGTGGTGGGTGATCGCGGAAGCGCGAAGAACGTTGGGATCGATGTCTTTGCCGTTGCTCGCCGCGAAACCCAGCTGCATGAGATCGGCTCCGGTATCAACCATCCCCCTGTACCTCTCCGTCTCGGGCGGAAATACTATGACCACCGTGGCAGTGGCGGTGTCTTGGGCATTGCAGATCATGGATCGGCCATTGTTAACGAGGATGGCGCGATTGGGGGCTGGTTCCGCGCGGGGGGATCCGCAGAGCTGATTGCGGATCTGGCTTTCGATCTCGCGCATCATCGTCGCAATTTGGACTTCGATTTCAGCCCTTTCTTCTGGGGTCTCATCGTTTGTAAGAGTAATAGCATGTGTTTTCATGATTTGGGGCCGAGCCCGAGAGGATGCAGTCCCACTAGCCTGAATTTCCACGGATGAGGGTTCGCCTAAGCAGGACGGCGACGAGTTCCTCGGCTGCCTTCGGCATTGGCTTAGTCCTTTGAGTGCTCTGAACAAGAGTTAGCATGGTGATAGCTTTAGGCAGATTGGGCTGCGC